>JBGAIC010000068.1:0-16909 GCA_044225845.1 Casimicrobiaceae bacterium
CGCGGCTCGGGAACGTCGGCCTGCGCATCGATCGCGTTCTGCAGCAGGTTGTGCAGTACCTGCCGCAGCCGCGTGGGCTCGCCCTGGATGGCGACCGGGCCTTCGGGCAACGTGAGCATCACGTGGGGGCGCAGGTTCTCGTACAGCCCCATGACGTCCTGGAGCAGCGATTTTACATCGACCACCTTCATCTGGCCGGGCCGCGGCTGGCGCGCATAGATCGCGAAGTCGTCGACCATGCTCTTCATCGCCGCGACCTGCGTGACGATCGTCTGCGTGCCCCGGCGCAGCGTCTCCGCGTCGCCGCCCTCGAGCTTGGCCTCGAGCTTCATCGCCAGCCGCTCGGCCGAGAGCTGGATCGGCGTCAGCGGGTTCTTGATCTCGTGCGCAAGACGGCGCGCCACTTCGGCCCAGGCCGCGTCCCGCTGCGCGAGCACCAGTTCAGACACGTCGTCGAACACGACGACGTAGCCCTCGTCGGCCGCGCCGGCGAGCCGCGAGCCGCGCAACAGCAGCGTGCGCGTGAGATTCGCCACCTGCAGCTCGGCTTCCTTCTGCCAGGCGCCTTCGCGGCTCGCGCGGAAGCCCTCGGCGACGAGCTCCGCGAACGACGCCAGTGCCGGTGCGCGGCCGCCCCATTCGGCCAGCGGCACGCCCGCGAGCGACGCGAGCGGCTGCTGCAGGATCACCGCCGCCGACGGGTTGGCGGTGCGCAGCCGGTAAGCGGCGTCGAACGCCAGCACGCCGGCGGAGAGATTGCCGAGCACACTCTCGAGGTAGGCGCGCGTCGTCTCGATGGCGTGGCGCGCTTCCTCGTTGCGCACCTGTGCATCCGCGAGCTGCGCCGTCATCGTGTTGAACGATTCCGTCAGCACGCCCAACTCGTCGCGCGAGGTCACCGGCTGGCGGAGCGTGAAGTCGCCTTCCGCGACGGCGCGCGTGCCCGCGGCAAGCAGGCCCAGCGGCGCGGCGAAGCGCTCGGACAGCACGATCGCAAGGCCCAGCGCGGTGGTCAGCGCCAGCAGCAGCGTCAGCGTCAGCGTCACCGCGTACAGGCGCTTGAGCGACGAGCGCGCGTACGAGATCTCGCGATAGTCCTGCGCGCCGGCCTCGACGCGTGCGATCTCGGTGGCGAGCGACGACGGCACGCTCTCCGTCACTTGCAGCAGCTTCAAGGGATCGCTGCGGTCCGCGCTGTTCACGGGCACGACGACGCGCACGAGCATGCCGCGGTCCGGTACCTGCTCCACGGCCGAGTAGGTCTGCTGCAGCCGCGCGCGGCGCAATGCCGCCGCGGGCGGCGGGTCCGGCGTCGCCGTCGAGTTGCTGATGCCGGCCACCGCCAGCACGTTGCCGGCAACGCCGAACAGCACCGCCTCGTCGACGCCCGTCTGCTCGGTGGCGGCCGACAGCGCCGGCGCGAAGTTGCCGGACACGTCGGTGAGCGCCAACGCCACCTGCGTGGCCTTGGTCGTCGCGTCCTTGACCACGAAGTCGAGCGCGTTGCGCGCGACGTTGAGGCCGCTGTCCAGCGCGCGGTCGACCCGCACGTCGAACCAGCTCTCGATGCTGCGGCCCAGGAACTGCACGGACACCGCGTAGACGAGCGCGCCGGGCAACACGGCGACGAGCGCGAACAGCAGCACGAGCCGCACGGCGAGCCGCGAGCCGAACACGCCGCGCACGCGGCGCCGCCAGAGCTTCCACAGTTGCCAGCCCACGATCAGCATCAGCAGCACGACGAGCACGCCGTTGACGATCAGCAGCGCGTCGTAGCCGCCCGCGAAGAAGCGCGTGTTCGACGTGGCGCTCGCCAGCAGAAACAGCGCGATCGTCGACAGGCAGGCCGCGATCAGCAGCAGCCAGCGCAAGCGGCGTGACGTGAAGACGTTCATGGCGTGAACGCCCAGCGATGCCACTCGGACGAGAGCTGCCAGTCGCGCGAGCCCAGCGCGGACACCTGCAGCGGCTTCGGCAACTGGCCCGTGTCGAGCCGCAGCCGCACGGCCGCCTCGTAGCGCGTGCCTTTCGCAAGGTCCGCGGCGCGCGCCACGGGCCGCGAGCTGACGCGCGCGAGGAAGCGCTCGACTTCGCCGATCGTGCCGAAGCTCTGCGCCATCAGCCCGCTGGTCACGCGGTACTGGCGCGTCAGCGGCGCGAACGCGACGCGGTACGTCGTCACCTGGTCGACGACCTTCTCGTCCATCCAGTACCAGCGCGGGCGCGTCAGCGTGAACGCGAGGTCGAAATAGAGCGGGATGCCGTTGGCCAGCGCCTCCTCCAGCGTCGCGTTCAGCGACACGTCGAACTCGGCCGACAGCATGACGTCGCCTTCCTCCTCGTGCAGCTCGGCGCTGCGCAGCGCGATCGAGTCCGCGTGCGCGGCGAGCGGCAGCGCAAGCGCGAGCGCCAGCAGCAGCCAGGCGAGCACGGACCACGCACGCGGCGGCAGGACGAACGGGTGGCGGCGTGCGGGGAGGATTACGGCCATGCGGACCGCGCTGTCACGCCTTGTCGATCAGCGCGTAGAAGAAGCCGTCCTGATTGTGGGGCGCGCCGTTGCCCGAAGGCAAGAGTTGCCCGTCCGCGCGGGCGACGCCCGGCGGCAGATTGAGTGTTCCGCGCAACGCCTCCGGATGCGCGGCCATGAAGGCATCGACGCGCGCCGCGTTCTCGTCGCGGAACAGCGAGCACGTCGCATAGACGAGCCGGCCGCCGGGCGCCAGCAGCGGCCACAGCGCCGCGAGCACGGCATCCTGCTCGCGCGCGAACGCGGCGATGTCGGTGGCGCGCCGAAGCCACTTGCCGTCGGGATGGCGGCGCACGACGCCCGAGGCGCTGCAGGGCACGTCGGCGAGGATGCGGTCGAACGGCCGGCCGTCCCACCACCGCGCGGGCTCGCGCGCGTCGGCGGCGGCAACGGTCACGCGCGGACCGGCAAGGCCCAGCCGCGCGAGGTTGTCGCGCACGCGATCGAGGCGCGCCGCATCGCGGTCGATCGCCACGAGCTCGACGTCGGCGCGTTCCAGCAGGTGCGTCGCCTTGCCGCCGGGCGCCGCGCACGCGTCCAGCACGCGCATGCCGTCGCGCGCGTCGACGAGGTGCGCGGCCCATTGCGCGCCGCTGTCCTGCACGCTGAAGAGGCCTTCGTCGAAGCCGGGCAAGGTCGTCACCGCGGCCGGCGTCGCGAGCTCGATGCCGTCCGGTGCGACGGCCTTCGCCGCGATGCCCGCGGCCGCGAAGCGCGCGAGCAGCGCCTCGCGCGTCGTCCGCCGCGCGTTCACGCGCAACGTCAGCGGCGGGCGCTCGTTGCCGGCGGCGAGGATCGCCTGCCAATCCGCCGGGTGATCGGCGCGCAGGCGCGCGATCCACCACGCGGGATACGACCAGCGCGCGACGGGATCGCGGTTCACCTGCGCGACGAGCGCGTCGCGCTCGCGCAGGAAGCGGCGCAGCAGCGCGTTGACGAGCGGCTTGGCCGCGGGACGCCCTGCGGCCTCGACGGCGCGCACGGCCTGGTCGACGACGGCGAACGGCGGCGTGCGCGCATGCATCAGCTGATACAGCGCCACTTCGACGATCGCCGCGACGTCGCGATGCGCGAGCGGCTTCGTCGCCAGCGCGCCGACGATCGCGGCGAGCGTGCCATGGTGGCGCAGCGTGCCGTAGGCGAGCTCCTGGACCAGCGAGCGGGCCGGCCCGTCGACCGGCGTCGCCGCCAGCGCCTGCGTCAGCGTCTGCCCGTCCAGCACGCGCATGACGATCGTCGCGGCCTGCCGCTGCGATTGCTCGAGTCCCGTCGCGGTCGTCACCGCGCGGTGCCCAGCGTCGCGCCCGCAACCAGCGCGCGGCCCGCGCCCGCGACGAACGCGGACACGCTCATGCGCCGCGCATTGGCAGGCGTGAGCTCGGTGATCGCCAGCGCGCCTTCGCCGCACGCGACGACGAGCGCGCGTTCGCTGACGTCCAGCAGCGTGCCCGGCGCGACGCCGCGATGCTCGCGCGCAAGCGCCTCCGCGCGCCACACCTTGATCACGCCGTCGCCGGCGTCGGCCCACGCGCCGGGCACCGGGTCGAACGCGCGGACGCGGCGCGCGAGCACGGCGGCCGCGAGCGACCAGTCGAGACGCGCGTCGGCACGCGCGATCTTGTGCGCGTACGTGACGCCGTCCGCCGGTTGCGGCGTCGACGCGACCTGCCCGTCGCGCGCGAGCATGCCCAGCACGTCGACGATCGCGCGCGCGCCCGTCGCCGCCAGCGCGTCGTGCAGCGAGCCCGCCGTCGCGTCCGGCGCGATGGGCACCGGGCAACGTCGGCGATCATCGGGCCCGTGTCGAGGCCCGCATCCATCTGCATGATCGTGATGCCGCTGTGCGTGTCGCCCGCCTCGATCGCGCGCGCGATCGGCGCCGCGCCGCGCCAGCGCGGCAGCAGCGACGCGTGGATGTTGAGGCAGCCCGCGCGCGGCGTGGCGAGCACTGCCTGCGGCAGGATGAGGCCATAGGCCGCGACGACGAGCACGTCGAGCTGCGCGTCCGCGAGCGCGGCCTGCGCCGCCGCGTCACGCAGCGTCGGCGGCTGCAGCACCGCGAGCCCGTGCGCCTGCGCGAGCGCCTTCACCGGCGAAGCGGCGAGCGCCATGCCTCGGCCTTTTGGCCGATCGGGCTGCGTCAGCACCCACGGTATCGTGTACCCGGCCTCGACGATCGCGGTCAGCGCGGTGGCGGCGAAGTCCGGCGTGCCGGCAAAGCCGACGCGCAGCGGCGTGGCCGCGGTGGGCGGGCGGGAGGGGTCCATCGTGGGGCATTGCCGGCGCGCGTGGCGTGCTGCGCGGCGCCGGCCGGGGTTGCCGCGGCGTCAGCCCGCGAGCTTCTGCTTTTTCTTCATGCGCGTGGTGACGCGCGCACGCTTGAGCGGCGACAGGTAATCGACGAACACCTTGCCGACGAGGTGATCCATTTCATGCTGGATGCAGACCGCCAGGAAGACCATCCGCCGCGAGCTCGAACGGCTTGCCGTGCGCGTCCTGCGCGCGGACGGTCACGCGCTCCGCGCGCGCCACCTTGTCGTAATAGCCCGGCACCGACAGGCAGCCTTCCTCGCCTTCCGCCTCTCCATCCGCGGCCAGGATTTCGGGATTCACGAAGACGCGCAGCTCGTTCCGGTCCTCGGAGATGTCCATGACGATCACCCGCTTGTGCACGTCCACCTGCGTGGCCGCGAGCCCGATGCCCGGCGCCGCGTACATCGTCTCCGCCATGTCGGCCACGAGCTTCACGATGTCCGGCGTGAACGTGCGCACGGGCGCCGCCACCTTCTTCAGGCGCGGGTCCGGGTATTCGAGGATCGGGAGGATCATGGCATCGATCTTGCCGCGTTCGCGGCATTTTTCAAGCCTTCGGCCCGCTGTTGCGGTGCCCACAGCCGCCGTTGCAACGACGCCCGCCACAAACGGCGCCGGGACAGGCCGAAAGCTTGCCAAATGCAAGTGTCAAATGCAGAATCTTTCTTAAGTCCTTATTTTGCGGCGCTTTAGGACGTTAGCAAGCCCGCCCGTCAGGGAAGAGGTCTTATGCGTCAACAGTTTAGCATGTACCTGCGCCTGGCCGCCGCGATCGTCGCGGCAGCATGGCTCATGGTCGGCCCTGCCTCTGCGCAGACCCCCTCGACGGCGCCTTTGCAGCTCGCCGACGACGCCCCGTCGACGTACACCGTCGTCAAGGGCGATACGCTGTGGGCCATCTCGGGGCGCTTCCTCAAGGACCCGTGGCGCTGGCCCGAGCTGTGGGGCTGGAACAAGGCGCAGATCAAGGATCCGCACTGGATCTATCCCGGCGACGTCCTGGTGCTGGACCGCAATGCGGCCGGCGGGCCGCGGCTGTCCGTCGCCGGCGGTTCCGGCGGCACCGTCCGCCTCTCGCCGGGCGTGCGCACGGAATCGCTGGCAGCCCAGGCGATTCCCGCCATCCCGGTCGGCGACCTCGAGCCCTACCTCACCAAGTCGATCATCACGCCCGGGGCCGGCCTGCCGGGCTCGGGCGAAATCGTCGCCGGACGCGACCGCGAGCGCATCACGCGCGCGGCCGGCGACCGCATCTACGCGGTCGGCGTCGCGCCGAGCGGCGGCGAAACCTGGTATATCTTCCGGCCCGGCAAGGCGCTCGTCGCCTACGACCCGCCGCACAACATCCTGGGCTTCGAGAACCGCTTCATCGGCGTCGCGCGCGCGGAGCGCTTCGGCGAAGTTTCGACGCTCACCATCCAGCAATCGAACGAGGAAGTGTTCGTCGGCGACCGCCTGATCCCGGTGCCGCCCGAGACGCTGCTCAACTACGTGCCGCACGCGCCGCCGCAGCCGGTGTCGGGGCACATCATCGCGTCGTACGCGAACGCGAGCGAGATGGGGCGCGGCAACCTCGTCGTCATCGATCGCGGCACGCATGACGGCGTCGACGTCGGCGCGGTGCTGGCCATCTACCAGGGCGGCCGTACGGTCGTCGACCCGCGGCCAACACCAATACGCCGCAGCTGCTGCGCTTCCTGGACCAGACCACGTACTTCACGCCGGAGTCGCACCTGGACCTGCCGGAGGAACGCGTCGGCCTGATGTTCGTGTTCCGCTCGTTCGACCTCGTGTCGTACGCGGTGTTGCTCAACACCAAGTTCTCGATCTCCGTCGGCGACTTCATCCGCCAGCCCTGACCCGGCGCGGGACCCCGGAGCGCGCGCCGATGGATGCCGACGCGCGCACCCGCGCATGGCTCCGTATCGCGCTCGCGGCACTGCCGCACGCGCCGCTGGTCGCGGCGCTGCGCGCGGCCGGCGGGCCCGAAGCCGTCGTCGCCGCGCCACACCGCTACCTGGATGCCGGCGCCTGTGCGCGCCTGCCCGCAGCCGACGATGCGCGGATCGCCGCCAGCCTCGCGTGGCTCGCCGCCGGCGCCACGCACCGGCTGTGCACGTGGGACGACGACGACTATCCGCGCGCACTGCTGGACATCGGCGAAGCGCCGCCCGCGCTGTTCCAGATCGGCCGCCGCGAGTTGCTCGGGCGTCCCGCGGTCGCCATCGTCGGCAGCCGCAACGCCACGCCGCAGGGCCGCGACGATGCGCGTGCGTTCGCGCGGACCTTGGCCACGGCGGGCGTCACGGTCGTCTCCGGGCTTGCCACCGGCATCGACGCGGCCGCGCACGAGGGCGCGCTGGAAGGCGCGGGCTCGACGATCGCCGTCGTCGGCACGGGCCTCGACCGCGTCTATCCGGCCGCCAACCGCGCGCTGGCGCATGCGATCGCGGAGCGCGGCTGCCTCGTGTCCGAATTTCCGCCCGGCACCCCGGCGCTGCCCTACAACTTCCCGCGGCGCAATCGGCTGATCGCGGGACTTGCGCGCGGCGTGCTGGTCGTCGAGGCCAACCTCAAGTCCGGCTCGCTGATCACCGCGCGCTGCGCGGGCGAGCAGGGCAGGGAGGTGATGGCCATCCCCGGTTCCATCCACTCTCCACAGTCCCGCGGCTGCCACAAGCTGATCCGCGAAGGGGCCAAGCTCGTGGAAACGGCGCAGGACGTGCTGGCAGAGTTGGCGCTCACACCGTCCGCCGCGGCTCCCGCGCTCGCCCGGGGGACGCTCTTGGAAGTAAGCACTGACTCCGGCCTGGAGTCCGCCACGGCGCGGGCCGTGATGACAGCGCTGGGCCACGCGCCCGCCGACCTGGACCGGCTGATCGCACGCACGGGGCTGCCGGCGCAAGCCATCGCCGCCGAACTTGCGGCGCTGGAAATTGCCGGAGTCGTGGCGGCGGTACCGGGCGGGGCCTGGCAACGCCGCGGCTGATCCGGCACCGGCCGAACGGGGCGTCGGCCTTTGGTTGCCTTGCACCGCCCCAAGCTTCCCACGTAGTATCGCCCCCCGCTCGCCCGAAAGGACCCGCTTGAGCAAGGACCTCATCATCGCCGAGAAGCCCTCCGTCGCCGCCGACATCGCGCGGGCGCTGGGCGGCTTCACGCGCCAGGGCGACTTCTTCGAGTCGGACGACTACGTGCTGTCGTCGGCCGTGGGCCACCTGGTCGAGATCGGGATGCCCGAGGACGAAGAGGTCAAGCGGGGCAAGTGGACGTTCGCCCACCTGCCGGCGATACCCACCCGTTTCGCGCTCAAACCCATCGAGAAGAGCGAAGATCGGCTCAAGTTGCTGCTGAAGCTGATCAAGCGGAAGGACGTCGGCGGCCTCATCAACGCCTGCGACGCGGGGCGCGAGGGCGAGCTGATCTTCCGTTACATCGTCCAGTACGCCAGGACGGACAAGCCCATCCGGCGCCTGTGGCTGCAGTCGATGACGCAGGCCGCCATCCGCGACGGCTTCGCCGCGTTGCGCACCGACGCGCAGATGCACCCGCTGGCCGACGCCGCGACCTGCCGCTCGGAGTCCGACTGGCTCGTCGGCATCAACGGCACGCGCGCGATGACGGCGTTCAACTCCAAGTCAGGCGGCTTCCAGCTGACGACAGTGGGCCGCGTGCAGACCCCGACGCTCGCCATCCTGACCGAGCGCGAGGAGAAGATCCGTGCGTTCAAGCCGCGCAACTACTGGGAGCTGATCGGCACGTTCAACGCCAAGGCCGGCGACTACACGGGCCGCTGGTTCGACGAGAAGTTCAAGAAGCCGGACGACGATCCCGACGCGCGCGCCGAGCGGCTGTGGGACGAGGCGAAGGCGCGCGCGCTCGCGTTGAAGTGCGCGGGCCAGCCGGGCATCGTCACCGAGGAATCCAAGCCGTCGACGCAGAGCCCGCCGTTGCTGTACGACCTGACGACGCTTCAGCGCGAGGCCAACGGCCGCTTCGGCTTCTCGGCGCGCACCACGCTGTCGCTCGCGCAGGCGCTGTACGAAAAGCACAAGGTGCTGACCTACCCGCGGACCGACGCTCGTGCGCTGCCCGAGGACTATCTCGGCACCGTGAAGCAGACGCTCGAGGTGCTCGGCGAGACCAACGCCTATGGCACGCATGCGCGCAAGGTGCTGAAGTCGAGCTGGGTCAGGCCCAACAAGCGGATCTTCGACAACAGCAAGATCTCGGACCACTTCGCGATCATCCCCACGCTGCAGACGCCCAAGTCGCTGAACGAGCTCGAGTTGAAGCTCTACGACTTCGTCGTCAAGCGCTTCATCGCCGTGTTCTACCCGGCCGCCGAGTTCCAGGTGACCACGCGCATCACGCGCGTCGTCGACGAGCCGTTCAAGACGGAAGGCAAGGTGCTCGTCAACCCGGGCTGGCTCGCCGTCTACGGGAAGGAAGCGCAGGAGGACGACGCGTCGCTGACGGCCGTCGCGCCGGACGAGAAGGTTGCCACCGAGAAGGTCGACGTCGTGCCGCTGGTCACGCGGCCGCCGGCGCGGCTCAACGAAGCGACGCTGCTGTCCGCGATGGAAGGCGCCGGCAAGACGATCGACGACGAGGACCTGCGCGACGCGATGCGCGAGAAGGGCCTCGGCACGCCGGCCACGCGCGCGCAGATCATCGAGGGCCTGATCTATGAGCGCTACATCTATCGCGACGGCAAGGAACTGATCCCGACGGCCAAGGCGTTCTCGCTGATGACGCTGCTGCACGGCCTCGGCGTGCCGGAGCTGTTCTCGCCCGAGCTCACCGCCGAGTGGGAATTCAAGCTCGCGCAGATGGAACACGGCAAGCTCGCGCGCGCCGACTTCATGGACGAGATCGTCGCGATGACCGAGCACATCGTCGGCCAGGCGAAGAACTACGAAAGCGACACGATTCCCGGCGATTTCGCGACGCTGACGGTGCCCTGCCCCGTCTGCGCGGGCGAAGTGCGCGAGCAGTACAAGAAATTCGCCTGCGTCAACGGCGACTTCGGGTTCTGGAAGATCATGGGTGGGCGCCAGCTCGAGCCGCGCGAGGCGGAGGAGCTGATCGCCAAGCGCGAGATCGGCCCGCTCGAGGGCTTCCGCAGCCGGCTGGGCCGCGCGTTCGCCGCGAAGCTGAAGCTCAACGACGCCAACGAAGTCGAGTTCGACTTCGGCCCGCGTCCCGGCGACGACGATGGCGAAGTGCCGGACTTCTCGGGCCAGGAGCCGTTGGGCAAATGCCCGAAGGACGGCGGCAACGTGTACGAAACGCCCAACGCCTACGTGTGCGAGCACGCGGTGGGCCCCAACCGCACCTGTGACTTCCGTTCGGGCCGCACGATCCTGCAACGACCCGTCGAGCGCGCGCAGATGGAGAAGCTGCTGCGCGACGGCAAGACGGACCTCTTGCAGTTCGTGTCCGCGCGCACGCGCCGGCCTTTCTCCGCCTTCCTCGTGCGGCAGGCGGACGGCAAGGTCGGCTTCGAATTCGAGGCTAAGGGCGAAGGCAAGGGCGGTCGCGGCCGGCCGCAACGCGCGGCAGCCTTGCGCGTGCTCGGCGCCCATCCGCGCGACAAGGCACCCGTGGAGCTGTATTCGGGTCGCTACGGTCCCTACGTGAAGCACGGCGACGTCAACGCCACGCTGCCGGACAAGGACAAGGTGGAGAGCCTGACGCTCGACGAGGCGCTCGCGATCCTGGCCGAGAAGACCGGCAAGCCGCAGACCAAGGGGCGCACGGCGGTCAAGCGCGCGCCGCGCGCCACCGGCGAGGTCGTGGCGCCGTACGTTGCCGCCAAGCGCGCGACGAAGACGGCGGCCGCGCCGCGCGCGCAGCAGCGCGAAGCGCCAAGCGACCACTAGCACCAAGACCGCAGCCAAGACCGCTACGCGCGGCGCGACGGCGGCCGCGGCGGCCAAGCCGGCCGCCGTGAAGCGCGCCGCGACGAAGCGCGCCGCCACCCGTAAGAAGGGTCAGACTCCATTTATTGCGGCATCGCATGCGGCGGCGGCCTGGAAATGCGCGTTCGACCCCGGCGTCGGACCTGAGGTCGAGGTACTTCCAGTAGGTGTCGAACGCGGGCGGCGCGAAGCCCTCGAGCCGTGGCTGGATGAAGTCGTTCTCCAGCCGGAATACGAGCGGCTGCAGCGGCACGTAAGCTTCCGCGACCTGGGCCATGCCCATGGCCGTCTCCTGCTGCACGCGCGGATCCTGCGTGCGCATGAAGCGGTCCATCAGCGCGTCGTAGCGCGGCGACGCGAAGCGCGACGCGTTCTGCGACACGGGCGCGCGGCTGTCGAGCTGCATCAGGATCCCGTAGCCGCTCGGCAGGCCGCCATAGCCGCCGTAGTAGGCCGCGAACTTGCCGGCTTCCAGCTCCTTGATCACGTCCTGGAACGGCGTCAGGTGGAAATCGGTGCGCAGGCCGACGGCCTGCAGGTTCTTGCGGATCAGCGTCGCCAGCGCCGTCGACGTGCCGCCCGAGCGCAGCGACCACGTGATCACGAGCGGCGCGCCGTCCGGCGCGAGCCGCAGGCCGTCGCCGTCGCGGCGCGTGTAGCCCATCCGGTCCAGCAGGGCGTTGGCCGCCGCGGGATCGTAGAGCGCCAACGCCTTCACCGCGTTGTCGTGGCCGGCCGCGGGCGGCGGCACCAGCTGGCGCGCGACCGTCGCCTGGCCGCCGAACACGACCGCGATCAGCTCGTCGACGTTGGTGGCGAGCGCGATCGCGCGCCGCAGCGCGACGTGCGGCGCGTCCATGCCACCGACGACGGGATCCTGGACGTTGAAGTAGAACGAGAACGTGTAGGGCTCCGCGCTCGCAATGTGCGTGATGCCGCGCGCCGCGAGGTCCGGCCGCATGCCCTTGCCACCGTCGAGCAGCCGGTTGGCGATGTCCGTATAGAGCCGCACGTAGTCGAGCTTGCCGCGCTCGAACTCCAGCACGCGCGGCTGCTCCTCGTCCATGATCGCGATGTCGACGACGCCGATGCGCGGGAACGTACGTCCCGCCATCGACTTCGCCATCGCGCTCCAGCGCGGGTTGTCGGTCTGCGGGAACGCGAGCGGCCGGTAGTCGGGATTGGCCGCGAGCACGACGCGCGAGCCGGGTCGCCACTCGCGGAGCATGTACGGGCCCGTGCCGACCGCGCGCGTGCGGATGTCGCCGCCCGCCGCCGTGACCACTTCGCGCGCGAGCGCACCCGTGGTCAGCGCATTCTCGATCGGCGGGAAGATCGCGTCGGTCAGCTTGAGCTGCAGCGTGTAGCGGTCCAGCGCGCGCAAGCCGGCGATCGGCGTGTCGTAGTCGAAGTGCCCGGTGCGCTTCGCCTGCTCGACCACCGCGCGCGCGCCGACGACGAGGTCGATGGTCCACGTGTCGCCGCCGCGGCGCAGCGTCGGATCCATCCAGCGCTGCAGCGCATAGACGTAGTCGGCCGCCACCAGCTCGCGGGGCTTGCCGTTGAACGCGGGATCCGGCGTGAAGAAGATGCCGCGCTTGAGCTTGATGGTCCACGTGCGCCCGTTGTCCGTGATCACGGGCATCGCCGCGGCCGTGCAGGGCACGATGCGCGCGGGGCTCGCGAGGTAGTCGTACTCGTACAGCCCCTCGTAGATGGCGCGCAGCACGTCGTACGACGGCGAGTCGTTGTATTGCTGCGGGTCCAGCGAGTTGATGTCGGGCAGCGTGATGTGCAGCACCTTCGCGGGATCGGCCGCCGCGTGCGCGGGCGCGCAGGGCACCGCCACGCAGGTCCACGCAAGCGCCCACGCGAGCGCCCGTCCCCGCGGTCGCGCGCCGCGCGGGCACCGCACGTGCGAACCCTCAGCCATCGTCGTCGTCATCCCCGGCATCCGGTTCCCGTCGCGTGATCGCGCGCGTCGCCTCGTCGTAGTCGAGGATTTCCGCATAGCGGCCCCAGGTGACCAGCGTGTCGAAGACCTTGGCCGGCTGGTCGTAGGGCAGCAGCGTCGCGAGCTCGTCCATCACCGCGTCGGCATCCAGGCGCCCATCGGGCGCGGCGTCGAGCTGCGCGGCGAGCATCTGGAACAGCCGCAGCTTCAGGATCGCGTGCTTGAACAGCGCCTTGCGCACCGGCAGCGGCGCGGCCAGGAAGTACCAGCCCACCTCCGTCATGTGCACGTCGTCCTTCGGCGTCTCGACGAGCCCCAGCATCTCGGCCGCCTTGACCACGCTGATCGTCTCGCCGAATTCCTTGCCGATGCGGTCCGACAGCTCGAAGACGTCGATCGTCTCGCGGCTGTCCTCCAGAATCTCGAGCAGGCCCGCGATCGTGTTCACCGGCACCGCGGGAATGGACTCGACGCGCGTTCGCGTCGCGCGCGACGGCGGCTCGGGCGCCGCGTCCAGCGCCGCGACGTCGAGCGGCAACGCCACCGGCTCCGCGGGCGCGGCTGCCGGGTCGTCCGGCAGCGCGAGCGACGTGATCGCCGCCCGCACCTGCGCGACGAGCGCCGCGTAGCCGGGCGCGTTGACGTCGCGCGGGTAAGGCAGCGGATTGTCGATCACGTGCCGGATGCGCCCCGGGTGCGACGACAGGATCACGATGCGGCTGGCCATGAACACGGCCTCGTCGATGTTGTGCGTGACGAAGAAGATGCTGCGGATGCCCGCGCCCTCCGAGTTGCGCCACAGCTCGACGACCTCGTTGCGCAGGTTCTCCGCCGTCAGCACGTCGAGCGCGGAGAACGCCTCGTCCATGCAGAGCACGCGCGGCCGCGCGACCAGCGCGCGGGCGAAGCCGACGCGCTGGCGCATCCCGCCCGACAGTTGCTTGGGATAGGCGTTCTCGTAGCCGGTGAGCCCGATGACCGCGAGCGCGCGCTCGATCTCGCGCGCCGCGGCATCCGCGTCGAGGCGGCGCTGCACGAGGCCCACGCGCACGTTGTCCTCGACGGTGAGCCACGGATAGAGCGCGAACGACTGGAACACGATCGCCAGGTCCGGGTTCGTGCCGGCGAGCGGTGCGCCGCCGCGCAGCACCGCGCCCTGGGTCGGCTCCGTGAGGCCCGCCATCAGCCGCAGGATCGTCGACTTGCCGCTGCCGGACTGCCCGAGCAGCGCCAGCATCTCGCCGTCGCGCACGTCGAGGTTGACGTCGTCCAGGATCGTCACGTGGCCGCCGCCGTTGCTGGCGGGCCACGACTTGGACACGTGGCGCAGCTCGACGAGCGGCTCGCGCGCGGCGGCGGCTGCAACGGCAGGGGTGGCGAGGGTTTCCATCATGCGGGTAGCGTCTTCATTCGAGCCGGAAGCGGCGCTCGGCGAGATCATAGAGCCTGCGCCAGACGACGCGGTTGATGACGACGACGAACAGCGCCATCACCGCGATGCTGAACCAGATGGCGGGGCCGTCGCCGCGCGTGGTCACCTGCGCGATGTAGGCACCGAGGCCATCCGCGACGAGCTTCCGGTCGCCCCACTGCGCGACTTCGGCGACGATGCTCGCGTTCCACGCGCCGCCCGCCGCAGTGACGGCGCCCGTCACCCAGAACGGGAACAGCGCCGGGATGTACAGCGTCTTCCACGCCTGCCAGCGGGACAGCCGGAACACGCGCGAAGCCTCGCGCAGGTCGGACGGGATGGCCATCGCGCCCGCGATCACGTTGAACAGGATGTACCACTGCGTGCCCAGCGCCATCAGCAGGATGCTGCCCCAGTTGATCGGGATGTGCGCCACGACGAAGAAGCCGACGATGAACGGAAACGTCATGTTCACCGGGAACGACGCCGCGATCTGCGCCAGCGGCTGCGCGATCCGCGCGAGCCGCGGCCGCAGCCCGATGGCCAGGCCGATCGGCGTCCAGATCGCGGTGGCGACGATCGTCATCAGCACGACGCGGCCCAGCGTGAGGCCGCCCAAGCCCACGACGTGCAGCATTTCCTGCGCCGACAGCCGCGTGCGGATCTCGCGGCCGATGCCCACGGCGTCGAGCGCCAGCCAGCCCAGGCCGACGGCCAGGATCAGCCACCCGGCGCCCTGCAGCGAGCGGCGCACGACCGACGGCGCGCGGCGCGCGAACGTGTCGCGCGCATCGTCGAGCGCCGCGCCCGCGTGCTCGGACCAGCGCGCGAGCGGCCGCGCCACGTGCGCCGACAACCAGTGCAGCAGGTAGGACTGGCGCAGCAGCGTCGACCAGCGCGCAGTCCGCGCCGCGCGTCAACCAGTGCAGCAGGTAGGACTGGCACGACGAGGGCGGCGCGGCACCGCCGCCCGTCTGCTCGAGCTTGAACTTCTCGCCCCACGCGACGAGCGGGCGCCAGACGAGCTGGTCGATGACGACGATCGTGACCACCATCGCGACGATCGCGGCGAGCGCCGCGCGCATGTCGCCCTGCTCGACGGCCGCGGCCATGTACGAGCCGAGCCCCGGCAGCTTGATGTCCTTGCCCAGCACGCTGATCGCCTCGCTCTGCGCGACGAAGAACCAGCCGCCGCCGAAGCTCATCATCGAGTTCCAGATGAGGCCGATCGCGGACGCGGGCAGCTCGAGCTTGGTGAAGCGCTGCCAGCGGGACAGCCGGTAGACGCTCGCCGCTTCGTCGAGCTCGGGCGGTATCGTCACCAGCGCGTGATAGAACCCGAACGTCATGTTCCACGCCTGCGCGGTGAAGATCGCGAAGATCGCCGCGCACTCGACGCCCAGCAGGCTGCCGGGGAACAGCGCGATGAAACCGGTGACCGTCACCGACAGGAAGCCCAGCACCGGCACCGACTGCAGGATGTCGATCAACGGCAGCATCACGATCCGCGCGCGGCGGTTGTGGGCCGCGACGTAGCCCCAGACGAACGTGAACGCGAGCGCGCAGCCGAACGCTATGAACATCCGCAGCACGGTGCGCGCCGTGTAGTAGGGAATCAGCGCGACGTCCAGCGACAGCGGCGCCGCGTGCAGCGCGTCGAACTGCACGCGCATGTCGCCGCCCAGCACGACGATCGTGCGCAACAGCGCCAGCACGCCGACGATCACCAGCGCGTCCACCCAGCCGAAGCGGAAGCCGCGCTCGAGCGCCTGCCCGGTCGTGTCGGGATAGGGTCGCGACGACAGCGGGCGCGGGATCATCGCGGGGAACGGGTCACGGCGGCGCGCGGCGGCGCCGACAGGCGGCGGCCAGGGCCGCCAGTGTAGTGGAACGGGCGTCGCGCCGGTGTCCGAAACCGTATCGATTCATGGCGCGGCCCGCGGCCCCGATGCACAATGGCCGCATGCGCTACCGCGATTGCGTGCTCGAGCTCGCGCGCCGCGGCGATGCCGCCGTGCTTGCCGCGATGTCGCGCGACCTGATCGAGGCCGGGCTCGGCTGGGAGTACCGCGACGACCGCATCGCCCGGCCTGATCGCCAGCGCCGACCACGTCGCGATCGTCGCGCGCGAGCGCGGCGTCGCGGGCTTCGCGGTCATGCAGTTCGGCGACGAGCACGCGCACCTCGTGCTGCTCGCCGTGCAGCCGGACCGCCAGCGCCAGGGCATCGCGGTGAGCCTCGTCGGCTGGCTGCTGCAGTCGGCGCTCGTGGCTGGCTCGGCGTCGATCCACGTCGAGCTGCGCGAGGCCAACGTCGCGGCGCGCGCGCTGTACGACCGGCTCGGGTTCGCCGAATCGATGCGCCTCGACGGTTACTACCGCGGCCGCGAGACGGCCGTCCGCATGCTCCGCATGCTGCGCACGCCCGGGCGTGCCGCGCCCGCCTGGGCGCCGCCGCCGCGCAGCGACAGCCGGCACTGACGGCGCCGCGTCGCGTCGCGTCAGGGGGCGTCGGGCCGGTCGCGCGCCACGCGCGCCAGGTAGTCGACCATCCACGCGTCCGCCGGCGGCACGGGCGGGAGCGGCTTCACCAGCACGCGCACGTCGTTGACGCGCGCGCCCATCGCAAGGCCGTTGCGCACGCGCAGCTCGCGATAGCCGCGCCGCCGCCAGAAGGCTTCGGCGCGCACGTTGCCCGCCACGACACCGAGTCGCAACCATCGCGCGCCCTGCGCCAACGCCCAATCTCTCCCATGCGGCGTGCAGGTGCTGCGCGAC
>JBGAIC010000069.1:0-15536 GCA_044225845.1 Casimicrobiaceae bacterium
CCGACGCCCAGGAAGGACAGCGTCGCCTCGGTGATGATCGCCGTCGCGATGCCGATCGTCGCGAGCACGAACACCGGCGTCAGCACGTTGGGCAGCAGGTGATGCACGAGGATCGCCGCGGGCGCGCGGCCGATCACGCGTGCGGCCGCGACGTAGTCGCGCGACTTCTCCGCCATCGTCGACGCGCGTACCGTCCGCGCGAACGGCACCCAGTTGGCGGCGGCGATCGCGAGGATCAGCACGGGTACCGCGTATTGTTCGCGCGCCGCCGTCGGCAGCGCGGTGCGTGCGATGCCGTCGATCAGCAGCGCGATCAGGATCGCCGGAAACGTGAGCTGCAGGTCGGCCGTGCGCATGATCAGCGCGTCGACCCAGCCGCCGGCATAGCCGGCGACGAGGCCCAGCGCGACGCCCGCGACCACCGCCAGCAGCATCGACGTGAGGCCCACGGCCAGCGAGATCCGCGCGCCGTACATGACGGCCGACAGCATGTCGCGGCCCTGGTCGTCGGTGCCGAGCAGATAGTCCGCGCGGCCGCCCGGCAGCCAGCGCGGCGGCAGCATCGCGTCGCCGAGGGACAGCGTCGCGAGGTTGGTGGGATCGTGCGGCGCGAGCCAGGGCGCGAATGCGGCCGCGATCACGGCAACGACGCACACGCACGCGGCGACGATCGCCACCGGCGAGTGCAGGAAATCGTGCGCGAGGTCGCTGCCGGCGAGGCGCCGCCATGCGTCGGCGATGCCGGCGCGCCCGCCCTCGCCCTCCGCCGCGCGGTTGTCGGGGGCGTCGGCCGCCGTGGGCATGCCGCGAAGGCGCGCCTACGCCGCCGCGAGCGGCATCGCCTGCTCGACCAGCGACGCGAGGTAGCCGGCGCCGATGGGAATCACGCCGTCGTTGAAATCGTAGCGGCTGTTGTGCAGGAACGTACTGTGGCCGTCGCCGGCGCCGCCCTGCCCCAGCCGCGCATAGGCGCCGGGGCGTTCCTGCAGCATGAACGAGAAGTCCTCGGCGCCCATCGACGGCTCGAGGTTGCGGATCACGTTGTGCTCGCCGACGAGCGAGGCCGCGACGTCGGCGGCGAACTCGGCTTCGCGGTCCGTGTTGACGGTGGCCGGATAAAGCCGGTGGTACTTGAGCGTCGCCGTCGCGCCGAACGCCGCGGCGATCGAGCCCACCAGTTCGTGCAGCCGCCGTTCGACGAGTTCCTGCGTCGTCGTGCGGAACGTGCGCACGGTGCCGGTGATCCGCGCCTCGCGCGGAATGACACTCATCGCGGCGAGGTCGCCCGCGTGCATCGCGCACAGGCTCACCACTGCGTTGTCCACCGGACTCACGTTGCGCGACACGATCGATTGCGCGGCGACGATGATGTGGCCGGCCACCACCACCGGGTCGACGGCGAGGTAGGGATGCGCGCCGTGGCCGCCGCGGCCCTCGATGTGGATGTCGATGCGGTCCGCCGCCGCCATCATCGGGCCCGGCCGCACGGCGATCGTGCCGGCCGGCAGCGAAGGCCAGTTGTGGAGCGCGTAGATCTGGTCGGCCGGAAAGCGCGCGAAGAGGCCGTCGTCGATCATCGCCTTGCCGCCGGCATGGCCTTCCTCGCCGGGCTGGAAGATGAGGTAGGCGGTGCCGTCGAAGTTGCGCGTCTCGGCCAGGTAGCGCGCGGCCGCGAGCAGCATCGTCGTGTGGCCGTCGTGGCCGCAGCCGTGCATGCGGCCGGGCGCCGTCGACTTGTACGCGAACACGTTGTCCTCGGTCATCGGCAGCGCGTCCATGTCGGCGCGCAGGCCCACGCTGCGGCCGCTCGCGTGGCTGCGGCCGGGGACCACCGCGACGATGCCCGTCCTGCCGATGCCGCGGTGGTGCTCGATGCCCAGCGCCGCGAGGTGCTGCGCTACGGTGTCGGCCGTGCGGTGCTCCTCGAAGCCGAGTTCCGGGTGCGCATGGAGATCGTGGCGGACTTTGGTGAAGTC
Source organism: Casimicrobiaceae bacterium (assembly GCA_044225845.1). Taxonomy (GTDB): domain Bacteria; phylum Pseudomonadota; class Gammaproteobacteria; order Burkholderiales; family Casimicrobiaceae; genus VBCG01. The sequence continues at coordinate 1,977 of JBGAIC010000069.1, forward strand.
GTCCTGCCAGTGGCGGATGTGGTCGATGGGCGTGGTCATGGTTTCAGTGGGCGGCGGCGGCCCGATCCACCCGGAGCCGCGGATCGACCGCATGGTAAAGCAGATCGACGAAAAGGTTGATCAGCACAAAGACGAGCGCGATCAGGCACAGGTAGGCGGCCATCACCGGCACGTCGGCGAAGTCGACGGCCTGGATGAACAGCAGGCCCATCCCGGGCCACTGGAACACGGTCTCGGTGATGATCGAGAACGCGATGATCGCGCCGAGCTGCAGCCCTGCGATCGTGATCACCGGCACCAGCGTGTTCTTCAGCGCGTGGCCGAAGTGGATGGCGCGCGGCGTGAGGCCGCGGGCGCGCGCAAAGCGGATGTAGTCGGTGCGCAGCACTTCCAGCATCTCGGCGCGGACGATGCGCAGGATCAGCGTCATCGGGTACAGCGACAGCGTGATGGCCGGCAGCACCAGCGACTTCCAGCCGCTGGTGGTGAGGAGGCCCGTGGTCCAGCGCCCCAGCGCAACCGTCTCGCCGCGGCCGTAGGACGGGAGCCAGCCCAGATGCACGGCGAACACCAGGATCAGCAGGATGCCGATCAGGAACGTGGGGAGGCTCACGCCGACCAGCGACAGCGCGAGGATCGCCTGTGCATCCGCGTGGCGCCGGCGCAACGCCGTCCAGATGCCGAGCGGGATGCCGACCGTCAATGCCAGCAAGCCGGCGGCGAACGCAAGCTCCAGCGTGGCCGGCAAACGCTCGGCCAGCAGCGTCGCCACCTCGCGACCCTGGCGCAGCGAGCGCCCGAAGTCCCCGTGCACCGCTCGCCCGACGAAGCGCGCGAACTGCACGTACGACGGCTGGTCCAGGCCCAGCGTATGCCGCAGTTCCGCGCGTTCCGCCAGCGAGGTGTCTTGTCCCACCATGAACGTCACCGGGTCGCCGGTGAAGTTGAACAGCAGGAACGCAACGAAGGCTGCGGCGACCAGGACGGCCAGCGACTGGGCGAGGCGGCGGAGGACGAAGGCGAGCACGGCTTAGTTTAAATGGGGTCAGACACCATTGCCTTAATGGGGTCAGACACCATTTCCTTGGGTGACATCGAGAGCCGGCGACGGATTCGCGGGAAATGGTGTCTGACCCCATTAAGGCAATGGTGTCTGACCCCCGGCGCGGATGCAGGCGACGGCGCCGGCGGGATCGGGCAGCGGCACCAGCGGTGGCACCGCTTCGGCGCACGCGGCAATCGCGTACGGGCAACGCTCGCGGAACGCGCACCCCGACGGCGGCGCGAGCGGCGACGGCAATTCGCCGCGCAACACCGGCGGCGGCGCGCCCGACAACGTCGGCGCGCTGGCGAGCAGCGCACGCGTATACGGATGCGCCGGCGCGGCGAACAGCCGCTCGCGCGGTCCGCTTTCCACGACGCGCCCGAGGTACATCACCAGCACGCGATGCGCCACGTGCCGCACCACCGACAGGTTGTGCGAGATGAACAGGTAGGCCACGCCCAGCTCGCGCTGCAGCTCCGCGAGCAGGTTCAGCACCTGCGCCTGCACCGACAGGTCGAGCGCCGATACCGGCTCGTCCGCAACGACCAGCGCCGGATCGAGCATCAGCGCCCGCGCGATGGCGACGCGTTGCCGCTGGCCGCCCGACAGCATGTGCGGATAGCGCCGCAGGTAGGCGGCGGGCAGGCCCACGCGCTCGGCCGCCGCAAGCACGCGGCGGCGGCGCTCCGCCGCAGCGTCGCCACGGATCGCCAGCGGCTCGGCCAGCAGCGCCTCCACGGTCTTGCGCGGATTGAGCGACGCATGCGGATTCTGGAACACCATCTGCACGCGCGAGCGCAGTTGCTTGCGCGCCGCGGCATCCGCGTGCACGACGTCGACGCCCTCGATCGCCAGCGTGCCGGCGTCCGGCGTCTCCACCATCGTCACCTGCCGCGCGAGCGTCGACTTGCCGCAACCCGATTCGCCGACGACCGCCAGCGTCTCGCCGCGCTCCAGCGTGAACGACACGCCACCCAGCGCCTGCAGCCACTGCGGCGGATGCGGCCAGCGTCGCGGCACCGGGTAGCGGCGCACGAGGTCGCGCGCGACGACGAGCGGCGGCGTCGGCGCGCTCATCCCGGCACGCTCGCCGAAGCGGCCGCCGGCAGCGGCGACGCACGTCCGTGCAAAGGGAAGCAGCAACGCACGCTCGTGCCGTTGCCGTCGCCCGTGAGCGACGGCCGCGCCAGCGTGCACGCCGGCTCCCGCCGCGCGCAGCGCGGCGCAAAGACGCAGCCGGCCGGCCGGTGTCGCGGGTCCGGCACGCGGCCCGGCAAAGCAGCGAGCGGCGCGCCGAGCGGCACCGCCTCGGGCAATGCCGCAGTCAGCGCCGCGGTGTACGGATGCCGTGGCGCGGCGAAGATCGCAGGCACCGCGCCGGTCTCGACGACCTCGCCCGCATACATCACGACGACGCGCGCGGCCATCGCGGCGATCACCGCGAGGTCGTGCGAAATCATCAGCAGCGCCATCCCGGTGTCGGCCTGCAGCTTGCGCAGCAGCGCGAGCACCTGCGCCTGCACGGTGACGTCGAGCGCCGTCGTCGGCTCGTCCGCGATCAGCAGCGCGGGCCGCGCCGCAAGCGCCTGCGCGATCATCACGCGCTGCGCCATGCCGCCGGACAACTGGTGCGGATACGCCGCAAGCCGCGCCGCGGGGTCCGGGATTTCGACGGCGCGCAGCAGTTCCAGAACGCGCTCGCGCCGCCGCGGCTTGCTCGCGCGCTCGGCATCGGTGCCGGCCTGGCGCAGCACCTCGTCCAGCTGGTCACCCACCGAGTAGCACGGGTCCAGGCTCGCCAGCGGATCCTGGAAGATCATCGCGACGTGCTGCGCGAGCCATGCGCGACGCACGCGGTCGTCGGCAGCGAGCGCGGAGACGTCGCGCCCCGCAACGACGAGCCGGCGCGCCGCCACGCGCGCGGGGGCGTCGACGAGCCCCATGACCGCGAGCGCGCTCACCGTCTTGCCGGAGCCCGACTCGCCGACGATGCCGAGCGTCTCGCCCGCCGCCACGCTGAAGGCCACGTCGGTGACGGCAGGCACATCGCCGTGCGCGCCGGGAAAGCCGACGGAGAGGCCGTCGACGTCCAGCAGCGGTGCGCGCTCGCCGCTCATGCGCGAGCGAGCCTCGGGTCGAGCGCGTCGCGCAAGCCGTCGCCCATCAGGTTGAACGCGAGAACGGTGACCAGGATCGCCAGGCCCGGGAACGTGACGACCCAGGGTGCCGACTGGATGAATTCCAGCGCGTCCGACAGCATGGCGCCCCATTCCGGCGTCGGCGGTTGCGCGCCCAGGCCCAGGAAGCCCAGTGCGGCCGCGTCGAGGATCGCATTGGAGAAGCCCAGCGTCGCCTGCACGATCAGCGGCGCCGTGCAGTTGGGCAGGATGGTGTCGAACATCAGCCGCACGGGGCCGGCGCCGGCGAGCCGCGACGCGGTGACGTAATCGCGCCCCGCTTCCGCGATCACCGACGCGCGCGTCAGGCGCACGTAGTGCGGCAACAGCACGATGGCGATCGCGAACATCGCGTTGACGAGGCCCGGCCCCAGGATCGCGACCACCGCGATCGCGAGCAGCAGGCTCGGCAACGCGAGCATCACGTCCATCACGCGCATGATCACGGTATCCGTTAGGCCGCGACAGTAGCCGGCGACGAGGCCCAGCACGACGCCCAGCGACAACGACAACGCCACGGAAATGAAGCCGATGGCGAGCGACAACCGCGTGCCATGGATCAGCCGCGACAGGATGTCGCGCCCCACCGGGTCGGTGCCCAGCAGAAAGCGCGCAGAGCCGCCCGCATCCCAGGCCGGCGGCTGCAACGTGAAGTCACGGAACTGCTCGGTGGGCGAATGCGGCGCGACGAGGTCCGCGAACACGGCAAGCAGGATCAGCGCGACGACGACGGCCAGGCCCGCGAGCGCGCCGCGGTTGTGGCGGAACGTGTACCAGAACGCGCGCCAGCGCGGCGCCCGCGCCAGCGCCTCGCCCTGCGCGTCGAGCGTGGCGTCATCCATGCCGGATCCGCGGGTTGATGACGCCGTACAGCACGTCGACGAGCAGGTTGACGGCGATGACGATCGTCGCGATCAGCAGCACGCCGCCCTGCACCACCGGGTAGTCGCGCGACTGCACGCCGTGGATCAGCCAGTTGCCGATGCCCGGCCACGAGAAGATCGTTTCGGTGAGGATGGCGCCCGACAGCAGCAATCCCACCTGCAGCCCGATGACGGTGACGACGGGAATCAGCGCGTTGCGCAGCGCGTGGACGACGATCACGCGCGCGGTGCCGAAGCCGCGCGAGCGCACCGCGCGGATGTAATCCTCGCGCAGCACCTCGAGCATCGCCGAGCGCGTGATGCGCGCGATGACCGCCAGCGGGATCGTGCCGAGCACCAGCGCCGGCAGGATCAGGTGCGACAGCGCCGAGCGGAACGCGGCGAAGTCGCCGGCCTTCAGCGTGTCGATCAGCATGAAGCCCGTCGTGGCGGCGACGTCGTACTGGACGGCGATGCGGCCCGACACCGGCGTCCACCCGAGCTGCACGGAGAAGAACAGGATCAGCAGCAGCGCCCACCAGAAGATCGGCATCGAATAGCCGGTGAGCGCGGCACCCATCACCGCATAATCGGCCGCCGTGTTGCGCTTGACCGCGGCCAGCGCGCCCGCAGGCAACCCGACGGCAATCGCGAACAGCAGCGCGAAGAACGCAAGCTCGACGGTCGCCGGAAACAGCGTCGCGAACTCGCGCAGCACCGGCTCGTGCGTCGTCAGCGAGGAGCCGAGGTCGCCGCGCAGCACCTGGCCGACGTAGGCGAAGTATTGCACCGGCAGCGGCCGGTCGAGGCCGAACTCGTGCAGCAGGCGCTCGCGCCGCGCGGCGTCCATGCCGCGCTCGCCGGAGATGTTCTCGACCGGGTCGCCCGGGATGAAGTGGATCAGCGCGAACGCGACGAGCGTGACGCCGATGAACGTCGGGACGATCAGCGCGGCGCGCCGCAGCAGGAACCGCAGCATCGCCGCGCTCGCTCAGGCCGGCCGGACGATCAGGGCGCGAGCTCCACCTTGTCGAAATAATGGTGGGCCGTCGCGTCCATCACATAGCCCTTCACTTCCTTGCGCAGCGGGTCGAAGCGCACCGAGTGCGCCACCGGAATCCACGGTGCTTCCTCGTGCACGATCACCTGCGCCTGTTCGTACAGCTTCGCGCGTTCCGCCTGGTTGGGCGTCTGCGCCGCCTTGACGACCAGCGCCTCGAAATCCTTGTTGCACCAGCGCGCCGCGTTGCCGCCGCCCTTCACCGCTTCGCAACCGAGCAGCGGTACGAAGAAGTTGTCCGGGTCGCCGTTGTCGCCCGACCAGCCGAACATCACGATCTGGTGCTCGCCGGTCTTGCTGCGCTTGCGATACTCGGCCCATTCGTACGTCAGCAGCTTGGCCTTGACGCCGACCTTGGCCCAGTCCGCCTGCACGAGTTCCGCCATCCGCTTGCCGTCCGGGTTGTACGGCCGCGTCACCGGCAGGTACCAGAGCTCCGTCTCGAAGCCATTGGGGAAGCCGGCCTGCGCGAGCAGCGCCTTCGCCTTCTCCGGATCGTAGGGATAGTCCTGGATCGCGTTGTTGTAGCCCCACAGGATGGGCGGGATCGGGTTCTTGGCAGTCTGGCCCTGGCCCTGGTACACCGCGGCCAGGATCGCCTGCTTGTTCACCGCATAGTTGAGCGCCTGCCGCACGAGCTTGGAATCGAACGGCTTCTTCTCGACGTTGAACGCGATGTAGCCGACGTTGAGGCCCTCCTTCTGCTGCACCGCGAGCGCCGGATCCGCCTTCATCGCCGGCAGGTCGGCCGGCTTCGGGAACGCCATCACGTGGCATTCGCCGGCTTTGAGCTTCGCGTAGCGCGTCGTCGCGTCGCGCGTGATCGAGTAGACGAGGTTGTCGATCTTCGGGCGGCCGCCCCAGTAGGCGTCGAAGGCCTTGTAGCGGATCGTGGCGTCCTTCTGGTAGCTCACGAACGTGAACGGGCCTGTGCCGATCGGATAGGCATCGGCCGCGTTGGGCGTGCCCTTCCTCATCATCGTCTCGAAGTACTCGGCCGACAGGACCGACGCGAAGTCCATCGCGAGGTCGGCGAGGAACGGCGCCTCGGGCCGCTTCAGCGTGAAGCGCACCGTGTACGGGTCCACCTTCTCGACTTTCTCGACGATGTTCTGCATCCCCATGTCGTCGTAGTACGCGAACGTCTGGCCCGCAGTCAGCTTGTGCCACGGGTTGTTGACGTCGGCCATGCGGCTCCAGCTGAACAGCACGTCGTCCGCGTTGAAGTCGCGCGTCGGCGTGAACTGCGCATTCGAGTGGAACTTGACGCCGCGGCGCAGCTTGAACGTGAACACCTTGCCGTCCGGCGACACGGTCCACGATTCGGCCAGCGCGGGCACGATGTTCGTCGTGCCCTTGGCGAACTCGACGAGCCGGTTGAACATCGGCACCGACACCGCGTCGAACGTCGTGCCCGTGGAGAAGAACTGCGGCTGGAAGCCCTCGGGGCTGCCTTCGGAGCAATAGACGAGTGTGCCCTTGGCGGCCGCGCCTTGCGCAGCGAAGCAGGTGGAGGCCAACAGCGTGGCGGCGGCCAGCGCGCGCAGGCGCGACGGACGGGCGGCGGACATGGCGGTCATGCGAGGACTCCCTGGACGAGTGGGACGATTCTAGCGTGCGCCGGTGGCGCTGGCGGCCGCGCGGGCACGCTGCGTCGCATAGAGGCAGATGCCGGTGGCCACCGAGACGTTGAGGCTTTCGACGCTGCCGCCGAGCGGGATCCCCACGATGCGGTCGCAGCCTTCGCGCGTAAGGCGCCGCAGCCCAGCACCTTCGGCACCCAGCACCCATGCGATCGGGCCGGTGAGGTCGGCGTCGAACAGCGACTCGCCGCCCGCGTCGGCGCCCAGCACCCAGACGCCCGCCTCCTGCATCGCCTTCAGCGCCCGTGCGAGGTTGGTCACCGTGACCACCGGCACGGTGTCGGCGGCGCCCGACGCCGCCTTCGCCACCGTGGCGTTGACGCCGACCGCGCGGTCCTTGGGCACCACCACCGCTTGCGCACCGAACGCGTCCGCGTTCCGCAGGCAGGCGCCGAGGTTGTGCGGGTCCGTGACGCCGTCGAGGACGACGATGAGGCGAGCGCGGTCGTCGCCTTCGAGCAGGTCGTCGAGCGTCACGTGCGGCAGCGCGGCGTCGACGAGCGCGACGACGCCCTGGTGGCGGGGCGACGCCGCGAGCTCGGCCAGGCGCCGCTCGTCGGCCGTGTGGGTCGCGAGCTTGGCCGCCGCGGCCCTCGCCACCAGGTCGCGCAGGCGCGCGTCGCGCCGATCCCCCGCGACGTACAGCGCCCGGATCGACGACGGAGCGTGCCGCAGCCGTGCCGTTACCGCGTGGAATCCGTACAGCGGGCGCAGGCCGGCGTGGGCGGAGCGTGGTGCGTCGGACATCGTGCTAGTGTACCGGCGGCCGCGCGCAGGCGTTCCCTGCGCGGCCTCCAGGCAACCGCGAATCCAACGTGCTGCAGTCCGACGCCTCCCAATTCCTCGCCGAGCTCCTGCTCGTGCTCGCTGGACTGCTGCCGATCGTCAACCCGCTCGGCAGCGCCCCGATGTTCCTCGCGATGACGCGCGGGGCCGATGCGCCGACGCGCTCGGGGCTCGCGTGGGCCGTCGGCATCAATTCGACGCTGCTGCTCGCCATCGCGTTCGCCATCGGCGCGTACGTCCTGCGCATCTTCGGGCTCTCGATTCCCATCGTGCAGCTCGCCGGCGGCGCCGTGCTGTGCCGGCTCGGCTGGGGCCTGCTCGGTTCACAGCCCGCACAGCCGGATGCCGCGCCCCAGGCCAACGTCGACGCCAAGGCCTTTGCGGACCGCGCGTTCTATCCGCTGACGATGCCGCTGACCATCGATCCCGGCGTGCTGTCCGTCGCCATCGCGCTCGGCGCCAACCATTCGAAGAACATCACCGGCACGCTGATCAAGGAAAGCAGCGCGATGATCGCGATCGCACTCGTCGGCATCTCGGTGTTCGTCGCCTATCGCTATGCGGCGGCCGTTGCGCGCTGGCTCGGCCACGCGCGCAGCCAGGTGCTGCTGCGGCTGTCCGCGTTCATCGTGCTGTGCATCGGCGTGCAGATCGCGTGGAACGGCGTCAAGACGCTGCACCAGGAACTCGCGGCCACACCGCCCGCCGAGACGCAGCCGGCCGCCACCCCCCGGGCGCCTTCATGAATCCACCCGCGCTCGTCGACATCCGCACTTTCCTCGAGGCGTCGATGCTGGTCGTCGCCAGCATGTTGCCGATCATCAACCCGTTGGCGGGCGCGCCGGTGTTTCTGCTGAAGACCGGCGACCTCGACGCCGCGCAGCGCCACTTCGTCGCGCTGCGTGTCGCCCGCAACTGCTTCGCGCTGCTCATCGCATCAGTGCTGATCGGCGCTTACGTGCTCGACTTCTTCGGCCTGTCCGTCGACGTCGTGCGCGTGGCGGGCGGCCTCGTCGTCTGCTCGGTCGGCTGGCAGCTCCTCAACCAGTCGGCGATCACGACCCCGGTCGCCGCGACGGCCGTGCGCACGGCCACGCCCGAGGACCTTTCGGCGCGCGCGTTCTATCCGCTGACCTTGCCGCTGACCGTGGGCCCGGGGTCGATATCGGTCGCCATCACGCTGGGCGCCAACCAGCCGCGAGGCGTCCGCCAGCTGCTGCTGACGATCCTCGCGCACGCGCTGGGCATGATGATCGTGACGGTCGTCATCTACCTCTGCTTCCGCTACGCCGACCGTGTGCTCGCCCGTCTCGGGCGCACGGGCACCGATATCGTGACGCGCCTCTCCGCATTCATCTTGCTGTGCGTGGGCGTCCAGATCATCTGGAATGGGCTGTCCGCCCTGCTCCGCATAGGCTGATGGTTGAGCGGCCGCCCCGAAATCGGCTACAATTATGGGCTTGGCCGGGTGCAAATGTCCGGCCGGACGTGCCGGTGTAGCTCAGCTGGTAGAGCAGCGCATTCGTAATGCGAAGGTCGGGGGTTCGATTCCCTCCACCGGCACCAAACCCAACAATGACGGCCCCTTCTCGGGGCCGTTTTCATTGCTGCACCAGAGTGAACAGCCGTGTTGCGGTGTGGACGGTTGTTGACTAACATTGGCCGCGAATGGTGGTAAGAGTGATGGTAACGGCGCCCTTACCTCCAAAATGCTCCTGCGGAGGTGTCGGCGATGGCCAAGAGGCACAAGGAATTGCTCACCGCGCTCGAGGTCGCGCGCGCGAAGCCCAAAGCGCACGCGTATCGACTCGCTGACGGCGGGGGTCTTTACCTGTGGGTGCCCTCCTCCGGAGTGAAAACGTGGCAGTTTCGTTACCGCCACGGCGGCAAGCAGCAGACTGCGACATTTGGGCGAGTTTCGGACGCGCAGGGCCTCGCTTGGGCACGCTCGGAAGCCGTCAAGGCGCGCGCGCGCGTTGAGCAAGGCGACCACCTCACGCGCGTCAAGGCCGTGCGCAAGGCGCACAAGGCCGCCTCCGCCAACAACACCTTCGCGTCGATCGCCGCTGATTGGGTAGCCGACGAAGCACGGCGTTCGGATTGGACGCCCGGACACGTCGAACAGGTGTCGGCAAGTATCGAGAATCACCTCTCGAAGTTGGCACCATTGCCGATCGCCGAGATCACTGCCGATATGGCCGTTCCGCTTGTGCGGCGCTTGGAGCGAAGCACGCCCGACATGGCAAAGAAGGTTCGCCAGCGCCTCCGCGCCATCTTCGACTTCGCGGTTGAGGGCGGCGTTATCAAGTACAACCCGGTCCCGGCGCCTCGCCGCCGCAAGAAGGCAGAAGGTCGGAGCCGCTTGCCCGCCGTCATCGAGAAGGATGCAGTCGGCGCCATTCTCCGCGCGGCTGATGGAGCGACCGCCAGCATCGGTGTCCGTCGCGCGCACCTGCTCGCGGTCTTCACCGCGCAGCGCGCGAGTGAGGTTGTGGGCGCTACGTGGAGCGAGTTCGACCTGAAGGCGGGCGTCTGGCTAATCCCGCGCGGGCGTATGAAGCGGAAGGACACGGAGCGCGGCCCGCACAAGGTGCCCTTACCCCCCGCGCTGCGCGCGCAGATGATCGAATGGCGCCGAGCCGATGGCGACTGCGCGACTTACGTGTGCCCCGGCGCGAAGGACGCAACAACGATCACGCGGGAGGCCGTCGAGAAGTTCTATCGAGTCGCGCTGAAGCTGGCGAACAAGCACTCACCACACTCATGGCGGACGGTGTTCTCCACGTGGGCAAACGATGCCGGCCGTGATGCCGCTGTCGTTGAGGCGCAGCTCGACCACAACACCGGTACTCAGGTCCAAACGGCCTATGACCGGGCGGAACGCCTCGAGCTCCGCCGCGAGTTGATGAAGTGGCACGAGCAGGCCCTCGTAGCCGCTCGCGACGGTGCCAAGGTGCTCCCGATTCACCCAGCACGGGGTGCGAAACACTAATGCCTGCGCGCAAGCCAGCGCCGCCGTCACGCCAGCCGCGGACGAAGCGTGCCTCGACGTATGCCTCGCCGGAGGCGCGCGAGCACGCGCCTATTCCGAATTGCGCGATGCTCGCATCGCGCACCCACGTCTACGGTCCAGTGAACGTGAACGGGGTGATGACGCCCAGGGCCGATGGAATCCCGCCGGTATCGAAGGTGACGCTCCGACAAGATCAAAGCGGCGTGGACAGGTTCGAGCGCCGCGGCAACGATGCGGAGCTAGCGACGGTCGGTACTGCGCCGGACGGTCCTATCGTCTCGTGGTGGCCCAGCAACGAGTCGCAGCCACGCTGCGTGGGGTTCTTCGCAGCCGAAAAGCCAGAGTCGGCCGACTCGGCGCGCGCGATGTGGGATGCTCTCTACGCGTTGACAGGCGCCGGTCCGTCATACGAGTCCGAGGCCGCTCACCTGATCGTAACAGCCATCGACTACGAGCTGGGCAACGATGACCCCGAGGCGTTGCTCACGCGGACGAAGCTCGCACAGATCGACAGCCGAGTCCTCAAGGCGGCGCGGGACCTTCTGAATGCTGTCCACGAGCATCCGACTTTGCGAACGCAGCGGGTGCCACTGAGACCGGGCTTGGCGGCTGGGCTGCTTGGGCTTGGCAGGGACCAGATCGACGAGGCCCTGAACGAACTGAGCGCACGGGAGAGGATAACCGCATCGGGGCCTACCCTTGGCGACGTTATAAGCGATCGCCTGCAATGGATGCCATCGTACGTCGAGGTCATTGAGATGCTCGGCAGCGAGGCCAAAGCGCTCCAAGAGGACCATCGGCGCAACGATATAAAGCAGTGGACCGACCGCTCCCTATCCCTTCTACGACGCTTGGCGGGTTATCTCGCCGACCAACATCCTGACGCCACCCCCGCGCAAATCGCGGCGGTTGTCGGTCCCGTGCTCGAGGTCTTCGATGGGACCGATCGCGCGACGGTTTTGCGCGGTGTAAGCCGGCATCTTCGCGATCGCGGACACTAACTCTCAATCTCGCCACTTCGTGTCCGTGCATTGCGTTGCGGACGTCCCGATGATCGCCGCGTGTGCATTCACGTGGGCGGGGCTGAAAAATGGCGAATTGGGCGCGCGTCGAGCGCGAATACCGTAACGGGGACATGACGGTCGCGGCGATCGCCGCGAAGCATGGAACCTCTCCCGACTCGATTCGGCGCCGAGCGCGAGCCGCGGGATGGGCGCGCGGGTCAAGCGCAATGGTGGCGCCGGTAACGCGCGTCGGCCACACGGTTGACGAGTTCGGGGCCGCACTGGGCCTTTGTCGCGAGTCGATCTACAACCTACTCCGAGATCCCGCGCGTGCGCCGCGGTCCATCAAGCTCGGCAAGGCTCATCGCATCATCGAGACGCCCGCCGAGTACGCGAAGCGCATCGCCGATATGCAGGCGGTCGCATGATTGCCACGCACCCGTACGACGTCTTCGACGTGCGCCAGGACGGCGGCGAGCGCTTCGTGGGGGCGTTCGAGAGCGAATCCGAAGCCGAGGCTGCGTGCGCCGCGCTGCGCGCCGCCGGCGACGCGAGCGCATTCGTTCGGCCGCACCCGCCCACCGATGATGGCGCTCGCGCAGATCGGCAGGCTGCATGACCGGGGGCCAGCTCACCAAGCTCGTTGAGGCCGGAGTCATCCGCAAGGAGGTGGCGGATGCTGCGCTCGAGGAACGCCGGAAGGCGGAACGCCTTGGGCTCGACCTCGTCGTCGGCGGCCTGTTCAGCCTGGCGCGCGACATGGGCGACACGACGTACGTCGTGCGGCCGCTATTCGTGCAGGGGCAGCTCGTGGCAGAGACCGCGCGGCCCGGACACGGCAAATCGTCGTTGTCGATCGCGGTCGCCTTCGCGCACGCACTGCGGCGGCCGCTAGGACCTCTCCTGCCGGGCGTTGCGGGATTGGTCTACATCGTGTCCGCCGAAGATCAGATTGGAACGCGGGCGCGCGCCTACGCGGAGGCGGTACGGCACGAGCTGGACGAGGACGACCGTAAGGCGCTCGACGAGAACCTGCGGTGGATCCACGTCAATCGCATGGTGCATCCGTCGTCAATCCTCGAGGCCATCGCCGCGGATGCGGCGGGCCGCGACGTCGCGCTGATATTCGTCGATACCGGGCCAGCAACGTTCCAAGGCGACGACGAGAACTCGAACACCGCGCAGCAGGACCAGGCGGCTGCATGGCGCTCGGGAACCTTTCTCCCCGGCAAGCCGTGCGTCGTCGTCCTGGGCCACCCAGCGAAAGGCGCCACGGCGGAGAACCTCACCCCGCGCGGTGGCGGCGCCTACGAGGGCAGCATCGACGCCAACATCACGCTCTGGCGCGACGACGACATGGTCGTGACCGTGTCGCACACGAAGCTCCGCAGCGAGCACTTCGAGCCGATCAAGTTCCGCTTGGACCCGGTCTCCATTGAGTTCGCCAGCGGCGCGGTGTCCCGCGTGCCGATCGTGCGACCTGTCACCGATGCGGAGGCCGACGAGATCGACCTGAAACTCGGCGAGCGCCGCGAGTCCATCCTCGTCGCGCTACTGGACGCGAACGAATCGCTGTCCGGCCGCGACATCGCGCGGCGTGCTCGGGGCCACGAAAATAAGAACACGACCGTCATGCGAGACCTCGAACGCCTTGCGGCTGGCGGTCGGCGCGCGCTCGTCAGCAAGGGGCAGTTGACCGACAAGTACGGACTGACGGCTGTGGGCCGGAAAGCTGCGAAAGCCCTCGCCGACAGGCAGGCACGCACCTACCGGGAGGCCACGAGTGGACGCTGAAATCGTGGCCCAAATCGCGTGGGCCACTGACAGCATGCGTGGGCCTTGGGCCAATGTGGGCCACTTCGCGCACAGATTGCCGTTTCTCCCTATGAGAAGCGTGGCCCAAAACGCGTGGGCCAATGTGGGCCAACCCCCGAAAACGGGCGTGGCCCACGGCTCCAACACCCTAGGG
>JBGAIC010000070.1:0-15552 GCA_044225845.1 Casimicrobiaceae bacterium
CACGTCCGCCGACGATTACTCCGTCGACGGCGAGCCGACGGCCGGTTCCGGCCGCACGTTCCAGGCGCTGTTCCTCGCGATGCGGAAGCGCGAGCGCGAGACGCCCGTGCAATCGGTGATCGTGCCCGCCGTCGAGTACCAGCCGACGAAGCGCTTCAAGATCGTCACGGCGAGCTCGATCCACCCGATCCGCTTTGGCCGGCTCATCGAGCAGATGTCGGACTGGGTGTGGACGACGATCGAGCCGCTCGGGCTCGATTCGCCGATCCTCGTGACGCCGCACGAGGCCGCACCCCCCGCCGCCGGGGACGAAGCCGCCGACGATTCGGCCGCGTCGGCGGCATAATGCGCGCATCCCGCGCGGGCGCCAGCCGCCCGCACGGGACGCCGATGACCGCCGCCGAACTCCGCACCCCGCCCGTCACGCACGACCGTTACGCCGAGCTGCACGCGGCGCACCGCTGGGCGCTGCCGGAGACGTTCAACATCGGCGCCGCGTGCGGCACGCGCTGGGCCGCGGATCCCGGGCGCATCGCGCTCTACTGGGAAGACGAGGACGGCACGCGCGCGACGTGGCGCTACGCGGAACTCGTGCGCGACGCGGCACGCCTCGCGGCCGCGCTGGCCGCGCGCGGCATCGGCCGCGGCGACCGCATCGGCCTCGTGCTGCCGCAGCGCCCGGAGACGATCGTCACGCATCTCGCCGCGTACCGCCTCGGCGCGCTCGTCGTGCCGCTGTCGTTCCTGTTCGGTCCCGACGCGCTCGCCTACCGGCTCGCGTTCGCCGAGGTCAAGGTGGCCATCGTCGACCCGCAGTCGTGGCCCAAGCTCGCGCCGGTGCGCGCGGAGCTGCCGCGCCTGCTGCACGTGCTGGGCGTCGGCGGCGTCGACGCGCCGGGCGTAGAGGCATTCGCGGCCGTCGTCGAAGGCGCGCACGCGTCCGATGCGCCGCCGCCGGTCGTCACCGGCGCGCGCGATCCCGCGCTGATCCTGTTCACGAGCGGCACCACGGGGCCGCCGAAGGCCGCGCTGATCCCGCATTGCGCGCTGCTCGGCAACCTGCCGGGCTTCGTCGCGTCGCACGACGGCTTTCCGCAACCGGGCGACCGCTTCTGGTCGCCGGCCGACTGGGCGTGGACCGGCGGGCTGATGGACGCGCTGCTGCCGACGCTCTACTTCGGGCAGGCGATCCTGGGCTATCGCGGGCGCTTCGACGCGCAGCACGCGTTCGCGCTGATGGAGCGCTACGCGATCCGCAACAGCTTCCTGTTTCCCACCGCGCTCAAGATGATGATGAAGGAGTACCCGCGGCCGCGCGAGCATTTCGACCTCGTGCTGCGCACGATCATGAGCGCCGGCGAGCCGGTGGGCACCGCGGTGTTCGAGTGGGCGCGCGACGCGCTCGGCGTCACGATCAACGAGATGTTCGGGCAGACGGAGATGAACTACATCGTCGGCAACTCGCAAGCCGCGTGGCCCGTGAAGCCGGGCTCGATGGGCCGCGCCTATCCCGGCCATCGCGTCGCCGTCATCGACGACGCGGGCCGCGAGCTCGCGCGCGGCCAGACCGGCGAAGTCGCGCTCAACCGCATCGCCCCGGATGGCACGCCGGACCCGATCTTCTTCCTCGGCTACTACGGCAACGACGAGGCGACGGCCGCCAAGTACACGGGCCCGTGGTGCCGCACCGGCGACGTCGCCGAGATCGACGCCGACGGCTACCTCTGGTACCGCGGGCGCAGCGACGACATGTTCAAGGCGGCCGGCTACCGGATCGGCCCGTCGGAGGTCGAGAACTGCCTCGTGCGCCATCCCGCGGTCGCCAACGCGGCCGTCGTGCCGTCGCCGGACCCGGTGCGCGGCAACGTCGTCAAGGCCTTCGTCGTGCTGGCGGCCGGACATGCGGCCTGCGATGCACTGGCCGACGCGCTGCGCGAGCACGTCGGCCGCTTCCTCGCGCCCTACGAGACGCCGCGCGAGATCGAGTTCGTCGACGCGTTGCCGATGACCACGACCGGCAAGGTGCAGCGCCGCGTGCTGCGCGAGCGCGAGGCCGCGCGCCGGGCGGACGCGGACGCGGGCTGACGCGATGCCGGTGCGGCTGTCGCTGACGATCGAGCGCGAGCCCTGCGCGATCTGCCGGCTCGCGCCGACGACGCCACCACCCGCGTGGGCGCTCTCGGCGCCGTGGTTCTCGATGACGCGCACGCGCGACGAACTGTCCATCGTGGTCGCGGAGTCCCGGGTGCCCGCCGACGTCGTCGCCAGCCGCGGCTGGCGGATGATCCGCTTCGCCGGCCCGATGCCGCTCGACCAGACCGGCATCCTCGCGAGCGTCACATCGCCGCTGGCGCAGGCCCGCGTGTCCGTGTTCGCGGTGGCCACGTACGACACCGACTACGTGCTCATCCCGGCGGACCAGGTGGCCACGGCGACGCCGGTCCTGGAAGCGGCCGGCCACGTCGTGACCGTCGGCCTCTGACGGCGCGCGCCGCCGCCACCGGCCGTCACGCGGCGGCGTCCGCCTCCGCGCGCGCCACCAGCCGCGCGTATTGCGCGAGCAGCTCGCCGGCACGCGCCTCGCCGACCGCGGCGACGAGCTCCGCGTCGGAGGCATGCTGGTTGTGCAGGCTGCCGTCGAGGAAGCGGTCCAGCTCCGCGGCGCGCGCGTACGACAGCTCGACGTCGAGCCGGCGGGCGATCCGCGCGACGACGGCGCGCCAGTCGGCGAGCAGCATCTCGTAGCGCATGTGCAGCACCGGCGCGTCGGTGGTGGCGACGAACTGCTCGACATGCGTCATGAACGCGGACCACAGCGCGAGGCTCGCCTCCAGCGTGCCGCCGCCGCCGGCGCGCAGCGACTTCGCCACCTCCAGCGGATGGCGCACGGTGACGACATAACCCGGCCGGTAGCCGTGCTCGACCAGCGCGCGATGCCACGCCGGCGCCAGCGCGCAGATGCGCGGGTCCTTGATCAGGATCAGCGGCGCGTCGTGGTAGACCTCGGCGACGATGGCGCGCGCGTCCTCGCGGAACTCCTCGATCACCGGGCCTTCCTCCGGCAACACGAAGTCGACGCGATTCCACTTGCCGCCGAGCTGCTCCATGAGGCGCGAATCCAGGTCCGTAACGTCCTCGGTTTCCCAGAAGCCGGTGGGATTGAGGCCCATCTGCGGCGCATGCACCGCTTCCGGCAACGTGGCGCCGCAGAGGTTCAGCACGCGCGTCAGCGCCGACGTGCCGCTGCGGTAGACGCCCAGCACCATGATCGCGTGACGGGCGGCGCCGGTCGTGGCACTGGCCGCCCCCTGCGCGCGCGGTGCCGCGGCCGCCGCGCGGAACTGCGCGACGAGCGCGCGCAACTCGGCGACCGGCACGAAGCGCCCGCGCCCTTCGTTGAGGAGCCAGCGCAGCACGACGTCGCGATGCTGCGGCAGCCATGCGCCCATCGGGTTGACCGTGCCCGCGCGGCCGGCCAGCGCCTCGGCCACCAGCGCCTCCGCGATGCGCGCAGCGTCCGCCGCCGGCACCAGCGGCGAGTGGGCGCCGCGCCGGTACAGCGGCTCGTCGACGAAGACAGGCTCGGCCTGCATCGCGGCGCGCACGCGGAAGTCCCAGCCGCGCGCCGCACCCACGTCGCGGAAGCCGCCTTGCGCGACGATGAAGTCGCGCGGGACGAACTGGTTGTCGGCCGCGGTGGCCACGTCGCGGACGAGCAGCGAGAAGCCGGGCGTCTGTGCGTCGGGCACCGAGGGCGCGGCGGGCGCCGCGGCGCCCGGCGCGACGGGCGGCGGCACGTCGTCGACGGCGCGCGTATAGCCCCACAGCGGCGCCGCGCGCGACATCGCCTCGATCATCCGCGCGACGCGCTCGGGCGCGAAGCGATCGCCGGCACCGATGAACGCGAGCCAGGGGCCCGTTGCCGCCTGCGCACCCGCATTCGCCGCCGCCGCCGCGCTGGCGCCGGGCAACGCGATGCGCCGCGCGGGCATCGCGAGCTCGCGCAGCGCCGCATCGAGCGCGGCGGCGCCGGCGGCGTCGCGCGCGGTGTCCACGACCACGACGTCGAGGTCCGCATGCGTTTGCGCGGCGATGGACGCGAGCGAGACGGCGAGCGCGGCGCGTTCCGCGCCGGCCACCACGACGCTCACGTGCGCCGCGACCGGCGGCTCACGCCTGCGCGCCGTCTCGCGCTCGCGGTAGGCGGCGACGAGCGTTTCCTGCGGCGGATTGGCGCGCGTGGACAGCATCGTCGCCAGCACGCTCGCGAGGTCGGCCAGCACGATGTGCGCCTGCCAGCCGGTGCGCTCGGCGGCCTCGGCGATGGCTTCCATCGCAGCGTGGCGGCGGAAGCGGTCGTTCAGCACGGCGCCCAGCAGGTGCAGCGATGCGGCATCGCCCGGGTCCGCGGCAAGCGCGGCACGATAGAGCGCCTCCGCTTTCGCGAGCGCCCCGGCGCGATGCGCGGCCACCGCCTCGAGATGCAGTGCGGACGGGCCGCCGCGCGGCGCCCATGGCGGCGGCGCCGCGACGGCTGGCGCCGGCCCCGCGCTTGCGGGCATTGCGTTCACGGGGCCGCTTGCCGCGGGCGGCGCGGCGCCAGCGCCTGCGCCGCCCTCCGCCAGCGCGCCGTGGCATTGCTTCCAGCGCTTGCCGCTGCCGCAGGGACAGGGATCGTTGCGATTCGCCGGCGCCTGCATGCGACGAAACCCGCGCGCCGCGTCAGGCCGCGGCGTTGCTGCGCAGCGACTCCAGCAGCCGCCGGTGCAGCAGCACCCAGATCGCCGCGGGCGCGACGGTGGGCACGATCAGCGCGCCGAACTGGTAGCAGAACGCGATGACCTCGCGCGTGGCGGGCGCAAAGCCGGTCTGCGCGGCGACCAGCGGGCCCGCGGAGAACACGAGGTTCTTGAGGCAGTCGGCGAATACGCCGAATGCGGCGAGCGGCAGCATCGCGCCGAGGCCGATGGCGAGCTTCATCCACCAGCGCGGCTCGCGCGCCGCCAGCGTCAGCGCGGCGAACATCGGCATCCCGTACGCGTACAGCAGCACGTTGACGTCGACGGTGATGTTCCCGCTCTGCGCGTCGCCGGGGCGCAGCCGCGTGATGAACGACAGCACGTGGCCGTCCTGCTCGATGCCGCGCAGGATGTCGGCGAAGCCGACGTGCACGAACGGCGTCAGCAGCATCCGCACGAGCCAGGCGACGAGCGGCCCCAGGAAATACCAGGCGACGAACGCGGGCACGAGCCACAGCAGCGTGGCCAGCACGAGGCGCGGCAGGCGCTTGCCGGGCAGGGCCATCGATGCGCGCGGTCCGCCGCTGCGTGCCGCGTCAGGCGGCCGGCAGCGGTTGCACGGGCACGGGCGTCGCGCCCGCGTCGGGCGGGCCGCCGTCCTTGTTCGCGCGCGGCAGCGTGCGCACCCAGACGAGCCACACGATGAGCACGTCCAGCATGATCAGCGCCTGCCACACGTACAGGTGCGCCCATTCGAACCACGTGCGGTTCCACTGGCCGAGGTAGAACAGGCTGATGATGCGGACGATGTTGAGCCCCTGCACGGCGATGGTGCCGGCGAGGAGGCCCAGGATGCGGTTCTTCCACGGCGCCGGGAACGCGAGCATCGCGGCCAGCAGCACGATCGTCGCCTCGACGCCGTTGCAGCCTGCCTCGATGGACACGGCGAAGCCGTTGGCGGTGCTGCGCATGATCTTGCCCTCGGCGACGACGCCGGGATCGAACAGCGTCACGAGCCAGGTGGAGATCTGCGCCAGCGCGTCCGTCCACGGGACGACGAACCATTGCTGGACCCAGGGCGTGAGCTCGAGGCCGAACAGCAGCGCCTGCAGCGCGACGAACGTGATGAAGAAGCGGACCACGGCGCGATTCTAGCGTGTCCTAGCCGCGCGCCAGCGCGGGCCCTTGCGCGAAGTAGCGCTTGATGCCCTCGTGCATCGACTGCGCGAAGCGCTTCTGCTGCTTCTCGTCGCGCAGCTTGAGTTCCTCGTCCGGGTTGGAGATGAACGCGGTCTCGACGAGGATCGACGGGATGTCGGGCGCTTTCAGCACGGCGAAGCCCGCCTGCTCGACGGCGCCCTTGTGCAAGGCGTTGATCGCGGACAGCTCGTTCAGCAGGTAGCGCCCCACCTTCATGCTGTCGTTGATCTGCGCCGCCTGCGAGAGGTCCAGCAGCGTCCGCGCGACGAGCGGGTCCGCATTGTCGAGGTTCACGCCGCCGATCAGGTCCGCCGCGTTCTCCTTCTGCGCCAGCCAGCGCGCCGCCGCCGACGTGGCGCCGTGCTCGGACAGCGCGAACACCGACGAGCCCTTCGCGGTGGGCGTGGTGAACGCGTCGGCGTGGATCGACACGAACAGGTCCGCCTGCACGCGCCGCGCCTTCTGCACGCGCTGCGCGAGCGGCACGAAGTAGTCGTCGTCGCGCGTCAGCATCGCGCGCATGTTGGGTTCCGCGTCGACGAGTGCCTTCAGCCGCTTGCCGATCGCCAGCACGACGTTCTTCTCGCGCGTGCCGCGGCGGCCGATGGCGCCGGGGTCCTCACCGCCATGGCCCGGGTCGATCGCGATCGTCAGCTTGCGCGGCGGGGCCGCGGACCGCGCCGCCGCGGTCTTCGTGCGTGCGGGCGCGGGCTCGCGGCGCGCCGGCGCTGCCGGCGCGCGCGACCCCGTTGCGCGCGCGACCGTCGGCGCGGAGGCGCCGCCATCGCTTCTGGAAGCGCGCTGCTTGCGCTCCTCGCTGGCCAGCAACGCCATCATCGGGTCAGGCAGGGTCGCCGGATAGAGGTCCAGCACCAGCCGGTAGCCGTATTCCGCCACGGGGGCCAGCGCGAACAGCTGCGGGTTCACGTCGCCCTTCAAGTCGAACACGATGCGCACCTGGCTGGCCGCCGGCTGGCCGATGCGCACGCCGGACAGGTAGGGATCGCTGCGCTGGGCGCGCTTCAGCGTCGCGGCCACGTCCGCCGGCAGGTCGGCGCCGTCGAGGTCCAGCACGAGGCGGTCGGGGTCGTGCAGCACGAGCATCCGGTGCGCGAGCGGCGCCGACGACTCGAGGATCAGCCGCGTGTACTCTTCGGCGGGCCACACGCGCGCGGATGCGATGCGCGCCGCGACGCCCACGCCTGCGGCGCGAGCGACCACAGCGCCGGCAGCGCGAGCGTCGACAGCATCCGGCGCCGGGTCCAGCGGACGGTGACGCGCGTCTTCATCGCGCATGCCGGCGCGCGGACGATCCGCGCGCGCGCGCCCCGCTCAGTGCGGCATGCGTGTGAGGCCGCGGGCCAGCGCCGCGAGCGTCGCCGGCCGCGTCGTGCGCGACCGCCGTCAGCACGCGTCCGGCGGCAGGATCCGCCGGGATCGCGAGCTGCACGGCGAGGCTCGCCGGCGGCAGATGTCCCGCGACGCGTTGCGGCCATTCGACGAACGCAATCGCATCGGGACGAAAATACTCGGAGAATCCCGCCGTCTCCCATTCGCTTGGATCGGCGAACCGATAGAAATCAAAGTGATAGAAGTATAAGCTCGAAAATTGGTAATGTTCAACCAATGTGTACGTGGGACTCTTCACCGGGCCCTGCCAACCGAGCCCGCGCAACACGCCACGCGCGAGCGTGGTCTTGCCGGCGCCCAGGTCGCCTTCGAGCGTGACCACCATGCCGCCGGCCAGTGCCGGCGCGAGCGCGCGGCCCGCGGCCTCGGTGGCATCGGCGAGCAGGTGCGCATGAATGGAAGGCGGCATCGTGGAACCCCGCGCGGACACTGAGCGCGCCGTCGACTGGGCGGCGCTCGCGCGCGACATCGGCGACTGGGCGCTCGCGGCAGGCTTCGACGCCTGCGGCATCGCCGACCTGGACCTCGGCGCCGACGAAGCGCGCCTGCTCGCATGGCTCGACGCGGGCCGGCACGGGACGATGGATTATATGGCGCGCCACGGCACGACCCGCGCGCGTCCCGCGGCCCTCGTGCCCGGCACCGCGTCCGTGATCAGCGTGCGGCTCAACTACTGGCCGGCCGCGGCGCTTGCGGCGGACGACGTGCTGGCCGACGGCCGCCTCGCCTATGTCTCGCGCTATGCGCTGGGCCGCGACTATCACAAGGTGATGCGCGCGCGGCTCGCGCGCTCGCCGCGCGGATCGCCGGCGTCGTCGGACCGTACGGCCACCGCGTGTTCACCGACAGCGCGCCGGTCATGGAAGTGGCGCTCGCGGCCAGGTCCGGCATCGGCTGGCGCGGCAAGCACACGCTGCTGCTGGCGCGCGACGCGGGCAGCCTGTTCTTCCTCGGCGAGATCTACACGGACCTGCCGCTGCCGCCGACGCCGGCGACGACCGCGCATTGCGGCACGTGCCGCGCGTGCCTCGACGCCTGCCCGACCGGCGCGATCGTCGCGCCCTACGAGCTCGACGCGCGGCGCTGCATCTCCTATCTCACGATCGAGCACGCCGGCGCGATTCCCGAGGATCTGCGGCCGCTGATGGGCAACCGGATCTACGGCTGCGACGACTGCCAGCTCGTGTGCCCGTGGAACCGCTACGCGCACGTGGCGACCGACGCCGACTTCGCGACGGTGCGCAACGGCCTCGACGCGGCGTCGCTCGTCGAGCTGTTCGCGTGGAGCGCCGACGAGTTCGCGCAGCGCGCATGGAGGGCAGCGCGATCCGGCGCATCGGGCACGAGCGCTGGCTGCGCAACATCGCCGTCGCGATGGGCAACGCGCCACGCGACGACGCCATCGTAGCGGCACTGGAAGCGCGCCGCGACGACCCGTCGCCGCTCGTGCGCGAGCACGTCGCGTGGGCGCTCACGCGCCAGCAGGGCTAGCGCGGCGGCGCGTACCGCTTCAGGAAGGCGACGACCTTCGCGCGGTCGTAGCCTTCGCCGGCCTCGAGCTCGCCCGTGTCCTGCGACTGCACGAGCTTGCCGTTGCCGTCGAGCACGTACAGGTGCGGATAGCCCGCGACCGGCGGGTAGGCCGCGAAGAACGCGCGATTGCGGTTCTCCGGCGAGTAGTTGACCTTCACGACGACATAGTTCGCGTCGAGCAGCGCCTGCGCTTCGCCGTCGGTGGCGAAGAACCTGTCGAGGATGTGGCACCACACGCACCACTCGCCGCCCGCGTCGACGAGCACGCGCTTGCCGGAGGACCTGGCCTCGGCGACGGCTGCGGCGACGTCGCGTACCGCGTCGCGGTCGGGATCGAATGTCGGCGCAGGGGTGTCCGCGGCGTGCGTGACGATTGCACGCGACGAGCGCGGCCAGCGCGACGACGTGACGGCGAGATCGATCCATGGCGTCCCCTAGCGTACCAGCTGGTTCATCGACACGATCGGCAGCATCACGGCGAGCACGAGCAGCAGCACGAGGCCGCCCATCGCGACGATCAGCGCCGGCTGCACGAGCGCGGTGATCCACGCGAGGCGGCGCTCGGCCTCGGCTTCGAGCTCGGCGGCCGCGCGCTCGAGCATCGGCGCGAGCTGGCCGCTCGCCTCGCCGCTCGCCACCATGTGCACGAGCACCGGCGGGAATACGGCCTGCTCCTTCAGCGCCCGCGCGAGCGGGACGCCTTCGCGTACCAGCGCCGCCGTGGCGGGCGGCCGCCTGCAGCGGCAGCATCCGCACGACGTCGGCGGCGGCGTCCAGCGCGCGCAGCAACGGCGTGCCGGAGCCGACGAGGATCGCGAGCGTGCTCGCGAACCGCGCTGTCCGGGCTGCGCGCGAGCCGCGCGACGACCGGCGTCGCGAGCAGCAGCCGATGCACGCGCTCGCGGAACGCCACGCGGCGCCACGCGTAGGCAAACCGACCGCCGCAGCCACCAGGGCCAGCGCCCACCACACGCCGGTGGCGCGCAGGAAATCCGACGTCGCGATCAGCGCGCGCGTGAGCCAGGGCAGCGTCTGGTGGCTCTGCTGGTAGACGGAGACCACCTGTGGCACGACGTAGACCAGCAGCACGCCGACGACGGACAGCGCGATCACGGTCACGAGCACCGGGTAGATCAGCGCGGTGACGATACGCTGGCGCAGCGCCTGCCGCGCCTCGAGGTAGTCGGCGAGCCGCCGCAGCACATCGGGCAGCGTGCCCGATTCGACGCCCGCCGCCACCATGCCGCGGTACAGCGGCGAGAACGCACGCGGGTGCCGCGCGAGCGCCTCGCCGACGGGCGTCCCGGCCATCACGTCGTCGCGCACCGCATCGAGCAGCGCACGCACGCGCGCAACGATCAGCCTGCTCGGCGGCGGCATCCCGGATTGCGCCGCGTCGAGCGTCATGCCGGTCGCCAGTCGCGGGTTGCCGCGTCGCCAGCGCGAGTTCGCCGGCGCCGAGCAGCTCGTCGCGCGGCGCTCGACGCCGGCGTCGACCGCCGTCGGCGTCAGAGCGCGCGTGCGCAGCACGTCGCGCGCCGCGCGCCGTGTCGGCGTCGACGATGCCGCGCGTCACGCGCCCCGTGGCGTCGACCGCTTCGTACTGGAACGCGCTCACGGGCCGGGCGCGCGTGGCGTCACGCGTCGCTGCAGCGTGACGCGCGTCAGCTCGGCAAGGATGTCGTCCAGGCGACGAGCCAGCGGGCGCCGTCGCGCCGCAGCGTGCGCATCCCCGCGTCGCGCGCCGCGGCGCGCAGCGCGGGCTCGCCGCTGCCGTCGTGGATCGCGCGGCGGATCGCGTCGTCGACAACGAGCAGCTCGTAGATGCCGGTGCGCCCGCGATAGCCGGACTGGCCGCAGGCCTCGCAGCCGTGCGGCTGCCACAGCTGCGCGGGCACGGGCACGCCGAGGTCGGCGAGCAGCGCGCGCTCGCCGGCGGTGGGCGGCGCGGCCGTGCGGCACGCGGGGCACAGCGTGCGCACGAGGCGCTGCGCGAGCACGCCCAGCAGGCTCGACGACAGGAGATAGGGCTCGACGCCCATGTCGGCCATCCGCGTGATCGAGCTCACCGCGTCGTTCGTGTGCAGCGTCGCGAGCACCAGGTGGCCGGTGAGCGAGGCCTGCACGGCGATCTGCGCGGTCTCCAGGTCGCGGATCTCGCCGATCATCACGACGTCCGGGTCCTGCCGCAGGATGGCGCGCAAGGCCCGCGCGAACGTCAGCTCGATGCGCGGGTTCACCTGCGTCTGCGCGACGCCGTCGAGCGCGTACTCGATCGGGTCTTCCACCGTCATCATGTTGGCGCTGCCGCGCGGCAGCCGCGACAGCGCCGCGTACAGCGTCGTCGTCTTGCCGGAGCCGGTGGGGCCGGTGACGAGCAGGATGCCGTGCGGCTCGCGGATCAGCGCGTCGATCGCCGCCAGCGTGTCCGCGTCCATGCCCAGCGCCGCGAGGTCCAGCTGCGCCGATTCCTTGTCGAGCATCCGCAGCACGACGCGCTCGCCGTGGCCGGTGGGCAGCGTCGACACCCGTACGTCCACCGCCTTGTCGCCGAGCTTGAGGCTCATCCGGCCGTCCTGCGGCAGCCGTTTCTCCGCGATGTCGAGGTTGGCCATGATCTTCAACCGCGACACCAGCGCCGCATGCAGCGCGCGCGGCGGCTCGAACACGTCGGCCAGCACGCCGTCGACGCGGAAACGCACGACGGCGCGCGCTTCGTAGGGCTCGAAGTGGAGGTCGGACGCGCGCTCGCGCAGCGCCTGCAGCAGGAGCGCGTTGACGACGCGGATGACCGGCGCCTGCGTGCCGGTGTCGAGCAGGTCCTCGCTCGTCGGCAGGTCCTGCAAGAGGCGCGTGAGGTCGCCGTCGCGCGCCAGGTCTTCCGTCATCGCCGCGGCCGCGCTGCCGCTGTTGTACGTGCGCGCCAGCGCGGCGGCGAAGGCGGTGGCGTCGACGTCCTCGCAGGCGAGCGGCCGCTGCAGCACGCGCCGCAGCTCGGCCAGGCCGTCGGGCGTGGCGTCGTGGCGCATCCAGACGACGAGCTCGTCGCCGGCCTCCCCCGCGACGAGCACGCCGTGCGTGCGCGCGAACGCGTACGGGATCCGCGTCGCGTAGTGCGCGGCGCGCGTGCTGTCGTAGGGTGTCGCCATCGTCGTCGCGCGACGCGAGCGCCGCTACCGGGTCGCGGGCGCCGCGGGCGCCGTCGCCGGCGGCGCGGGGCGCCCGACGAAGTCCGGCGATTTCGGGGGCACGCAGGCGCCCGCCGGCGTGTCCATCATCGTGCCCATCGGCAGCGGCAGCGACGGCTGCTTGGCGGGGTCGGTCCAGAAAATCCGCTGCGCCATGCCCTGCAGCTCCTGCTGGCCGCGCAGGTAATCGTAGCGTTCCGACGTGAGGCGCTGGCCATCCTCCGGCGAGCGCAGCACGACGGGCCGCAGGAAGATCATCAGGTTGGTCTTGGTCCGCTGCCGCGTGTCGTAGCGGAACAGCGGCCCCAGCACCGGCAGGTCGCCGGCAATCGGCACCTTGCTGGAGCCGTCGCTCAGCTGGTCCTGGATCAATCCCCCCAGCACCGCGATGCTGCCGTCGTCCACCGTCACCGTCGAATCCATCGCGCGCTTCTGCAGGATGGGGCCGGACGTGGTCTGGCTCTCGACGCGCGACACTTCCTGGTACATGTTGATGCGGATCGCGCCGCCTTCGGTGATCTGCGGCTTCACGCGCAGCACGAGGCCCACGTCGCGGCGCTCGATCGTCTGGAACGGCGTCACGGTGCTGGTGCCGCCCGTCGTCGCGTACTGGCCCGTGATGAACGGCACGTTCTCGCCGACGATGATCCGCGCTTCCTCGTTGTCCATCGTCAGCAGCGTGGGCGTCGACAGGATGTTCGCGTTGGTGGTGTTCTCGAGCGCGCGCGCGAGCAGCGCGAGATTGAGGATCTGGCCTACGCCGGGGATGGTCAGCGTGCCGCGGATGATGCCCAGGTTGAGGCCGTTGGCCACGCTGGTGAGGTCCGTGGCCACGCCGAGGATGTTGGTCCCGCCGGTGGTGGTGCCGAAATTCGTGCCGCCGATCACGCGCGTGTTGGACGAGTTGGTCCCCGACAGCGACTGCCACTGGATGCCGAACTCCGCCGCCTTGTCCGCCGACACCTCGGCGATCAGCGCCTCGATGTAGACCTGCGCGCGGCGCACGTCGAGCTTCTCGATGATCGTGCGCAGGTTGTTGTAGACCGGTTCCGGCGCCATGACCACCAGCGCGTTGCTCGTCGTGTCGGCGGCGATCGTCGCGCCGCCGGCCGAGAACGCGGTGCTCGTGGAAGCCGGCGAGAACGGCGTCGCCTGCGCCGCCGTCATCAGCGACGCGCCACCCGCCGTCGCGGTGCTCGACGTACTGCCCGACGCGGAGGATCCCCCCAGGCCGCCGGTCTGCGGCGTCAGCGTCGAGGCGGCCGCCGTCGTGCCGCCGCTGTCCTGCCCGGTCAGCATCGCGCGCAACGTCGCGGCCACCTTCGCCGCATCGGCGTTGCGCAGGTAGACGATGAACATGTTGCCGCCGGCGCGCGTCGGCGTGTCGAGCTGCTCGATCAGCTGGCGCGCCCGTGCCGCGCGCGCCGGGTTGTCGGCGCGCAGCAGCACGCCGTTGCTGCGCGGGTCCGCCACCATCAGCACCTTCTGCGTCGCGTCCGCCGGCTGGCCCGCACCGGTGCTGTCGTTCAGCAGCTTGTTCAGCGTGGCCACCAGATCGATCGCCGACGCGTTCTTCAGCGGCACGAGTACGGGCTCGCCGGCCGGCGGCTGGTCCAGCGACGCGACGATGCGCTCGATGCGGCGCAGGTTGTCCGCGTAGTCGGTGATGACCAGCGCGTTGCTGCCGGGGAACGCGGCGATCGTGTTGTTGGGCGGGATCAGCGGGCGCAGCACCGCGACGAGCTGCGTCGCCGACTCGAAGCGCAGCGGGATCACTTCCGTCGTCAGCGCGCCCCCCGCGGCGCCGCCGCCGCCGGTGATCACGGGCCCTGCCTGCGTGCGCGCGTCGGTCTCCGGCAGCAGCTTGACCACGCCCTCGCCTTCGACGGCGACGATGCCCTGCATGCGCAGCGCGGACACGAGCGTGGGGTAGACGAGCTCGCGCGGGACCGGCCGCGCCGACACGATGTTGATCGTACCCTTGACGCGCGGGTCGACGATGAAGTTGCGGCCCGTGATCTCGGCCG
The DNA here is from genome assembly GCA_044225845.1 of Casimicrobiaceae bacterium. Taxonomy (GTDB): domain Bacteria; phylum Pseudomonadota; class Gammaproteobacteria; order Burkholderiales; family Casimicrobiaceae; genus VBCG01. Next base: position 14,098 of record JBGAIC010000070.1, read on the forward strand.
CGGCCTTGACCACCGCGTCGATGTCCGCGTTGACGAAGTTGAGCGTGATCGCATCGTCGGCGGCCCGCGCGGGCACGGCGGCGACAGCGAGCGTCGCGGCGAGCGTGAGGCCGGGGAGGAGGGCGGCGAGCGCGCGAAGAACGGCAGCCATGGCGCGGGTCGCGGGACACGCCGGTCGGACGGGCGATGAGGCCATCAAGTGCTTGCGGCGACGAGAACGCCGCGCCGAACGGGTCGCGGGCGATAATAGCATGGGGTCGGGCGGCGTCCGGCCGCAGCGCCCCCGCCACGCCCCGTGCTGTTGCAGGGCCCGCACAGATCGTGAATCCGGAGTACCGCGTCCGCGCATCCAAGCACGGAACGACCCCTGGAAAGACGCACCGTGACCCCCGAAACCCATCTCGCCAACCCGTCGCGCGAAGCCCCGCTCGGGCTCGTTGCCACGCTGGTCGCCTGGCTGTTCGTGGCGGCCGCCCCGCTGGCCGCGGGCGCCCAGTCCACGCCGCCCGTGCCACCCAGCGCGCCGGCGCCTTCCGCGGCGCCCGCCGCCCCGGCTCCGCCCGCCCGCTCGCCGTCGCTCGACGCGATCAACGAAGCCGCCAACAAGGCCGCCGCGGCGGCGCTTGCCGTGCCGGGCAGCAGTTCGCGCACCGTCACGACGACGACGCACTCGGAAACCGGCCCGGACGGCACCAGGACGCATGTCACGATCCACGACAGCGACGACGACACGGCGGATGAAGCGGATGCCGCCGCCGCGAGCGCACAAGCGGGCAAGGGCCACGGCGTCGGTATCGTCGTCGGGAAGAACGGCCGGGTCGACGTCAGCGGCATGGGCCGGCACCGCGAATTCGAATCGTTCGACGAGCTTGCGGACCAGGCGCCGTGGATCCCGGCACTCGTGTTCTTCAGCGTTGCGCTCGTGTTCCTCGTCCCGCTCGTCGTGATCGTGCTGATCTTCTGGTACAAGATGCGCAAGGCAAGGATGATCAACGACACGCTGCTGCGCTTCGCCGAGCGTGGCGTCACGCCACCGCCGGAGGCCTTTGCCGCCATGGGCATCGACGTCCCGGTCGCCGCGACGTTCGCGACCCCCGCAAGCGCCGCGCCGTCGGCCCCCGCGGCGGCAGCCGCTCCGGCAGCCGCGCCCGGCGTCACCGCGGCGGCCGTGAGCGCCGTGCGCGGCGCGCGCATCTGGTCCGACTTGCGGAAGGGCGTCGTCATGGCCACGCTCGGCTTCGGCATCCAGGCGTGGTCGCTGTTCGACGGCAATGGCGCCAGCCTGTGGGGACTGATCCTGCTGTTTCTCGGCACCGGTTACATCGTGCTGTGGTATTTCGAGGACCGCCGCCAGCCGCTCCCGCCCGTTCCCGGAGCCGGCGTGTGAGCGCCACGCTCGCCTTCGGCGGCCCGTTCGCGTGGGATCTCCCCGGCGCCCGCGGCGCCGCGCGCCCG
>JBGAIC010000003.1:0-138134 GCA_044225845.1 Casimicrobiaceae bacterium
CGACACGCGTGCGCCCCGGCCTCGACGACAAGGTCCTGACGGCGTGGAATGCGCTCGCCATCGGCGCGCTGGCGCGGGCGGCACGACTCCTCGGTCGCGCCGAATGGGGACGGCGCGCGTTCGCCGCGCTCGACGTGCTGCGCGCGACCGCGTGGCAGGACGGCCGGCTCAAGGCCACGCGCCACGGCGACGTCGTCGCGCTCGACGCCTACCTCGACGACCACGCGTTCCTGCTGGGCGCGCTCGTCGAATGCCTGCAGCTCGAGTTCCGGCCGGCGGACTTCCAATGGGCCGTCGCGCTCGCGGGTACGCTGCTCGACCGCTTCCACGATGACGCCGCCGGTGGCTTCTGGTTCACGGCGAACGACCACGAGGCGCTGCTCGTGCGCCAGAAGCCCGGCTACGACACGTCGCTGCCGTCCGGCAACGGTGCCGCGGCGCGCGCGCTCGCCGCGCTCGCGGAAATTGCGGGCGAGCCGCGCTATCGCGCGGCGGCCGAGCGGACGGTGACGGCGTTCGCGACGCGGATCGCGCGTGCGCCCGAAGGTTGCACGGCGTTGCTGTCCGCGCACGCGACGCTCGTCGCGCCGCCCGCGCTGGTGGTGCTCGACGGCGACCCGGCCGAAGCGGCGCGCTGGAAGGACGCTGTCGTCGCGGACCATGGCGAGCGAGTCCTCGTCGTCGACGTGTCGGGCGTGGCCGCGGCGGACGTTCCGCCCGCGCTGCGCAAGGGCGCGCGTCCCGCGCGCGGCGCGGTGGCGCACGTGTGCCGCGACTTCACGTGCCTGCCGCCGATCGCCTCGCTGCCCGCGCTGACGTCCGCGCTGGACGGCAACGATTCTCATTAGACGCGCGGCGCGCGCCCGTCGAGTACCATCGGGCGCAACGATCATCCGCTCATCCACAGGAGTCCTGTCGTGTTCACGATCCACCGCCTGACCTCGCTCGCCGTCGTCGCCGCAGCGCTAGCCGCCACGCCCGCGTTCGCCGTGCTCGACAACGCAGCCGCCGAAGCGATGATGAAGCGCGACAACTGCGCCACGTGCCACGCCATCGACAAGAAGATCCTCGGCCCGGCCTATGTCGACGTCGCCGCCAAGTACAAGGGCGACAAGGATGCGGTGGCCAAGCTGTCGAAGAAGGTGAAGGAAGGCGGTTCCGGCGTCTGGGGCCCGATCCCGATGCCGCCCAACAGCGGCGTGTCCGACGCGGACATCAAGTCGCTGGTCGAGTGGATCCTGACGCTCAAGAAGTGACGCGTCTTTGATTTTGCGCGGGCGCCCGCGTAGAATCCGCCCGTTCGCGCTGGAGAGCGCCGCCCGTGCAGCATCGCTTGGGGTGGCCGCCGAAGGCGTAACTCCCGCAATCGCTCAGGCACCAGGGACAGCGCGAACGGCATACGATCTGGAGAGCGGCCGGCGTTCGCGCGCGGCCCACCGAAGGGGCACGCGGCAGGCCGGTTACCGGCCACCGCAATCTCTCAGGTAAAAGGACAGACGGGGATGGAGGCGATGCTTGCCGCTGCCCGTCTTACCCTTGCCGTGAGGATTGCGTGTCCCAGTCCACCGCCCCGCTCAAGTCCACTGTCCTCAACGCCGTCCATCGCGCGTCCGGCGCGCGCATGGTCGATTTCGGCGGCTGGGACATGCCCGTCAACTACGGCTCGCAGATCGACGAGCACCACGCGGTGCGCACCGGCGCGGGCATGTTCGACGTCTCGCACATGTGCATCGTCGACGTGCGCGCGGATGACGTGCAAGGCGGCGGTGTCCGCGGCTTCCTGCGCGGCGCGCTCGCCAACAACGTCGACAAGCTCGCCGTGCCCGGCAAGGCGCTGTACAGCTGTCTGTTGCGCGAGGACGGCGGCGTCATCGACGACCTGATCGTCTACTTCATCAACGAGCGCTGGTTCCGGCTCGTCGTCAACGCGGGCACGGCGGACAAGGACATCGCGTGGCTCACGGCGCTCGCCGCGACGCATGCGCCGGGCCTCGTGCTGACGCCGCGCCGCGACCTCGCGATGATCGCCGTGCAGGGCCCGCAGGCGCGCGCCGCCGTGTGGGCCACGTTGCCTGGCAGCGAGGCGGCGACGTCGGCGCTCGCGCCGTTCAACGCGGCGTTCGTCACCGTCGACGGTGTCGAGTATTTCATCGCGCGCACCGGTTACACCGGCGAGGATGGCTTCGAGATCGCCGTGCCGTCGGCGCAGGCCGCGGCACTGTGGCAGGCGCTCGCCGCGCAGGGCGTGCGGCCCGCGGGACTCGGCGCGCGCGACACGCTGCGCCTCGAGGCCGGCATGAACCTCTACGGCCAGGACATGGACGAGACCGTGTCGCCGCTCGACGCGGGCCTCGCGTGGACGGTCGACCTGAAGTCGCCGCGCGATTTCGTCGGCAAGTCCGCGCTCGTCGCGCAGGGCGCGCGGCGCGCGCTGGTGGGCCTGGTGCTCGAAGGCGGCCGCGGCGTGCTGCGCGCCCATCAGGTGGTGCACACGGCGCACGGCGACGGCGAGATCACGAGCGGCACGTTCTCGCCGACGCTGCGCGCGTCGATCGCGCTGGCCCGCGTGCCGCTCGGCGTGGCGCCGGGCGACCGCGTCGAAGTCATGATCCGCGACAGCGCGCAGGCCGCGCGCGTCGTCAAGGCGCCGTTCGTGCGCAACGGCGAGGTACTCGTCGCGTGAGCGCCCGCAGCGCAGCCACGCGGCATCCCGCATCCGGCAAGCAACCCGCAACCCCGCCATTCCACGAGGAGGCACGATGAACATCCCGGCGAACCTGCGCTACACGTCCAGTCATGAATGGGTGCGCAACGAAGCGGACGGCACCGTCACCGTCGGCATCACCGACCATGCGCAGGCCGCGCTCGGCGACCTCGTGTTCGTCGAGCTGCCCAAGGTCGGGCGCGCGCTGGCCGCCGGCGAGGCCTGCGCCGTCGTCGAGTCGGTGAAGGCCGCGAGCGACGTGTACGCGCCGATCGCCGGCAGCGTCGTCGCCGTCAACGATGCGCTGGCCAAGACGCCGGAAGACGTCAACAAGGACGCGTTCGCCGCGTGGCTCTTCCGCCTGCAGCCCGCCGACGCGGGTGCCGTGGCCTCGCTGCTCGACGCGCGCGGTTACGAATCCGTGATCGCGGAGGCATGACGATGGATGCGCTGGCCGCACGCGACGCGCGCCCTGCGGGCGCGGATGCCGCAACGCGCACGCCCGGCACGCCGCGCGTGCCGCTGGCCACGCTCGAGGCGCACGACGCGTTCGTCGCGCGCCACATCGGCACGTCGGCGGCCGACCAGCAGGCGATGCTGGACGTGCTGGGCTATGCGACGCGCGATGCGCTGATCGACGCGGTGCTGCCGGCGGCGATCCGCCGCAAGACGCCGATGCCGCTGCCGGCCGCGCTGTCCGAAACGGAAGCGCTCGCGAAGCTCGCCGCGCTCGCGTCGCGCAACCGCGTGCTGACGTCGTGCATCGGCCAGGGCTATTACGGCACGCACACGCCGGGCGTCATCCTGCGCAACATCCTCGAGAATCCCGCCTGGTACACGGCGTACACGCCCTATCAGCCGGAGATTTCGCAGGGGCGGCTCGAAGCGCTGATCAACTTCCAGACGATGGTCTGCGACCTGACCGGCATGGACGTGGCCAACGCATCGATGCTCGACGAAGGCACGGCCGCCGCCGAAGCGATGGCGCTGGCGTTGCGCGCGACGTCGTCGCCAAGCCGCACGCTGTTCGTCGCCGACGATGTGTTCGCGCAGACGCTCGACGTGCTGCGCGTGCGCGCGGCGCCGCTGGGCATCGACGTCGTCGTCGGTGCCGCTTCGAAGGCGCCGGCCGCCGACGCGTTCGCCGTGCTGCTGCAATACCCCGGCGCCAACGGCGACGTCGCCGACTACCGCGACGTCGCCGCGCGCGTGCACGCGGCCGGCGGCCTCGTCATCGTCGCCGCGGACATCCTGGCGCTGACGTTGCTGGCGCCGCCGGGCGAGTGGGGCGCCGACGTCGTCGTGGGCTCGACGCAGCGCTTCGGCGTGCCGATGGGCTATGGCGGCCCGCACGCCGGTTACCTCGCGACGCGCGATGCGTACAAGCGCTCGCTGCCGGGGCGCCTCGTCGGTGTCACCGTCGATGCCGATGGCGCACCTGCGTACCGCCTCGCGCTGCAGACGCGGGAGCAACACATCCGCCGCGAGAAGGCGACGTCCAACATCTGCACGGCGCAGGTGCTGCTGGCCGTCATCGCGTCGATGTACGCCGTGTACCACGGCCCGGAAGGGTTGCAGCGGATCGCGCGGCGCGTGCACCGGCTGACGGCCATCCTGCGCGCGGGACTCGTCAAGCTGGGCTTCGACGTGCCCACGACCGCGTTCTTCGACACGCTGGTGGTGCGCACCGGCGCCGCCACCGCTCGCGTCCACGAGGACGCACGCGCGTCCGGCATGAACTTCCGCATCGTCGACGGCGAGCACGTGGGCCTGTCGCTCGACGAGACGACGACGCGCGCCGACGTCGCGCGGATCTGGTCCGTGCTGAAGGGCGACGACGCGCCGTTCTCCGTCGAGCACCTGGACGCCGCGACGCCCGACGCGCTGCCGGCGGCGCTCGCGCGCACGTCCGCGTTCCTCACGCACCCGGTCTTCCACGCGCATCGCTCGGAAACCGAGATGCTGCGCTACCTGCGGCGCCTGGCGGACCGTGACCTGGCGCTCGACCGCTCGATGATCCCGCTGGGCTCGTGCACGATGAAGCTCAACGCGACGTCCGAGATGATTCCCGTGACGTGGCCCGCGTTCGCCCACCTGCACCCGTTCGCGCCCGCCGAGCAGGCGGCCGGCTATCGCGAGCTCGTCGACGAGCTGGCGCGGATGCTGTGCGCCGCCACCGGCTACGACGCGGTGTCGCTGCAGCCCAACGCCGGCTCGCAGGGCGAGTTCGCGGGCCTGCTGATGATCGCCAAGTACCACGCCTCGCGCGGCGAGGCGCATCGCGACGTGTGCCTGATCCCCGCATCGGCCCACGGCACCAATCCCGCGTCGGCGCAGATGGCCGGCATGCGCGTCGTCGTCGTCGCCTGCGATGCGGACGGCAACGTGGACCTCGCGGACCTCGCCCGCAAGGCCGAGGAGAACGCGGCGTCGCTCGCCGCGATCATGGTCACCTATCCGTCGACGCACGGCGTGTTCGAGACCGGCATCGTCGACATCTGCGGGATCGTCCATCGCCACGGCGGCCAGGTGTACGTCGACGGCGCCAACCTCAACGCGATGGTGGGCCTTGCGGCGCCGGGGCAGTTCGGTGCCGACGTGTCGCATCTCAACCTGCACAAGACGTTCTGCATCCCGCACGGTGGCGGTGGTCCCGGTGTGGGTCCCGTTGCATGCCGCGCGCATCTCGCGCCTTTCCTGCCGGGGCACCGTTACCTGCGCGTGGCCCGGACGGGTCCGGCCGATCGCGCGCCGGTGCCGGCCGGCGTCGACAGCATCGGCCCGGTCAGCGCCGCGCCGTATGGCAGCGCGTCGATCCTGCCGATCGCATGGATGTACGTGACGATGATGGGCCGCGAAGGCCTCACCGCTGCGACGTCGTCGGCGATCCTGGCGGCCAACTACGTCGCGAAGCGGCTCGCCCCGCACTATCCGGTGCTGTACACGGGCCCGCATGGACTCGTCGCGCACGAGTGCATCCTGGACCTGCGGCCGCTGAAGGCCGCCACCGGCATCGAGGCGGAGGACGTGGCCAAGCGCCTGATCGACTACGGCTTCCACGCGCCGACGATGAGCTTCCCGGTGCCGGGCACGCTGATGATCGAGCCCACGGAGAGCGAGCCGCTGGTCGAGCTCGACCGCTTCGTCGCCGCGATGATCGCCATCCGCGACGAGGTCCGTGCCGTCGAGGAGGGCCGCGCGGACCGCGCCGACAACGCGCTGAAGCACGCGCCGCACACGGCGTCGCGCGTGACGGCCGGCGAGTGGGCGCATCGCTATGCGCGCGAGCACGCCGCGTTCCCGCCCGGCGTCGAGCGCACGAGCAAGTACTGGTCGCCGGTGGCGCGCGTCGACAACGTGTACGGCGACCGCAACCTCTTCTGCAGCTGCATCCCGGTGACGGGCGACGCCTGATGCGCGTGCTCGTGCTCGGCGGCGGCGTCGTCGGCGTCACGTCCGCGTGGTATCTCGCGGCGGATGGCCACGACGTCACGCTCGTCGACCGCGAGCCCGGCGCCGGCCTCGAGACGTCGTTCGCCAACGGCGGCCAGATTTCGGCGTCGTATGCGGAACCCTGGGCCAACCCGGAGGCGCCCGCCAAGCTGTTGAAGTGGCTGTGGCGCGACGACGCGCCGCTGCTCTTCCGCCTGCGCGCCGATCCGCGGCAGTGGCACTGGGGCCTGCAGTTTCTCTACGAATGCCTGCCGTCGCGCACGCGGCACAACACGATCCAGTGCCTGAACCTGGCGCTGTACTCGCGCGATTGCCTCAAGGCGCTGCGCGCGGAGACGGGCCTCCATTACGACGAATTGACGCGCGGCATCCTGTGTTTCTATACGGAGCCGGACGAGTTCGAAGCGGGCGTGCGCTCGTCGGTGCTGATGCGCGAATACGGCTGCGACCGCGTCGTGCAGACGCCGGACGAGTGCGTGGCCATCGAGCCCGCGCTGGCCGCGTGCAAGTCGCAACTCGCCGGCGGCATCTACACGGCCACCGACGAATCGGGCGATGCGCACATCTTCACCGCCGAGCTCGCGAAGCTCGCCGCCGCGCGCGGCGTGCAGTTCCGCTGGTCGACGACGATCGACCGCCTCGCGGCGAGCGGCGACCGCATCGACGGCGTGCACGTGACGGATGCGAACGGCCGCAAGGAAGTGCTTACGCCCGATGCCGTCGTGATGGCGCTGGGCAGCTACAGCCCCTTCCTGCTGAAGCCGCTGGGCGTGCCCTGCCTCGTCTACCCGGCCAAGGGCTATTCGATGACGCTGGACGTCGGTGCGCACCAGGGCGCGCCGTTCGTCTCGCTCACCGATCTCGCGTGGAAGATCGTGCTGACGCGCCTCGGCAATCGCCTGCGCGTCGCCGGCACCGCGGAGCTCTCCGGTTACGACACATCGCTCAACATGGTGCGCTGCGAAGCGCTGCTGAAGCGCACGTTCGAGCTCTTCCCCGATGCGGGCGATGCCGCGACGGCGCGCTACTGGACCGGCCTGCGTCCCGCCACGCCGTCGAACGTGCCGCTGATCGGCGCCACGCGCTATCGCAACCTGTGGCTCAACACCGGCCACGGCACGCTCGGCTGGACGATGGCCTGCGGCTCCGGGCGGCTGCTCGCCGACACGATCGCGGCGCGTAAGCCCGGCGTCAACTTCACGTTGACGCATTGACGAGGGGCCGCCGCACGCGCGGCCTATAATCCGTATTCGCTGGTGCACTGGCCGCGCGTTGCGGTTTTCGTCGATGTTCTTCCGCCGTCTCTCCCTGTTGTCGTCCGGGCCCGCATTGCGCGGCGCTTTCGTCGCGCTCGCCGCGGCATTCATCGCGACGGTTGCAACCGCCGCAACGGCGCCGCTGCCGGCGCCCGAGATCGCCGCGCGCGCGTGGCTGCTCGTCGACGTGACCAGCGGCCAGACGCTCACCGCGGCGCGCGCCGACGAGCGCATCGACCCCGCGTCGCTGACCAAGCTGATGACTGCCTACCTCGTGTTCCAGGCGTTGCGCCAGAAGCAGTTCACGCCGTCGCAGATGGTGAACGTGTCGACGCGCGCGTGGAAGACCGGCGGCTCGCGGATGTTCATCGACCCCAAGCACGCCGTCAGCGTCGACGAGCTGATGCGCGGGCTGATCGTGCAATCCGGCAACGACGCCGCCATCGCGCTGGCGGAGCTGACTTCCGGCAGCGTCGAGGCCTTTGTCGAGAAGATGAACACGGAAGCCGCGCGCCTGGGGCTCACCGGCACGCACTTCGCCAATCCCACCGGCCTGCCGGACCCGCAGCACTGGTCGACGACCACCGACCTCGCCAGGCTCGCGATGGCAATCATCCGCGACTACCCCGAGTACTACCCGCTCTATTCGCAGAAGGAATTCCGCTACAACAACATCACGCAGCCCAACCGTAACCGGCTGCTGTGGACCGATCCCGACGTCGACGGCATGAAGACCGGCCACACGGACGAGGCGGGTTTCTGCCTCGTCGCGTCCGCCAAGCGCGGCGAGCGGCGGCTGCTCGCCGTGGTGATGGGCGCCGCGTCCGACAACGCGCGTGCCGCCGAGGCGAAGCGCCTGCTCGACTGGGGCTTCCAGGCGTTCGACACCGTCTCGCTGTACCAGGCCGGCAAGCCGATCGCGTCACTGCGGGTGTGGAAGGGCACCGTCGACGAGGTGAACGTCGGTTTCCTGGCCGATCGCTTCGTCACGCTGCCGAAGGGCCGCGCGGCGGACCTGAAGCTCACGATGCACGCCGACGAGCCGCTCATCGCGCCGATCAAGAGCGGCCAGCCGATCGGCAACGTCGCCGTGCGCCTCGACGACGCGACGATTGCGCAATTCCCGTTGATCGCGCTGGCCGACGTCCCCGAAGCCGGACTCTTCGGCCGCTGGTGGGATGCGCTGCGCCTCAAGTTCCGCCGCACGCCGTAAGCGCGGCTGCGTTCACCCTCTGTCTTCTTCCCCATGACCGACTCGTCTCCCATCGTCTACCTCAACGGCGCCTTCGTCCCGCTCGCCGACGCGAAGATCTCCGTGCTCGACCGCGGCTTCATCTACGGCGACGGCGTGTACGAAGTCGTGCCGGTGTATGCGCGCAAGCCGTTCCGCATGGAGCAGCACCTTGCGCGGCTCGCGCGCAGCCTGGACGGCGTCGGCATGGCGCATCCGATGAGCGATGCGCAGTGGACCGCGACGATCACCGAGCTGATCGCGAAGCAGCCGTTCGCCGACCAGGCCGTCTACTTCCAGGTGACGCGCGGCGTCGCCAGGCGCGACCACGCGTTCCCGAAGGGCGTGACGCCCACCGTGTTCATGATGAGCAACCCGCTGGTGCTGCCGTCGAAGGAGCAGGTCGAGAAGGGCGTGGCCGTCGTCACCGCCGAGGACAACCGCTGGCATCGCTGCGACCTGAAGACCACGTCGCTGCTCGGCAACGTGCTGATGCGCCAGCTCGCCGTCGAGGGCAATGCCGTCGAGACGGTGATGTTCCGCGACGATCACCTGACGGAAGCGTCCGCGTCGAACGTGCTCGCCGTGATTGGCGGCACCGTCGTCGCGCCGCCGAAGGACAACCTGATCCTCCCCGGCATCACGTACGACGCGACGCTCGAAGTCACGCGCGCCGCGGGCGTGCCGCTCGCAGTGCGGCCCGTCACGCGCGCCGAAGCGATGGCTGCCGATGAGCTGTGGCTCTCGTCGTCGACGAAGGAGGTGCTCGCGATCACCACCGTCGACGGCAAGCCGTTCGGCGGCGGCGTGCCCGGGCCCGTGTTCCGCAAGGTCTTCGCCGCGTTCCAGGCGGCGAAACCGCGTTCAGCGTGACGTCCACGTCGCGCCTGATCGCCGCTTCGCTCGACCCTCCACTTTCGAAAGCGCGAGCGAAGCGATGCGCGCGTGCATTGCGTCGAACTTATGGCAGGACCGAAGCGCGAGTTGCGCATCGGATGTCGACGAGCGAGGCGAGGTGGTGGGGCTTGGGGGCGCATCAGGAGGGGTAATGGGGGTCGGACACCGGTGCTGCGGAGCTGGCAACAGGTGTCCGACCCCCATTGCCAGACTGGCTAAGCCCCCGAGCCCCACTGCCTCGCCTCGCGGCGCCCGCACAACGCAAGCGTCAATCGAGCGAAGACGCGCGCGAATACCGATGCCCCGCAAACACGAGCCCGTGCCCCTCGCCCCGTGTGCACCGCGTCACCTCGCCGATGAACACGATGTGGTCGCCCGCGATCATCCGGCTGTGATGCCGGCACTCGAGCCACGCGACGCACCCGGCGATGCGCGGCGCGTCCGCCTCGCCCAACGCGAAGTCGACGTCGGCGAAGCGATCCTCGTGCGGCCGTGAGAAGCGCCGCGCAAGTTCCACCTGCTCCACCGACAGGATGTTCACGACGTAGCGCTCGGCCGCCTCGAACGCGGCCAGCGAGCGCGAGCGGTGCGCCAGGCTCCACAACACCAGGGGCGGCGCCAGCGACACGCTGTTGAACGAGTTGGCGGTGAAGCCGACATAGCGCCCTTCGCCCGCATGCGCCGCGATGATCGTGACACCCGTGGCGAATTGCGCGAGCGCATCGCGCAACGCGTGCTCGTCGACGGGGGCAGGGGAGGCGAAGGCGGGGCGGGAGGACATCGTGCGAAGACGCCCGCCGGAACCGGAACCGGCAGCGCGAGACCGATGGTAGAAGGCACCCCCGGCACTGTCAAAACAGCGCTTTACGACGCGGCCCGCGGATACGCGGCCGCAAGCGGGCGCCCGACCTGGCGCGGTAGAATCATCCGCTGGCAAACCCGCGCGTTCCACGACGTCACCCCATGTCGGAAGCCCTGCAGAAGCTCATCGCCAACCGCTACCAAGGTCGCGACATCCCGATCTCGCTGGTGCTGCCGGACGGCGCGCGTGTGCGGCTCTCCTCGCAGCCCGCGGTGGAAGTCTATGCGCGCAACCTGTCCGGGCTGCGTGCGCTGGCGACGCCGGAGATGGGCAACCTGGCGCGCGCCTACGTGAAAAACGACGTCGACTTCACGGGCGCCGCCAAGCCGGTGCTCGGCATCGCGGAGTCGATGGTCGGCCACGTCGAGCACGCGGGGCGCACGGTCGGCTCGCGGCTGCGGCACTGGTCGCGGCAGCTGCGCGGCAACAAGGCCAACATCGCGCATCACTACGACGTCAGCAACGATTTCTACCGGATGTGGCTCGACGAGCGCATGGTCTATTCGTGCGCCTACTTCAAGCACGCCGACGACACGCTTGACATGGCGCAGGCGCAGAAGCTCGACCACATCTGCCGCAAGCTGCGCCTCGCACCGGGCGAGCGGCTGCTCGACATCGGTTGCGGTTGGGGCGGCCTCGTCTTCTGGGCCGCGGAGAACTACGGCGTCGACGCGACGGGCATCACGCTGTCGGAGAACCAGTTCGCGCACGTGAGCGAACAGATCAAGGCACGCGGCCTCGAAGGCCGCGTGCGCGTGCAGCTGATCGACTACGAGAAGCTGCCGGAGGACAAGCTGTTCGACAAGATCTCGAGCGTGGGCATGTTCGAGCACGTCGGGGTGTCGCGCTTTCCGCGCTACTTCGGCAAGATCTGGCGCCTGCTGAAGCCGGGCGGCTTCGTGCTGAACCACGGCATCACGCACAACTCGCTGGGCTTGCGCGGCCTGGGCAGCGGCATCGGCGAGTTCATCGACGAATACGTGTTCCCGGGGGGCGAGCTCGCGCACGCGGCCACCGTGATGCAGGCGATGGCGCAGGAGGGGCTGGAGGTCGTCGACGCCGAGGCGCTGCGCGAGCATTACGCGAAGACGCTGTGGGCGTGGACGGAGCGGCTCGAGGCGCATGCCGACGCCGCGCGCAAGGAAGTGGGCGAGGAGCGCTATCGCGTGTGGCGCATCTACATGGCGGGTTCCGCGCACGCGTTCGACCGCGGCTGGATGTCGCTGTGGCAGTTCCTGGGCGGCAAGCCGCTGCCCGATGGCACGCTGCCGCATCCGCTCACGCGCGACTACATGTACGGACCGCGCGCCGCCTGACGGTTTCCGCGCGACGCTTCGGCGCGCCGCGCTCGGCTTGACGGGCTTGCGGGCGGCGCGCATCGTCCGCATATGGGGTGGCATGGATACCGCCACCGCCTCCCTGCAAGACCGCCCGATGACCGAGTCGCTGCTCGAGTTCCCGACGACGTTTCCCATCAAGGTGATGGGCAAGCGAGCCGACGGCTTCGCGCAGGCGATCGTCGACGTCGTGCTCCGCCATGCCCCGGACTTCGACGCGTCGACGCTGGAGATGCGCGCGTCGCGCGAAGGCAACTACCTGTCCGTCACCGCCACCGTCAACGCCACGTCGCGCGAGCAGCTCGACGCGCTGTACCGCGAGCTGACGTCCCATCCGCTGGTCAGCATCGTGCTGTAACAGGTCGCGCCGCCGTCCCGCGACGGGCGACAGGCGCCGCCCACCTCGCTACCCCCTACAATGCGGCGGGGCGCCCTATCGGCCATCCGGCTGATTGAAGGCTTTCCCAAGGGGGAGCATTGTCGATGAGCCAGGTACTCATCCAGCAGTACCTCAATCAGCTTGCGACGCTGAAAATGGTTTCGGGGTCGACGCGCGAAAGCGTAACGCGGGAAGCGTTCAAGGACCTGCTCAAGGGGTGGGGGCGCGCGCACGACCTGACGTTCGTCCCCGAATACGAGATCGAGAGCCCGCGCAAGGAGCGCCGGTACGTCGACGGTGCCCTGCTGTATTCGCTGCGTGTCCCGTTCGGCTACTGGGAAGCCAAGGACGAGCACGACGACCTCGACGCGGAGATCGACAACAAGAAGCGCCGCGGCTACCCGCAGGACAACATCATCTTCGAGGACTCGCGTGAGGCGGTCCTGATACAGAACCGACAGGAAGTCTTTCGCTGTCCGGTCGATGACACGGCCGGCTTGGAGAAGCTGCTGAAGCTCTTCTTCGGCTGGCAGCGACCGGAGATTGCCGACTTTCGCAAGGCAGTCGAGCAGTTCAAGGTCGATCTGCCGTCCATTTTGGAAGCGCTCCGAGCGATGATCGAGCGCGCCGACCAGAGCAATGCCGAGTTCCGCAAGGCTGCGCAACAGTTCCTCGCTCACGCGCGTGACGCCATCAACCCCAGCCTCACGGAAGCCGACGTCAGGGAAATGCTGATCCAGCACGTCCTGACGGAAGAGCTGTTCGCAGCAGTCTTTCCCGGTACCGGGTATCACAAGGACAACAGCGTCGCGCGAGAGCTCTTCAAGCTGGAGGCGACGTTCTTTACGGGGAATACCAAGCATCAGACGCTGAAGGCACTCGAGCCCTACTACGCCGCCATCCGCGCGACAGCGGCGCAGATAAGCAGTCATCACGAGAAGCAGACGTTTCTCAAGGCCATCTACGAAAACTTCTACAAGGTCTACAACCGCAAGGCAGCAGACCGGCTGGGTGTCGTGTACACGCCAAACGAAATTGTCCGCTTCATGATCCAAGGCGCGGATTGGCTGTGCGAAAAGCACTTCGGCCGGAATCTGATCGACCGCAACGTCGACATCCTGGACCCGGCAACCGGCACCGGGACATTCATCTGCGAGTTGATGGAGCACTTCTCAGGACAACCCGAGAAGCTCAAGTTCAAGTACGAGCACGAGCTGCACGCCAACGAGGTCGCGATCCTCCCGTACTACGTGGCCAACCTGAACATCGAGGCGACGTACGCGGCAATCACCGGAGAGTACCGTGAGTTTCCCGGGCTGTGCTTCGTCGACACGCTCGACAACACTGCCGGGCTGCGCAAGCACGCAGGCCACATGGACGACCTGTTTGGTGCGGTGAGCCAGGACAACGTCAAGCGCATCAAGCGGCAGAACTCGCGACGCATCAGCGTGATCATCGGCAACCCGCCGTACAACGCCAATCAGCTCAACGAGAACGAGAACAACAAGAACCGCGAATATCCGGAGATCGACAAGCGGATCAAGGAAACCTACGTCGAGCAGTCGACCGCGCAGAAGACCAAGGTGTACGACATGTATGCGCGGTTCTTCCGGTGGGCGAGTGATCGTCTCGACGAAAATGGTGTTTTGGCGTTCATCACGAATCGCTCGTTCATAGAGAGTCGAACGTTTGATGGATTTCGTGCGACGGTAGCCAAGGAGTTCAGCGAAATACGAATTGTTGACTTGGGAGGCGACGTGCGGGCAAATCCGAAACTTTCGGGTCCCGTACACAATGTCTTCGCGATTCAGACTGGAGTGGCCGTTAGCTTCTTCGTGAAAAATGCGAAACAGCGAGCATGCCGGATTTACTATTCAAGACGTCCTGAAATGGAGCGCGCAGAAGAGAAGCGGGCTTTCCTTTCTACGACCAGTCTCAATGATGCCGGGATGCAAGAGGTTCGACCTAACGAGCGCAGTGACTGGATCAATGCGGTAAGCGGTGACCTTCAGGACTTGGTTCCCATTGCGGCAAAGTCGACAAAATCGGCAGCATCTCGGAGGCAAGAGAAGGCAATCTTCAAGCTGTTTTCTCTCGGAGTGGTCACTGCCCGTGACGAATGGGTCTACGGAGAGTCCCGTACAAGCGTTCAGAAAAAAGTCGAATCGCTTGTCGACGCTTACAATAATGACAGGATCCGGCTGCGTTCCGTACGAGACAAGGGCAAGCTCGCAAGCATGCTCGACTATTCGATCAAGTGGAGCAGAGCTGTAAAGCGAGATCTAGAGAAAAATCGGACGTATGCGTTTGATCCCGCGCTGGTAGTAGACGGCTTATATCGGCCGTTCGTCACGCGTGCACTGTACTTCGACCGGGCGCTCAACGAAATGCAGTACAGGCTTCAAGAGATATTTCCGGATGGCGAGCGTGCGCTGGCGATATTGATTTCCGGACATCCTGCGTCAAAGGATTTCCAAGTGCTTGCCGCCGCGCGCGTTCCTTCCTATGACACGCTTGAGAAAACGGAAGTGTTACCCATCCTTCGTCACGAAGACGATTTGGTTGTCGAGAATGTGACAGATTGGGCGCTGAATGCTTTCTCCAAGCGATATGAGCATCGACACGCAGAGACTCGCGAAGGATCTCGGAGAGGAAGGAAAACAGGACAGCTGGTCACGAAGCCGCAGATCGTGTTTTACGTGTACGCGGTACTTCATGACCCCGTCTACCGGACCACGTATGCACTGAACCTGAGGAAGGATTTTCCGCATATCCCGATGTATGAGGACTTTGCGGGCTGGGCGGCGTGGGGCAAGCAGCTGATGGACCTGCACGTTGGCTACGAAACGGTCGAGCCGTACGCGCTGACTCGGAATGATGTGATTGACGAGAAGGCCCGCAAGGCGGGTGTCGCTCCGCGCCCAATGCTGAAGGCCGATAAGGAAAAGGGCCTCATCATTCTCGACAGCGAGACGACGCTCGCGGGCGTACCTGCGCAGGCGTGGGACTACATGTTCGGCAACCGTTGCGCGCTCGAATGGGTCCTCGACCAGTACAAGGAGAAGACGCCCAAAGATCCGACCATTCGCGAGAAATTCGACACGTACCGCTTCGTCGACTACAAGGAGAGGGTCATCGACCTTCTAATGCGCGTGACGACTGTGAGCGTCGAGACGCAGCGGATCGTCGAAGCGATGCGCGCGGTGCCGAGGGAGTCGTGACGTGCTTTCATTATTGGCATAGTGGAATCAAGCCGTGGCCACCATCACCATCCGCAATCTTCCTGATGACTTGCATCGCGCGCTGCGCATGCGGGCAGCCCGGAACGGGCGCAGCACCGCGGCCGAGGTCCGCCAGATACTTGCGAGCGCGATAAATCCGCCGCAGCCCGTGCACATGGGTACTGCACTGGCGGAGCTTGGGCGCGATCTGGGCCTGACGACCGAGGATCTGAACGCAATTGAGCGCGATCGCCGCCCGGCCGAGCCCTTTGGCTTCGAGTGATCGTGCTCGGCGCCAATGCTGCGTCGGAGGCCATGGGCCGTTGTACCGTTCGCCTCCACAATAATGCGGTTATGGGTCTTGGAATGCATGAACCTTGCGGGGTCCCACCGGCCATTGAATCACTGCCCGTTCCGTAGGAAAATGGTGTGACATAGCTTTCTGCAGCAACTCAGAATGGAAGTCGCCGCCCCTACCCTCGCCGAACCGGACGCTGCAGCCGTCCTGTCGAAGGCCGTGGTCCGCGCCGCGCGGTTGCTCGGCCTGACGCAGCGCCAGCTGGCCGCGATCGTCGGCATCTCGGAAGCCACCGCGTCGCGCCTCTTCGCCGGTCGCTACGCGCTGGATCCGGCGCGCGCCAAGGAGTGGGAACTCGCGCGGCTGTTCGTCCGCTTCTACCGCTCGCTCGACGCGCTGTGGGGCCACGACGAGCGCGCCCGCGACTGGCTCGCCGCACCCAACCTCGCGCTCGGCGCACCGCCGGCCGAGCTGCTCGCGTCGGTCGAAGGACTCGTCCGTGTCGTCAACTACTTGGACGCCGCGCGCGGTCGCCTCTAACGCGGCCGCGCTGCGCGTCGACCTGTGGCGCGCCGTCGAGGCGCAGCACGAGGCCTCGACGATGACGCTCGTCGATTCGCTCGCCGAGCAGCACGTGCTGGAGCGCCTGATAGACGAGGTGAAGCCGCCGGTGCCGCCCGCCGCGCGCAAGCTCGGGTACCTGCTGTCGACGCCGTTCCGCTATCCGCCGCCGCCGGGCGGCTCGCGCTTTCGCGCGGGCGATGATCCTGGCGTGCTGTACGGCGCGGACGAAGTGCGCACCGCATGCGCGGAACTCGGCTATTGGCGCTGGCGCCATCTCACCGATTCGCCGTCGCTCGACGCGATGCCGCAGAAGGCGCAGACGGTGTTCAAGCTGCGCGTTGCGACGCGCGGCGTCGACCTGCGCGCCAAGCCCTTCGTCCGCGATCGCGCGCGCTGGACCCACCCGTCCGACTACGGTTCATGCCAGGCATTCGCGCGCATTGCGCGGGCCGCGCCGGTGGCCCTCATCCGCTACGAGTCGGTGCGCGACCCGCTGCATGCGGGCTGTGGCGCGGTGCTCGCGCCGGAGGCGATCGCGCGTCCGGAGCCACTGGACCAGCAGACGTGGCAGCTCTCGGTGTTCCGCGAACGCGTGGTGTGGCAGCGCACGCACGTCGCGCGGCGCGAGGCGTTCGAATTCGTCGCGGCCGACTGGGGCGCGCCGCCGCGGCCACGCGCGCGACGGCGTCGTGCATGAGCGCCGACACCATCCTCGTGCGTGCGCTCGGCCGCACCGATTACACGGCGACGTGGCACGCGATGCAGGCGTTCACCGATGCGCGCAGCGCCGACACGCGCGACGAGATCTGGCTCACCGAGCATCCGCCGGTCTACACGCTGGGCCTCGCGGGCCGGCGCGAGCACCTGCTGCGCGACAACGGAATCCCCACTGTGAAGGTCGATCGCGGCGGCCAGGTCACCTACCATGGGCGGGGGCAGCTCGTGGCCTACGTGCTGCTGGACCTCAAGCGCTGGCAGCTGACGGTCCGGGACGCGGTGCGGGCCATCGAGACCGGCGTGGTAGACTGGCTCGCGACCTTGAACGTTGCCGCGAGCGGCGATGTCGAAGCTCCCGGTGTCTATGTGCAGCACGCGGGAATGCGGGCCAAGATCGCGGCGCTGGGCCTCAAGATCCGCCGTGGTGCCACGTACCACGGCGTCGCGATCAACGTCGCAATGGACCTCGCGCCGTTCCGCGACATCGACCCGTGCGGTTACCCGGGTCTCGCGGTGACGGATCTCGCAAGCCTGGGCGTGGAGCTCGACGTGGCAAGCGCGGGTGCGCAGTTCGCGCCGCATCTCGCAGAGGCACTCACGGCGCGCGGTCCGCGCAAGGAACGCGAGCGCGCCCCCGAGGAAACGCATCGATGAACGAAACCCCCACCTCGCCACCGTCCAACGCCGCCGGCGTAAAGCACAAGGGCGGCGCGAAAACGGCTCGCATCCCGATCAAGGTTGTCGCGGCCGAGCCGCTGCGCAAGCCGGAATGGATCCGCGTGCGCGCCGCGTCGTCGCCGCGCTTCTACGAGATCAAGAAGATCCTGCGCGAGCGCAACCTGCACACGGTGTGCGAGGAAGCGTCGTGCCCGAACATCGGCGAGTGCTTCGGCAAGGGCACGGCCACGTTCATGATCATGGGCGACATCTGCACGCGCCGCTGCCCGTTCTGCGACGTGGGCCACGGCCGGCCGTTGCCGCTGGATGCCGCGGAGCCGGTCAACCTCGCCGACACGATCGCGGCGCTGAAGCTCAAGTACGTCGTCATCACCAGCGTCGACCGCGACGACCTGCGCGACGGCGGCGCGCAGCACTTCGTCGATTGCATCCGCGCCGTGCGCGAGCGTTCGCCGGGCACGCAGATCGAAGTGCTGGTGCCGGATTTCCGCGGCCGCCTGGACCGCGCGCTGGAAATCCTCACCGCTGCGCCGCCCGATGTAATGAACCACAACCTCGAGACCGTGCCGCGGCTCTACAAGGAAGCGCGGCCCGGTTCCGACTACCCGCATTCGCTGCGCCTGCTGCGCGACTTCAAGCTGCGCTTCCCGGACGTGCCGACGAAGTCGGGCCTGATGGTGGGGCTCGGCGAGACGGACGACGAGATCCTCGCCGTGATGCGCGACATGCGCGAGCACCGCATCGACATGCTGACCATCGGCCAGTACCTGCAGCCGACGCGCGGCCACCTGCCGGTGACGCGCTACGTGCACCCGGACACGTTCGCGATGTTCGAGCGCGAGGCGTATGCGATGGGCTTCCGCCACGCGGCCGTGGGTGCGATGGTGCGCTCGTCGTATCACGCCGATCACCAGGCGGAAGAGGTGCTGGCGGCGCCCTGACGCCGTCGCACGGGCCACGATGAAGTCGCGCGGCTGGATCGTCCTCATTGCGGTCGTCGCGCTGGGTGCGTGGTGGTGGTGGCGCACGCCCGCGGCACCGGACGCGGCCACCGACGCTGCCACCGAAGCGCCCGCTACACGTGCGCCGGCCGCCGCAGCCGGTGCCACGAATGGCGCGGCCATCGCCGCCGGTGCGCGCGTCGCGGCGCCCACGGCGATCCACACGGTTGCGATGCCCGCGGCGCCGCGCGCAGCCGCTGCCGACGTGGTCGCGGCCGCGCGGGACCGCGCGAAGGATGGCGACGCCAACGCGGCGTTCGACGCGTACGGCGCGCTGTCGCGTTGCTGGGGCTACAGTGACCTCATCGCGCAATCGGCGCGGCCGATGCGCGACCTGCCGACGGACCAGCCCGCGCGCGACCTGCGCCTGCAGGCGCTGGCGAACGAGCACCGCGTCGCCGCGGAGTCGCTGGCTCGCGACTGCATCGGCTACGAAGCACCGACGATCGACGACCGGCTCCGCTGGCTCGACGCGGCCGCGGCGGGCGGCAGTGCGGTCGCGCGCACGTACTACGCGCAGGAACTGCTCACGATGCTGCGCAAGGATCCGGAGTGGATGATCCGCAACCCGGACGAGTTCGCGCGCGCCGCCGGCGCCGCGCGCGAGTACACGGCGCTCGCCGCCGCGGACGGCTCGCGCGAGGCGATGCTGACGATGGGCAACCTCTACGCCGAAGGCTCGCTGTTCCCGAAGGATGTCGTCGAAGGCTATGCGTGGCTCGCGGCGGCGCTGCCCGCAGGGACCGCCGGCAACAGCGAACGGCTGCGCGAACTCACGTCGCAGATGACGCCCGAGCAGCTCTCGCTGGCGAACCAGCGCGCGCAACAATTGCGCGGCGGCTAGCCCGGGCGCCCGCGCGAGCGTCAGCCGCCCGCGGCCGCAACCGCCGGCACGCCGGCGTCCTGCGGCCACAGCACCCACATGCGCAGGTCCTGCTTCATGCGCCCCGCGTCGCGTGCCGCGTCCGCGCCGAAGCCCCAGAAGAAGTCGGCGCGCACCGGGCCGCGAATCGCGCCGCCCGTGTCCTGCGCCATCACCAGCCGCTGCAGCGGCGCGTCCGACAATGGACGCGTCGTGTCGATGAACACCGGCGCGCCCAGCGGCACGTTGCGCGCGTCGACGGCGATCGTGCGCTGCGCGGCGAGCGGCACGCCCAGCGTGCCGATGGGCCCGTCGATCTTCGCGTCGAGCGTGCCCGGCACCGGCGGCGGCACGTCGCGGAAGAACACATAGCTCGGGTTCTCCGCGAGCAGCGCGGGCAGTTGCTCCGGATGCGCGCGGCCCCACGCGCGGATCGCCTGCATCGACGCCTTGTCCGCGGTGAGCTCGCCGCGGTCGATCAGCACCCGCGCCACCGAGCGGAACGGCTGGCCGTTCTGGTCCGCGTAGCCGACGCGCTGCACGCTGCCGTCCGGCAACTGCACGCGGCCCGAGCCCTGGATCTCCAGGAAGAACGCATCCACCGGATCGTCGACGTAGACGAGCGCCTTGCCCGCGAGCGGCGCCTGGCCCGCGTCGATCTCCGCGCGCGTCCAGTAGGGCACGACCTTCCTGCCGTCGACGCGGCCGCGCACGCGCTTGCCCGCGAGCTCGGGGTAGAGCGACGCGAGGTCGATCGTCAGCAGGTCGTCGGGCGGTGCGTACAGCGGATGGCGGAACACGGCGGTGGGTGTGCGCGAGCCTTTCAGCAGAGGCTCGTAGTAGCCGGTGACGAGCCCGCTGTCGCGGCCGTTGCTGCCACTCACGCGCCAGACGCTAAAATGCGCCTCGAAAAACGCGCGCGCCGCGGCGGTGTTGTCGATCGTCGCGGCGAGCGCGTCGGTGCAGGGGCGCTGCCACGTTGCGGCGGTGGCGGGCTTCGCCAGCAACGCGCGGCAGCCGACGCGGAACGCGAGCCAGGCGTCGTCGACGGCGTCGTCGCGCCAGCCGGGAAGGTCGGCGAAAGTGGCCGCGGTGAACACGGCGCGCACCTCGGGTGCCGGGGCCTGCACGGCAGGCGCCGGCGGCTTGGGCGGCGCGGGCGTGGGCGTCGTGGATGGCGTGATGGGCGGCGTCGCGCATGCGGCGAGCGCGAGCGCACCGAGCAAGGTTGCGCGACGGAGCAGGATCATGGTGTGGTTCATCATCGAAGCCGGCGTGGCGCTGGCACTGGCGCTGGGCCTCGTCGCGTGGACGCTGCGCTCGCGGCGCAAGCCGCCGCGCGACGACGCGCGTGACGGCGAGCGCTGAATCGCGCGCGGCTTCAGTGCAGCGTCCGCGGTACGGACAGCGTGAATTGCGGGATCTCCGCGTCGAACGCGTGACCGTCTTCCGCGATCATCTGGTAGGCGCCGCGCATCGTGCCCACCTGCGTGGCAAGGCTGGTGCCCGACGTGTACTCGAACGTCTCGCCGGGCTGCAGCAGCGGCTGCTGGCCGACGACGCCCAGGCCCTTCACCTCCTGCACCTTCTGGTGCGAGTCGGTGATCGTCCAGCGGCGGCCGATGATCTTGGCCGGGATCGAGCCGGCGTTGGTCACCTTCATCGTGTACGCGAACACGTACTGGTCGTTGTCCGGGTCCGACTGCTCCGGCACGTACTTCACCACGGTTGCGACCTCGATCGCGTAAGGCTTGGTCTCGTCCATCGCGTGCTTCGTCCTTCGCATGCCGCGCGGCGTCGCTGGCGCGACGTGCGCGAAGCCATTATAGTCCCGGCACCATGAGCAACCGCCGCTTCCGCATCGCCCCGTCATTGCTGTCGGCCGACTTCGCGCGGCTCGGCGACGAAGTGCGCGCGGTGACGGCCGCCGGCGCCGATTTCCTGCACTTCGACGTGATGGACAACCATTACGTTCCCAACCTGACGATCGGTCCGCTGGTCTGTGCGGCGCTGGCGCCGATCGCGACGATTCCCATCGACGTGCACCTGATGGTCTCGCCCGTCGATCGCATCGTCGGCGATTTCGCCAAGGCGGGCGCCACGTACATCAGCTTCCATCCGGAAGCGAGCGACCACGTGGACCGCACGATCGCGCTGATCCGCGACGCCGGCTGCAAGCCGGGCCTCGTGTTCAACCCGTCGACGCCGCTGCACTGGCTCGACTGGACGCTCGACAAGCTGGACCTGGTGCTGATCATGAGCGTGAACCCGGGCTTCGGCGGCCAGTCGTTCATCCCGCACGCGCTCGACAAGCTGCGCGACGCGCGCGCGCGGATCGACGCGCTGCGCGAGCGCACCGGGCGCGAGGTGTTGCTGGAAGTCGACGGCGGCATCAAGGCCGACAACATCGGCGAGGTGGCGCGCGCCGGTGCCGATACGTTCGTCGCGGGCAGCGCCATCTTCGGCAAGCCCGATTACGCGGCCACCATCGCCGCGATGCGCGCGGCGCTCCCCGGTTGACGGGCGGGCGCGGCGCGATGGTATAGTTGCCTCGCGCGGGCTTCGGGCCCGCCGCGACTTCCCGACGTGAACGCCACTTTCGACCACGCGAGCCTTACCCTCACCGCCCCGGCGCGGTGGTGGCGCGTTGGTGCGTGGCGCGGCTCCCGCCGCCACTGACCTCACGCGCGAAGGCGTCGCGCGCAAGACCGAAAGCGACGCCACCCTCGTAGTTCCGATGCCGCCCGTTGCGACCCGCGACGCGTGCGTGCCGCAGGATGTCGCATGCTGAACCGTTCCGAATTCGACGCGCTGGCCCGCGAAGGCTACAACCGCATCCCGCTCGTGCTCGAGTCCTTCGCCGACCTCGACACGCCGCTGTCGCTGTACCTGAAGCTCGCCAACCAGCCGTACTCGTACCTGCTCGAGTCGGTGGTGGGCGGCGAGCGCTTCGGCCGCTATTCGTTCATCGGCTTGCCCGCACGCACGCGGATCCGCGCGACCGGCACGCACACCGAGGTGCTCGAAGGCCCGCGCGTCGTCGAGCAGCGCGACGGCGATCCGCTGGTGTTCGTCGCTGATTACCTGAAGCGCTTCCGCGCCGCGCCGTTGCCCAACCTGCCGCGCTTCGCCGGCGGACTCGCCGGCTACTTCGGCTACGACACCGTGCGCCACGTCGAGACGCGGCTCGCGGGCAAGGCGAAGCCGTTCGCGCCGGGCCTCGAGGGCATCCCCGAACTGCAGCTCCTGCTGACGGAAGAGCTCGCCGTCGTCGACAACCTCGCCGGCAAGATCTCGCTGATCGTCTATGCGGACCCGACGCAGCCCGACGCCTACGACCAGGCGCATGCACGGCTCGACGCACTCCGCCGCCAGTTGCGCCAGCCGGTGACGTTGCCGCTCGCGACGGGTTCGTCGCGGACGACCGCCGCGAGCCAGTTCGGGGCCGCGGGTTACCAGGCGGCGGTGGCGCGCGCAAAGGACTACATCGCCGCCGGCGACATCATGCAGGTGGTGCTCGCGCAGCGGATGGCGCGCCCGTTCGCGGACCCGCCCATCGCGCTCTATCGCGCGCTGCGCTCGATCAACCCGTCGCCGTACATGTTCTATTACGACCTGGGCGACTTCCACATCGTGGGTGCGTCGCCCGAGATCCTGGTGCGCAAGGAAGGGCAGGACATCACGCTGCGGCCCATCGCCGGTACGCGGCCCCGCGGCGCCAATCGCGAAGCCGATGCGGCGCTCGCCGAGGAGCTGCTCGCGGATCCGAAGGAGATCGCCGAGCACGTGATGCTCGTGGACCTCGGCCGCAACGACGTCGGCCGCGTGGCCGCCACCGGCAGCGTAAAGCTCACGGACCGGATGGTCGTCGAGCGCTACTCGCACGTGATGCACATCGTGTCCAACGTCGAGGGCAAGCTCAAGCCGGGGCTGTCGAGCCTCGATGTGCTCCGCGCGACATTCCCGGCGGGCACGGTCAGCGGCGCGCCCAAGGTGCGCGCGATGGAGATCATCGACGAGCTGGAGCCCTCGCGGCGCGGCATCTACGCGGGCGCCGTCGGCTACATCAGCTTCCAGGACGACATGGATACGGCGATCGCGCTGCGCACCGCGGTGGTGAAGGACGGCACGCTGTACGTGCAGGCGGGCGGCGGCATCGTCCACGACTCGGTGCCGGCGAGCGAGTGGCAGGAGACGCTCAACAAGGCACGCGCGCTGATGCGCGCGGCGGACATGGTGCAGGACGGCCTGGACCAGGAGGCATGACGCCATGCTGCTGATGCTCGACAACTACGACAGCTTCACCTGGAACCTGGTCCAGTACTTCGGCGAGCTGGGCGCCGACGTCGTCGTCCACCGCAACGACGTGATCACGGTCGACGACGTGGAGGCGATGAAGCCGGCCGCCATCGTCGTGTCGCCGGGGCCCTGCACGCCCAACGAGGCGGGCATCTCGGTGCCGCTGATCCAGCGCTTCGCGGGCCGCGTGCCGATCCTCGGCGTGTGCCTCGGCCATCAGGCGATCGGCCAGGCGTTCGGCGGCCACATCGTCCGCGCGCAGCGCGTGATGCACGGCAAGCTGTCGCAGGTGACGCACGACGACCAGGGCGTGTTCGCGGGCCTGCCGTCGCCGTTCGCCGTGACGCGCTACCATTCGCTCGCGATCGAGCGCGCCACCTGTCCTGCCGACCTCGTCGTCACGGCGACGTCCGAGGACGGCGAGATCATGGGCGTGCGCCATCGCACGCTGGACGTCGAAGGCGTCCAGTTCCATCCCGAAGCCATCCTCACGGAGCACGGTCACGCGCTGCTCCGCAATTTCCTCGACCGGACCTGACATGTCGATCACCGCCCAGGACGCGCTGCAACGCACGATCGAGCATCGCGAGATCTTCCACGACGAGATGCTGGCCCTGATGCGCCAGATCATGAGCGGCGAGGTGTCGCCGGTGATGATCGCCGCGCTGACGGTGGGCCTGCGCGTCAAGAAGGAGACGATCGGCGAAATCGCGGCGGCCGCGCAGGTGATGCGCGAGTTCGCGACGCCGGTGGACGTGGCCGATCGCGCCAACCTCGTCGACATCGTCGGCACCGGCGGCGACGCCGCGCACACGTTCAACATTTCCACCGCGTCGATGTTCGTCGTCGCGGCGGCGGGCGGGCGCGTGGCCAAGCACGGCAACCGCTCGGTGTCGTCGAAATCGGGCAGCGCGGACGTGCTGGAATCGCTCGGCGCCAACATCATGCTGACGCCCAGGCAGGTGGCGGACAGCATCGCCGAGTCCGGCATCGGCTTCATGTTCGCGCCCAACCACCACGGCGCAATGAAGCATGCGGCGCCGGTGCGACGCGAGCTGGGCGTGCGTACGATCTTCAACATCCTGGGTCCGCTGACCAACCCGGCCGGCGCGCCCAACCACCTGATCGGCGTGTTCCATCCGGACCTCGTGGGCATCCACGTGCGCGTCCTGCAGCGGCTGGGCAGCACGCGGGCGCTGGTGGTCTACGGCAAGGACGGGATGGACGAAGTCTCGCTCGGCGCGGCCACGATGGTGGGCGAGCTGAAGGACGGCGTCATCCGCGAATACGAGATTCACCCGGAAGACTTCGGGCTGTCGAT
The DNA here is from genome assembly GCA_044225845.1 of Casimicrobiaceae bacterium. GTDB lineage: Bacteria > Pseudomonadota > Gammaproteobacteria > Burkholderiales > Casimicrobiaceae > VBCG01. Next base: position 25,081 of record JBGAIC010000003.1, read on the forward strand.
GAAGTCCAACCGCGGCCTCAAGGTGAAGGATGCCGCGGAGTCGAAGGAGATGCTGCTGGAGGCGCTCGCCAACGTCGAAGGCACGCCGCGTGAGATCGTCACGCTGAACGCGGGCACCGCGTTGTACGCGGCGGGCATCGCCGCCGACATCGGCGACGGCATCGAGCGGGCGCGCGACGTGCTGGCCTCCGGCGCGGCGCGGCGCAAGCTCGACCAGTTCGTCGCGACGACCCAGAAGCTGGGAGCCAAGGCATGAAGCCCGATGCGCGTGCGGACATCCTGGCGCGGATCGTCGCCGACAAGGTGGCGGAAGTGGCAGCCGCGAAGGCCCAGCGTTCGCAGGCCGACGTGTCCGCCGCTGCGCGCGAGCAGCCCGCGCCGCGCGACTTCGCGGGCGCGCTCCGGACCCGCGTCGCGCAGGGCCATGCCGCGGTCATCGCCGAGATCAAGAAGGCCTCCCCGAGCAAGGGCGTGCTGCGCGACGATTTCGATCCCGCGACGATCGCCGCGTCGTACGAACGTGCCGGCGCGGCCTGCCTGTCGGTGCTCACCGACGTCAAGTACTTCCAGGGCTCGCCGGATTACCTGGTGGCCGCGCGCGCGGCCTGCGGGCTGCCGGTGCTGCGCAAGGAGTTCATCGTCGACGAGTACCAGGTGGCGGAGTCGCGCGCGCTCGGCGCCGATGCGATCCTGCTGATCGTCGGCGCGCTCGACGACGCGCAGCTCGCCGCGTTCGAGGCGGCGGCGCAGGCGCTCGGCATGGCGGTGCTCGTCGAAGTGCACGACGCGCGCGAGCTCGAGCGCGCGTTGCGGCTTGCCACGCCGCTCGTCGGCATCAACAACCGCAACCTGAAGACGTTCAACGTCTCGCTGTCGACGACGATCGACCTGCTGCCCAAGGTGCCGCCGGAGCGGCTGGTCGTCACCGAAAGCGGCATCGCGATGCCGCGCGACGTCGCGCTGATGCAGCGCCATGGCGTCCACGCGTTCCTGGTGGGCGAGGCCTTCATGCGCGCGCCGGATCCGGGCGCCGGCGTCGCCGCGCTGTTCGGCACGGCCGCGGCGCGTTAGCGCCGGCTCAGAAGCCGAACAGCGTCGCGGGATTGTCGACCAGCACCTGCGTGCGCAATGCCGGGGTCGGCAGCCAGCGCGCGAGCCGGTTGAACAGCGCGACCGATCCAACCTTGTCCGCGAACGAGAGGTGCGGATAGTCGCTGCCCCACAGCAGGCGTTCGGGCACTTTGGCCACCCATGCGGCCACCAGCGGGTCCGCATCCTCGAAGTGCGGTCCCGTCGCGTAGCGGTATACGCCGGTCAGCTTGATCCAGCACTGCGGCGAGGCCGCCGCGAACGCGAGCAGCGCCTGGAAGTGCGGGTGCGCCGTGCCGTCGGCCGCCTTCATCATGCCGCCGTGCGCCAGCGAGAACGGCACGCGCAGACGCGCGAGCACCGGCAGCAGTTCGTGCGTCAGCCAGCCGGGCGCGAGAAAATCCAGGTGCCAGCCGCGCGCGGCACAGCGCGCGGCGAGCGTTTCGATGCGCGGGCGCATCGACGCCGCGAGGCCCGGCGTGGGCGCGTGCACCGGCGACACGTTGATGCGGATGCCGCGGACGCCCAGCGCGTCCATCGTGTCGAGCGTCGCGTCGTCGACGTCCTCGTCGACGTCGACGATGCCGCGGCACGGGATGTCGCGCTCACGCGCATCGCGCATCGCGTCGAGCATGCACGCGTTGTCGCGGCCGTAAGCGGAAGGTTGGACGAACACCAGGCGCTTGAGATGCAGATGGCGCGCGAGCCGCAGGTAGTCGTCGAGCGTGGCGACGGGCGGCGTGTAGCGCAGCGCGCCGGCATATGGATAGCGCTCCGGCGCGCCGAACACGTGGAAATGCGCGTCGCAGGCGCCTGGCGGCGCGACGAACGCGGGCGCGACCGTCAGGTCTTCCGACATGCGCGGAGCGCCTCCACGTCGCGCTGCGCGGCACCGGCGAGGTAAGCGACGTCGTTGCCGCCGATGACGAAGCGCGCGCCCATCGCGATCAAGTCGGCCTGCAGCGCGGGCTGGTTGCGGATGCCGCCGACGCCCAGCACCTTGCCGTGCGCGCGGCACGCGGCGGCGACGGCCACGTAGGCCTCGCGCAAGCGTGGGTGCGTGATCTCGCCCGGGATGCCCATCGCCGTGCAGAGGTCGTTCGAGCCGATCAGCAGCATGTCGAGCCCGGGCACGGCGGCGAGCGCATGCGCGTTGCCGACGGCGGCCGGCGTCTCGATCATCGCGACGACGAGCATCGCCGCATTCGCTTCGCGGATCACCGTGCCGAGCGGCGTCGGGCGGTAGCCTTGCAGCGGCCCGGATCCCGCCACGCCGCGGAAGCCGGCGGGGGGATAGAGGCATGCGGCGACCGCCGCCTGCGCCTGCTCCGCGGTGTCGACGCCGGGAAAGATGATGCCGGAGGCGCCGCCATCCAGCGCGCGGCCCACGGCGTGCGGATCATGGCCCGCGATGCGCACGAGGCCGCCGATGCCGGCCCCTTGCGCGGCGATCGTCAGCATCGACGTCGTCTCGAACGACACGGGGCTGTGTTCCATGTCGACGTACACGGCGTCGAAGCCGGCCGCGGCCGCGACGAGCACGATGTCCGGCGTGCGCGCCTGGCGCAAGCCCATGCACAGCACGAGCTCGCCGGCCGCGAGCCGCGCCTTCAGCGTGCCGGCGCTCATTCGGGCTTGATGCCGTTGCGCTCGATGACGCCGCGCCACGTCGCGGTCTCGGTCTTAACGCGCGCGGTGAACGCGGCGGGCGTCATCGACGACGGCACGGCGCCGACACCCGCGAAGATCTCCTGGATCTTCGGCTTCGCCAGCGCCTTGACGATTTCGGCGTGCAGCTTGTCGATGACCGCGGGCGGTGTACCGGCGGGCGCCATGAGGCCGAACCAGTAGCTGTTCGTGTAATCCGGGTAGCCGACTTCGGCGAACGTCGGGATGTCCGGGAACTGCGGCGAGCGCGCAGTGCCGGTGATGGCGAGCGCGCGCATGCGGCCGCCCTTGATGTGCGGTCCCGCGCTGCCGATGCTCGACAGCCCGACGTCGATGCGGCCCGCCACCACGTCCGTCAACGCGGCGGCCACGCCGCGATACGGCACGTGGACCATCGTCGCCTTGGCCTGCTCGAGGAAGAGCTCCATGCCCAGGTGCGCCGACGAGCCCTGGCCCCCGGAACCGAACGTCAGCGTCCCCGGCTTGGCGCGCGCCAGATCCACGAGTTCCTTCAGCGTCTTCGCGGGCAATCCGTCGCGGACCACGATCACCGTCGGCGCCTCGGCGGCCGTCGTGATCTGCGCGATGTCCTTGGCGGGATCGTAGGGCAGCTTCGGATAGAGCGCCGACGACACGGGGAACGACGTGTCGGTGAACAGCAGCGTGTAACCGTCGGCCGGCGCCTTGGCGACGAGGTCGGTGCCGAGCGTCGAGCCCGCGCCGCCGTGCGGTTCGACGATGAACGCCTGTCCCGTCTGCTGCTGCAATTCCACCGCGATCGCACGCGCGGCCACTTCCGTGAACGAACCGGTGACGAACGGCACGATGATGCGGACGGTGTGCGTCGGATAGCCGGTCTGCGCGTGCGTCGCGCCGCTGAAGGCCAGCGCGCCGCAAGCCAGCGCGGCGAGCGTGTGAAGGGTGCGTCGGATCATGCTCGGTTTCCTCCAGGGATGCGCGCATCCGCAGATGCGGCGCGCGTCGGTTCGGTAAGCGTCGCGCCGGGCGCCCCGCGCGTCAGTGCGCGACGAGCTCGTGCGCCGTGGCGCGGATGGACGACCACACGGGCTTGCCCCACTCGGCTTCCAGCGTCAGCGCGACGTCGCGCGCGGGCAGCTGCGAGCAGGCGATGAACAGGCCGTCCGCGGCGGCCGTCATCGTCTGCCGCGCAAGCGCCTCGACGTCGGCGCCGGTGAGTCGCCCCAGCGCGTCGACGTCCGCCGCACCCAACGTCGCGAGCGCGTCGACGACGATGCCTTCGTCGGTCAGGAAAGCGGCGAGCCGTTCGTTGACGGCCGCGAGATAGGGGGTCACGACGGCTACGCGTCGCACGTGCGCGTTGCGCAGCACGCGGCACATGGCGCCCGCGGTCGTGACCACCGGCTTGCCGGTGACGACGCCGAGTTCGTCGGCCAGCGCGCGGTCGACGGCAGGCCCGCCGATGAAGCCGGCCGCCGTGCAGCCGTAGGCGACGCAGTCGTAGTCGTCGCCCGCGAACGCCCGGGCCAGCTCCAGCGCGCTCTGCTGGTAAGGCCCGATGGTGTCCGCCGTGAGCAGGCCCTTGCCGCGCGGGATGCGCACGGTGGTGACGCGCGAACCGGCGGGCAGCCATTGCGGCAGCTCGCGTTCCATCGTCGTGTTGTTGGCGGGCACCATCAGCCCGACGCTCATTGCGCGCGACGCCGTCATCAGTCGTTGCGATGGATCCAAAATTGTCCTACCCTTTGCGAAAACATTGTACCGCACGCGGCATCGCCCCGCGTGCGCCGCTTCGGAGGGCTCCCCATGTTGCGTCGACTGTCCCGATTCGCCTGTGCCCTTGCCTGCGCGCTGGCGTTGCCCGCGTTCGCCGACACGTGGCCGTCCAAGCCCATCCACGTCGTCATCGGCTTTCCGCCCGGTGGCGGCATTGACCTCGTCGCGCGCATCCTCGCCCCCAAGCTGCAGGAGATCCTGGGCCAGCCGATCATCGTCGACAACCGGCCCGGCGCCAACGGCATCGTCGGCATGGACCTCGTGGCGCGCGCGCCGGCGGACGGCTACACGTTCTTCTTCGGCACCAGCGGCAACTATTGCGTCAGCCCGACGTTCACGCCGGGCGCCACGGTGCGCGCGAGCGACCTCGCGCCCGTGTCCGAAGTGGTGTCGACGCCGTTCCTCATCTACGTTAATCCGTCGGTCCCGGCCAACACGCTCGGTGAATTCATCGCCTACGTGAAGGCGCATCCGGGCGCGGTCAACTATTCGTCGAGCGGCAGCGGCGGCGCCCCGCACCTGGCGACGGAACTGCTGAATCAGGCCACGGGTATGAAGACCGTGCACGTCCCCTACAAGGGGAGCGCGCCGGCGATGGCGGACCTGATCGGCGGCCAGGTGCAGTACCAGATCGACGCGATCGCCGTCGGACTGCCGCACGTGAAGGCGGGCAAGGTAAAGGCACTGGCGACCACCGGACCCGACAGGCTTGCGCTGCTGCCCGATGTTCCGCGCGTCGAGGACACGGTGCCCGGGTTCGTTGTCGTCAACTGGTATGGGATGTCGGCGCCCGCCGCGACGCCGCGCGACGTGATCGTGCGCTTCCAGCAGGCGCTCGTCGCCGCGATGCAGGACAAGGCGATCCGCGACAAGCTCGAAGCCCTTGCCACCACGCCGGTGGGCTCCACGCCGGAGGCCCTGGCCGCGCTTATCACGCGCGAGACCACGCTGTGGGGCGACGTGATCCGCAAGGCGAACATCAAGCCCGACTGACCTCACTGCACGGCGCCGCACGCCGCGTCAGCAGCGTGCCGTAGGCGTCAGGGTCCGCGTGGCGACGGTACAGCGGCACTGCTCTGCAGCTGCGGCGACCGGTCGTCGAAACTGCCGCCCAGCGCAACGTAGAGGTTGACGCGCTGCACGAGTTGGTCGGCCTGCACGCGGAGAACGGCCGCCTGCGAGCCGTACACGGCAACGCCCTGGCCGAGCACCGCACGCAAGTCGCCCGAGCCCACGCGATAGCGGACCTTCGCGAGATCGAGCGCGCGCGTGTTGCTGGCGGCTGCGGCGCGCAGGATCACGAGACGTTCGTCGGCAGCGCTGGCTGCGGCCATCGCGGTCTCGACTTCGTTGAACGCGCGCAAGCCCACGCGGCCGTAGTCGGCCACGGCCAGTGCCTGCTCGGCGGTGCGGATCTCGACCTGGGCCTCGAGCGCGTAGCCGTTGAACAGCGGGAACGCGAGGTTGGCGCCGAGGCTCGCCACGGGATTGTTGTGATCCTGCAGCACGAACAGGTTGCTGGAGATGGCCGAGACGCCCGCGGTCAGCGAGATCTTGGGCAGGCGCGCGGCGCGCGCCTCTGTCACCTGGTGGAAGGCCGCGGCGACGCGGCGTTCGGCCGCGATGACGTCGGGTCGGCGTTCGAGCAGGTCCGAAGGCAGGCCCGCGGGGATCTCGCTAGGCACGCGCGGCAGGCTGGCGGCGACGGCGATTTCCGCCGCCGGGAAGCGGCCGACCAGCACCTCGAGCGCGCGCTGCGCCTGGGCTTCGCCCAATGCTAGCTGGCGCTCGGTGTCGCGCATCGTGTCGACGGTGCCCTGTGCCAGCACGACGTCGTATTCGCTGCCGGCGCCGACGATATTGCGGTCGCGCGCCAGCGCGGTGGTCTGCTCGCCGGAGCGCACGATGTCGCGGGCGATCGCGTGCTGCATCTTGGCTTCGACGGCCAGCACCCAGGCGCGCGCCACGGCGGCCGCGATGGACTGCCGCGCATACTCCGCGTCGGCGACCGCGGCGTCGTACTGCGCCGCGCCGACCGCACGCTGCGCGCGCACGCGGCCCCACAAGTCCAGCTCCCAGCTCGCGAACAAGCCCGCGCCGTTGATGCCCGAGTTGTCGCCGCCGAGCTTGCCACCGCCGTGCGCGAGGACGTTGACGGCCGGGTAGATGCTCGCACCCGCGGCCTTCGCATAGCCTGCAGCCAGTTCCACCCGTACGGCGGCGGCGCGCAGGTCCGTGTTGTATTGCAGCGCCTCCGCGACGAGCGCGTCGAGTGCGGGGTCGCCGAAACTCGCGAGCCAGTTGCTCGCAACGGGCCGCGAATTGGCGTCGGGTTGCCAGCGCGGCGGCGGCGCCGCGTGCGGCAGCGCGCAGCCCGCGACGAACGCGGTCAGCGCCGAGGTCAGTGCGATCGGAACGAGCGCGCGCATCGCGTCAGTGCAGCTTCAGGATCAGGTAGTCGAGCTTGGAGCCGACGCGGACGATGATCTTGCGGATGATGTGGATCGCCGCGACGTGGTCCGTGTAGATGGCCCCGTCGCCGACGGCGCCGGCCGGGAAGAACCGGCCCGCGTCGCGCGGATCGACGTTGAGGCGCACCGGGAAGCGCCCCGGCGGCATCGGGCCGTAGCCGGTGGTGGGCAGCTGCGTGGAGTTGGCCACCTGGCCCTGTCCTTGCGCCCAGACGATCGAGTCGACGTGCGCCTTGATGACCTGGCCCGGGAACGCGTTCAGCGAGAACTCCGCTTCGTTGCCCGGCTCGACGGCGACGAGCTCGTTCTGGTGGAACAGCGCGATGACCTGGTAGTTCTGCTCGACGAACGTCAGCGCGGGTGTCGTGGGAAACGCCGCCGTGTACGCACCGGGCCGCAATTGCACGTTGATCGCATAGCCGTCCGCGGGCGCCAGCACCGTCGTCTGCGCCAGCTCCCACTCGGCGTTGGCCAGTTGCGCGCGGATCTGTGCGACCGGCGCGTACTCGTTGTCGACGCGGCCCGCCAGGCGTTCGCGCAACTGGCGTTCGCCGGCGCTGGCCTGCGACTGCGCTGCGCGCGTCTGCGCCGCTGCGCTGCGCGCCATGCCGAGCTGCGCCTCGAGTGACGCGACGTCGGTCTGCGCCTTTTCGAGCGCGAATTTGTCGCCGGCGCCGGTGGCGACCAGCTCCTGGTTCTGGCGTACGCGCAGACGCGCGAGATCGAGCTGCGCGTCGAGTTCGGTGATGCGCGCCTCCGCCTGCTGGATGGCGCCGCGCGACTCGGTGACCTTGCCGGTGGCAGCCGCGATCTGCTCGTCGAGCTCGCGCGAGCCGGCCACCGAACTCGCGAGCTGCGCCTTCAGCGAGCGCACCGCGAGTTCGTAAGGCGTGGGATCGATGCGGAACAGCACGTCGCCCTTCTTCACGAGGCGGTTGGGTTCCACCGGCACCTCGATCACGCGGCCACGCACCTGAGGCACCACGTTGATCACGTACTTGATCACGCGCACGTCCGCGCTCGATGGCGCGACGACGTTCAGCAGCAGGATCAGCGCCGCCATGCCGACGATCGGGATGATGACGACGGTGACCTGCGTGCCGATGTTCCACGGCAGCCACTTCTTCTTGATGAAGACGAACCAGACGATCGCCGAGTAGATCGCGAGCAGCAGGATTTCCATGGTGGCGTCCCGCTAGCGTTCGCGCGGCGCCGGCGCGGCGCGCAGCGCTTCGGCGTTGGGTGGCAGCGAGCCCCGCGCTTCCATCGCGTCGAGCTCGGCGCGCAGCCGCGCGCGCTCGGCGTCCGTGAGGCCGCCCTCGCGGATTTTCGCCTCGAGCTCGGCGTAGTGCTCGTCGTGCTTGTCGGTGCCGTACGCCATCTTGTACAGGACCGGCTTCGTGTACGCCCACAGCCACGCGAGGGGCCACAACAGGCCGCCGAACACGAGCGACAGCAGGCACAGCGTCTGGATGGCCGCGGCCTGCGGATGATGCCGCTTCTCGGCGATCTTCTCGGGCATCACGTGGACGATCCAGAACACGACGATCGCGATGACCGGGACGATGACGATGACGACCCACGACATCACGTCGGCGAAGGTGTCGAGCGCGTCGCCGGAGAGGAAGGATGCGCGGGCGGGTCCACTCGCGAGCGCGCAGCAGCCGAAGGCCAGGGCCGCCGCCAGCCGGGCGAACCGTGGCACATGGGGGTTACGAGGATCGTCGAATGTGTCCAAGGTGGTCTGCGGCGCGGCGCCCGCGACGGCCCGGCTCATGGAAGACGTCCGGGATGGTGAAGCGACGCCCCGGCCAAGTCCACTCAATTCTTGACAAGGCGCGAGTGCCCGCGGGCAAGACCCGCGGGCCGACTGCGGTAACATCCGCGCAGCCGCCGAATTCGCGTGCGGAGGAAGCCGATCGTGTCCGCCATCGTCGCCGAGCGACTCGCCAAGCATTGGGCCACCGCCGACGGCCGCGTCCACGCGGTCGACGACCTGTCGTTCGCGCTGGAGCCCGGCACGCTGAACGTGCTGCTGGGGCCGTCGGGCTGCGGCAAGTCGACGACGCTGCGGCTGGTCGCGGGTCTGGAACAGGCGGATGGCGGCCGCATCCTGATCGGCGGCCGCGATGTCACGAAACTGCCACCTGCGGCGCGCAACATCTCGATGGTGTTCCAGTCGTATGCGCTGTTCCCCCACCTGTCGGTGGAGGAAAACATCCTGTTCGGCCTCAAGGTGCGCAACGTCCCGGCAGACGAGCGTGCGACGCGGCTCGCGCGCACGGCCGGGCTGCTGGGCCTCACGCCGCTGCTCGCGCGCAAGCCCTCGCAACTGTCCGGCGGCCAGCAGCAGCGCGTGGCGCTGGGCCGTGCGGTGATCGCGGAGGCCCCCATCTGCCTGATGGACGAGCCGCTGTCCAACCTCGATGCGCAGCTGCGCGCCGACATGCGCGCCGAGATCCGCAAGCTGCAGCACACGCTGGGCATCACGATGCTGTACGTCACGCACGACCAGGTGGAGGCGATGTCGATGGCCGACCGCGTGATCCTGCTGAACAAGGGGCGCATCGAACAGAACGGCACGCCGGCCGAGCTGTACGAGGAGCCCGCCAACACGTTCGTCGCGCGCTTCATCGGCACGCCGCCGATGAACCTGATGCCGCTGGCCGCAGGCGCGGGCGGCGCGGTCGTCGCGGGCACCGACGGGCCCGCGGTGCTCCCCGCGGCGTGCTCCGGCGGCACGCTGGGCGTGCGGCCCGAGCACGTCGTCGTCGCGCTCGACGGCGGCGTGTCCGCGCAGGTCGACAGCGTCGAGTATCTCGGCGCCGATTCGCTGCTCGCGTGCCGCGTCGGCAGCGCCGCCGTGCAGGCGCGCGTGCCCGGACGCACGGCCTTGCGCGCCGGCGACACGACGCACCTGCGCTGGGCGCCCGGTGCCGCCACCTGGTTCGATGCGGCCGGCCAGCGACGGCCGCTGCCGCAAGACACGCCGCACGCGACACTGGTCGCGTGAGGGTTCACGTTTTCGCATCCGTTTTCGTCGAGGGAGGAGAGACCATGCTGTTCCAACGTTTCGTTCCGTACGTGCGCCGCGCGCTCGTGCTGCTGGCCGCGCTCGCGCTGCCGGCGTTCGCGCAGGCGCCGGTCGAGGTGCCGTTCTATTACCCGGTGGCCGTCGGCGGCCCGATCACCAAGATCATCGACGGCTTCGCCGCGGACTTCGAGAAGGAGAACCCCGGGATCAAGCTGAAGCCGATCTACTCGGGCAGCTACCAGGAGTCCATCGCCAAGGTGCTGACGGCCGTGAAGAGCGGCGACGCGCCGACGACGTCGATCCTGCTGTCCACCGACATGTTCACGCTGATCGACGAGGACGCGATCGTGCCCTTCGACGATCTGGTGAAGACGCCCGAGGACAAGGCCTGGCTCGCGAGCTTCTACCCGGCCTTCATGGAGAACAGCCAGACCGGTGGCAAGACCTGGGGCATCCCGTTCCAGCGCTCGACGATCGTGATGTTCTACAACAAGGAACTGTTCAAGGAAGCGGGGCTCGACCCGAACAAGCCGCCGCAGAACTGGACGGAGTTGACGGCCGCCGCGCAGAAGCTGACCAAGCGCGACGCCTCCGGCAACGTCACGCAATGGGGCATCCAGATCCCGTCGTCCGGCTTCCCGTACTGGCTGTTCCAGGCGCTCGCCATCCAGAACGGCGTCAACCTGATGAACCAGGCCGGCACCGAGACCTATTACGACAAGCCGGAAGTGATCGGCGCGCTGCAGTACTGGGTCGACCTCGTGAAGAAGTACAAGGTGCATCCGGAAGGCATCGTCGAATGGGGCACGACGCCCAAGGACTTCTTCGAGAAGAAGGTCGCGATGATGTGGACGACCACCGGCAACCTGACCAACGTCAAGAACAACGCGAAGTTCGACTTCGGCGTGGCGATGCTGCCGGCGTCCAAGCAGCGCGGCAGCCCGACCGGCGGCGGCAACTTCTACCTGTTCAAGAAATCGACGCCGGCGCAGCGCGAAGCCGCGTTCAAGTTCGTCAAGTGGGTCACGTCGCCGGAGCGTGCCGCGCAGTGGGGCATCGACACGGGCTATGTCGCCGTGCGCCCGCAGGCCTGGGACACGCCGGTGATGAAGAAGTACGTCGAAGGCTTCCCGCCCGCTGCGGTGGCGCGTGACCAGCTGCCGTATGCGAAGGCCGAGCTGTCGACGCACGACAACCAGCGCGTCACCAAGGCGCTGAACGACGGCCTGCAGGCCGCGCTGCTCGGCAGCAAGACGCCGGAAGCGGCGATGAAGGACGCGCAGCGTGAGGCGGACCGGCTGCTGAAGCCCTACCGCTGATGGCGAGCGCCGCTAACCGTGGCGTCGCGATCGTCACCGGCGGGAGCCGGGGCATCGGCGCCGCCACGGCGCGGCTCGCCGCACGACGCGGCTACGCGGTTGCCGTTTTCTACAAGGGCAACGCCGCGGCAGCGCAACGCGTCGTCGCGGACGTAGAGCGTGACGGCGGACGCGCGCTCGCCGTGCAGGTGGACGTCGGCCGCGAGGCGGACGTGCTGCGCGGTTTCCGCGCCGCCGACGCGCTGGGCGCGCTGACGCTGCTCGTCAACAACGCGGGCATCGTCGGGCCGATCGGCCGGCTCGATACGCTGGACGCGGCCGGCCTCGACGACGTGCTGCGCACCAACGTCACCGGCGCGTTCCTGTGCGCCCGCGAGGCAGTGAAGCGGATGTCGACGGCGCATGGCGGGCGCGGCGGTTCCATCGTCAACGTGTCGTCGGGCGCCGCCGAGAACGGCTCGCCCGGTGTCTACATCCATTACGCGGCCAGCAAGGCAGCCGTCGATTCGATGACCACTGGGTTGGCGCGCGAAGTGGCGCGTGAAGGCATCCGCGTCAACGCCGTGCGCCCGGGCCTCATCGACACCGACATCCACGCGGACCGGCCGCCGGGCCAGATGGACACTCTGCTCGCGCAGACGCCGATGGGCCGCATCGGCACGCCGGACGAAATCGCGGCCGCCATCCTGTGGCTCGCCGGCGACGAGGCGGGCTTCGTCACGGCGGCGCATCTCGACGCGCGCGGCGGCAAGTACTGATGACGCGCTCGCGCGAATGGTTGCACGCCTGGCTGCTGTTGCTGCCGGCTTTCGTGCTGCTCGTGATGTTCACGCACTTCCCGGCAGTGGCCAACCTGTGGCACAGCTTTTACTCGACGCCGAAGGGCGCGCGGCCGGCGAAGTTCATCGGCCTCGACAACTACCGCTCGCTGGTCGACGACCCGATCTTCTGGCAGGCGCTGACCAACAACGCGATCTACGCGCTGGGCACCATCCCGCTGTCGATCGCGCTGGCACTGCTGATGGCCGTGTGGGTCAACGGCCGCATCCGCGGCAAGGGCTTCCTGCGCCTCGCGTTCTTCACGCCGACGGTGCTGCCGATGATCGCGGTGGCCAACATCTGGCTGTTTTTCTACACGCCGGAGTACGGGCTCATCGAGCAGATCACCAAGGGACTCGGCTTCGCGAGCCACAACTGGCTCGGCAGCAAGAGCACGGCGCTCGCCTGCCTGATGGTCGTGGCCATCTGGAAGGAAGCGGGCTTCTTCATGATCTTCTACCTGGCCGCCTTGCAGGCGATGTCGCCGCAGCTCGCGGAAGCGGCCGCCATCGAAGGCGCGTCGCGCTGGTACTTCTTCCGCCGCGTCACGTTCCCGCTGCTGATGCCGACGACGCTGTTCGTGCTGGTCAACGCGATCATCAACGCGTTCCGGCTGGTCGACCACATCGTCGTGATGACGCGCGGCGGCCCGGACAACGCGACGTCGCTGCTGCTGTACTACATCTACGAAATCGGCTTCCGCTTCTGGGACCCGGCCTACGCGGCGGCGCTGACGATGGTGCTGCTGGTGGTGCTGGGCGCCGTGGCGCTGGCGCAGTTCGTATTCCTCGAACGCAGGACGCACTACCAATGACCAGCGCGACGCTCGCACGGACGCGCGGCTCGCTGATCGGCCCGCCGCGGGGCGCGGGCCACGCGCTGGAGACGGTGGCTGCGTGGGCGCTGGCGCTGCTGTGGCTGCTTCCGCTCGTCTACGCGTTCTGGACCGCGTTCCATCCCACCGAGTACTCGACGCACTTCTCGCTCGCGGCGCCGTGGACGTTCGACAACATCGTCCACGCGTGGCATGCGGCACCGTTCGCGCGCTATTTCGTCAACACGGTCATCCTGGTGACGATGGTGCTGGCCGCACAGCTCGTGCTCGTTACGCTGGCCGCGTACGCGTTCGCGCGCTATACGTTCCCGGGCCGCGACATCGCTTTCGCGCTGGTGCTCGTGCAGCTGATGATCATGCCCGACGTGCTCATCGTCGAGAACTACCGGACGATCTCGGCGCTGGGCCTCAAGGACACGATCCTCGCGATCGGGCTCCCCTACATGGCCAGTGCGTTCGGCATCTTCCTGCTGCGCCAGACGTTCAAGACCGTGCCGCGCGAACTGGACGAGGCGGCGCGCGTCGAGGGCTGCACGCCGCTGCAGACGCTGTGGAAGGTCTACGTGCCGCTGGCGCGGCCCACCTATCTTGCCTATGCGCTGGTGAGCGTCAGCTACCACTGGAACAACTTCCTGTGGCCGCTGATCGTCACCAACTCCGTCGAGACGCGACCCGTGACCGTGGGGCTGCAGGTGTTCTCCGCCACGGACCAGGGCATCGACTGGGCCATCATTACGGCGGCCACGCTGCTGTCGGTGGCGCCGTTGCTGATCGCGTTCCTGCTGTTCCAGCGGCAGTTCGTGCAGTCGTTCATGCGGGCCGGCATCCGCTGACGTTCGTCGTGGGCCGCGTTGCCGGAAGGCCGTAGACTGGCTACGATGGTCGACCTGACGTGTCGCGATCCGGGGGAGGGAAGATGCGTGGCTGGAGCCGAGCCGTATTCGCGTGGGTGCTGTGCGCGGTTTCGTCCGCGGCACTCGCGCAGGGACAAGGTACGACGACGTACACGACCACCGCGTCGAGTTCCGTCGGTTCGACGAACGCGAAGTATGACTGGATCACCCATTCCATCGGGCCGACCGCGATCACCGTGGGTGACCTCGGGCGCTGCACGCTGGCGGCCGGTCCACTCGCGTGCACCGCGACGGGCGGCAGCGGGACGGCAGCCGATCCGTTCACATTCGATTGCGGCACCATCACCACCATCGCAGGCGTTGGCCCGCCGCCGCCGCTGACGATTTCCGCGTGCACGCTGCCCGGCCTCGCATTCCCGGTCGCTGCGGGCGACGACAACTTCGACGTGCACGAGCATACGGTATTCGCCGCACAGGCCGCGACGGCCGCGCCCATTCCGGTCGGGCCGTGGGCAGCGTGGGGATCCGGCTTGGCGTTGGCGATCGCCGCGATGGTGACCTGGCGATCGCGTCGGCGCCGCTGAGAGCTGATTGCCGCCGGCGCGACGTTCTCCATTCTCGACAGTTTCATTGACCGGACGCCGGCGGGGCGTCATGGTAGAGCCATGACCAAGCCAACCGATTTCGGCGGCGAATGGTGGCTCAAGAACCTCGCGGACGTCGACCGCGAGATCGCACGCCAGGCGCTCAACTGCAGGATTCCACTGCTGGCGCCGGGCGTCATCGAGCGGGTACTGCGCAACGATGCCACGGTGTGCAGCACGAGCAATCCGCGCGCATTCGAGAAGCTGCGCACGACGCTGATGATGCATTACCACATCCGCGAAAACGCGGTGGCGCACATCGGCGAGCCGGCCACGCAGAAGCTGATCGGGGAGATCGTCGCGGCGCTGCGCGCCAAAGTCGGCGACAAGCTGGGCTGAGCCGGCCGGATCCGCGCGCGCCGCAAACCGGCTGCTTGCGCGGGAGTGAACCAAACGTCAATCGAGGATAGCCCGCCATGGACGTCCCGCACGCGTTGTCGCGCAGCCAGGAGCTTGCGACCAAGGTCGCGATGCTGTTCAGGAAGCGGATGGAACTCGCGCAGCAGCACCTCGGCGAGGCGCTGCGCGGCGCGTACGACGCCAACCTCGCGCCGACGGCGAGCGACCCCGCCGCCGCCGCGCGCCTGGCTTCCGACTGGATGACCTATGCCACCGACGCCGCGCAGCGCTCGGTGCTGATGCTCGACACGCTGCGCCGGCGCGGCAACGATTTCCTCGAGCACAACGCGGCGGGGCTGCCGCCGGTGCTGCACTTCGACTACGAGACGGTCATCGACGGGCGCACGCTCGCGCGACCGGTCAACTACGCACTCGTGCGCATCGTGCCGCCGGCGGGCGTGAAGGTCGATCCCAAGTTGCGGCCTTACATCATCATCGACCCGCGCGCCGGGCACGGCCCGGGCATCGGCGGCTTCAAGGACGATTCGCAGGTGGGCGTCGCGTTGCGCGCGGGCCACCCCGTGTACTTCGTCATCTTCCATCGCGACCCCGAGCCGGGCCAGACGCTCGTCGACGTGTGCTCCGCCGAGCAGCAGTTCGTGCGCAAGGTGCGCGAGCTGCATCCGGCGAGCGACAAGCCCGCGATCGTCGGCAACTGCCAAGGCGGCTGGGCGGCGATGATGGTGGCCGCGTCGAGCCCGGAGGACACGGGGCCCATCGTCATCAACGGCGCGCCGATGTCCTACTGGGGCGGCGCGTGGCAGGACGGCGGCTCCGACAACCCGATGCGCTACTCGGGCGGCCTGCTCGGCGGCACGTGGTTGTCGTCGCTGATGGCCGACCTCGGCAACGGCGTGTTCGATGGCGCGGCGCTGGTCGAGAACTTCGAGAACCTCAACCCCGCCAACACGTTCTGGGACAAGTACTACCACCTGTACGCCAATGTCGACACCGAGCCCGAGCGCTTCCTCGAGTTCGAGCGCTGGTGGGGCGGCTTCTACCTGATGAACCGCGAGGAGATCGAGTGGATCACGCGCAACCTCTTCGTCGGCAACACGGTGTGGAAGGGCGGCGCGAAGAACGCCGCCGGCGAGACAATGGACCTGCGCAACATCCGCTCGCCGATCGTGCTGTTCGCGTCGATGGGCGACAACATCACGCCGCCGCAGCAGGCATTCAACTGGGTCGCGGACGTCTACGGCTCCACCGAGGAGATCAAGGCGCGTGGCCAGGTGATCGTGGGCCTGATGCACCAGGACGTCGGCCACCTGGGCATCTTCGTGTCGGGGAAGGTGGCGAAGAAGGAGCATGCGCAGATCGTCTCCGTGCTGAAGTCGATCGAGGCGCTGCCGCCAGGTCTGTACGGCATGCAGATCGCGGAGAAGCGTGACCGCGACGGCACGCTGCGGTACGACGTGTCGTTCAGGGAACACCGGCTGGAGGAGATCGTCGCGCGGCTCAACCGCTTCCAGCGCGCGGACGAGGCGCCGTTCGACGCGGTGGCTGCGATCTCGGAATTCAACCAGCAGGCGTACGAATTGTTCGTGCAGCCTTTCGTGCAGGCGTCGGCCAACGACTGGACGGCGAAGCTGCGGCGGCAATTCCATCCGCTGCGGATGCAGCGCTGGCTGTTCTCGGACCTCAATCCGTGGATGGCGTGGGTAGGTCCGGCGGCGGACGCCGTGAAGGTTCAGCGCAAAGCGCGGGGCGAGGACAACGTGGCGGCCAAGGTCGAGCACGCGGCGTCGGATGCCGTCAGCGCATCGCTCGACTATTACCGCGCGTCGCGTGACGCGGCGAGCGAGGCGCTGTTCTTCCTGATCTACGGCAACGTGTTCTCGCTGTACCTTGCCGACAAGCGCGCGGTCGAGGCGAAGACGATGACGCCCGTGGCGGAGCCGCGCGACCTGCCGTTCGTGCAGGAGGCGCTCGCGGCCGTCGGCGAGGGTGGCTATCCAGAGGCGCTGGCGCGCGTCGCCGCGCTGCTGGCGCGCCACGGCGAGCCGCTGCCGCTTGCGCGCCTCGCGCTGGTCCAGGAGCTGCGTGCGGAGCATCGCGATCTCCTGCCGGACCTGACGCCCGACCAATGGCGCCGCATCCGCGGGGAGCAGGAGATCATCGTCCGCTACGCGCCGGACGAGGCGCTGGCCACGCTGCCGCGCCTGCTGAAGGCGGGTGACCGCGAGAAGCTCGTGACGCTGATGCGCGCGCTGCTCGCGGACGAACGCGTGCGACGCACGGTGCCGCAGCCGGAGCAGGTTGCGACGCTCGACGAGATCGCGGACACGCTGGGCGTGGCGCGCAAAGCGGGCGCGAAGCGCCTGCCCGCCCCGGCGCGGAAGCGCGCGCCGGAGGCAACGACCAAGCGGGCCACCGAGCGCGCCACCAGGCGCGCGCCGAAGCGCGCAAGCGGACGCAAGGCCTGACGCCATGGAACGCGAACACGCGAAGTACCAGCGGCTGCTCGATTTCTGCAAGACCTTGCCGCCGACGCCGACGGCCGTTGCGCATCCCTGCGACGAGAGCTCGCTGAAGGGCGCCGTCGATGCGATGCGGCTGGGCCTGATCGCGCCGATCCTCGTCGGGCCCGAGATGCGGGTCCGCGCGGTGGCGGCCGAGCACGGCATCGACATCGGCGGGGTGGAGATCGTCGATACGCCGCACAGCGACGCGTCCGCCACCACGGCCGTCGAACTCGTGCGCCAGGGACGCGCCGAGGCGCTGATGAAGGGCAGCCTGCACACGGACGAGCTGATGGCCGCCGTGGTCAGGCGCGAGACCGGGCTGCGTACCGCGCGGCGCGTCAGCCATTGCTTCGTGATGGACGTGCCCGCCTATGCGGAGACGCTGATCGTCACCGATGCGGCCGTCAACATCGCGCCGACACTGGACGACAAGGTGGACATCGTGCAGAACGCGATCGACCTTGCGCATGCGCTGCGCTTCGCGGAAGTGCGCGTCGCCATCCTGTCGGCGATGGAAACCGTCAACTCCAAGGTGCCGTCGACGCTGGAAGCCGCAGCGTTGTGCAAGATGGCCGATCGCGGCCAGATCACCGGCGGCATCCTCGACGGCCCGCTGGCGCTCGACAACGCGATCAGCCTGGAGTCGGTGGCGATCAAGAAAATCCATTCGCCGGTGGCCGGGCGCGCCAACGTGCTCGTCGTGCCGGACCTGGAGGCGGGCAACATGCTCGCGAAGAGCCTGTCGTTCATGGCGAATGCGGATGCCGCTGGCATCGTGCTCGGTGCGCGCGTCCCGATCATCCTCACGAGCCGCGCCGATTCCGTGATGACGCGGCTCGCCTCGTGCGGCATCGCGGCACTCGTGGCGCACGCGCGCCGCGAGGCGGCCGCGAAGGCGATCGCGTGAATGCGCACGACGCCATCGTCGTCCTGAACGCGGGATCGTCGAGCCTCAAGTTCTCCGTCTTCGCCGACCGCGGTACCGAGCTGGACCTCGTCGCGCGCGGGTTGGCGGAAGGCCTGCACACGAAGCCGCGCTTCATCGTTCGCGACGGTGCCGGCGCGACGCTGGCCGAAGACGCGTGGACCGCGGGCGACGGCAATCCCCACGAGCAGGCGATCGATCGGCTCGTGGCGTTCGCGCGCGAGCGCCTCGGCGGCTACCGGCTGACGGGTGTGGGCCACCGCGTGGTGCACGGCGGCCCGGAGTTCGCGCAGCCGGTGCGCGTGACGCCCGCCATCGTCGAAGCGCTCGAGAAGTTCGTGCCGCTGGCGCCGTTGCACCAGCCGCACAATCTCGCGCCGATCCGGACGCTGCTGCAGCGCCTGCCGGACCTCCCGCAGGTGGCCTGCTTCGACACCGCGTTCCATCGCACGCAGCCGCCGCTCGCGCAGGCGTTCGCGCTGCCGCGCGAGATCACCGACCGCGGCGTGCTGCGCTACGGCTTCCACGGCCTGTCGTACGAGTACATCGCGAGTGTGCTGCCGGCGCACGACACGCGTGCCGCGGCGGGCCGCACCATCGTACTTCACCTCGGCAACGGGGCGAGCCTGTGCGCGCTCGAAGGGGGACGCAGCATCGCCACCACGCTCGGCTTCACGGCGCTCGACGGCTTGCCGATGGGCACGCGCTGCGGCAATCTCGATCCCGGCGTCGTGCTGTACCTGATCGACGAGCTCGGGATGGATACGCGCGCCGTCGAGAAGCTCCTGTACCAGCAGTCGGGGTTGCTGGGCGTGTCGGGCATCTCCAGCGACATGCGCACGCTTGAGGCAAGCGACGACCCGGCGGCACGCTTCGCCATCGAGCTCTTCGCCTACCGGATCGGGCGCGAGCTGGGCTCGCTGGCGGCAGCGCTGGGCGGGCTCGACGCGATCGTATTCACCGCCGGCATCGGCGAGCACAGCCGCGCGCTGCGCGAGCGCGTCGGCCGCGCGGCGCACTGGCTCGGCGTGACGCTCGACGCCGATGCCAATGCGGCGGCCCGCGGTGCCGCGCGCATCAGCCGCGCCGCGAGCCGCGTCGCCGCCTGGGTCATCCCGACGAACGAGGAACTGATGATCGCCCGTCACACGCACACGCTGTTGAT
The DNA here is from genome assembly GCA_044225845.1 of Casimicrobiaceae bacterium. Lineage (GTDB taxonomy): Bacteria > Pseudomonadota > Gammaproteobacteria > Burkholderiales > Casimicrobiaceae > VBCG01. The sequence goes on from JBGAIC010000003.1 coordinate 44,523, forward strand.
GCGTGCTCCACGCAAGGAAACGACATGACCGTCGCCGCTCCACGCCCGATTCTCGAAGGCCGCAAGGCACTCGTGGTCGGCGTCGCCAACGACAGCTCCATCGCCTGGGGCTGCGCGAAGGCCTTCCGCGAAGCAGGCGCGGACCTTGCGCTCACTTACCTCAACGACAAGGCGAAGCCGCACGTCGAGCCGCTGGCCACGGCGCTGGGGACGTCGATCTTCATGCCGCTCGACGTCGCCGCGCCGGGAATGCTGGAGGCCGTGTTCGAGCGCATCACCCGCGAATGGGGGCGCCTCGACATCGTCGTGCATTCGATCGCGTTCGCGCCGAAGGAGGACCTGCAGGGCGGCCTCGTCAACTGCTCGGCGGAAGGCTTCGCGCGTGCGATGGACGTCTCCTGCCATTCGTTCGTGCGGATGGCGCGCCTGGCGGCGCCGCTGATGACCGAGGGCGGCACGCTGTTCGCGATGAGCTATCACGGCGCGCAGAAGGTGGTGCCGACGTACAGCGTCATGGGGCCGGTCAAGGCCGCGCTCGAGGCCTCGTGCCGCTACCTCGCGTACGAGCTGGGGCCACGCAACATCCGCGTGCACGCGATTTCGCCGGGCCCGCTCAAGACGCGCGCGGCCTCCGGCCTCAAGGACTTCGACCTGCTGCTGAACGAGGCGGCGCAGCGCGCGCCGCTGGGCGAGCTGGTCGACATCATGGACGTCGGTTACACCTGTGCCTTCCTGTCGACGCCGTATGCGCGCCGCCTGTCCGGCGAGACGCTGTACGTCGACGGCGGCGTCAACATCATGGGCTGAGGACAAGCCCCGCGAGGAGAGAGCACCATGGCCAGGACGAAGGCAACGAAGGGCGCGCGCGGCAAGGCCGCGGGACGCAAGGCGGCGCCGCACGTGGCGCGCAACGACGTGGCGGTAAGCGAGCCGCTGTCGGGCAAGGCCTATGCGGAGTCGCTGAAGAAGCTGCACGTCGAGCTCGTGCGGCTGCAGCAGTGGGTGCAGCACAAGGGACTCAAGGTCTGCGTCGTGTTCGAAGGCCGCGACGGCGCGGGCAAGGGCGGCGCGATCAAGGCGATCACCGAGCGCGTGAGCCCGCGCGTGTTCCGTGTCGTCGCGCTGCCGGCGCCGACGGAGCGCGAGAAGTCGCAGATGTACGTGCAGCGCTACATCCGCCACCTGCCCGCGGCGGGCGAGGTCGTCATCTTCGACCGCAGCTGGTACAACCGCGCCGGCGTCGAGCGCGTGATGGGTTTCTGCACCGAGGACCAGGTCAAGCGCTTCCTGGCCGGCGTGCCGCTGGTCGAGAAGACGATCGTCGAGTCCGGCATCATCCTGCTCAAGTACTGGCTCGAGGTGAGCCCGGAGGAGCAGACGCGCCGGCTGCAGGAGCGCATCGACGACGGCCGCAAGACCTGGAAGCTGACGTCGATGGATCTCAAGTCGTACAGCCGCTGGTTCGACTACTCGCGCGCCCGCGACGACATGTTCAAGGCCACCGACTCGTCGTGGGCCCCGTGGTTCGTCGTGCCGTCCGACGACAAGAAGCGCGCGCGCCTCAACGTGATCTCCGACCTGCTGTCGCGCATCCCCTACGAATCCGCGCCGCGCGAAAAGGTGAAGCTGCCCAAGCGGCAGAAGCAGGGCGACTACGTCGAGACCAGCTACCCGTTCAAGTACGTGAAGAGCGCGTACTGACGCGGTGGATGCGAGCGCGCGTAGCGCCGGCCCGGACGTCGTCGCGGGCCTGACCGCGGCCGCCGTCGTGCTGCCGAAGGCGATGGCGTACGCGACGGTCGCCGGCCTGCCGGTGGCAGTGGGCCTGTATACGTCACTGGTGCCGATGGCGCTCTACGCGCTGCTCGGCTCGTCGATGGTCCTGAGCGTCAGCTCGACGACGACGCTCGCCATCCTGGCCGGCACCGAACTCGGCCTCGCGGTGCCGGACGGCGATCCTGCGAAGCTCGCCGCCGCGACCGCTACGCTGACACTGCTCGTCGGCGCCGCACTGCTGCTCGCGCGCGTGCTGCGGCTGGGCTTCGTCGCCAACTTCATCTCCACGCCGGTGCTCACCGGATTCAAGGCGGGCATCGGCCTCGTCATCGTCGTCGACCAAGTCCCCAAGCTCTTCGGCCTGCACATCGAGAAGACGGGTTTCCTGCGCGACGTCGTCGCCATCGTTCGTCACCTGCCGGAATCGTCGTGGCCGACGATCGCCGTGTCGCTTGCGACGTTCGTGGTGCTGGTCGGCTGCGAGCGGCTGTGGCCGCGGGCGCCGGCGCCGCTGCTGGCCGTCGGTGGCGCGATCGCGGCATCGTGGTGGCTCGGGCTGTCGGCGCTGGGCGTGCCGACGGTCGGTCACATCCCCACCGGCCTGCCGCCCGTCACGCTGCCGGACCTGTCGCTCGTCGCGATGCTGGCACCCGGCGCGCTGGGCGTCGCGCTGATGAGCTTCACCGAGACCATCGCCGCGGGCCGCGCGTTCGCGCGTAACACGGATCCGCCGATCGACGCGAATCGCGAGCTCGTCGCCACGGGCCTCGCCAACGCTGGCGGCGCGCTGTTGGGCGCGATGCCGGCCGGCGGCGGCACGTCGCAGACGGCTGTCGTCCGCTCGGCGGGCGGACGATCGCAGCTGGCGTCGTGGGTGACGGCGGCCGCCGCGGCCGCGACGATGCTGCTGGCGGCACCGGTGCTGGGCCTGCTGCCCAACGCCGCGCTCGCGGCGATCGTCATCGTGTACTCGGTGGGACTGATCCAGCCGGCCGAGTTCCGCGCGATCCGCTCGGTGCGCACGATGGAGTTCGGGTGGGCGCTGGCCGCGTGCGCCGGCGTCCTGCTGTTCGGCACGCTGAACGGGATCATGATCGCGATCATCGTGTCGGCGATCGGCCTTGCGAGCCAGACCGCGCATCCGCGCGTCTCCGTGATCGGCAGGAAGCGCGGCGCCGACGTGCTGCGCCCGTTGAGCGACGAGCATCCGGACGACGAGACGTTCGCCGGGCTGCTGATCGTGCGCCCCGAAGGACGCCTCTATTTCGTCAACGAGCAGTACGTCGCGGACCGCATCGCGACGCTGGTGCGCGAGTACAGGCCGCGCGTGCTGGCGGTGGACATGAGCCGCGTGCCGGACATCGAGTATTCCGCGTTGCAGGCGCTGATGGAACGCGAGCGGCGCGTCGCCGCGGAAGGCGTCGTCGTGTGGTTCGCGGCGCTCAACCCGGACACGCTGGCCGTGTTCCGGCGCTCGGGCTTCGACAGGCAGCTCGGGCCGGACCGCATGCTGTTCAACGCGCGGCAGGCGATCGAGCGCTACCGCTCACTCGCTCCGGCACCTGCCAGCTGACGCGCGATGGCCATCACGCGTACGCGCGACGCGCTGTCGCGCATCTTCTACCAGCGCTGCTTCTGGCTGTTCGTCGTCATCGTCGTGCTGATTGGCGCCGTGTCGTTCGTGCCCGGGGACGATATCGGCCGGCTGGAAATCAACGTCGTCAACATGTTCCTGCTGATCGCGACGGTGGCGGCCGTCGGGCGCACGACGCTGTCGTTCGTCGCGGCGCTGCTGCTGGCCGTGCCGGCGGTCTGGTTCCAGTATCGCGGGCTGTGGCTCGACGACAACGCAAGCCTCGCGCTGTCGTGGCTGCTGTCCGCGCTGCTGTACCTGTTGTCCGTGATCTACCTGCTGCGCTACGTGTTCCAGCCGCGGATCATGACGCCCGACAAGCTGTTCGGCGCCGCCGCCGCCTACCTGCTGATCGCCGTGCTGTGGGCGTACATCTATGCGCTGGTCGGCTACGTCTATCCAGGGTCCTACGTGGTACTCGGGCAGCCCGCGCAACTTGTGTACGCGGACTCGCTGTACTTGAGCATCACCGTGCTCACGAGCACCGGTTTCGGCGACATCGTGCCCGTGACGCGGCAGGCCCGCGGCATGTGCATGATCGAGCAGGTGACCGGCGCGCTGTTCGTCGCGATCCTGATCGCGCGCCTGGCCGGCGTGTATCCTCCGCGCGAACTCTATCGCGACGACCCGGAGGATACGTCCGCCGGCCAGTGAGCATGCATGTCCTGACGTGGAACATCCAGTGGTGCCGCGGCGTCGACGGTCGCGTCGATCCGGCGCGCATCGTCGCGGAAATCCGCCGGCTCGGCGACTTCGACGTCATCTGCCTGCAGGAAGTCGCCGACAACTTCCCGGCGCCGCGTCTGGAGGGCAACGACGCGCGCGACCAGTTCGCGTTGCTGGCCGCCGCGTTTCCGCGTTACACGCTGGTGGTGGGCTGCGCGGTGGACCATCCCGCCACACCGGAGGGCGCGGTGCGGCGCCGCTTCGGCAACGCGATCCTGTCGCGGCTGCCCGTGGGCCAGGTGTTTCGCCACGCGCTGCCGCGACCGCTGGATCCCGGCGTCAGCTCGATGCCGCGGATTGCGCTGGAAGCCGTCGTCGCAACGGCGTTCGGGGACTTGCGCGTCGTGACGACGCACCTCGAGTACTTCTCGCGACGCCAGCGGCTGGCGCAAGTGGACGCGATCCGCGCGCTGTACGCCGAAGGCCATGCGTATGCGGACGCGGCGCCCGCGAGCGCCGACGGCTCGCCGTTCCACGCCTGGCCGCGGCCCGCCGCGATGCTCGCCTGCGGCGACTTCAACATGCCGGTGACGGACGCGGCGTATGCGCGGATGCTCGAGCCGTTCGCCGACGGCACGCCGCCGCTGCGCGATGCATGGTCGCTCGGCGCCGGCGGGCCGCAGCCGCCGACATTCTGCGTGCACAAGCCCTACGCGCCGGGCATGCGGCCCTATGCCTGCGACTTCGCTTTCGTGAGCGAGCCGCTCGCGCCGCGCGTGCGCTCGCTCTCGGTCGACGGCGCGACGCAGGCATCCGACCATCAGCCGGTGATGCTCGAGGTCGAGTCCTAGGCGGGTTCGGGCGGCGTGGCCGTGCGCGGCGGCCACCGGCGCGCGACGAAGCCGCGCACTTTCGCGCGCCATGCGGCGGAGCGCGAGAGCGCCACCCACCGCGCCTCGACGACGCGGTACGTCCACAGCGAGACGAGCAGCGTGACCGGGACGCTCGCGACCAGCAGCGCGGCGCGCTTGCCCTCGCTGAAGCCGCGCACCAGCGCGTAGTGCGCGGCGAGGTCCAGGAACACCGTGTGCCACAGGTAGATGCCGAGGCTCGCTTCGCCCAGGCGCAATGCGACGCGCGCGGCAAGGCCGCTCGGCGCGGCGGACGCGTCGCCGCGAGCGCGCATGTACCGCCCCAACGCGACGATGAAGACGGCGATCAGCACGGCTGCGAGGCTCGGCCCCACGGCGAACCATGCGTCGAGCGCACCGGCATGGCGACCGATCCACACCAGGCCGCCGACGGCCAGCAGGCCCGCGACGAGGACGTCGCGCCGCGCGACGCCGCGGTCAAGGTCCCGCCGCGCGAGCAGGCACGCGGCCGCGATGCCGCAGGCGAACTGGTCGATGCGTCCCGGCAGGTAAGCGGAGGTCCACGCGATCGCTACGCCGTGGTCCAGCGTCATCGACGCGGTGAACACGCGCCAGCCGATCGAGAACGCGAGGCAAGCGGCGGCGAAGCGCAGCGGCCGGTCGATGCGCACGATGCGCAGCAGCAGCGGGAACAGCAGGTAGAAATGAATCTCGGTGGGGAGCGTCCAGTACACGGCACGCAGGCTGCCTACCCACTCGGCGCGGAAGTTCTCCGCGAACAGGAAATGGGCGGCGATGGCCGCCACCGAGCGCGAGCCCTGCAGCCAGCGCAGGTGGATGAGTACGACCACCACCACCACCGTGACGTAGAAGATCGGTGCGATCCGGAAGTAGCGGCGCTGGTAGAAGTCGGCGACCTGGAAGCGGTCGAGGCGCTGCCGTCCCGTGTCGACATAGGGCCATGCGATGACGAAGCCCGACAGCACGAAGAAGAGGTCGACGCCCTGGTAGCCGGCGGCGAACAGCGAGCGCAGGCCGAACGTAAAGCCATGCGCGAAGCCGTAGGTCAGCGACTTGCCGCCCAGCAGCGACCAGAGGTGGAAGGAGAGCACCCACAGCGCCGCGCATCCGCGCAGCACGACGACCCACTCGAGGCGCAGCGCCGGGGCCGCATCGCCCGCCGCGCCGGTGCTGGGTTCGTTCACGGCGGGCGCAACCGTAGCCATGCCTCTGCGGCGCGCCGTCAGCGCGCGCTGCCGAAGCGGCGCAGCCGCCGCATCACCGGCCCGCGCCACGCGAACGCACCCGCAAGCAGCCGGTTGCCGCCGATGAAGCGGCGCACGTCGTCGCGGCTCACCAGCACCACCGACTGCGAGCGCGCATACGTATCGACCATCTGCGAGACGGCGCGCGGCGACGTCGTCAGCCGCATCGCCGCCTGGCGCGCCACCGCGTCGCGATAGGCCTCGTCGAGCAGCCGCTGGCGCGACGCGGCGTCGTCGCTGCGCGCCGGCACGCGGTACTTGGACGTCGTCTTCTCGACGAGCACGAAGTCGTCGTCGAGCGTATAGCGCGTCCACAGGTTCCAGTCCTCGAGCTGGTCCATGTCCTCGGCGAAGCCGCCGTGTTTCTCGTACAGCGAGCGATGGAACAGCACCGCCTGGATCGGCAGGAAGTTGTGGTGCCACAGCGTGAGCCGGTCGAAGGGCTGGCGATGCACGGTGACGCGCGCCACCTCGTCGTACTCCGCGCGATCGCGGTCGCGCACCTCGGTGTGCGTTTCCCACGCGATGCCGTAGGCGCCCTTGCACTGCGCGCGCTCCGCCGCTTCGAGCAATACCTCGACGTGGTCCGCGAACAGCACGTCGTCGTCGTCGAGGAAGTTGAACCATTCGCCGCTGGCCTTCGCCAGCGCGAGATTGCCGGCGCGTGCGCGGCCCACCTTGTCGCCGGTGGCGTGGTACTGGATCGCGATGCGGTCGCGGAACGCGTCGATGATGGCCTGCGACGTGGCGGGCCCGTCCTCGACGACCACCGCCTCGACGTTCGGCCAGGTCTGATGCGCGACCGTTTCCAATGCCTGCGCGAGCCACGCCGTGCGGCCGACGGTGCGAATGAGGATAGAGACGCGCGGCGTCGTCGCCCGCGGTTCCTCGCGCTGCGAGCGGAACGCGATGAACGCGCCCTCGCGCCGCTCCTCGTAGTTCCACACCGCGAAGTGCGGTGCAAAGTTGGCGTCCGGCATGACGCGCGTGCGACGGAAGTGCGGCCATTCGCGCGCCCAACCGGTGAACGCCTTCAGCATGCCGCGGCGGCGGCCCGCGAACTCCTGTGGCGCCAGCACCTCGGCGGCCCACAGCGCGAGGCCGCGCGGCAGCGTGAGGCCGGTGCCGAAACGCGTGCGCAGGCACAGGTTGGTGCGCACCCCGCCCAGCGCCTGCAGTGGCTTCACTTCGGCGGGCACCGCGTAGGTCCGGTGCACGACGGCGCAGCGCGCCACATAGCGCAGCCGGTGCCCTTGCGCGCGCAGCCTCCACGACAGGTCCACGTCCTCGCCGTACATGAAGAGGTGCTCGTCGAAGCCGTGCACGGCCTCGAAGGCGCGGCGCCGGAACAGCGTGGCCGCGCCGCTGACCCATTCGACGTCGAGCGAGACGGGGTCGTAGGCCTTCGGGTGCTCGTAGGGGATCTGGCGCATCTCCCAGGCGGCGACGTTGGCCGCATCCTGCGTCGCGAGCGCGACGAGCCGCGCGAGCGCACCGGGCTCGACGATGCAGTCCTGGTTCAGCACCAGCAGCCAGGACGCATGGCCGCGGACCGCGTTGGCGTTGTGGCCGCGGCCGAAGCCCACGTTCTCGGGCGAATGCACGATGTCGACCGAGGCGAAGCCGCTGCCCGGCGCGAACGCGGGCAGCGCCTTGATCGCGGCGGTCGCGTCCGTCTCGCTGTTGTCCAGCACGTGGACGTGCAGCGCGAGACCGCCGGCCTGCTCGCGCAGCGCATCGGCGAGCGAGGCGAGCGCGGCCAGGTCGGGGCGATACGTGACGATGCTGACGTCAAGTTCGACCACGGAACGCCCGCTTGAAAAGCAACTTCTGCGCGAGCGTCGGCAGCTCGTGGAACGCGGCCTCGACGTCTTTCAGCTCGCGAACCTGCTGCGCGAGCGCGTCGTTGCGCTGGCCCAGTTCCGCGATCGCCGCCTTGAGCTCCGCGATGTCGCGCTCGAGTTTCACGTTCCATGCGCGCTGCTCCGTCGCCACCTGGGCGAGCGACGTGAGCTCGTGGCGGAATGCATGGCCGTTCAGGTTGGCGGCGGCGAGGCGATCCAGCGCCGCGCTTGCATCCACCCCGTCGGGTACGGGAAGGCCGAAGCGTTCGTACAGGGCATCGAAGGCGGAGGCCATCGTAGCAAGCGGCGGCACGCGCCGCGGATCGTTCGAATCGAGCGCGGATTTTACCTGCCGGTATGCGTCCCCGTCGCCGGCGATGCGCGCCACCTTCGCCGCGATGGCCGTCACGTCGGCATCGACGTCATAGGTCCACCCGCCGCCCAGCGCGCGCACGCGTTCGCCCAGCGCACCCGCGTCCGGCACCAGCGCCGGGCAGTGCGCGGCCCAGACTTCGGACAGCGTGTAGCTGAAGCTCTCCGGGAGCCGGTTGACGAACAGCGCGAGCCGCGCGCCGTACGCATGCAGCAGCGCGGGGAGCTGGCCGTCCTCGTAGGGACCGTGCACGGCGTACGCAGTTTCGCCCGCGGCGCGCGGCACCAGGCAGCGATCGGTGTAGCCGATCACGATCAGGTCGTAGCCCTGCGCCGCCAGTGCTGCGGCCATCGCGTCCAGTTCGCCGCTGCCCTTGTGCGGGCCGATGGCGCCGACCACCGCCACGACCGGTCGTGTGCCCGTGCGCGCGACCGCATGCGCCGGCGGCGGCGACTGCATGCGCGCATCGGCAAGGCCGGGTTCGATGCGCACGGTTGGCACCCCGACATACGTCGCGACGAGGCCTTCGATGTAGGCCGACGGCACGACGACGGCCGCCGCGCTTGCGAGCAAGGGCCGCACGCGCGCGACCCAGTCGCGGTCGGGCGTGAGCGTGCCGGTGGCGAACGCATCGGATGCCAGGAAGCCGACGTCGTGCAGTGTGACGATATGCGGCAATGCGGCGCCGCTCGCCGCGAGCCTCGCCATCGCCGCCTGGCAATGCGCGTCGACGCCGTGCAGGTGCACGAGGCCGATGCCCGCGTCGCGCGCAAAGCCATCGAGCTCGATGGGCGCCGCGCGGTAGCGGCCGCTGGCGACGTGCTCGACGAGGTCCGCGCCCGCATGCAAGATCCAGTGCGTGGCGTGCGTCGTGGCCGCGAGGTCGCGTACGTAACGGTCGGCGCCGCCGCCTTCGGCGGCCGTCACGTGCAGCACGCCGCGTGGGCTCATGCCGCCGCGCGACGCGTGAACAGGATGTCGTACACGCCGTGGCCCAGCGCAAGGCCACGGCGCTCGAACTTGGTCTGCGGCCGCCACGCGGGCACGGGCGCAAAGCCGTCGGCCGTGTTCGCGAGCAGCGGCTCCGCCGTGCACGCCGCGAGGATGGCGTCCGCGTATTCGGCCCAGTCGGTGGCGGCGTGCAGGTAACCGCCGGGCACGAGCCGCTCCGCGAGCAGGCGCACGAACGCGGGCTTCAGCAGCCGCCGCTTGTGGTGCCGCTTCTTGGGCCAGGGGTCCGGGAAGTAAACGTGCACGGCGCCGAGCGACGACGGCGCGATCATCGACGTCACCACCTCCACCGCGTCGTGCTGGACGATGCGCAGGTTCGCAAGGCGCAGCGCGTCGATCTTCTGCAGCAGACTGCCGACGCCGGGTGCGTGCACCTCGACGGCGACGAAGTCGAAGGCCGGATGCGCGGCGGCGATCGCCGCTGTGGTCTCGCCCATGCCGGAGCCGATCTCCAGCACGAGCGGCGCGTCCCGGCCGAACACGGCGCGCGCATCCAGCGGCGCCGGTGCAAACGGCAGGCACCAGCGCGGCGCGAGTGCGTCGAGCGCGCGGCGCTGCGCCGGCGACATCCGCGTCTGCCGCAGCACGTAGCTGCGGATGGGCGGATGCGCGGCCGCCACGATGGCTTCGCGTGTCTCCCCTGCGGCGCTCATCGCATCGCGGGCGTCAGTTGGCCTTGCGCCAGCCCGCGTCGCCGACCTTGCGTTCGAGCGTCTGCGTATCGCTGCGTCCCACCGCGGTGTAGTCGAGCGCCAGCGTGTCCGCATCCTTCCAGCGCACCGACGCGTCCGACCACGGCGACGGCGGCGTCCACGCCGCTTCGCGGACGATGCGGTTGCGCTCCACGCGCCACAGCACCACTTCGTTCGTGCAGTTCTCCGGGCAGAAGTCTGCGGTGACGAGGCGCGCGCGATCGGGCGACAGCGCGGGATCCGTTGGCAGTTCGGTGCGCGTGCCGCCCTGGCGCTGCAGCACGACGTAGGACCCGCGATCGTCGCGCGTCACGTACAGCACCACCGCGTTGATCGGGTCCAGCGTGTCCCACAGCGCGTAGGCGACGCTGCCCTTGGCGTCGTCGACGTCGGTGAACGTGGTCGAGCCGGACGGGAACAGCGACACGACGAGGTTGGCGCCGTCGCGGCGCGCGAGGCCCGGCAACGCCTTCAGCTGGTGCGCCTCGATGGCACGGCCGCAGGCCGTCATGTCCTCGACGTCGTTGCACCATTCGGTGATCTGCGCGCGCGTCGGTGGCACCGCGTGCGCAAGCCCGGCGCTGAGCGCGAGTAACGCCGACGCCGCGGCCAGCATCCGCCGCGCGCGGCGCGCGCCCTTCATTGGATGCGGCCCGCCGTCGGCGAGCTGGGCGACGCGCTGTAGAGCTTGCGCGGCATGCGCCCCGCGAGCCACGCGGCGCGACCGGCCTCGACGGCGAGCTTCATCGCATGGGCCATCAGCACCGGCTTCTGCGCCGCGGCGATCGCCGTGTTCATCAGCACGCCTGCGCAGCCCAGTTCCATTGCAACGGCCGCGTCGGACGCGGTGCCGACGCCCGCATCGACGAGCACAGGCACCTTCGACTGCTCGAGGATCAGCTTCAGGTTCCACGGATTGAGGATGCCCATGCCCGAGCCGATCAACGAGGCGAGCGGCATGATCGCGACGCAGCCGATCGCCTCCAGCTCGCGCGCGACGATCGGATCGTCCGACGTGTAGACCATCACGTCGAAGCCGTCGGCGACCAGCGTCTCCGCGGCCTTCAACGTCTCGCGCACGTCCGGATACAGCGACGTCGCATCGCCGAGCACCTCCAGCTTGCACAGCTTGTGACCGTCGAGCAGCTCGCGGGCGAGGCGCAGCGTGCGCACCGCGTCGTCCGCGTTGTAGCAGCCGGCGCTGTTGGGCAGGTAGGTGAACTCCGACGGCGGCAGCGCGTCGACGAGCGAAGGCTCGCCCGCCTTCTGGCCGATGTTCGTGCGGCGGATGGCGACGGTGACGATGTCCGCGCCCGACGCGTCGATGGCCGCGCGCGTCTCCGCGAAGTCGCGATACTTGCCGGTGCCGACGAGCAGGCGCGAGCGGTAGGCGCGGCCCGCGATCACGAGGCGGTCGTCGAGGGTGGCGGGCAGGTCGGCAGCGGTATTCATGCGCCAAATTCTACCGCGCCGGGGGTCGCGGGATTGGCCCCGCGAGTAGCCTTGCGGGCGTTGTCCGCCCGACCGCGTCTCAGCCGCCGCCGACGGCGCCGACGATCTCCAGCCGGTCGCCGTCCGCCACCGGCGTGTGCGCGTAGCGGCTGCGCGGCACGACTTCGCCGTTGAGCTCGATGGCGATGCGCTTGCCGGCCAGCGCGAGCGCATCGACGACGCCTTCGAGCGTCGCGGGCGTCGCCGCCAGCGCGCGTGGCTCGCCGTTGACGTGCAACTGGATCGACGCCGGCTTCATGAACGGTACCTGGCCATCGCCTCGCGCAGCACGTCGAGTTGGCGCGAGAACCGGCGGCAGCCGTCGCAGGCCGCGAGGTGCAGCCGCAGCAGCAGGCGCTTCCAGCCCGGCAGCGGCGCGTCCTCGCGCTGCGAGAGCATGTGGCTCGCCTGCTTGCAGGAGATCATGTGTCCGATGAAGCGCCGCATGGTGAAGGAAAGGTCGCGCGTCAGGCGGCGCCCGCAAACCCATTCTGCTCGAGGCACATGCGCAGCGACATCCGTGCCCGGTACAGGATGACCCACAGATTGTTCGCCGTGATCGCCAATTCCTTACAGATTTCGTCAGAATCGAGTTCCATCACCTCCCGCATGACGAACACGCGGGCCGTGTTGGGCGGGAGCTTGTCGAGGCACAGCTCCAGGATCGAGAAGAACTGGCCCCGGCCCAGCGTCGCCTCCGGGTCACCCCAATCCGCCGGCGGCTCGTCCCAGGCGCCGCGCTCGTTGAACAGCGCGTCGAAGTCGTCCAGGTCCAGCTCGTCGTTCAGCGACGCGAGCGCCAGCGGCTGGCGCTGTCGCTGCCGGATGGCGTCGACGATCTTGTGCTTGAGTATCCCGGTCAGCCAGGTCTTCAGTGTCGACCGGCCGGTGAACGTCGACTGGCCGGCGAGGGCCGCCACGAGCGTGTCCTGGACGACATCCGCCGCCGTGTCGCGGTCGCGCAGTTGCAGCATCGCCACGCGCATCAGGTAGGCGCGGTTGGCTTCGGCGGCGGCGGCGAATTCGGCGGGCGTCATGGCGAGCGGCCACTATACGCGGGGCACCGACACTGCGATGCGGGCGCGGACTACAGCGCGACGCCTCGCGGTGGGCGCAGGCTGGTAGTTCATCGTAACCGGAGCCGATCATGGCCAAACTCACCACCAAAGCGCGCAACAAGCTGCCCGCGTCCAAGTTCGCGCTGCCCGGCGATCGTTATCCGATCGAGGATAAGGCGCATGCGCGCGATGCCAAGGCACGCGCGTCGCAGCAAGTGAAGAAGGGCAATCTCACCGCTTCCGAGAAGGCGACCGTCGATCGCAAGGCTGATGCCGTGTTAGGGAAGCGCGGGAAGTAGCGGGTCGCGCGGCAGGCGGCGGATTGCGCGGCGGCGCGCCGTCGCGGGTGTCAGCGCCGCGGCAATCGTCCGTGCCGCCACCACCACAGCATGATCGCACCGCCCACCAACCCGCCGAGGTGGGCGAAGTGCGCGACGCCCGACTGCGTCCCGGTAACGCCGAGCACGAGTTCCAACGCTGCGTAAAGCAGCACGAAGACGCGTGACGGAATCGGCACCGGCACGAACATCAGCATCAGCTTGTTGTTCGGGAAGTACGCGGCGTACGCGAGCATCACGCCGAAGACGCCGCCTGACGCGCCGATCGTCGGATACACGCCACCCACCACCTTGGCCATGATCAGCTGCGCGATCGCCGCCGTTAGCACGCACACGAAGTAGTACGTGACGTAGCGCCGCGGCCCGACGACGCGCTCCAGCGCGCCCCCGAACAGATACAGGCCGTACATGTTGAAGAACAGGTGGCCGATGCCGCCGTGCAGGAACGCGTACGTGATCATCTGCCACGGCTGGAAGCTGACCTGGCCGCCCGACAGCGCGCTCGCGTCGATCGGCCACAGCGCGAATGGCACGACAACATATGGCAGCGTCGTCTGCAGCAGGTAAACAGCGACGTTGGCGACGATCAGGAAGAGAGTGACTTGCGGCATGTGGGTGTGCCGTGGAGGTGGTCGATGCGCGAGTGAGCACTATACCCGGCGAGCGCAAATTCCCAGTTGAAGGCACTTGTTCCGCGGGACTGACCCACGGCACAATCCAGCGCCTATGACGTCCTCTCGCAGGCGCACGCTGACTGTCGGATTTGTACTGCTCCTGGCCGTCGGTGCCTTTCTGCTCTGGCATCGTGGAACGGACGACGCCGCGAAGCTCGCGCAGCGCGCGACCATGTCGGCTCCGGCAGGGATCTTCGCGTCGGATTCGCCGAGCGCCACGGGCGGCGGTGCCGGCGTGGGCACGCGGGTTTCGATGAATCGGAGGAACCAACCGGCAGCCGGCCTGACGGCACCGTCGCTGGCAGTCTTGCCACCCTTGAATACCGCCGTGAAGGACGTGCTGCTTCAATTGAAGGAGGCGGCTGACCGCGGCGATTCGCGCGCGGCGTGCCGCGTCGGCGTCGAGTTGTCGCGGTGCTATCACGCTCACCACGATCAATCGCTCGCGGACCTGCAGGACGAGCGAGCGAAGACGGAAAAGGATCCCAAGGACGCCGCCATCCTGAAGCAGGCGGCTGTTGCGTGGCGAGCGTCGCTCGTTCCGGATCTGGAACTCTGCAAGGATGTTGCGCCGGCCGACTACAACGAGGCGTGGAGTTATCTGGTCCAATCCGCCAGCGCGGGGAACGCGGCCGCGGCCGCTGCGTTCTACATCGCGCCGCCGATCGACAACAAGGCCGAGAATGCAGAGGTCATCGCCGCCTGGGCCGATCATCGGGTCGAATATCGCGACATGGCGATTCGCGCAGGCAATGTCTACGCGCTGAATGCCGCCGTAATCTTCGAGACCTTCGGTGGCGGACGTGGTGTCCCGAACAACGCCTTCGAAGCGAATCCCTACAATTCGCTGATGTATATGACGGCGTTGCTACCGCTGATCGCCGACCATGCGTCCGGGTTGGACGATCGCTTGAAGGAGCGATACCGCGCACAGCTGTCGCCCGCGCAGTTCGAGGACGCGCAACGCGATGGCGACGCCTTGCGCCGGCAGTTCTTCGCGAACGCCACGCCGGTCAGTGACGTAACGCGCGCCGACAAGGCCCGTCCGGAGCACTGCGGTGATTGAGGCCGCCGTTCCGACAACGCAAAAGGCCCGGGTCGCATGACCCGGGCCTTTTGCATGGAACTGGTAGCGAGCGAGGGACTCGAACCCCCGACCAAAGGATTATGATTCCTCTGCTCTAACCAGCTGAGCTAGCTCGCCGAAGCCGTAAATTATAGCCGATTCCGGGGGTTACCGGAATCCGGCCCGGCCGCCCCGGCGGGCGGGGTGCGCCGTAACCGCGCTCCGCTACCATCCCCGCCATGATCACCGCGCTGAGCCTCTTCGTCGCGCACGCCGTGGGGCTCGCGCTCTACGTCGCGTGGGCGCTGTCGCACCTGGCACACGATCCGACCGCGCCGGTGTGGCCCTGGGTCCTCGGCGCACCGCTGCTCTATGCGGCCATCATCCTGTTCGTCACGCTGACGGACTTCGCGCTCGCGTGGCTGTGGCGCACCCCTCGCGCCCCAGGCGAGCGCATCGGCTTCACGCGCACGCTGCGCATGATCGGCCAGGAATTCCTGGCGCTGCTGCCGTCGGGCTTCCGGATGATGGCCTACCCGTTCACGCGACGGATGCCACCGGCGCAACGCGATGCACTCCCGGTGGTGCTGGTGCACGGCGTGCTATGCAACGGCGGCGTGTGGGGCGACGTCGAGCGTGCGTGCGTCGCGCACGATCTTCCGGCGCCGTACCGGCTGTCGTACGGACCGCCGCTCGCGTCGATCGACACGTTCGCCCAGCAGCTCGACAGGCTGATTGAAAGCGTGCGCGCAAGGACGGGCGCCGAGCGCGTGATCGTCGTCGCGCACAGCATGGGGGGCCTGGTCACGCGCGCCTACGTGGAGAAGCACGGCACGACGCATGTGGCCGAAGTGATCACACTCGGCACACCGTGGCAGGGCAGCCGCTTCGCCTGGCTGGTGGCGGGCCGCTCGCTGGCGCAGATGCGCCCGGGCAACGCGTGGCTCGCGCACTATCCGCCGCGCGTGGACGCGACGCTGCCTTTCCTGTCGATCCGCTCGCCGCACGATTCGATGGTGGCGCCGCAGGCATCGTGTTGCCTCACCGGCGCGCGCGAAGAAATCTTCATCGGCCGCGGCCACAACGCGCTGCTGCACGACGCCGCGATCATCGACTGCGTCGTCGAAGAACTCGTGCGGCTGCGGGCACTCGCAGCCGCACAACCGCGCGAACCGTCAGCCGCGGCGACTGACGCCGCCCCCGCTCACGGCCACGCGGGATAGGTATTGGGCGTCTGGAACGCCTCGCGCAGGTACTGGTTCATCGGCACCGTCAGGTCCTTGGTCGCGAACCACTTCGCGTAGATCCGCCGCGCTTCGCCCGACTGGAACATCTCGTTCAGCGCGTGATCGACGATGCGCTCGAACGCGGGATCGTTCTTGCGCATCATGATGCCGTAGGGCTCGACGGACATGTACTTGCCCACCACCGCGTAATCGTCCGGGTTCTTCGACTTGGAGATGAGGCCGTACAGCAGCACGTCGTCCATCGGGAATGCGACGGCCGTGCCGTCCGCGACCATCTTGAACGACTGGTCGTGGTCGGGCGACACCTTGATCGTCATGTGCAGCAGGCGCTCGTCGTTGACCGCGTTCATCATCTTCTCGCTGGTCGTGCCCTTGGTGACGACGACGGTCTTGTTGCGCAGGTCCTCGACCGAATTGATGTTCGACGACTTCTTCGCGAGCATCTTGATGCCGGCGACGAAGGTCGTGTACGCGAAAGCGACGTCGTTCTGCCGGTCCTTGGTGTTGGTCGTCGAGCCGCACTCGAGGTCGACGTTGCCGTTCTTCACCATCGCGATGCGGTTGGCGGAGGAGACCGGCACGAAGCGCACCTCGAGCTTGGGCAGTTTCAGCTCGGCCTTGATGGCCTCGGCCACGCGCAGGCACAGGTCCACCGAGTAGCCCAGCGGCTGCTTGTTGGCGTCGAGATAGCTGAACGGCACGCTCGATTCGCGCACGCCGATCAGGATGACGCCGGTGTCGCGGATGCGCTTCAGCGTGTCGGCAGGCGGCGTCGGCGCGGGCGCTGCGGGCGCTGCGGCGGCCGGTGCAGCAGCAGGCGCCGCGGCCTTGGCCGGCGCGCCCTTGTCCTGCGCGTGGACCGTCGAGGCGGCTGCCATCGCGAGGAGCGTGAACAATGCGGTACGGAGCGTGCGCGGCATCGGTGGACTTCCGGCGTCGTAAACGCCGCATTCTAGCGTCGTTGCACGCGGCACCAACGCCCCGCGGGCTCCCGGCCGACGAGCGTGTCTCATCCGCGCCACGGCTGGCGTGGTGCGACGGGCACCCGTGGTGCACGCGATGCGCGAATCCGGGTCACCGCATGGCGCACAATCCCCACCGAGGCCCGCGGATGACGGGTCCGACGACCGGAGGAACGCGGGTGGACGGCAATCTCGCGCAGTACCTGGCCACGCACGCGGCGCGCGCGCCCGAGCGCGTGCTCTATCGTGAATTCGAGGCGGGAACGTGGCACGAGCACCGGGCCACGGAGGTCGCGGCGCTCGCCGCGCGCTGGCAGGCCGCGTTCCGGCGCGAAGGGCTGGCGGCCGGCGACCGCGTGGCCATCTGCCTGCGCAACGGCCTCGACTGGATCGGCGTCGACCAGGCCGCGCTCGGCATGGGCCTTGTTGTCGTACCGCTCTATGTGGACGACAACGCGGAGAACATCGGCTGGTGCGCGGCCAATGCCGGCGCGCGCGTCTGCGTCGCCGAGAACGCGCGGCTCGCCGGCGCGCTCTGCTGCAGCGTGGCGGGAGAGCCGCCGCGCCGCGTCGTCGTGCTCGGCGACGAGGCGCCGCAGGACACGGTGAAGGCGCACGATTTCCTGCGCGACGAAGCGCCCGCGTTCGAATGCCGGCCGCTGCCGCCGGAAACGCTTGCCACGATCTGCTACACGTCGGGAACCACGGGCCGACCGAAGGGCGTGATGCTGTCGCACGGCAACATCCTCGCCAATGTCGAGCAATGCCGCGCCACCGGCATGGCGCTCGCGGACGACCACTTCCTGTCGATCCTGCCGCTGTCGCACATGTTCGAGCGCACGGGCGGCTACTACCTGCCGCTCGCCATCGGCGCGTGCGTGTCGCACGGCCGCGGCGTCACGCAGATCGGCGACGACCTGCTGGCCGAGCGGCCGACGAAGATGTTCGCCGTGCCGCGCGTGTTCGAGAAGTCGTTCCAGAAGATCGAGTCGGCGCTGGGCAGCGGGTTGAAGCGCAAGCTGTTCGACGCGTGCGTCGCGCGCGGCTATCGCGTGGCCACCGGCAAGGCGAACGCCCTCGATCGCCTGCTCGTGCCTACGCTGCGCAAGCTGGTCGCGACGCCGATCCTCGCGAAGCTCGGCGGGCGCATGCGCTTTGCCGTCGTCGGCGGCGCGGCGCTCGATCCCGTGCTGGCACGCACGTTCATCGGCCTGGGGCTGCCGCTGTTGCAAGGCTACGGGATGACGGAAGCGTCGCCGGTAGTCGCCGTGAACCGCATCGACGACAACCGGCCCGATTCCGTGGGCACGCCGCTCGACGGGGTCGAAGTGCGCTTGGGCGAGGCCGGCGAACTGCAGGTGCGTGGTGCAAACGTGATGCAGGGCTACTGGCACAACGAGGAGGCGACGCGCGCTTCGTTCACCGCGGACGGATGGCTGCGCACCGGCGACGTCGCGCGCATCGAGGACCGCCACGTGATCATCTGCGGGCGCGTCAAGGACATCGTCGTGATGTCCAACGGCGAGAAGCTGTCGCCCGGCGACGCCGAGATGGCCATCCAGCACGACGCGGTGTTCGACCAGACGATGGTCGTCGGCGAAGGCCGGCCTTACCCGATCCTGCTCGCCGTCACGCGCGAGAACGCCGACGAGGACGCGCTGCTGAAGCGCGCCAACGCGCAGTTGAAGTCGTTTCCGCGCTGGGTGCGGATGCGGCGGATCGTCGTGATGCGCGAGCCGTGGAGCGTGGAGAACGGCCTGATGACGCCCACGTTGAAGGTCAAGCGGGCGGCCGTCGCGGCGCGGTTTAAGGACGCGATCGAGCAGGCCTACAAGCCACAGTAAGTACACACTCCATAAATCAGTGTCTTCGCCCAAGCCACTGATTTAAAGAATCCATCAGCTCGAAGGCTGACGGCGAGGTCAGCCAGATGGACGATTGCGTCCATTTGATATACATGTATATGATATGCGTGTATATCAATACGGAGGCCATCATGTCCCAACCCGCGATGCCCGCTGCCGACGACGCCACCCGCGCCGCCCTGGCCCGGCTCAAGTCCGAGGTCGTGCTCAACCGCGAGTTCGCCGGCATCTACGAGGCCACGTTCCTGTCGCTCGCCCGCACGTGGCAGGCGCTCGATTCGCTGGGCCGCCAGTTCTTCGCCGCCTACGACATCACCGACGTGCAGTTCAACGTGTTGATGATCCTCGGCGATCACTACGGCCATGCATTCCGCCAACACCAGCTCGCGGACATCCTCGTCGTCAACCGCGCCAGCATCGGCGGCGTGCTGGAACGGATGGAACGCCGGCGCTGGATCGACCGCGTGCCCGATCCGGAAGACCGCCGCGCCATCCGCGTCCGCATCTCCGACGCGGGCCTCGACAAGCTGCAGGAAGTTCGTGGCGCCTACTACCTGCGACTGGCCGAGCTGTTCGAGCCCGGCGACGTCGCCGCGCAGGCTGCCGTCATCCGCTGGTGCGACGCGCTGCGCCGCCGCGTCGATGCGCTCACGTTGTCCGTGCGGCCGCCGGCCGCGTAACCGCCGGAGTCACGACCATGATCGTCATGCTCGCCTTGCCGCTGATGCTCGTCATCGGTGCTGTCCTCGTCGCGCTCGAACACCGCTTCCCCGCGCATCCGCTGGAGCCGGCTCGCCGCTGGTACGTCGTGGCGCTTGCTATGAACGCGCTGCAGCTCGGCGTGTTCTGGTTCGTCGACCACGTGTGGACCACGCGCTTCGATGCCATCTCGCTGGATCTCGTCGGCGACCGCCTGCCGCCGCTCGCGGCGGCCTTCGTCGCCTACTTCGTGTTCACGTTCGTCATCTACGGCTGGCATCGCGCGCGGCACGCGTCGCCGTGGGCGTGGCGCGTGTTCCACCAGCTGCACCACAGCCCCCGCCGCATCCAGACGCTCACGGCCTATTACATTCATCCGCTCGACATGATCGTCGACGTGTCGATCAGCAACGCGATCCTCTTCCCGCTGCTGGGCCTGGGCCTCGAGGCGGCGGCCTGGTACACGCTGATCACCGGCGTCGCCGGCTTCGTCATCCATTCCAACTTGCGGATCCCGCGCTGGGTCGGCTACGTGTTCCAGACGCCGGAGATGCACCGGGTGCATCACAAGAGCGGCTATCACGCGAGCAACTACAGCGACATCGTCCTCTGGGACTGGCTGTTCGGCACGTACGAAAACCCGCGCGAGCCCGTGACCGAATGCGGCTTCGACGCCGCGCGCGAAGCGCGCCTCTTCGACATGTTCCTCGGGCGTGACCTGTACCGCGGACCTTACGCACGCTGACCACCAGGGAGACGGCCATGCACGACGACACGCTCGAATATCGCGACTTCCTGTCCTTCGATGCGCTCGCGCACGAGCGCCGCGTGCTGGATGCGCTGGTAGCCGCCTACGTGGACGCGTTCGGCGCCGGCAGCGTGTGGGGCGAGGCATATACGCGCGCCGACGTGCTGCGCAAGCTGCGCGTGGAGCTCGCCGGGTGCGCGGCGCTGCGCCTTGCGCTTGCACCGGGCGGGGAGGTTGCTGCGTTCTGCTGGGCGCAGGCGATGCGCACGGACGAGATCGTGCGCGCCATCGGCACCATCCAGTACGCGCAGGCGATGGCGGGCGGCGTGCTGCGCGAGCGGCTCGGCGCGACCCTCGGCGCTGCCCCGGTCCTTTACGTGCACGACCTCGCCGTCGCCGCCAACCATCGCGGACGCGTCGCGATGACGCGGCTCGTGTATCCGCTGCTGGGCGGCCTGGGCCAGCGCTCCGGCATCGAGCGCGTGCTGTTCTGGAGCATCGCGGACACGCAGATGGCACTCTTCGCGCGCCGCGCCTCGTTCGTCCAGCCGCTCACGCTGGGGCCCATGCGCTTTCACCTCGGATCGCTTGCTGCGGTGCAGCGAGACGATGGCCCGTCCGTCGCGTGGCGTGACCCCGTTGACAGCCTTCGACTCCCCGCCTAACATTCAAACAAACGTTTAAACGACGACGGCGCGGGCCTCCGCGCCGTCAGTCTTTTCCGGAGGAGCCGCGGTGCACGGGAAGGTCATCCCTTTCGCGACGAACGTCGCTGCGCCGAAGACGACGACGCGCATCCTGGACGCCGCCGAGGCGCTGTTCATGGAGCACGGCTTCGAGGCGACGTCGCTGCGGGCGATCACCAGCGCCGCCGGCGTCAACCTCGCCGCCGTGAACTACCATTTCGGCAGCAAGGAAGAGCTGTTCCAGGCGGTGCTGACGCGCAGGCTGGACCCGATGAACGAGGCGCGGCTCGCGCTGCTGACGCGGCTCGAGCACGAGTCGGCGCCCAAGCCCGTGCCCTGCGAGAAGATCCTGATGGCGCTGTTCGTGCCGGCGCTCGAGCTGGCGCGCGACCGCCATCGCGGCGGCGAGAATTTCCTGCGCCTGCTGGGTCGCGCGTATGCGGACCCGGCGCCGTTCATCCGCAAGTTCCTCTCCGACCAGTACGCGGTGATGATCGCGCGCTTCAAGGCGGCGTTCGGCCGTGCGTTGCCCAAGCTGCCGAAAAAGGAACTGTCGTGGCGGCTGCACTTCATCATGGGCGCGCTGTCGTACACGCTCGCGGGCACCGACGCCGCGAAGCTGATCGCGGAGTTGACGCCGCACGAATCCAACAACGACGAGGCGCTGCTGCGCCGGCTCGCGCCCTTCCTGCTCGCGGGACTGCAGGCGCCGATGGCCGCCAGTGCCGACGTCACGCGCGAGCTCGACGGCGAGCTGGCACGCCGCCGCTGAACCGCGCGGCGTCGTAACCGGGGGAATCACCAGGTTGCTTGCGCTGTGGATCGGCGTTCTGCTCGTCGCCGGACTCGCGCTGGCGTTCGCCGGTGCGCGCGGCGGGCAATGGGCGACGTGCGTCGCCGTCATGCTCGTCGCCGCGGCGGTGGCGCACGTGATGCCGCTCGGCATCGTCATCGTGCTGGGCGTCGTCGCGGTGATCGCCGGGCTGCCGCTGCTCGTGACGCCGCTGCGCCGCTGGCTCGTCACCGGGCATGTATTCAACGTGTTCCGCGGCGTGATGCCGCCGATGTCGGACACCGAGCGCGAGGCCATCGAGGCGGGCACCGTCTGGTGGGATGCGCAACTCTTCTCCGGCAAACCCGACTGGCGCGCACTGCTCGACACGCCGCGTCCCGTGCTGACCGCGGAGGAACAGCGCTTCGTCGACGAGGACGTCGAGGAGCTGTGCGCGATGGTCACCGACTGGGAGACCACGAACGTCTACAAGGACCTGCCGCCGCACGTGTGGCGGTTCATCAAGGACCGCGGCTTCCTGGGCATGATCATCCCCAAGGAATACGGCGGGCTGGGCTTCTCGGCCTATGCGCATTCCGAAGTGATCATGAAGCTGTCCACGCGCTGCGCGACGGTGGCCGTGTCGGTGATGGTGCCCAACTCGCTCGGACCCGGCGAACTGCTGCTGCACTACGGCACCGACGAGCAGAAGCGCCATTTCCTGCCGCGGCTCGCGAAGGGCGACGAGATCCCGTGCTTCGCGCTCACCAATCCCAGCGCGGGCAGCGACGCGGCAGCGATTCCCGACTACGGCATCGTCTGCTGGGGCGAGCACGAAGGCCGGCGCGTGCTGGGCCTGAAGCTCACGTGGGAGAAGCGCTACATCACGCTGGGCCCCGTCGCCACGCTGCTGGGCCTTGCGTTCCGTGCGTACGATCCGGAGCACCTCATCGGCGAGCGCGAGGACATCGGCATCAGCTGCGCGCTGATCCCGACGACGCATCCGGGCGTGCACATCGGCCGCCGCCACATGCCGCTCAACGCGGTGTTCCAGAACGGGCCCAACTGGGGCCAGGACGTGTTCATCCCGATGGACTGGATCATCGGCGGCCAGCAGAACCTGGGACGCGGCTGGCGGATGCTGATGGAGTCGCTGGCGGCCGGTCGCTCGATCTCGCTGCCGTCGTCGAACACCGGCATGGCCAAGCTCGCCGTGCGCACGACGGGCGGCTATGCGCGCGTCCGCGCGCAGTTCAAGCTGCCGATCGCGCGCTTCGAAGGTGTGGAGGAAGCGCTCGCGCGGATGGCTGGCAACCTCTACTGCATGGATGCCGTGCGGATGGTCACGTCGTCGGCGGTGGACCGCGGCGAGAAGCCCGCGGTGCTGTCGGCGATCGCCAAGTACCACGTCACCGAGCGCGCGCGCCATGTCATCAACGACGCGATGGACGTCGTGGGCGGCAAGGGCATCTGCATGGGGCCGTCGAACTTCCTCGGCGCCGCGTACATGCAGGTGCCGGTATCGATCACCGTCGAGGGCGCCAACATCCTGACGCGCAGCCTGATCATCTTCGGCCAGGGCGCCATCCGCGCGCATCCTTACGTGCTGAAGGAGATCGAGGCGACGCGCGAGACGGATCCGGCGCGCGGGCTCGCGGCGTTCGATACCGCGCTGTGCGGCCACGTGCGTTTCGTGCTCTCGAACTTCGCGCGCGCCTTCGTCGCGGGCATCACCGGCTCGCACTACCTGCACGTGCCGGCCAACGTGGCGCCCGAGACGCGGCGCTACTACCAGCAGATCACGCGCTTCTCGGCGGCGCTCGCGTTTCTGTCCGACGTGTCGATGGGCACGTTGGGCGGCGCGCTGAAGCGCAAGGAAACGCTGTCGGCGCGGCTGGGCGACGTGCTGTCGACGCTGTACATCGCGTCGTGCACGCTGAAGCGCTACGAAATGGAAGGCCGCCAGGCGGCCGACGCGCCGCTGATGCACTGGGCCATCTGGGACGCGATGCACAAGGCGCAGGAAGCGTTCGAAGGCGTCATCGACAACTTCCCCAACCGCTTCATCTCGGGCGTCGTGCAGCGCGTCGTGTTCCCGCTGGGCCGGCCGTTCGAGATGATGTCGGACAAGCTGTGCCACGACGTAGCCAACGTCGCGATCACGCCGTCCGCCGCGCGCGACCGGCTCACGGCCGGCGTGTTCATCGGCCGCTCGGAGACGGAACCCGCGGTGCTGATCGAGCGCGCGCTCGCGGCGACGCTCGTCGCCGAGCCGATCGAGGCGAAGATCCGCGCGGCGCAGAAGGCGGGGTCGCTGCGCGTGACCGCGGTGCCCGTGACGGCGGAAGCGCTCGTCGATGCGGCGGTCGCCGCGGGTGTCGTGTCGGCGGACGAAGCGGCGCACCTCGCCGTGCATCGCGCGCTCGTGGCGCACGTCGTCCGTGTCGACGATTTCGCGCAGGACCTCGGCACCTCCGCGCTGCAGCCCCCCAATCCCGTGACGCGGCATCCGGCGGATGTCGAAGTGTCGCCACCGCTGCCGCCGTTGCCGCCGGCTCCGCCCGTGGCGCAGCCGTCGTCGCGCCCCTCGATCCCGGCCTGAAGGCGCGCGCATGGCCACGAGCAACCGGCTCACCAGCGAGCCTGTCTACATCGTCGACGGCGCGCGCACGCCCTTCCTCAAGGCGCGCAACAGGCCGGGCCCGTTCGCGGCATCCGACCTTGCCACCGACGCGGGCCGCGCGCTGCTGCTGCGGATGCCGTTCGCGCCGACGAACCTGGACGAAGTGATCCTGGGCTGCGCCGCGCCGTCGCCCGACGAAGTGAACATCGGCCGCGTGGCCGCGCTGCGGATGGGCTGCGGCAACCAGGTACCGGGCTGGACGGTGATGCGCAACTGCGCGTCCGGCATGCAGGCCATCGACTCCGGCATCGCGCAGATCCTGTCCGGACGCTCGGAACTGATGTTGACCGGCGGCACCGATGCGCTGTCGCGCGCGCCGCTGCTCTTCTCCGACACGATGGTGCAGTGGCTGTCGCGCTGGTACGCCGCGAAGACCGCGGGCGCGAAGGCGGCACTGGTCGCGGAATTGCGGCCTTCGTACTTCGCGCCGGTGATCGGCCTGATGAAGGGCCTCACCGATCCGATCGTGGGCCTGCTGATGGGGCAGACGGCGGAGAACGTCGCTTACCGCTTCGGCATCACACGCGCGCAGATGGATGCCTACGCGGCCGAGAGCCACCGGCGGCTCCTCGCCGCGCAGAAGGCCGGCGTGTTCGCGCGCGAGATCGTGCCGCTCTACGACAAGGCCGGCAAGCTGTACGCGGAGGATGACGGCGTGCGCGAGGACTCGACGCCGCAGAACCTCGCGAAGCTGAAGCCCTTCTTCGACCGCAAGTACGGCAACGTGACGGCCGGCAACAGCTCGCAGGTCACCGACGGCGCCGCGTGGGTCGTGCTCGCGTCGGCACGCGCCGTCGACCGCTACAAGCTGAGCCCTCGCGGTCGCATCGTCGACACGCAGTGGGCCGGGCTCGATCCGGCGCAGATGGGCCTTGGCCCCGCCTATGCGACGACGCCGATCCTCGTGCGCCAGAACCTTGGCCTCGCCGACATCGACGCCTGGGAAATCAACGAGGCGTTCGCCGCGCAGGTTCTGGGCTGCCTGGCCGCGTGGCAGGACGACGCGTTCTGCCGCGACGAGCTGGGGCTGCCGCATGCGCTCGGCACGCTGGACCTCGCAAAGCTGAACGTCGACGGCGGCGCCATCTCGCTGGGCCACCCGGTGGGCGCGTCCGGCGCGCGCATCGTGCTGCACGTGCTGAACGTGCTGGAGCGCACCGGCGGCAAGCGCGGCATGGCCGCCATCTGCATCGGCGGCGGCCTGGGCGGCGCGATGCTCGTGGAGCGCGTCTGACATGAACGACCTCGCACCTGCCGTTTCGTGCTGGCGCCTGGAGCGCGATGCCGCGACAGGCGTCGCCACGCTGTGGTTCGACGTGCCCCGCGCCTCGGTCAACACGTTGTCCGCGCGTGCGCTGGCCGACCTCAACACGGCGCTCGACACGCTGGACCGCGAGCCCCCGAAGGCCCTGGTGATCCGCTCCGCGAAGGCGAGCGGCTTCATCGCCGGCGCCGACGTCGACGAGTTCCGGGCGGCGCGCGGACCCGACGACGCGCTCGCGATCGTGCGCCGCGGCGCGCAGACGATGGACCGCGTGGCCGCGTTGTCTTACCCGACGCTCGCGCTGATCAAGGGCTTCTGCCTCGGCGGCGGGATGGAGCTCGCGCTCGCCTGCCGCTATCGCGTCGCGGTCGACGAACCGGCCACGCGCCTGGGCCTGCCCGAGGTGATGCTGGGCATCCTGCCGGGCTGGGGCGGCATCAAGCGGCTGCCGCGGCTCGTCGGCGCGCCGGCGGCGCTCGACCTGCTGCTGTCCGGCCGCACGGTGGATGCGCGCGCGGCGAAGAAGATGGGCCTGGTCGACGAGGCGGTGCCGCCGCGGATCATGGAGAACACCGCGCGCGGCATGCTGGCCACGCTGCCGCCGCCGCGCACGTTGCCGCTGCCGTTGTCGCTGACGCTCAACCCGCTGGCGCGCCGCGTGATCGCGGCGGAAGCGGAGAAGAAGGTCGCCAAGCGCGCACGTCGCGAGCACTATCCTGCGCCCTACGCCATCCTGCGCCTGTTCACGCATTTCGATGGCGACGCGCTGGCGCCGCCGCCGGGCGATCCCGCCGCGATCACGACGCTGATGTCGGGGCCGCACGCGGGCAATCTCATCCGCGTGTTCGGCCTGCAGGAGCGGCTCAAGTCGCTGGGCAAGGAGAGCGGCGCGAAGGCGGCGCGCGTGCACGTCGTGGGCGCCGGCACGATGGGCGGCGACATCGCCGCATGGTGCGCATTGCGCGGCCTCACGGTGACGCTGCAGGACCAGAACGCGGAACGCCTGGCGCCCGCGATGGGGCGCGCGGCCAAGCTCTTTGCCGAGCGGCTCAAGGACCCGCGGCGCATCCGCGACGCGACGGATCGGCTGATTCCCGACGTCGCCGGCGACGGCGTCGCACGCGCGGACGTGATCATCGAGGCGATCTTCGAGAACCTGGACGCCAAGCGCGCGCTGTTCGCGGCGCTGGAGAAGCGCGCGCAGCCGGATGCTTTGCTCGCCACGAACACGTCGTCGATCCCGCTGGAGGAGATTGCGTCGGCGCTCGCCGACCCGTCGCGCCTGCTGGGATTGCACTTCTTCAACCCGGTGGCGAAGATGATGCTGGTCGAGGTGGTCGTCGGCCGCGCGACGCGCGAGGACCTCGTCGCGCGCGGCGCCGCGTTCGTGCGCCAGATCGACAAGCTGCCGCTGCCCGTGAAGAGCGCCCCGGGCTTCCTGGTCAACCGCGTGCTTGCGCCCTACCTGATGGCGGCGATGCGCGCCGTCGACGACGGCATCGCACCGGAGACCGTCGACGAGGCCGCGCTCGCCTACGGGATGCCGATGGGTCCGATCGAGCTCGCCGACACCGTGGGCCTCGACATCTGCGTCGCCGTCGGCAAGCTGCTCGGCGATGCGAGCGAGCCGCCGCGCAAGCTGATGGCGCTGGTCGAGGCGGGCAAGCTGGGGCGCAAGACCGGCGAGGGCTTCTATCGGTGGGTGGACGGCAAGCCGCAGAAGAACGCGGCCGGCGCGGTCCCGGACGGACTCGCGGCGCGGCTCGTCGACCCGCTGGTGGCCGAGGCACGGCACGCGCTCGCCGACGGCATCGTCGGCGACGCGGACCTGGTGGACGCGGGCGCGATCTTCGGCGCGGGTTTTGCACCATTCAGTGGCGGGCCGTTGTTCGCCACGCAGGGGGCCTCCGGCAAGGGCACTTCGTGAGCGTTGCAGTGTTAGCATCGACCCCGCTTGGAGCGGGGACGACGAAATCCCCGACAGCGGGATCGGCGAGGAGCGGCGTGGAACGATTCTGGGTCAAGCACTATCCGCCCGGCGTGCCGGCGGAGATCGACATCGACGAGTACGCGTCGCTGCGCGACATGCTCGAGGCGACGTTCGCCAACTATCCGACGCGCCCCGCGTTCACGAGCATGGGCAGGTCGCTGAGCTTCCGGGAGCTGGACGCGCAATCCGCTGCCTTCGGCGCGTGGCTGCAGGCGAAAGGCTGCGTCAAGGGCACACGCGTCGCGCTGATGATGCCCAACATCCTGCAATACCCGGTGGCGCTGTTCGGCGCGCTGCGCGCGGGCTGCACGATCGTCAACGTCAACCCGCTGTACACCGCGCGCGAGCTCGCCTGCCAGCTGCAGGATTCCGGCGCCGAGGTCATCGTCGTCGTCGAGAACTTCGCGCATACCGTCGAAGCGGCGCGTACCGGCACCGCGCTGAAGCACGTCGTCGTCACGTCGATCGGCGAGATGCTGGGCGTCAAGGGCCTGGTCGTCGACTTCGTGATCCGCCGCGTGAAGAAGCTGGTGAAGCCCTGGTCGCTGCCCGGTGCCATCCGCTTCCGCGACGCGCTGCGCGAAGGCCGCAAGCTGCCGCTCGCACGCGTGCCGCTCGGCCACGACGACATCGCGTTCCTGCAGTACACGGGCGGTACCACGGGCGTGGCCAAAGGCGCGGTGCTGCTGCACCGGAACATGATCGCCAACCTGCTGCAGGCGCGCGCGTGGCTGCGGCCCTTCCTGGGCACCGAGCAACGCGACGTGATCATCACGCCGCTACCGCTGTACCACATCTTCTCGCTGACCGCGAATTGCCTCGTGTTCATGACGCTGGGCGGCGAGAACGTGCTGATCGCCAACCCGCGCGACATCCCGGCGATGGTGCGCACGATGCGCCATCACCGCGTCACGGCGATCACCGGCGTCAACACGCTGTTCAACGCGCTGCTCGCCAACCCGGAGTTCGCGAAGCTCGATTTCTCGACGTTGCGCATGGCGCTGGGCGGCGGCATGGCCGTGCAGGAAGCGGTGGCGAAGCGCTGGAAGGACGTCACCGGCGTCACGCTCGTCGAGGCCTACGGGCTCACCGAAACCGCGCCCGCGGCCACCGTCAACCCGCTCAACATTCCCGCGTACAACGGCTCCATCGGCCTGCCCATCCCGTCCACCGACATCGTGCTGCGCGACGATCGCGGCGACGACGTGCCGCGCGGCGAGCCCGGCGAGATCTGCATCCGTGGCCCGCAGGTGATGGCCGGCTACTGGAACAAGCCGGAGGAGACGGCGCTGGTGATGACGCCGGACGGCTTCCTCGCCACCGGCGACATCGGCGTGCAGGACGAGCGCGGCTACATCCGCATCATCGACCGCAAGAAGGACATGATCCTGGTGTCCGGCTTCAACGTGTACCCCAACGAGATCGAGGGCGTCGTCGCCATGCATCCGGGCGTGCTCGAATGCGCGGCCGTCGGCGTGCCCGACGCGCATTCCGGCGAGGCGGTGAAGCTCTTCATCGTGCCGAAGGACGCGGGGCTCACGCCCGACGCGCTGCTCGCCTACTGCGCGAGAAGCCTCACCGCCTACAAGCGGCCCCGACAAGTCGTGTTCACGGGCGAGCTGCCCAAGTCCAACGTCGGCAAGATCCTGCGGCGCGAGCTGCGCGACGAGAACGTGAGGGCGGCAGCATGAGCGCGTCGACGGACACGCACGTCGCGCTGCCGCCCGGCGAGCCCATCCTGCGCGTCGTGCCGATGCCGGCCGACGTCAACCAGCATGGCGACATCTTCGGCGGCTGGATCATGTCGCAGGTGGACATCGCGGGCGGCGTCGTCGCGGCGCGGCACGCGCGCGGGCGCGTGGCGACGGTCGCCGTCAACTCGTTCACGTTCAAGCAGCCGGTGCTGGTGGGCGACGTCGTCAGCTTCTTCGGCCACGTCGTCCGCGTCGGGCGCACGTCGGTCACGATCGACGTCGAGGTGTATGCGCAACGCAATCCGGGTGACCTGATCACGGTCAAGGTCACGGAAGCAAGCCTGACGTATGTGGCGGTGGGCGCCGACCGGCGCCCGCGCCCCATCGCGGGATAAACGAGGGCCGTCGATCGAGGGAGGAGCTTTCCGCAGTGCGTCATGCTGCCCGCCACACCCGCGTGTATAGTCGTCCGCGACTCCATGGTGCGCGGTTGGGGAGGGCGGCGTCACACGCTGCCTCGCGACGAACGGCTGCAATGCAACAAAGCCACTACCAAGGGAAACATCGATGACCATTCCGACGCTCCAACAACGTCCCGTCGTTCTCGCGCTCGCCGCCTTGCTGCTCGCGGGCGCCGCGGCCGACAGCCGTGGTGCCGCCTTCGCCCTGCAGGAGCAGAGCGCAAGCGGGCTCGGCAACGCATTCGCCGCAGGTGCCGCTTCCGCCGAGGATGCGTCCGCGATGTGGTCGAACGCCGCCGCGCTCTCCGAATTCAAGCGGCCGCAGGTCGTCGTCGGCCTGCACCTGATCACGCCGTCGATCAAGTTCCAGAACGCTGGCTCGCAACCCGCGGCGTTCCAGCCGCTCGGCGGCACCGGCGGCGACGCCGGCAGCACCGTCGCGGTGCCCAACCTGTACCTCGCGGTGCCCATCAACGACAGCTGGGCCTTCGGCTTGGGCATCAACTCGCCGTTCGGCCTGATCGACGAGTACGACAGCGACTGGCTCGGCCGCTTCCAGGGCGTGAAGTCCGACGTCAAGACGATCAACGTCAACCCGGCGATCTCGTGGAAGATCAACGACCAGTTCGCCGTCGGCTTCGGCGTGAGCTGGCAGAAGATCGACGCGACGTTCACGAGCAAGGTCAACTATTCCGGCGCCATCGCGCAGGCGGCGGGCACGGCGGCGGCGCAAGGGCTCATCCCGGCGTCGCTGGTGCCGTCGATCGTCGCCGCGACGCCGGGCCTCGAGTCCAGCTCGACGGTCGACGGCGACGACAGCGCGTGGGGCTGGAACGTCGGCGCGATGTGGCACCTGTCGCCGGCCACGCGGCTCGGCTTCAGCTACCGCTCGCAGATCAAGTACACGGTCACTTCAGCTACCGCTCGCAGATCAAGTACACGGTCACCGGCAACGCCAACTTCGACAACCCGACGGTCAGCGTCGCGCCGGAACTCGCGCCCGTCGTCGGCCTGCTCACCAGCACGATCAACAGCGCCGCGCTGTACAACAGCGGCGTCACGTCCAGCATCACGCTGCCGGCCATCGTCAACGTGTCGGGCTTCACGTCGCTGAACGACCGCTGGGACGTGATGGGCGACATCCAGTGGACGCAATGGTCCAAGCTGACGGACCTCACGTTCACCCGCTCGACGGGCACGGTGCTGCAGTCGACGCCGGAGAACTTCGACGACGCTTGGCGCGTGTCGGTCGGCGCCAGCTACAAGTACAACGACGCGTGGAAATTCCGCATGGGCATCGCGTGGGACCAGACGCCGGTCAACACCACCGACCGCACGGTGCGGCTGCCGGACGAGGACCGCTTCTGGCTCGCCGGCGGCGCGCGCTGGACGCTGTCGCCGAACATCGCGTTCGATTTCGGCGCGACGTACATCTGGGCCAAGAACGCGGACATCAACCAGAATGCGGGCAGCACCGCGTCCTACGGCCTGGTGAACGGCCACTACGACTCCAGCGTGTTCGTCGTGTCGGGCCAGATGGTGTATTCGTTCTGATCGTCGCCTGCTGACGGGGCGGCGCCCGCGGCGCCGTCCCGCCTGAATTGCCGCGCGGCCGGCCACGAGGCGGCCGCGCTTCGTTTCGGGACCGGCGCATTGCGTCGCCGGCCCGCCCCGGGCCCCGCGCCCACGACTTGTCGATCCCCACTCCCATGGCTTCACTCTCCCGTTCCGCCGCCGACGCATCCCGCCTCGTCGTGCGCAAGGCCGCCGTGCTCGGCGCCGGCGTCATGGGCGCGCAGATCGCGGCCCATCTCGTCAACGCGGGCGTGCCCGTCGTGCTGTTCGACCTGGCCGCGCGCGAAGGCGACCCCAACGGCATCGTGCAGAAGGGCGTGGCGGGCCTGGCCAAGCTCGAGCCCGCGCCGCTCGGCGTGCGCGAGCTGGCTGCGCACATCGAGATGGCGAACTACGACCGCGACCTCGCGAAGCTTGCGGGATGCGACCTCGTCATCGAGGCGATCGCCGAGCGGCTCGACTGGAAGCGCGACCTGTACGCGAAGATCGCCCCGCACGTCGCGCCGCAGGCGACGCTGGCGACGAACACGTCGGGGCTTTCGCTGTCCGCGCTTGCGGACCACCTGCCGCGCGAGCTGCACCCGCGCTTCTGCGGCATCCATTTCTTCAACCCGCCGCGCTACATGCACCTGGTGGAGCTGATCGCCGGCAGCGACACGGAGCCCGCGCGGCTCGACGCACTGGAGACGTTCCTGACGACCACGCTCGGCAAGGGCGTGATCCGTGCGAAGGACACGCCCAACTTCATCGCCAACCGGATCGGCGTGTTCTCGATCCTGGCGACGATGCTGCACGCCGACGCGTTCAAGCTGCCGTACGACGTCGTCGACGCGCTGACCGGGCCCATCATCGGCCGGCCCAGGAGCGCGAGCTATCGCACCGTCGACGTCGTGGGCCTCGACACGACGGCGCACGTGATCGGCACGATGCGCGACACGCTGCCCGACGATCCCTGGCACCCGCACTTCGACGTGCCGCCGGTGATGAAGGCGCTGGTGGAGAAGGGCGCGCTGGGACAGAAGGCCGGCGCCGGCTTCTATCGCAAGGTGGGCAAGGAAATCCAGGTGCTGGATCCGGCGGCGGGCGACTATCGCGCCTCCGGCGGCACCGTGGCGCCCGCGGTGGCCGCGATCCTCGCCGAGCCCGACATGGCGAAGAAGTTCGCCGCGTTGCGCGCCAGCAGCGAGCCGCAGGCGCAGTTCCTGTGGGCGATCTTCCGCGACGTGTTCCACTACGCGGCGTTCCATCTTGCGGACATCGCGGACAACGCGCGCGACGTCGACCTCGCCATCCGCTGGGGCTTCGGCTGGCAGCTGGGGCCATTCGAAACGTGGCAGCTCGCGGGCTTCGCGGACGTCGCGCAGGCCATCGCCGCCGACATCGCCGCCGGCAAGGCGCTTGCGAGCGCGCCGCTGCCTGCGTGGGCGACCGGGCCCGCGGTGACGGCGGCGCACGGGGTGCATCGCGCCGACGGCTCGTATTCGCCGCAACGCGACACCTTCGTCGGTCGCTCGACGCTGCCCGTGTATGCGCGCCAGCGCTTCCCGGACGCCGTAATCGGCGAGCGCTTCGACCGCGGCACCACGCTGTTCGAGACCGCGGACGTGCGCATGTGGACGCTCGGCGACGACGTCGGCATCGTGTCGTTCAGGAGCAAGCAGAACACGGTCAGCGAAGGCGTGCTCGACGGCCTGCTGCAGGCGCTCGACGTCGCGGAGCGGCAGTGCTCGGCGCTGGTGTTGTGGCAGACGTCCGAGCCCTTTTCGCTGGGTGCCAACCTGGCGGCGCTCGCACCCGCCGTGCAGGCGGGGCAGTGGGACGTCGTCGACAAGGTCGTCGCGAAATTCCAGCAGGTGTCGCAGCGGCTGCGCTACAGCCTGGTGCCGACCGTGGCGGGCGTGCGCGGCATGGCGCTGGGCGGCGGCTGCGAGTTCATCCTGCATTGCGATCGCGCGGTCGCTGCGTTCGAGTCCTACATCGGGCTCGTCGAGGCGGGCGTGGGCTTGCTCCCCGGTGGCGGCGGCAGCAAGGAGATCGCGATGCGCGCGGCCGATGCGGTGCACATGGGCCAGAACGGCGGCCAGCAGGATGCGTTCCCCTTCCTGCGCACGTACTTCCAGACCGTCGCGATGGCCAAGGTGGCGAAGAGCGCGCTCGAGGCGCGCGACATGGGCTTCCTCAGGGCGTCCGACGTCGTCGTCATGCACGCCGGCGAGGTGCTGCACGTCGCGCTCGCGCAGGCGAAGGCGATGGCCGAGGCCGGCTACCGCCCGCCGCTCATGCGCACCGCGATTCCCGTCGCCGGGCAGACGGGGCGCGCGACGCTCGAGATGATGCTCGTCAACATGCGCGACGGCGGCTTCATCTCGCCGCACGATTTCGAAGTCGCCTTGCGCTTCGCCCGCGTGATCTGCGGCGGCGAGATCGACGCCGGCGACGACGTCGACGAGCGCTGGCTGCTGGAGCTCGAGCGCCGCGAATTCATGACGCTGCTGCGCAACCCGAAGACGCAGGCGCGCATCGCGCACACGCTGGCCACCGGCAAGCCCCTGCGCAACTAGCAACCAGCTACCGGCAACCAGCCACCAGGACCACGACCATGACCCGCCAGGTTTCCGACGCCTACATCGTCGCCGCTACCCGCACCGCCGTGGGCAAGGCGCCGCGCGGCGTCTATCGCCACACCCGTCCCGACGACCTGCTCGCGCACGTGCTGACGCGCGTCCTCGCGCAGGTGCCGGCGCTGGAACCGCAGCGCGTCGAGGACGTGATCGTCGGCTGCGCGATGCCCGAGTACGAGCAGGGGATGAACGTCGCGCGGATCGGCGTGCTGCTCGCCGGGCTGCCGTCGAATGTGCCCGGCATGACGATCAACCGCTTCTGCTCGTCTGGCCTGAACGCCGTGTCGATCGCGGCCGACCGCATCCGCACCGGCGAAGCGGACGTCGTCATCGCGGCCGGCACCGAGAGCATGTCGATGATCCCGATGCTGGGCCGGCTCGCGCTCAACGAGAAGGTGTTCCTGCGCGACGAGAACGTCGGCATCGCCTACGGCATGGGCCTCACCGCCGAGAAGGTGGCGACGCAGTGGGAAGTGACGCGCGAAGCGCAGGACGCGTTCGCGCTCGCGTCGCACCAGAAGGCGCTGGCCGCGCAGGCGGCCGGCGAGTTCGCCGCCGAGATCAGCCCCTACGAAGTCGTGGCGAGGGATCCGGATCTCGCGAAGGGCGAGGTCCGCGAGTCGCGGCGGCCCATCGGCGCCGACGAGGGCCCGCGCAAGGACACGTCGCTCGAGGGCCTCGCGAAGCTGAAGCCCGTGTTCGCTGCGAAGGGCTCGGTGACGGCGGGCAACAGCTCGCAGACGTCCGACGGCGCGGGCGCGGCGATCCTGGTGTCCGAGCGCGTCGCGAAGGAACTGTCGGCGGCGCCGCTCGCGCGCTTCCTGGGCTTCTCGGTGGCCGGCGTGCCGCCGGAGATCATGGGCATCGGGCCGATCGCGGCCATACCGAAGGTGCTGGCGCTGACCGGCGTGAAGCAGGACGACCTCGACTGGATCGAGTTGAACGAGGCCTTCGCGGCGCAGAGCCTTGCGGTGATGCGGGATCTCAAGCTCGACCCCGCGAAGGTGAACCCGCTGGGCGGCGCCATCGCGCTCGGGCATCCGCTGGGCGCCACCGGCGCCATCCGCACGGCGACGCTCGTGCACGGTCTCCGCCGCCGCAAGCAGAAATACGGGATGGTGACGATGTGCATCGGCACCGGCATGGGTGCCGCCGGCCTCTTCGAGGCGCTTTGATGCGGACATGGACGCATGGCGAGCGCGCGCTCCTGGCCGTGGAATCGACCCCGCGAAGGTGCGCGAGCCGGCGCTGCGCGCCGCATGGCATGCGTTGGCGCTGGCGGGAAGTACGGGATGGTGACGATGTGCATCGGCACCGGCATGGGGCGCCGGCCTGTTCGAGGCGCTGTGACGCGCGCGGCGCGCCGGAGGAACGACGATGAAGCGCTGGTGCGGGGACACGATGGCGGGTGCGGCGCTGGCCGTGGAGGTCGGTGGCGTCAAGCTTGCCGACACGACGGAGCTCGGCGGCCAGAAGCTCGTGCTGAACGGCGCGGGCATCCGCACGAAGGTCGTGTTCAAGGTGTACGTCGGCAGCCTGTGGCTGCCGGCCAAGGCGGCGGACGTCGACGGCGTGCTCGCGAAGGCGCCGCGGCGCATCCAGCTCGACCTCCTGCGGAACCTCTCGGCCGATCAGCTGGTCGATGCGCTGGTGGAAGGCCTGCACGCGAACCTGGACGCCGCGCAGCTCGCGGCGCTGAAGCCCGAGACGGACCAGATGGTGGCGACGATGAAGGCGTTCGGCGACGTCAAGGAAGGCGACGTCGTCACGCTCGACTTCGTCGACAATGCGACGCGGATCGGCCTCAACGGCAAGCCGCGCGCGACGATCGCCGGCGCGCCGTTCAACGCCGCGCTGACGCGCATCTGGATCGGCGAGCATCCCGCGCAGGCCGACCTGAAGCGCGCCCTGCTGGGCGGCGCGTAGCGGCGCGGCGCGCGGGCTCAACCTTACGATGGAACGATGATGCTTTCGATGTTGCGTGCCGCTACCGTTGCGGCCATTGCCGGCGCGGCCTGCGCGCTGGTTCCCCGCGCGGCCCTGGCCGACGATCCGAAGCCTGCGCTGCCCGCGACCGCACCGGCGCCCGCGGTGGCAGCGCCAGCCGCGCCGGTCGCCGGCGCACCCTCCGCCGGTGCCGCTGCACCCGCGGCACCTTCAGCGGCCGGCGATGCCAAGGCTCCGGAGACCTACACGATCACGACGACGCCGGCGAAAGACATCACGCAGCTCGCGTGGATGCACGGCTGCTGGTCCGGCAAGGTCAACAACCGCGACTTCACCGAGCAGTGGACTGCGCCCGCGGCCGGCATGATGCTGGGGCTCGGCCACACGGTGATGGGGGGCAAGACCGAGAGCTTCGAGTTCATGCGGCTGGAGACGGGCGCCGACGGCAAGGTGTCGCTGGTCATGCGGCCCGTCGACCGCGTCGAGGACGTGTTCACGTTCGACACGGTGAAGACGGAACGCGACGTCGAGTTCTACATCTTCAACAACGGCAAGCCCGGCTTCCCGGCGCGCATCGCCTACGCGCACGCGTCCAGGGGGCGCATGTTCGTGCACGTGCAGGGCAAGGTGAACGGCGCCGACCGCGAGGTGATCTACCCGTTCGTGCCGGTGGACTGCGTGAGCGGCAAGTCGCTGCTCTGACGCGGCGCGCGTCAGGCCATCGCGACGGCGACGCCGCGATTGGCGAGCGCGTCCGCGCGCGCGTTGCCGGCGTTGTCGCTGTGGCCCTTCACCCAGTGCCAGCGCACCGTGTGGCGCTGCGCGGCGGCATCCAGCTCGCGCCACAGCTCGGCGTTCTTCACCGGCTTCCTGTCGGCCGTCTTCCAGCCGTTGCGCTTCCACCCGTGGATCCACGTGAGGATGCCGTTGCGCACGTACTGCGAGTCCGTGTAGAGGTCGACGTCGCAGGCGCGCGTGAGGCTGTCGAGGCCGCGGATGACCGCCGTGAGCTCCATGCGGTTGTTCGTCGTGTCGCGCTCGCCGCCGAACAGCTCCTTCTCCGCGCCGTCGGCGAGCAGCAGCACGCCCCAGCCGCCGGGACCGGGATTGCCCTTGCAGGCCCCGTCCGTATAGATGCTGACGGTGGTCACGGGTTCTGCGCGGGTTCGCGCGTGGTGAGGCCCTCGCGCGCGCGTGCGGCACTCGCCACCGCCCGGCGCCGCTCGCGTTGCGCGCGTGCCGGCGTGATGACGCGCACGCCGGGCACGCGCTTGGTCGCGCGCAGGAAGTAGACGCCGCCCGCGATGGGCCACCAGCGGTCGCCCGCCTTCTCGAAGAACGACGTGCGCGCGAGCCAGCGCTCCGTTTCGAACGGCGGCGCATAGGCGTCGAGCCGGCCGCCGACGACGTCGAAGCCGAGCAGCGTCAGCCAGTCCTTGGCGCGATACAGCGCGATGAAGTTGCCGTTCCACGGCGGCGTCTGCTGGCGCCCGAAGTAGCGCTTGGCGCCGTACAGCGAGAACGGGTTGAAGCCCGCGATGATCACCTGGCCTTCGGGCCGCGTGACGCGCCAGGCCTCGCGCAGCATCAGGTGCGGATCGTCGGCGAACTCGAGCGCGTGCGGGAGCACGATCAGGTCGAACGTGTTTTCGGGGAAGGGCAGGTAGTGCGGGTCCGCGACCACGTCCGCGGGTGCGTCGAGGTCCACCGTCGTGGTGGCGGGGATGCGGCTCTGCGCGAGGAAGGGGCACCGGGCCAGGCCCACCTGCAATGCGTAGAAGCCGAAGATGTCGGCCACCGCGTGGTCGAAGTACTGCTGCTCGCGCGCAAGCACGTAGCGGCCGAGCGGCGTCGCGAACCAGTCGCCGAGCGTGGCCCAGGGCGGCGTTGACACCGGGTCGCGCGGGTCCGAACATCCTTCCATGCCGTCGATTATCGCCATCCCCGCGTTCAGCGACAACTACATCTGGATGATCCGCGAGGGGCCCCGTGCGGCCGTCGTCGATCCCGGCGACGCTGCGCCGGTGCACGCCTGGCTCGCGCGCGAAGGCGTGACGTTGGCCGCGATCCTCAACACGCATCATCATCCGGACCACGTCGGCGGCAATCGCGCGCTGGTCGCGGCCACCGGCGCGCCGGTCTACGGCCCTGCGCGCGAGGCGATACCGGGCCGCGACCACGCGCTGGCCGAAGGCGATCGCATCGTCGTGCCGGGCATCGACGTCGCGCTGTCGGTGCTCGACGTGCCGGGCCACACGGCGGGCCACATCGCTTACGTCGGCAACGTGGACGGCCCGGTGCTGTTCTGCGGCGACACGCTGTTCGCCGGCGGCTGCGGGCGCCTGTTCGAGGGCACGCCGCGCGAGATGCACGCGTCGCTCGGCAAGCTCGCCGCGCTGGACCCCGCCACGCGCGTCTATTGCGCGCACGAGTACACGCTCGCGAACCTTGCGTTCGCGGCCGCGGTCGAACCCGCCAACGCAGCGCTGGCGAGCCGCACGGCCGCGGCACGCGCGCGCCGCTCCGAGGGGCTGCCGACGGTGCCGTCGTCGCTCGCGGACGAACGTTCGACCAATCCGTTCCTGCGCGCGCACGAGCCCGCCGTGCGCGCGGCGGCGGAGCGGCATGCGGGCCGCGCGCTCGCCACGGACGTCGACGTGTTCGCCGCGGTGCGCGCCTGGAAAGACGGATTCCGCGCGCATTGACGGGAGCGGAGCGGCGCCCCTACCATCGCGCGTTCGATCGGTTGCTCGCGAGCCCGGTCCTGTACAACACGGCCGCGGATCGAAAGCCGGCATCACGAGGAGCGCAACGCTGAGCCCACTGCAACCGATCGTCCGACCGCATGCGCGGCGGCTCGCCGCCATTGCGGCGCTGTGTGTAACGGCGTGCGCGACGCCCCCCACGCCGTCCACGGCGCCGGATTCCGCGGCCACGCCCGCGCCCGTGGCGGCGGCTGCCGCGCCGTCTCCCGAGCCGGTCATCGCATTACCCAAGCCGCTGCCGATGCCGCCGTTCCCGCCGGCGGAAATGGCGGAACTCGAGCCGCTGCCCTTTCCCAAGCCCGACCTGTGGGACCGCATCGCCGAAGGTTATGGCGTGCCGGACCTCCCCGACGACCCGCTCGTCGCCAAGTGGGAGCAGTACTACGCGAGCCGGCCCGACTACATGGCGCGCAGCGTCGAGCGCTCGCGCCGCTACCTGTATCACATCGTCACGGTGATCGAGGCGCGCAAGATGCCGCTCGACCTCGCGCTGCTGCCGATGGTGGAAAGCGCGTACAACCCCACCGCGCTGTCGACGAGCCGGGCGTCGGGCATCTGGCAGTTCGTGCCGTCCACCGGCAAGGTCTTCGGCCTGGAGCAGAACTTCTGGTTCGACTCGCGGCGCGACATCGTCGCGGCGACGAACTCGGCGCTCGACTACCTGCAGAAGCTCTACGACATGTTCGGCGACTGGCAACTGGCGCTCGCCGCGTACAACTGGGGCGAAGGCAACGTCCAGAAGGCGATCGCGCGCAACCAGGCCAAGGGGCTGCCCACCGACTACGCGAGCCTCAAGATGCCGGACGAGACGCGCAACTACGTGCCCAAGTTCCAGGCGATCAAGAACATCGTCGCCGATCCCGACAAGTTCGGCATCACGCTGGCCGAGATCCCCGACACGCCCTACTTCACCGTCGTCAAGGTGAGCCGCAAGATGGACGTGAAGCGCGCGGCGGAACTCGCCGAGATGCCGCTCGACGAGTTCCTGCTGCTCAACCCGCAGCACAACCGGCCCGTGATCGCGGGCGCCGACGACTACACGATCCTGCTGCCGTTCGACAAGGCGGAGATGTTCGCGGCCAAGCTCGAGCTCACCGACCAGCCGCTGGTCACGTGGCAGGCGTATCGGCTGAAGCCGCACGAGACGATGGCGCAGGTGGCCGCGCGCTACGGGATGTCGGAGGAGACGCTGCGCGCCGTCAACGGCATCGGCTCGCGCGCCAAGGTGCCGGACAACCACGCGCTGCTGGTGCCGGCCGAGCGACCGTCGGAGGCGACGGCGCAGACGCTCGTCGCGACGGTGTTCACCACGGTGCCGCAGGGCCGTACCGTCTACTATACGGTGCGCCGCGGCGACACCGTGCAGAAGGTGGCGGCGCGCTACGGCGTGTCGACGCGGGACGTCCGCGAATGGAACGGCCTCGCGCAGAACCAGGTCCGCGTGGGCCAGAAGCTGCGCATCGTCGTCGATCGCGGCAGCGCCAATGCGCACGCGGAGCAGCGGCGCGCGGCGAAGGCGAGCGGCGTGAAGACCGT
Source organism: Casimicrobiaceae bacterium (assembly GCA_044225845.1). Classification (GTDB taxonomy): domain Bacteria; phylum Pseudomonadota; class Gammaproteobacteria; order Burkholderiales; family Casimicrobiaceae; genus VBCG01. The sequence goes on from JBGAIC010000003.1 coordinate 84,797, forward strand.
GGGTGCGACGAAGACGGCGCCCGCGGCGAAGGGCGGCGACACGTCGCCCGCGCCGGCCGCGGCGGCGAAGTCCGCGTCGACGCAAGCCGCGAAGCCCGCACCCGCCAAGCCGGCACCCGCGAAGACCGCGAAGAAAGCGACGAAGAAGTCGACCGCGACGGCCAAGGCCCCGGCGAGCAAGACGACGAAGGCGGCGGCGGCCAAGCCCGGGACGGGCACGTCCACGAAGAAGGCCGGCACCGCGCAGGCGGCGAGCGGCAACGCGGCGGGCGGCAGCTAGCGCCGCCCGGGGCGCGCGGCGCCGATGCGCCGCCCGCGTAGCGGGTCCCCCAAACAAAACGGGCGACATTTTCACGTCGCCCGTCCTGGTACCGCTTGCGAAGAGTGAAGCTTACTTCTTCGCCTTCTTGGCCTTCTTCTTGGTGGCCTTCTTGGCCTTCTTGGCGACCTTCTTGGCGGCCTTCTTCTTGGTCGCCTTCTTCGCCTTCTTCTTCACGACCTTCTTGGCCTTCTTCTTGGTGGCCTTCTTGGCCTTCTTGGCAACCTTCTTGGCGGCCTTCTTCTTGGTCGCCTTCTTCGCCTTCTTCTTCGCGACCTTCTTGGCGGCCTTCTTCGGCGCAGCCTTCTTCGCGGTCTTCTTCTTCGCCTTCTTCTTGGCGGCCTTCTTCTTCGGCGCCGGCGTGGAAGCCGTGGGCGCCATCATCGACATCATGTCAGCCAACATTGAGTTTCTCCTGTCTGAGTTGCCGGAACTGTTATTGAACTTCGTCTTCGCAGATGTCGCAGTTTTCGTCGTTCGCCGCGCTGCTTCGCATCGACTACTTGACAAACCCATTGCCACCTGCTGGCTGCATTCTAGCCAGATTTCAACGATTTGCAAGAATCCCGCGCTTGTTGTATGACGCGCGCGCGCCTGTGTTGCGTATTCGCACACCGCGCCAACAGCGCCGCACGGCGGCAAAAGCGCGCGTCAGCGGACGACGTGCTCGCCGCTCCACAGTGCGTCGACGCGCTCGCGCTCGCGGATGACGTGCGCGTGCGCGCCGTCGACGAGCACCTCGCACGCGCGCGGCCGCGAGTTGTAGTTGGAGCTCATCGCCATGCCGTAGGCGCCCGCGGTGCGCACGGCGAGGAGGTCGCCCTCGGCCAGCGCGAGCGCGCGCGCCTCGGCGAGGAAATCGCCGCTCTCGCAGACGGGGCCGACGATGTCCCAGACCGTCGTCGCGCCGGCGCGCGGGCGCACCGGATCCACGGCGTGCCACGCGCCGTACAGCGACGGGCGCAAGAGGTCGTTCATCGCCGCGTCGACGACGGCGAAGTGCTTCGCGGCGCCGGGCTTGAGGTACAGCACGCGCGTCAGCAGCGCGCCCGCTTCGCCGACGAGCCGCCGCCCGGGTTCGAACAGCAGCTTCACGCCGCGGTTCCCGAGCGCCGCGCGGACCGCGGCGGCGTAGCGCCCCAGCGCGATCGGCGTGTCGTCGTCTCGGTAGCGCACGCCCAGGCCGCCGCCCAGGTCCACGTGCTCGAGCACGATGCCCTCCGCCGCCAGCGCGTCGACCAGCTCGAACATCCGCGCCGCCGTCTCGACGTAGGCGTCGAGGTCCAGCACCTGCGAGCCGATGTGGCAGTCGATGCCGCGCACGTCCAGCGACGGCAGCGCCGCCGCGCGCCGGTAGAGATCCGGGGCCTCGGTGTGCGCGATGCCGAACTTGCTTTCGGCGAGGCCGGTGGCGATGTACGGGTGCGTGCGCGCGTCGACGTGCGGGTTGACGCGCAGGCTCACCGGCGCCTGCCGCCCCTCGCGCGCGGCAATGGCCGCGATCCGCTCGAGCTCGGACGCCGACTCGACGTTGAAGCACAGGATGCCCGCCGCCAGCGCCGCGACGATCTCGGCGTCGGTCTTGCCGACGCCCGAGAACACGATCTTCGCCGGGTCGCCGCCGGCGTGCAGCACGCGCGCGAGCTCGCCGCCGGAGACGATGTCGAAGCCCGCGCCCATCCGCGCCAGCAGCGCCAGGATCGCGAGGTTGGAATTGGCCTTCAGCGCATAGCAGACGAGGTGCGGCGTGCCGGCGAACGCGTCGCTGTAGCTGCGGTACGCGGCCTCGATCGCGGCGCGCGAGTAGACATAGGTGGGGGTGCCGTGGCGGGCCGCGATGTCCGCGAGCGGCACGTCCTCGGCGCAGAGCTCGCCGTCGCGATAGCGGAAGGGATCCACGCGGCGCGCGGCCTATTCGCCCTGGTTCACCTGCGACGGCATCTCGATGCCGGACGGCGGCGGTGGCGGTGGCATCGTGGAGCCCGGCGGCGACTTGAGCGGCCCCTTGATGCCGCAACCGGCGAGCGCGAGCGCCAGCACGACGGCGAGCCCGCACGTCACGCACGTCGTGCGCGGGCGGCGGGGTAGAGGCGAACGGCGTAACATCGCCGGCGATGCTACACCATCGACGATCATGACGGACACGGAGTTCCTGGCGGTGACGGACCGCGCGCTCGCGGCGATCGGCGCCGCGCTCGACGACGCGCTGGCGACGAGCGACGCGGACGTCGACTGGCAGCTCAACGACGGCATCCTGACCATCGACTGCGACGACGGCGGCAAGGTGATCGTCAACCGCCACACGCCCAATCGCGAGCTGTGGGTCGCTGCGAAATCCGGCGGTTTCCACTACCGCGCGGAACGCGGCCGCTGGCGCGACACGCGCAGCCACGCGCCGATCGAGGAGGCGCTGGCTGCCATCCTGCAGCAGCAGGCGGCGCTGGCGATCGTGCTGCCGCCACTCGCGGCGGCGTGAGCCGCGCGGTGACGCGCCGCGCGCGGCGCCAGGGCGCCGCCTGGGACCGCCGTTCGCGTCAGGCCGCGAGCAGCGCCGTCCACTCCTCCAGTGCGCGGCGCTGCGCCGCGTGTCCCGGCATCAGCTTCTCGACGACGGCCCAGAAGCGCGGCGAGTGATTGAGCTCCACGAGGTGCGCCACCTCGTGCGCGACGACGTAGTCGGCGAGCAGCGGCGGCAGCTGGATCAGCCGCCAGTTGAGGCGGATCTCGCCGCGCTGGTTGCAGCTGCCCCATTCGCTGCGCGCGTTCGTGAGCTTCACCGGCGGATCCTCGCGGCCCGCGGCGAGCGCATAGCCCTGCACGCGCGTGGCGACGAGCCGCAGCGCCTCGTCCTTCAGCCACTCGGTGACGAAGCCCGCCACCTTGCGCTCGTCGCCCGGCGACGGGTGCAGCACCGTGAGGTCGAAGAGGTCCGCGCGGATGCCGGCGCGGCGCGCGGGGAACAGCGCCAGCGCCAGCGGTGTGCCGCGGTAGTAGAGCGGCGCGCCGGTCTGCCAGACGCGCGGATAGACGTCGCGGCGGCGCGCGCGCCATTCGGCGAGCGTGCGCACGATCCACGTCGCGCGCTCGGTGAGCGCCGCCTCGATCTCCGACAGCGTCACCCAGCGCGGCGCGCGCACCGTGAGGCCGTCGAGGTCGATCTGCATGCCGATCGTGCGCCGGCGGGCGCGGACGAGCCGGTAGGCCACCGCTTCGCTGCCGAGCATGATCCGCCGCATCTGGCCCGCGCGGACGTGCTCGTCCGGCGTCAGGAACGCGCGGCGCGGCGCGGCGGCATTCGCGAGCGGTGCTGCGCGCCCGGGCTTGCGCGTTCCGCTCATGCCGCCGCCGGCACGCCGATGCGCGCCACCTCGTCCTCGATCCACTGCTCGACCAGTGCCGTCAGCGTTGCCGGGTCGCGGCCTTCCGGCGCGATCGGCGCGCCGATCGACAGCGTGATCGTGCCGGGCTTCTTGCCGAAGATGCCCTTGGGCCACAGGTAGCCCGCGTTGTGCGCGACGGGCAGGATCGGCGTGTCGGTCAGCAGCGCAAGCCGCGCGCCGCCCGTCTTGTAGCGTACGCGCGTGCCCGCCCTGATCCGCGTGCCTTCCGGGTAGATGACGATCCAGAAGCCCTGCGCAAAGCGCTCGCGCGCCTGCACGGCCATCTGCTGCATCGCGTCGGCGCCGGCCTTGCGGTCGATCGTGATCGGCGACGCGAGCGCGAAGCCCCAGCCGAAGAACGGGATCTTCAGGAGCTCCTTCTTGGCGATGAAGGAGAGCGGCGGGAAGTAGCGGTGCAGCCCCAGCGTCTCCCACGTCGAGCTGTGCTTGCACATGATGATGTGCGGCGTGGCCGGGATGTTGGCCAGGCCTTCCACGCGCCAGCGGATGCCGCAGATCAGGCGCGCCGCTTCCAGCATCACGTTGCACCAGAAGGCCGCGGTCTCGTAGCGCGCCACGCGGGGCAGCCATGCCGTGGCCAGCATCAGGAATGCGAAGAACGGCGTGAACGCGGCCTGGAACAGCAGGAAGAGCAGCGAGCGCAGCGCCGACATCGTCACTCGTCGCCGGCGATCAGCGCCGCGACAGCGAACGCGAGGTCCGGGAAGATCACCGTGTTGGCGGGAAAGCCGCCCTGGCGCAGCGTCTTCTCGCCCTTGCCCGTCAGCACCAGCATCGGCTGCGCGCCGACGCTCGCGGCCGCTTCCAGGTCGCGCAGGCTGTCGCCCACCGACGGCGTGCCCGCGAGCTCCACGTTGAAGCGGCGCCCGATCTCCAGCAGCATGCCCGGCCTGGGCTTGCGGCAGTCGCATTGCGAGTCCGCGGAGTGCGGGCAGTAGAAGATCGCGTCGATGCGCCCGCCAGCCTGCACGACGGCGCGGTGCATCTTCTCGTGGATCGCGTTCAGCATCGCCATGTCGAAGAGCCCGCGGCCGAGGCCCGACTGGTTGGTGGCGATGACGACGCGATAGCCCGCGTGATGGAGCCGCGCCACCGCCTCGATGCTGCCGGGGATGGGCACCCACTCGTCGGGCGACTTGATGAAGAGGTCGCTGTCCTGGTTGATGACGCCGTCGCGATCGAGGACGATCAGCTTGGGTTGGCGCGAGGCGGCGACGGCTTCGGAAGTGAACTGGACCACGGGCGGGATTCTAAGAGCAATGCGCCGCGCGGGCCAGCGTTGTCGCGCGGCGGAGCGGCCGCGCGCCGGCCGCTCGCCCTCGTTACTGCGCGAGCTTGCCGATGTCGGCGACGCGGTTCATCGTCGCCGCGACGTTGGCGAGCAGGTTGAGCCGGTTCTGGCGCACGGCCGGGTCGTCGGCCATCACCATCACGTCGTCGAAGAAGCGGTCGACCGTCGGGCGCGTGGCGGCGAGCGCTACCAGCGCGCCGTGCCAGTCGCCGCGCGCGCATTGCGCGTCGACGTCCGTGCGCGTGGCCGCGAACTGGCGGTAGAGGTCGGTTTCGGCGCCGGCGGCGAGCCGCGTTTCGTCGATCGCGATCGGCGCCGCGCCGCGCGCCACCTTGAGGCCCGCCTTGCCGAGGATGTTGACGATCCGCTTGTTGGCCGCCGCGAGCGCCGGCGCGTCGGGCAGCTTCTCGAACGCCTGGATGGCGGCGAGCTGCTCGGGCACGCGGTACAGCTCGGCGGGGCCCGCATCGACGACGGCGGCGATCTCGTTGGTCGTATAGCCCTGGTCGCGCAGGTAGCCGCGCAGCCGCTCGACGACGAACGCCACCAGTTCGTCGTGCGCGGGCTTCACCGCCGGCACGCTGGCGAACGCCGCGAACGCGCGGTCGACGAGCTCGCGCAGCGGCACCGCAACGCGCTTCTCGATGAGGATGCGGATGACGCCCAGCGCGGCGCGGCGCAGCGCGAACGGATCCTTGTCGCCGGTGGGCACCTGGCCGATGCCGAACAGGCCTGCCAGCGCCTCGAGCTTGTCGGCGAGCGCGACGGCTTGCGCGACGGGGCCGGCCGGCAGCGCGTCGCCGGCGAAGCGCGGCGCATAGTGCTCGGCCACCGCATCCGCGACCGCAGCGGGCTCGCCGTCGTGCAGCGCGTAGTAGCGGCCCATCGTGCCCTGCAGCTCCGGGAACTCGCCGACCATGTCGGTGACGAGGTCCGCCTTGGCGAGCCGCGCGGCGCGTTCCGCGGCAGCGGGATCGGCGCCGACGGCGGGCGCGATCGCCTTCGCCAGCGCGGCGAGCCGTGCGACGCGCGCGCCCAGCGTGCCGAGCTGGTTGTGATAGACCACTGCGTCGAGCTTCGGCAGCCGCGAGGCGAGCGTCGCCTTGCGATCCTGGTCGAAGAAGAAGCGCGCATCGGCGAGCCGCGCGCGCAGCACGCGTTCGTTGCCGCCGACGATCGCCTTCGGATCGCGCGTCTCCAGGTTGCTGACGACCAGGAAGCGGTTGACGAGCTTGCCCGCGGCGTCCGTCAGCGCGAAATACTTCTGGTTGAGCTGCATCGTCAGGATCAGGCATTCCTGCGGCACGGCCAGGAACGCGGGATCGAACGTGCCCGCGTAGACCACCGGCCATTCGACCAGCGACGTCACCTCGTCGAGCAGCGTGTCCGGCATCACCGGCGTGTCGCCGCCCGCGGCGGCGGCGAGCTTGTCGACGATCGCGGCGCGGCGCGCGGCGAACGACGGGATCACCTTGCCTTCGGCTTCCAGCGTCGGCGCGTACGCGGCGGCGCCAGCGATGTTCAGCGCGCCGCGCGACAGGAAGCGGTGGCCTTGCGTCACGCGGTCGGCGGTCAGGCCCAGCGCGGTGACGGGCACGACATCCGCGCCATGCAGCGCGAGCAGCCGATGCGCGGGGCGCACGAACTTCTCGTCGTTCCAGTAGCCGCCGGCGCCCGCATAGCTCATCACCTTGGGGATCGGCAGCGCGGCGATCGCCTCCGCGATCACCGCCTGCAACGCAGCGGCCAGCGGCCCGCCCTGAGCGATGCCTTCGTGGAACAGCGCCTCGGCCTTGCCGTCGCTGCCGCGCGCGAGCGTCGCGGGATCGATGTGCGCGAGGCCCTTCGCCTTGAGCTTGCCGGCGAGCGCGGCCGTGGGCTTGCCGTGGGCGTCGAACGCGACGGACACCGGCAGCAGCTTCTCGCGGAAGGGCTTGTCGGGCGCGACGGCGCGCACGGCCGCGATGGCGACCGCGAGGCGGCGCGGCGACGCATAGGACGTGACCGCGGCGCCGGCCTCGACGAAATCGCGCGTCGTGAGGCCCGCGACGATCGCATCGGCAAACGCCTGCCCGAGCCGCTTCAGCGCCTTGGGCGGCAGTTCCTCGGTGAAGAGCTCGACGACGAGCGCTGCGGTGCTCATGTCGCGTCCGCCCCGTATTGCGCCGGCAGGCTGGCGCGCCGCGCGCCGGGCACCAGCGGGAAGCTGCGCGCGCGCCGCGATTCGAGATAGGTGCTGGCCACCATCCGCGACAGCGCGCGGATGCGGCCGATGTACGCCGCGCGCTCGGTCACCGAGATCGCGCCGCGCGCATCCAGCAGGTTGAACGTGTGCGCGGCCTTGAGGATGGCCTCGTAGCCGGGCAGCGGCAGCGCCGCGCCGAGCAGCCGCTTGGCCTCGCCTTCGTAGTGCGTGAACAACTCCAGCAGCTTCTCCGTGTTGGAGTGCTCGAAGTTGTACGTCGATTGCTCGACCTCGTTCTGGTGATAGACGTCGCCGTAGCTCAGCGTGCGCTTGACGCCGTCTTCCTCCCACTCCGTCCACACGAGGTCGAACACGTTCTCGCAGTCCTGCAGGTACATGCAGAGCCGCTCGAGCCCGTACGTGATCTCGCCGGTGATCGGGTTGCAATCGATGCCGCCCACCTGCTGGAAGTACGTGAACTGCGTCACTTCCATGCCGTTCAGCCACACTTCCCAACCGAGGCCCCATGCGCCCAGCGTCGGGTTCTCCCAGTCATCCTCGACGAAGCGCACGTCGTTGGCCTTGAGGTCGAAGCCCAGCGCTTCCAGTGAGCCGAGGTAGAGGTCCAGGATGTTGGCGGGCGAAGGCTTCAGCACTACCTGGTACTGGTAGTAGTGCTGCAGCCGGTTGGGGTTCTCGCCGTAGCGGCCGTCCTTGGGGCGGCGCGACGGTTGCACGTAGGCCGCGCGCCAGGGCTCGGGGCCGAGCGCGCGCAGGAACGTCGCGGTGTGCGACGTGCCGGCACCGACTTCCATGTCGTAGGGCTGCAGCAACGCGCAGCCCTGGCGGCCCCAATAGTCCTGCAGCTTGAGGATCAGGTTCTGGAAGGTCAGCATGACGGGCGTGCGGGTGGGCGAACGCGCGGCTGTTGCGTTCGCTCGAAAGTCGGCGAAACCAGCGATTTTACCGGGTTTCGCCTCTGGGGCGGCCCGGCGCGGCTGTGCGCGCGCGGCGGGCCCGGACCAGCGCGAACGCGAGCAGCGCGAGCGCCGCGAGCACCGGGCCCGTGTCGCCGATCGACATGTACGGCGTCACGCCGCGTCGTCCACTCACGGTCACCTCCAGGATGCCGCGCGTGAACCAGGGCAGCCGCGCCGCTTCGCGCCCGTCGGGCCCGATGGCGGTGGTGATGCCGGTGTTCGTCGCGCGCAGCAGCGGGCGGCCCGTCTCCAGCGCGCGCATCGCGGCGATCTGGTCGTGCTGGTACGCCGCCACGGAGCGGCCGTACCACGCGTCGTTGGTCACGTTGACGAGCAGCGTCGCGTCGCGCGCGCGGCGGCGAAGCTCGTTGCCGAACGCGTCCTCGTAGCAGATGTTGACGGCGACGCTCTGGCCCGCGACGGCGAGCGGCGGCGCGTTGGCCGGCCCGGACGCCTGGTCCGCGAGCGGGATCGACAGCACGCGCTCGATGAAGCCCCCGACCAGCCACTTGAGCGGAATCGTCTCGCCGAAGGGCACGAGGTGATGCTTGCGGTAGAGCTGCGACTTCTCCGTGCCGACGGTGACGACGCTGTTGTGGATCGCGGGCTCGTCGCCGGGCACGGGCGACTCCACCAGCGTGAAGAGCCCGATCAGCGCATCGCCGTTGCGCGCGGCGGCGGCGGCGCCGATGCGCTCGACGATCTCCGCCGGCACGTCCTGCGCGAACACCGGGAACGCGCTCTCGGGCAACACGAGCAGCCGGCCGCGGCTCACTTCGGCGAGGTGCGCGTACAGCAGGAAGTTGCGGTCGCGATACGCGGGGTCGAACTTCTGCTGCTGCGCGACGTTGCCCTGGATCAGGGATACCGCGAGCGGCTCGCCGACGCGCTGCGTCCACGTCAGGTGGCGCAAGCCCTGGCCCACGACGAACAGCGTGGCGATGGCGGCCAACGACACGAACATCAGCCGCTTCGCGTGTTGCGTGATGGCCTCGACGAACAGCGCCAGCAGCGCCGCCACCAGCGCGGTCGCGAGCGAAACGCCGTAGACGCCGCCGAGCGGCGCGAAGCCCGCGAGGCTGGAACCGGGCAGCTGCGCGGAACCCACGAGCAGCCAGGGAAAGCCGGTGTAGCCACTGCCGCGCAGCCATTCGGCGAGCGTCCACAGCGCCGCGAGCGCCAGCGCGCGCGGCACGCTGTCGTGCTCGGTGAAGCGCACGGCCAGCGCGCCCACCAGCGCGGGCCACAGTGCGAGATAGGCCACCCACAGCGCGGTGGCGGCCACGGCGACGACCGCCGGCATGCCGCCAAACGTCTGCAGCGGCACGTAGACCCAGGACACGCCGGCGCCGAAGAGCCCGACGCCGTACGCGAAGCCGAGCTTGGCCGCCGTGCGCGGGCAGTGCGCGTGCTGCCAGAACAGGAATTGCCCGCCCAGCATCGCGGGCGCGACGAGCGCAAAGCCGAACGGCGCGAACGCGAACACCGTCGCGGCGCCCGCGCACAACGACAGCGCGGCGGCGAGCTTGCCCTCGGTGTTCAACCGGAGGCCTTCTCGTCGTCGTCGCGGTCGACCGGCGGTGCGGGCGCGGCGACGCGCTCGACGTTCAGCAGCTGGATGCGGCGGCTGTCGGCGCGGACCACGCGGAAGCGCAAGCCGTCGATCGTCACCGTCTCGCCGCGCTTGGGCAGGCGTCCGAACGCGCGCAGTACGGCGCCGCCGATCGTGTCGATCTCCGTGTCGTCGAGATGGACGCCGAAATGTGCGTTGAAATCCTCGATCTCGGTCTGCGCCTTGACGCGGAAGCGGCCGTTGCCTTCCGCGATGATGTTGTCCTCGCTCTCGTCGAAGTCGTACTCGTCCTCGATGTCGCCGACGATCTGCTCCAGCACGTCCTCGATCGTCACCAGCCCCGACACGCCGCCGTACTCGTCGACGACGATCGCAATGTGATTGCGGTTGGCGCGGAAGTCGCGCAGCAGCACGTTGAGCCGCTTGGACTCCGGCACGAACACGGCGGGCCGCAGCGTGTCGCGCAGCACGAAGCCTTCCGGGTCCGAGTAGTACTTGAGGAGCTCCTTCGCGAGCAGGATGCCGACGACGTCGTCCTTGTTCTCGCCGATCACCGGGAAGCGCGAGTGGTTAGTCTCCAGCACCAGCGGGATGAACTCTTCCGGCGAATCGTCGATGGACACGCAGTCCATCTGCGCGCGCGGGATCATGATCTCGCGCACCGTCAGCTCGGACACCGACAGCACGCCCTCGAGCATCGCCAGCGCGTCGGCGTCGATCAGCTGGCGCACGCTGGCGCCGTGCAGCATCTCGCGCAGCTGGTCGCGGTCCTCGGGCTCGCGCACCAGGAACGCCGAGATGCGCTCCATCAGCGTCGGCTTGTCGTCGTGGCTGTCGTCGGACTGGCTCATGCGGGGGCGCGCGCGACGTCAGGCCGCGGCCGGCGGCGGGGCATAGGGGTCGGCGAAGCCGAAGCCCGCGAGCAGCGCGATTTCGCGGCTTTCCATCCGCGCGGCGTCGCGCGCGCGCTCGTGGTCGTGGCCGGTGAGGTGCAGGAAGCCGTGCACGAGGAGGTGCGCGCAGTGCGCGCGCAGCGTCTTCCCCTGTTCCTTCGCCTCGGCCGCGAGGACCGGGACGCACAGCACGATGTCGCCCGTCAGCATCGGCGCGTGGTTGCGTGCAGCGGCTTGCTGCGTTGCGTCATCGTACACGAACGTCAGCACGTTGGTCGCGTAATCGCGGCCGCGGAACCGTGCGTTCAGCGCGCGGCCCTCGCGGCGGCCGACGAAGCGCACCGCGACGGCCGCCGGCACGTCGATCGCGGCGGCCGCATAGCGGCGCACCGTCGCCGGCGCGGGCAGGCCACGGCGCGACGTCGCATACTGCACCTGGAGCGTCAGGCGGCCCGGCGCGCTCATGAACTCACGGCGCCGGCTTCGCGCGGTCGTAGGCGTCGACGATCTTCTGCACCAGCGGGTGGCGCACGACGTCGCTGCTGTCGAAGCGGACGAACGCGATGCCGCGCACGTCGTGCAGCACGCGGTCCGCCTCGACGAGGCCGCTCTTCTGGTGGCGCGCGAGGTCGATCTGCGTCACGTCGCCGGTGACCACCGCCTTGCTGCCGAAGCCCATCCGCGTCAGGAACATCTTCATCTGCTCGGGCGTGGTGTTCTGCGCCTCGTCGAGGATGATGAAGCTGTGGTTCAGCGTGCGGCCGCGCATGTAGGCGAGCGGCGCGATCTCGATGGTCTGCCGCTCGAAGAGGCGCGCCACCTTGTCGTAGCCCATCAGGTCGTACAGCGCGTCGTACAGCGGCCGCAGGTAGGGATCGACCTTCTGCGCGAGGTCGCCCGGCAGGAAGCCCAGCCGCTCCCCGGCCTCGACGGCCGGCCGCACGAGCACCAGCCGCTTCACCGCGCCGCGCTCCAGCGCATCCACCGCGCACGCGACGGCCAGATAGGTCTTGCCGGTGCCGGCGGGGCCAATGCCGAACGTGATGTCGTGCGCGGCGATCGCCTCCAGGTAGGCCACCTGGTTGGGCGTGCGGCCGTGCAGGTCCGCGCGGCGCGTGCGCAGCGTGCCGGCGCCCGGCGCGCCGGCGGGCGCATCGTCGTCGTCGCCGTGCGCGCGCACCGCCGCGCCGCGCAGCGTTTCGACGAGGCCCAGCTGCACGTCGTCCACCGACAACTCGTGCGCGTGCGCCTCGTCGTAGAGGCGTTCCATCGTCACGCGCGCCTGCGCCACCGCATCCGGCGCGCCTTGCAGCGTGAACTCGCCCGCGCGCCGGCGCACCGTCACGTCGAGCGCCGCCTCGATCTGCCGCAGGTTGGCCTCCAGCGGCCCGCACAGGTTGGCGAGCGCGTGGTTGTCGAGCGGCGCGAGCTTCAGGACGATGCTGGACGGCGCGGCATCGCCGCTCGCGGCCACCGGCGGCTTCCGCGCAGCCTTGCGCGTCCCCGCGCGCGGCGCGGCGGCGCGTGCCCCGTCCCGCGATGCGGATCGCGTCACAGCGTCCCGCGCACGATCGGCGCCTTCAGCGCCTCGTCGAGCGCCTGCTGCGATTCGGCGAGGTGGGCGCGCGCTTCCGCCGAGTAGGCGCCGCGCGTGCGGGCCGCCGCGATCTCGTCGCGCAGCGCCTTCGCGTCCGCGCGTGCCACCGCGCGGGCGTCGGCCGGCATGGTCACCGCCGGCTTCAGCAGCGTGGTACCCAGGCGCACGACGTACTCGCGCTGCAGGTTGCGCCGGAGCAGCGGGATGTCCTGGGCGCTCTTCAGCTCGGAGAAGATCGCCGCGTGCAGCGAGCCGTAGAGCTCGGAAAGCTGCAACGCCTTCTGGTTCCTGTCGACCTTGTCCTGGCTGTCCAGGATCCGTTGCGCCGTCGCTTCGTTGAGCAGCCGGTCCAGCACCGCGCGCTGTGTCGCGAGAACCTGCGTCGGCAGCGAGAAGTCGAAGCCCGGCGTGTTGAGGCCGGTGTCGAACGAACCGCCCAGGTCCGACCAGTCCACCGACAGCTTGCGCATGAACGCCGGCGGGAAGCGGAAGCTCGACGCGCTGAAGAGGTTGTCCTCGATCAGCTTCAGCGCCGCGCGCTGCTCGGCCGGCGGCACCGGGTTGAGCGGCGTGCGCCCCGAGCCGGCGGCGTCGCGATACAGCGACGTGCCGCCGACATAGCGCGCGGCGGCCACGCCGGCCTCGCGCATCGAATTGAGGCCGCGCGTCACGTTCCGCCGGTAACGCGCAAGGCTCTCGCCGTCGCGCAGCTCTTTCGTTTCCCACAGCGACCACAACTCGGCCGTCAGCAGCGCGCGCCGGCGCGCGAACTCGAGCGGGTCGCTGGACAAGTCCAGGACGGCCGCGTCCGGATCCATGCCGGACGCGGTTTCGCGGTCGAACGCGTAGGCCAGGTCGTGCTCGGTGCTGCGCGCGGCGATCTTCGCGAGCTGCCCCTTCTCGTCGGCGGGCGCGAATTCCTGGTAGCCGTACTGGATGGCCCAGTAGTCGTACGGACCGAGCGTGGCCATCGCGAACGAGCCTTGCTTCTCGCCGGGCAGCGCGAGGTTGACGCCGTTGTATTCCATCACCGAGCCGGCGATGCCGTGCGTCTTCGTGAACTCGAGGTTGGACAGCTGCGCCTGCGTGTAGATCGTCGACGCGCGGAAGTTGTGCGTGAGGCCGAGCGTATGCCCCACCTCGTGCATGACCACTTCCTTCAGGTCGTCGAGGATGAACTGCTGCTCCGCCGGGCTGCCCGGCTCGACGTCGCCGCGCGCTTCCAGCACGTCGAGCGCGAAGCCCATCGCCTCCGCCGCGGCATCCTCGGCGTAGCACGCCGTCATCGGGAACAGGGTGTCGGATTGCCGGATCGCGATCGCCGGATGTACCTGGTCGGCGAAGCGCGCGCGCTGGTTGCGGAAGCGCACGGGATCGATGCCGATGCCGGCCTGCAGGATCTCGCCGCTGCGCGGGTCCACCTGCACGAGGCCGATGCCGCCGAACGCGGGCTGCGCGGTCACCATCCAGCGGATGGTGCCGTGGCGCGGACCGAGCGTGTCGAACTCGACGTCGTCGGGCTGCACCCTCGCCTCGACCGCATTCTTGTAGCCGATCTTCTCGAACGCCTTGTTCCATTCGAGCACGCCTTCGATCACCGTCGCGCGGTATTCGAGCGGGATGTTGCGGTCCAGCCAGAACACGATGGGTTCCTTCGGCTCCGACAGCGCGGCCGTCGGGTCCTTCTTCTCGAGGCGCCAGCGATTGACGTAGTTGAGCCGCGGCGTCAGCGCGTTGTCGTTCGTGTAGTCGTAGCGCGTCGTCGTGAAATAACCGATCCGCGCATCCGCCATCCGCGGTGCCATCGGCGTGTCCGGCAGCTTGGCGAGCGTGTAGTGCCAGCCGAGGAACAGGCTGCGGATGTCCGGCACCGTCGATGGCGGCTGCGTATAGGGCGCGCCCGGCGTGATCGGCGGCTGCGCCACGCGGTTCAGCGCGTAGTGGGCGTTGACCGCAACGGCCACCGCCTCCGGCGTCACCTGCGTGCGCACGATAGCCGAGTTGTGCGCGTCGAACGTGTAGGCCTGGCGGTACGTGCGCTCGAGGATGCCGTTGCCGCCCGGGATGTCGGTGAGCAGCAGGGCCGACAGTTCCACGAGCACCGCCTTCGACTCGGGTTCCGGCGCGGAGGCGACGGGCACGGCGCCCAGCAGGCTGTTGGAGAACGCATCGCGCACGGCTTTCGCTTCCGGCGTTCCGGTCTTCGCGAAAAAGTGGTCGTTCTGCGCGATCAGCTGCACCGTGTTGCCCTGCTTGTGCCAGGTGACGATCTGCGACTGGCCGAAGTAGTAACCACCGAGCAGGCCGCCGAACAGGCGTCCTTCGCCGAGGCCCTGCGACAGGTCCGCCGTGAAGAAGAACGGCTGGTCGAATTGCGCGGGTGCGATCTCGATCCAGGTCTTCTCGTCCTTGGTGTAGACGGTGAAGTAGCCCTTCGTGACCTTGGCGTCCTTGATGACGTCCGCGAACGGCTTCGTCGCGCTGGCGGCCGCCGCGGCCGCACCCGCGGCGGCACCTGCGGCCGCCGCTGCAGCCGGCGACGCGCCGCGCGCGGCGGTTGCGCCGGGCGCCTGCGGCGCGGCGGGTGCGGTGGTGCGCACGGCCGCGGCTGCGCGCCCGCTGCGCGGCTGCGGCGACGTCGGTCTTCGCGGTGGCGAGATCGGCCTTCGCGTCGGTGGACGGCGGCGTGGTCCGCGCAGCCGGCGACCAGGGCGAGGGCGTGGCGGCGGCGAGCGTCGCGGGTACGGTGGAGCGGATCGACATCGGGATTTCCTGGCTTGGAACGGGCGTTGCCGCGTAGCGCGGGGATTCAGGCGGCGAGGGCCTCGCCGCGCAACGAATGGGGATAGGCGCGCGTGATCGTCACGTCGACGTAGCGCCCGATCAGCGCCGCGTCGCCGGCGAAATTGACGACGCGGTTGTTGTCGGTGCGCGCGGCCAGCTCGGTGGCGTCCTTGGCGGCACGGCCGGTGACGAGCACGCGTTGCGTCGTGCCGACCATCGCGTCGCTGTATTCACGGTATTGCGCGTCCAGCGCGGCCTGCAGCGCCTCCAGCCGCGCCTGCGCCACCGCGTGCGGCACGTGATCGGGCAGCTCCGCCGCCGGCGTGCCGGGCCGCGGGCTGTACAGGAAGCTGAATGCGCCGTCGAAGCGGACGCTTTCGATGAGCTTCATCGTCGCCGCGAAATCGGCATCCGTCTCGCCGGGGAAGCCGACGATGAAGTCGGACGTCAGCGACAGGTCCGGCCGCGCGACGCGCAAGCGGCGCACGATCGACTTGTACTCGAGCGCCGTGTAGCCGCGCTTCATCGCGGCCAGCACGCGGTCGCTGCCCGACTGCACGGGCTGGTGCAGCTGCGACACGAGCTTCGGCTCCCGCGCATAGACGTCGATCAGCCGCTGGCTCATCTCCTTCGGATGCGACGTCGTGTAGCGGATGCGCTCGATGCCCGGCACCGCGGCGACGTATTCGATCAGCGCCGCGAAATCGAGCGGCGCACCGCCGTCGTCGAGGCCGCGCCAGCCGTTGACGTTCTGGCCCAGCAGCGTTACTTCGTGCACGCCCTGGTCCGCGAGGTCGGCCACTTCCGTCAGCACGTCGTCGAGCGGGCGGCTCCTTCCTCGCCGCGCGTGTAGGGCACGACGCAGAACGAGCAGTACTTGCTGCAGCCTTCCATGATCGACACGAACGCGGACGCGCCGTCGACGCGCGGCGGCGGCAGGTGGTCGAACTTCTCGATCTCGGGAAAGCTGATGTCCACCTGCGGCACGCCGCTCGTGCGCCGCGCGCGGATCATCTGCGGCAGCCGGTGCAGCGTCTGCGGGCCGAACACGACGTCGACGAACGGCGCGCGCTCGACGATCGCCGCCTTCCTGCGACGCGACGCAGCGCCGACGCCGATGATCAGGGTGCGGCTTGTCGGCTTTGAGCGCGCGCACGCGGCCGAGGTCGTGGAACACGCGCTCCTGCGCCTTCTCGCGAACCGAGCACGTGTTGAACAGGATGACGTCCGCGTCCTCGGGACGGTCGGTGGGTACCAGCTGGTCGCTGTGCGCCATCGTCGGCTATCTTGTCCGAGTCGTACTCGTTCATCTGGCATCCGAACGTGCGCGGATGTAGAGCTTCTGCGGCATGGTGCGGCGTCCCGGGACCGGAGGTTATTCGGCGGGGAACGGCGGGGCGAAACGGGCGCGAATTATAGCAAGCAGGCCCCGGGCAAGGGCCTTGCACGCGCGTCCCGGCGGCGCTTGCGTAACCCCGGCCGCCGGCGCATCCGGTAACATCGCCGCCGCAGGTGTCGTCCGCGGCGCGCAAGTGCGGCGGACGATGAAACGGGAACGCGGTCGTCGTGCGCCGGCAGCAGCGGTGCACGGCGGCAAGCCGCGGCTGCCCCCGCAACGGTAGGCCGGTGCGGACCGCTCACTCATGCCACTGCCCGTCACGACGGGTGGGAAGGCGGGCGGTCAAGACCGGCGAGCCCGGAGACCGGCCTGCACCCGGTGGCGTGCTTCGTCGCGCACGCCGGCACGCGCGACGCGGGTGGTGTCGTGGGGGCAGGCCGCGCCACGTTTCCGCACGCCGCGACCCTTCCGCCCCGATGTCCTCCGCGCGCACCGACCGCAGTCGCTTGCCGTGCGGGGACGCACGGCGGAGGAATCCACGATGCCACGGAAGTTCGCAACAATCGCCGGCGCGGCGCTCGCCGCCGTCACTTCGCTCGCACCCACCGCGCATGCGCAAACCGACGCGACGGCCACGCTGCCGCCGGTGTTCGTGACGGCAACGCGCACGCCGCAACCTTTCGCGCAGCTGCTCGCGGACGTCACCGTGATCGGCCACGACGAGATCATGGCCGCGGGCGCCGACAGTCTGGCGACGCTGCTGCAGCGCCAGCCCGGCATCGAGATCACGCAGAACGGCGGGCCCGGGTCGACGTCCGGCCTCTTCATGCGCGGCACCGGCACGAGCCAGGTGCTGATCCTGGTCGACGGCATGCGCGTGTCGTCGTCGTCCTCGGGCACGACGCCGATCGAAGCCATTCCGCTCGGTGACATCGACCACATCGAGATCGTCCGCGGGCCCGCGTCGTCGCTGTATGGCAGCGACGCGATCGGCGGCGTCGTGCAGATTTTCACGAAGAAGGGCGGCGCCGCGACCACGGCGAATGCCAGCATCGGCTACGGCACGTACGGCACCTGGCAGGGAAGCGCCGGCGGCACGACGAGCGTGGGCCCGTGGACGTTCGGCCTGCAGGCCACCGGCACGGACAGCCAGGGCTTCAACGCAATCGTCGATCCGGGCAATTTCAGCTACGACCCGGATCGCGACGGCTACAAGGTGGGCAGCGTGTCCGCGAACGTCGGCCTGGGCTGGGCGGCGGGGCAGCAGGCGACGCTCAACTACTATCGCAGCCGGCTCAACGCGCAGTACGACGGCGGCGACGAGTTCGACGACCGCACGATCACGACGGTGGAGGCGTACTCGTTCGGCAGCGTCAACCGGATCAACGACGTGTGGACGTCGCGGCTCACGCTGGGCCAGGGCAGCGACAACTCGGTGTCGGAGACAGGCTACGGCAACTACCCGTTCCGCACGCGGCAGAACCAGTACGCGTGGATCAACGAGTTCACGTTCGCGCCGGGCGTCGCGACGCTGGGCCTGGAACGGCGCGAGGAGAGCGTGTCGACGAACGAGGCGTTCGCCGTGACGAGCCGCGACACCAACTCGGTGTTCGCCGCCTGGCAGATGACGCTGGCGGACAACTCGCTGCAGGCCAACGTGCGCTACGACGACTCGTCGCAGTTCGGCTCGCGCACGACGGGCGCCATCGCGTGGGGCTACAGGATCTCGCCCGAGTGGCGCGTGGCGGCGAGCTATGGCACGGCGTTCCGCATCCCGACGTTCAACGACCTCTACTATCCCGGCTATTCGAACCCCAACCTGGTGCCGGAGACGTCGCACAACGTCGAAGGCGGCGTGTACTGGAACGGCAAGGTGGGCGATGCGACGTTGCAGCTGGGATTGGTCGGCTACCACAACGACGTCGACGACCTGATCCTGTTCGAATGCGACGCCGACTACAACTGCGCGCCGCAGAACGTGGCGAGCGCCACGCTGAAGGGTGTGACGCTGACGGCGAACGGCGCGTGGCGCGACACGACGTTCTCCGCGTCGATCGACTTCGGATCGCCGCGCGACGACAGCACCGGCAACCAGCTCGCGCGGCGTGCCCACACGCACGGCGTCGTCCGCGTGGGGCAGCGGATCGACGCGTGGACGCTGGGCGCCGAGGTCGTCGCGTCGACGATGCGCTACGACGACGCGGCCAACACCATCCGCATGGGCGGCTATGCGTTCGTCAACCTCACCGTCGACTACGCGGTGACGCCGAAGCTGTCCGTGTTCGTGCGCGGGACCAACGTGTTCGACAAGAACTACGAACTGGCGGCCGGCTATTCGACCGGGGGTGCGCAGGTGTTCGGCGGGGTGCGGTGGGCGTTGTAATGCTCGTTACGCCGTGGCGGCGCGTGTGCGCGACCGCCGCGTGGCCAGCGTCCGCTACGGCGCTGCGTCGCGCGGCGGCGTTGATCGCGTTCGCGACGGGCGCCGCGCATGCGGACGTTGCCGCCGTCGACGATGCGGGCGCGCGCATCACGCTGGCGCAGCCTGCCGCGCGCATCGTCACGCTGGCCCCGCACGCGACCGAGCTCGTGTTCGCGGCCGGCGCCGGCGGGCGCGTCGTCGGCGTCGTGGCCGGGTCCAACTATCCGCCGGCCGCGCGTGCGTTGCCGCTCGTGGGCGACGCGAACACCGTGGACCTGGAGCGCATCGTCGCGGCGCGCCCCGACCTCGTCGTCACGTGGCCGTACACCACGGCGGCGCAACTGGCCGCGCTGCGCGCGCGCGGGATCGCCGTGTTCACGAGCAATCCCGCGACGATCGACGGCATCGCGGCGGACATCGAGCGCATCGGTGTGCTGGCGGGCACGAGCGACGTCGCGGCGAAGGCGGCGGCCGAGTTCCGCACGACGATCGCGTCCATTGCCGCGGCGGCGCCGCGCCGCGCGCCACCGCTCGCCGTGTTCTACGAAATATGGGATCCGCCGATCTTCACCGTCGGCGGCCACCACCTGATCAGCGAGGCGATCGCGTTGTGCGGCGGCCGCAACGTGTTCGCGGATCTCGGCGTCGCGGCGCCGGTAGTGACTGCCGAAGCGGTGATCGCGGCGAAGCCGGACGTGATCGTGGCCGGCGCGGACGATGCAAAGCCGCCGCCGTGGCTCGAGCGCTGGAAGGCTTGGCCTTCATTGCCGGCGGTGGCGAACGGGCGGCTCGTCACCGTCGATGCGAATCTGCTGCATCGCTCCGGGCCGCGGTTTGCGGAGGGTGTGCGGCAGTTGTGCGCCGCGTTGCGTCAGCGACGTGCGGTCACGGCTGCAGCAGCACCTTGATGGCCTCGCGCTTGTCCATCGCCCGATACCCGTCCGCCACCTGCGCGAGCGGCAACGTCAGGTCGAACACCTTGCCGGGCTCGATGCTGCCGTCCAGGATCGAATCCATCAGCTTGGGCAAATAGCGGCGCACGGGCGCGGGGCCGCCGTGCAGGTGGACGTGCGCGAAGAAGAGCTGCTGGCCGTCGAGTTCCACGGCGTGCGGTACGCCCACATAGCTGACGTAGCCGCCCTTGCGCGTCGCGTGGATCGCCTGCAGCATCGATTCCTGCGTGCCGACGCACTCCAGCGCCGAGTCGGCGCCGATGCCCTTGGTCATCTCCAGGATGCGCGCAACGCCGTCGTCGCCGCGCTCCTCGACGACGTCCGTCGCGCCGAATTCGCGCGCGAGCTGCGCGCGCCTGGCGTGGCGGCTCATCGCGATGATCCGCTCCGCGCCCATCAGCTTCGCCGACAGCACGCCCATCAGGCCGACGGCGCCATCACCGACGACCACCGCCGTCGAGCCCGGCTTCACGTTGGCCGCGTCGGCCGCGAACCAGCCGGTGCCGAGCACGTCGGACGCGGCGAGCAGGCTCGGCAGCGTCTTCGCATCCGGCATCGCCTGCGTGGCGACGAGCGTGCCGTCCGCCAGCGGCACGCGCAACCACGGCGCCTGCGCCTGGTTCATGAACGTGCGGTGCACGCACGACGACTGGTAACCGATCCGGCAGTTGGGACAGGTGTTGTCGGACGTGGCGAACGAGCCGACGACGAACTGCCCCGGCTTGATCGTGCGCACATCCTGGCCCACTTCCTCGACGACACCGCAATACTCGTGGCCCATCGGCGTCGGGCCGCTCGACGGCTGCAAGCCGCGGTAAGGCCACAGGTCCGAGCCGCAGATGCACGTGACCGACATGCGGATGATCGCATCCGTCGGCTCAACGATCTTCGGCGACTCGCGCTCCTCGTAGCGGATGTCGCCGGGTGCGTAGAGCATCGTTCCCTTCATGGTGCGGCTCCTTCGATTCGTTCTTCGTCGATGCGTGTCCGCAAGGCTATTGCGCGGAGCGGATGCTGGCCAGGTGACGGGCGAGCGCCTCACCCGCTCGCCGCGAGGCATCCCGGTCCACGCCGGCCAGCAGGTCGACGACCTCGCGCAGCGCATCGACGCTGACGCCGACGTTCATCGCGATGCGCACGTGCGCCTGCAACTGCGCTTCGACGCCGGTCAGCGCGGCGAGCATGCTCACCGTCGCGAGTTCACGGCTCTGCCAGTCGAAATTGTCGCGCTCGAAGATGTCGCCGAAAAGATGCGTCTTGAGGTATTCGTCGATGGCCGGCGCGAATTCGAACAGCGGGCCCTTCACCGGCGCACCCGAGAGCCGCGTCTGGTTGGCCGTGCCGGCAGCGAGCAGTGCCGCGCCGGTCGGGATGGCGTGCGACGGCTCGCGGCCCGGCTTGTCATGCAGTCCGCGCTGCTTGCGTGCGTCCACCACCTTCATGAGCGCGCCGAGCGCATTCAGGCTGCGCGGAAAGCCCGCGTACGCGTACACCTGCGTCAGGATCTCCCGCGTCTCGCTGATCTCGAGCCCCGCATCCAGCCCCCGCTCCAGAGCGGTCTCGAGCCTTCCGATGTCGCCGACGGCCGCGCACGCGGCGATCGGGATGATCGCCGCGTGCGCCGGCGAGAGCGCCACATCCGGCGAACGCGTCCGCGCGGTGCTCGAAGTCATTGCCGCGATGGGCCGGCGAGATAGATCTCGTCGCTGACCTTCTCCATCCATTCGACGTTCCTGCCGTCCAGCGCTTCCTGGATCGCGATGTGGGTCATCGCGGTGGTGGGCGTGGCGCCGTGCCAATGCTTGTGGCCCGGCGGACACCAGACAACGTCGCCGGCGCGGATTTCGACGATCGGCTCGCCTTCGCACTGCGTCCATCCGCAACCGCTCGTCACCACGAGCGTCTGGCCGAGCGGGTGCGTATGCCAGGCCGAGCGCGCGCCCGGTTCGAACGTGACGGCCGCGCACGATACGCGCGCTGGCGCCGGGGGACTGTTCAGCGGATCGATGCGGACCGTGCCGGTGAACCAGTCGGCGGGGCCTGTGAGCGAAGGCTGCGATCCGGCGCGTTTGAGTTCCATGACCTTACCCTTGGTGGAGACTGTGCCGATACTGTAGTGCGCCCGGCACGTGGTCGGAAGATGGTCAAATCCGCATACCAGTGTGCATATAATTCACCAATGCCACGGGAAAGCCTCGACGACCTGCATGCTTTCGTTGCCGTCGCGCGCGAGCGGAGTTTCACGCGGGCCGCCGCGCGGCTGGGTGTTTCGCGCTCGGCGCTGAGCCACGCGATGATCGGCCTTGAAGCGCGCCTCGGCGTGCGGCTGCTCACCAGGACCACGCGCAGCGTGTCGACAACAGAATCCGGCCTGCGCCTGTTGCAGGCGGTGGCGCCGCGCCTCGACGAGATCGACGGCGCGCTCGAATCGCTCGCCGCGATGCGCGACAAGCCGGCCGGGACCGTGCGCATCACCGCCAACGATCACGCCGTCGTGACCGTCCTGTGGCCGCGGCTGCTGCCGCTGATGCGCGCGCACCCCGACGTCAGGATCGAAATCGGCATGGACTATGCGCTGGCCGACATCGCGGCACAGGGTTTCGATGCAGGCGTGCGGCTGGGCGACCAGGTGGATCGCGACATGATCGCCACCCGCATCGGCCCCGAACTGCGCATGGCGGTGGTCGGCGCGCCGTCCTGTCTGGCGGACCGCGCGTTGCCGGCGACGCCCTACGACCTGACGACGCAGCGCTGCATCAACCTGCGCCTGCCGACGCGGGGCGCGTTGTACGCGTGGGAGTTCGAGCGGGACGGGCAGACGCTCAACGTCCGCGTCGACGGCCAGGCCGTGTTCAACAACACGTTCCTGATGTTGCAAGCGGCGCTGGACGGCGTGGGCCTCGCTTACCTGCCGCTGGACGTGGTGGCCGCCCATATCGCGGCGAAGCGGCTCGTGCCCGTGCTCGAGCCTTGGTGGCCGCGTTTCCCCGGCTATCACCTGTTCTACGCGAGCCGCAAGCAGTTGCCGCCCGCGCTTGGACTCGTGATCGAGACGCTGCGATGGACGGGGAAGGCGGTGCGGGCATCCCGGCGCTGAGCGGGCAGGCGCGCCTCTCAGGCCGCGACGAAGCTCCGCCGCACGCCGTCGCTCAATTCAACCAGCGGCCGCCCGAACAGCGCGGACATCCGCTCGACGGTCAGCATCGCTTCCGCGGGTCCGACGTCCGCGCGCCCGTGGCCAAGCGCGATGACGCGATTGCAATAGCGCGCGGCGAGGTGCAGGTCGTGCAACACCATGACGGCGCCGCGGCCTTCGCGCGTCACGCGCTCGCATACCGCCGCCAACGCGGCGTCCTGCTGGCCGAGGTCGAGGTGCGAAGAAGGCTCGTCGAGCAGCCAAAGCGGCGTGTCCTGCAATACGAGCGCGGAGAGCGCGACGCGGCGCCGCTCGCCGCCGGACAGCGTGCGCACGTCGCGCGATGCTAGGTCGTCGACGCCGAACGCGGCAAGCGACGCATGCGCGCGCTCGACGTCCGCGTCGCTTTCCCATTGCAGCCAGGCGAGCCGCGGATGGCAGGCGACGAGCACGGTCGCGAGGACCGTCGTCGCGAACGCGTCGTTCGAGTCCTGCGGGAGCCAGGCGATGCGGCGCGCGCGTTCGCGCGGGGCGAGCGCGGCGAGCGCGTGGCCGCCGATCGCGATCGAACCCGCGCGCGGCGCCGCGAGTCCCGCCAGCGTCCGCAGCAACGTCGTCTTGCCGGCGCCGTTGGGCCCGACGATGGCCCAGCGCTCGCCGGGCGCGACGGCGAACGCGAGGCCGGCGCAGAAGCGGCGCGCGCCGATGCCGACGGCGAGGTTCGAGCAGGCGAGCAGCGGCGCGGTCATCGCGCGGTCCTCTGCAGCACCAGGAACGCCGGCACGCCGAGCAGCGCCGTCAGCACGCCCACCGGCAATTCGTGGGGCACGAACAGCGTGCGCGCCAGCGCGTCGGCAAGTGCCAGCAACGCGCCGCCGGTCAGCGCCGAGGCCGGCAGCAGCGCGCGCTGGTCGTTGCCGATGACGAGCCGCAGCGCGTGCGGCACGACGAGCCCGACGAAGCCGACGCTGCCCGCCACTGCGACGGCCGCCGCTGCGCAGAATGCCGCGAGCGCGTGCGTGGCGAGCGCGAGGCGCCGCACGTCGACGCCGAGCGTCGTCGCGGCATCGGCGCCGTGCACGAGCACGTTGAGTGCGCGCGACAGCGCGACCGCGCGACGATCGCGCCGGCGAGCGCCGCCAGCGCGGGCAGCGGCTGCGCGGCACCGGACAGGTCGCCGAGCAGCCAGTACAGCATGCCCTTCACCTGGGCCATCGGGGCCAGCGTCAGCAGCAACGCGACCACCGCGCCCCAGCCGCTGGCGAGCACGATGCCCGTGAGGAGCAACCGCGTGGGCTGCAGCGGACGCTCGGCGTCGCGCGCGAGCGCGAACACCAGCAGCGTGGAGACGAGCGCGCCACCGAACGCGGCCGGCCCCAGCATCGCGCCCGCGCCGAGCAGTAAGGCGCCGAGCGCGCCGACCGCCGCGCCGCCGGAGACGCCCAGTACGTAGGGATCCGCGAGCGGGTTGCGCAACAGCACCTGCAGCAGCGCGCCGGCGAGGGCCAGCAGGCCGCCGACGGCGAATGCGGAGAGCGCGCGCGGCGCGCGCAGCGCGCGGACGATGGCCGCGCCTTCGCTCGTCGTGTCCGCACCGGTGAGCGCACGCGCCACGGTGCCGAAATCGACGGTGACACTGCCGATCGCAAGGCTCGCCAGAAGCACGATCGCCGCAGCCGCCGCCGCGACGAGCACGGTGGTGGCGCAGCGGGCGGGCGTGAGCGGCGCGTGCATCGCCAAAGTTTATAGGGTCAGACCCTATTTGACGGGCGGCGGCCGTCAAATGGGGTCAGACACCATTTCTTCAGGCACTGCCGATGGCCTGCGCGAGAGAGCGCCGAAGAAATGGTGTCTGACCCCATTTAAAATGGCACGATGAACAAAGCCTTCACCCGCGAAGACAGCGCCGGCGACGACGACGACGACGACGAACTCGAGGCGGCGTCGCCGCTGCCCTCGGGCGCGCGCAACTACATGACGCCGGCGGGCCACGCGCGGCTCGCGGGCGAACTCGACCACCTGAACAAGGTGGAGCGGCCGCAGCTCGTCGCGACGGTGTCGTGGGCCGCGGGCAATGGCGACCGCTCCGAGAACGGCGACTACATCTACGGCAAGAAGCGGCTGCGCGAGATCGACCGGCGCATCCGCTTCCTGGTGCGCCGGCTGGATCGCGCCGAGGTGGTCGATCCGGCCGCGCGCGCCGCGGCCGAGAACGCGGACCAGGTCTACTTCGGCGCGACCGTCACGGTGGCCGCTCGCGACGGCGCCGAGCGCACCGTCAGCATCGTCGGCATCGACGAGATCGACACCGCGCGCGGCCGCATCAGCTGGGTGTCGCCGATGGCCCAGGCGCTGATGAAGGCGCGCGAAGGCGACACGGTGATGCTGCGGACGCCGGCTGGCGTCGAGCCGCTCGAGATCGTCGCGGTGGCGTACAAGCCGCTCGACGGTTGACGCAGCGCGGACACGCGGCCGGCGCGGAGCCGACGCGCGGCGACGGGTGCGGTTGACGCTTCAGCGCGCTCCTGCCTATAGTGTCTCCGATGGACGCCGACCTGCACGCGCTCGAAGAAAAGCTCGCGACGCTGCTCGCCCACACGCGGGCGATGCGCGCGGCCAACGAGAGCCTGCGCGGCGACCTCGCCGATGCCCAGGCGCGCAATCGCGCGCTCGCGTCCAGGATGCAGGAAGCGAGCGCTCGCCTCGACGAGCTGATGAGCCGCATCCCGGCGCAATGACCGCGACGGTTCCCGTCGTCGCCCACGCTCGCCGTGCCCGCTGATCGCAACGTCACTCTCGACATCAACCTCCTCGGCCGCGACTACAAGGTCGGCTGCAAGGAGAGCGAGCGCGCGGAGCTGTCGGAGGCGGTGGCCTTCCTCGACGGCAAGATGCGCGAGATCCGCGGCGCGGGCAAGGTCGCGGGCGCCGATCGCATCGCGGTGATGGCGGCGCTCAACATCGCGCACGAGTTGCTGCGCGCACGGCGTGCGCCGCCGGACGTGGCGGCACCGCCGCCGGCGCCGGTGAACGGCACCGGCGAAGACGCGAGCGCGAGAACGCGTAGAATCCAGGCAATGGGCAGCGCGATCGACGAATTGCTCGCGAGCCAGGAGAAACTGTTTTGACGGCGTGAGGTCGTACTCGTTGCGACGCACGCCGTCGCGATCTATCCCCTGCGGTGTTCGAAACCGCCTTTCAGTGTCTTTGAACCAATGCTCTGTGAGCGAGGTGGTCGAGCCACGTGAGCCGGTGTGAGCTTCCTACGCGGAAGCACCTGATGGCTCCGGCAGACCGCCGACTTGAACCCCGGTTCAAGCCCGAGGCAGGACGGCACAGGTGGGGGACCCTTCAACGCCGCGCGGCGTCGCGAGACGCAACGCGCGGCGCGCGCCGCGTCAGAACTTGATCGAAGCGGACAGTCCGACGATCGCCGCCGCGTCGTAATCGGACGACGACAGCGTCGCGCCGTTGCTGTCCATCACGCGCAGGTTGCCCGCGGCGACGACGCCGGCGTAACCCACGATCGATCCGTTCTTGCCCACCTTGTACGTGAGCTCGGCGAACACCGGCACGCCGCTCTCCTGGCCGATGCCGTTGGGCACGGGGCCGCTGTCGTCGAGGCGGAAGCGCGAGTTGCGCATGCCCGCGGCCAGCGCCAGCGACCACGTGTCGTCGAACCGGTAGCCGAGTTCCAGGCCTGCGCCGCCCGCAGGGCCCGCTTCCAGCGGATTGGTGACGTACCAGTGGTCATCGATCTGCCAGTTCACGAGCACGACCGGCACGATGCGCGTGCGGTTGACGTCGCGGAACACGCCGACGCCGATGCCCAGCATCGACGTGGGCGAGAAGAAGCGCGACGCGCCGGCGATGCCGCCGTAGGTCTGGCCCTTCGACGCGCTGGCGCCGGACTCGTAGCTCGCGCCCCATTGCGCGGAGCCGAACAGCAGGTCGGTCTGCGACAGCCGGTAGCGGAGGTTGAGGCCGACGGAGGGCGTGACGATCGAACTCCACGGCGCTTCGGTGCCCAGCGCGCTGGGCGTCGAGAAGTCGAAGTCCGCATAGCCATAGCGCAGCGTGATGCCCATGTCGAGGCCGCCGCCCAGCGAGCGCGACAGCGAGCCGACGGCCCAGCCGCGGTTCACCGAGAAATGGCCGTCGCTGCCGTCGAAGTCCGTGCGCGTTTCGGCCAGGCCCACGAGCGCGGCGCTGCCTTGCCAGCCCGGATCGGCCATCGCGTCCTGCGCGCGGGCGGGCGCGGTCCACGCGAAGCTCGCGGCGGCCAGCGTGAGGATCGAGGCAGTACGAAGGTTACGGCGGGCGGCAGTGGACATGAGTGGGCGGGAGCGAAGCGGAACGCGGATTTTATCGCACCGCAACACCCTGCACGTCCCATGCGGCAGCGGCATTGCTTCACGGTGTTACGCTCGCCGCACGATTCCGCCGAAGAAGGAGCCGCGCGTGCACTACTGGCTGATGAAGTCCGAGCCCGACGAATTCTCGATCGACGACCTGATGCGCGCGCCCGGGCGCACGACGTCGTGGTTCGGCGTGCGCAACTACCAGGCGCGCAACTACATGCGCGACGGCATGCAGTTGGGCGACCGCGCGTTCTTCTACCACTCGAGTTGTCCCGAGCCGGGCATCGCGGGCATCGTGACGATCAGCGCGGCGGCGCATCCGGACGTCACGCAGTTCGACGCGAAGAGTCCCTATTACGACGCGAAGTCGACGCGCGCGGAGCCGCGCTGGCTCAACGTCGACGTGACGTTCGTCGAGAAGACGCGGCTCGTGCCGCTCGCCGAGTTGCGCGCGCAGAAGGCGCTCGCCGGCATGATCCTGTTGCGCCCGGGTAATCGCCTGTCGATCACGCCCGTGACGGCGGCGGAGTGGAACGCGATCGTCAAGCTTGCGGCGGCACCGGGTCCGGCGCCCGCCGCGCCGCCGGCCGCGAAGGCCGCGAAGGTGGCCAAGGCCGCGAAGGTGGCCAAGGCCGCCAAGGTGGCCAAGGCCGCGCAGGCCCCGAAGAAGCGCGCGCGCTCGTGACGCTGGCGTTCGTCCCGCTGTACGTCGCGCTGGGCGCGCTCGTAGGGTTCCTTGCGGGACTGCTGGGCATCGGTGGCGGCTTCACGATCGTGCCGGTGCTCGCGGCGGCGTTCGTGCACCAGGGGGTCGATGCATCGACGGTGCTCCCGCTTGCCATCGGCACGTCGGCTGCGACGATCGTGTTCACCGCGTTCTCGTCGGCGCGCGCGCACCACCGGCGCGGCGCCGTCGTGTGGCCCGTCGTGCGTGCGATGGCGCCGGGGCTCGTCGTCGGCTCGCTGATCGGCCCGCAGATCGCCAGCGCGCTGCCCGCGCGCGTGCTCGCCGCCGTGTTCGGCTCGTTCACGTGGTACACGGCCGCGCGGATGGTGTGGGGCGGCGAGCCGCAGGCGACGCGCGAGTTGCCGGGCGCATGGCCGATGGCCGCGGTGGGCACCGGCATCGGCCTCGTCGCCGGCATGGTCGGCACGGGCGGCGCGTTCCTCGCCGTGCCATTCATGGTCCGCTGCAACGTGAAGGTGCATTCGGCCGTCGCCACGTCGGCGGCCATCGGCTGGCCGGTGTCCGTTGCGGCGACCATCGGCTACGTCATCGCGGGCCTGCGCTCGACGACGTTGCCGCCGCACGCGATCGGCTACGTCTACCTGCCGGCGCTGGCGGGCATCGCGGTCGCGAGCATCCTGACGGCACCGTTCGGCGCGAAGGTTGCGCACGCATGGCCGCGCGAGCGGCTGCGCGCGGCGTTCGCGGTGATGCTGTTCGTGCTGGGCGCGTTCATGTGGAAGAACGCGCTGCTGGGCCTTTAGGCCCGGGGAGGGGCGGCAGCGGAGTGCGACCCGCCGCCGCCGTTACCGCGGCGTGGAATCCGGTGGCGCGGGATCAGGCCGCGCGGCGCAGCGCCGCGGCGCTGGCGATGTCGCCGATGAACGCGCGGTCGTAGGCCTTCAGCAGGTGCGGGTACTGCGCCTCGATGCACGCGGCGAGCCGCACCTTGGGATCGGCGATGTCGACGTGGCGCGCATAGACGCTGGCGTCGAGCTGCCATTCGACGCCCAGTTCCTCGAACGCGGCGTTGTAGGCGTCCACTTCGCGCGAATACGGCGACGTGGGAGCGTGGCGGTGGCTGGCGGCGCGGATCATCGGGTTTCCTCCTCGAGGGAGCTTGGCAGCCCTCGTCGGACGCAATCCTCGGCGTTTGCGTGCATAATGAAAAGACACATTTTCTTCTGCCATCTATAAAGTAATCTTTATGGAAGGCGATGGACGACGCCCATGAAGCACGCCACGTTGCGCCAGTTGCGCGTGTTCGCCACCGCGGCGCGGCTGCTCAATTTCTCGCGCGCGGCCGACGAACTCCACCTGACGCAGCCGGCGGTCTCCGCGCAGATCCGCGAGCTCGAGGAACACGCGGGCCTGCCGCTGTTCGAGCGCGTGGGCCGCACGACCTACCTCACCGCCGCCGGCAGCGAGCTCAAGCACTACGCGGAGGCGATCCTCGCGATGATGCGCGAGGCCGACGAGGCGATGGACCGGCTGAAGGGCATCGCCGGCGGCAAGCTCAACGTGTCGGTGATCAGCGCCGGCGACTATTTCTTCCCGCGCCTCGTCGCCGAGTTCATCGAGCGCCATGCCGGCATCACGCTCGCGCTCACCGTGCACAACCGCGAGGAGCTGCTGCGCGCGCTGGCCGACAACAGCATCGACCTCGCGGTGATGGTGCGCCCGCCCGAGGATGCCGATACCGTCCACGAGGCGTTCGCGCCGCACGCCTACGTGCTGGTGGCGGCCGCGTCGCATCCGCTGGCGCGCACGCGCGGCATTCCGGTGGAGCGCGTGCTGCGCGAGCGCTTCGTGATGCGCGAGCGCGGATCCGACACCTGGATCGCGATGCAGGAGGCGTTCGGCCGCCGCGCGCGCAACGTCGACGTCGCGATGGAGATCCGCAGCAACGAGACGATCAAGCAGGCGGTGCTCGCGGGGATGGGTATCAGCTTCATGTCCGCGCATGCGGTGGTGCCCGAGGTGCGCTCGGGCCAGCTCGCGGTGCTGGACGTCGTCGGCTTTCCGGCGCAGCGCAACTGGTTCGTCGTGCACCGGCGCAGCAAGCGGCTGCCGCCGGTGGCGCTGGCGTTCAAGGCCTTTCTCATGGACGAGGCCGCAGGCTGGATCGAGCGCGACATGGCCGTGGACGCGCCGTCCGTGGCAAAGGTGCAACAACGCGAACGGGGCGCGTCGAGATGTTCCTCACGTCGATGATTCTCCGCCAGGAGGCTGCGAGCCCCGCCCTCGGTACACCCTTGGTGCGCTGTCGCTGCTCGTCCCGTTGGCCGGCATGCTGGGGATGGCGCGCCGCTCGCTGGGCGGCTGACCCGGCGCTTGCATCAGCCGCAACGATTTCGCGGCGCAGCGGCCGGCCTGGGCTGCTGCGTCGCAGCATCGCTCGCATCGCCTGTGGTGTCAGCATTTGCGGGGCGAATCGTTGGCGGGTCGTGCGCACTCCGCGTCGATGACGCCCCGGAATGCTGCGTTGCAGCACGCAACGCCTTGAAATTACGGGTGTAACTTCACCAAATCCTCGTTGACGTCCGGGTTTCTGTCGGCTACCTTGGCGCCCGATTCGCACGGCCGCATGACAGGGCCGTGACGAAGCCTCCGGCAGAGAGGCAACCTGCTACCGCAGGAGGAGAGCCGAAGTGAGCGCACCGCAGGGTGCGTGTCACGACCCCTTCGGCGCACGCGACGAATACCCCAAGGGACCTCGCGTGCGCCAGGGGCCTGTTCGGCGCGCACCCGGCGCGCGCCGCTAATCCAGGAAGTCGCAGTGCCGCTCGACGTAGACCGCGAGGTCCAGCGAGTGCTGGCGCACGAGCCGCTCCGCGAGTTCCGTGTCGCGCTTCTCCAGCGCCTCGATGATCTTCATGTGGTCGACGATGGAGCGCGACGCGCGGTCGCGCTGCGAGATGGTCATGCGGCGGATCGCGCGCACGTGGATGAACAGGTTCTCGATCGTCTTGCCCATCAGGTGCGAGCCCGACAGCGCGATGATCGCCTGGTGGAACGCGATGTTGGCGTCCGAGTACTCGTTGATGTGCTCGGCGGGCGTCGAGTTGCGGAACTCGTCGAACATGTGGCGCAAGCTCCCGATCTCCGCGTCGCTGGCGTTCTGCGTCGCGAGCCGCGCGGCCATGCTCTCCAGCGCGGCCCACATCTCGATCATCTCGATGATCTGCTTCTTCGTCTTGCGCACGATGAAGATGCCGCGGCGCGGCTCGGTGCGCAGGAAGCCCTCCTGCTCCAGCAGCGTCATCGCCTCCCGGATCGGCGTGCGGCTGACGCCCAGCGCTTCCGACAGCTGGCGCTCGTCGAGCTTCAGCTCCTCGCGGTGCGCGTAGATGTCCGCGTCCATGATCGCCTGCTTCAGCGCCGCATAGGCGCGGTCGCGCAGGCTCATGCCGGTGTCGATCGGCGCGAGCGGCAGCGCGAGCGTCGGCGTGTCGGCAGGCCGCGCCGCGGGCGGTTTCAATACGGGGTCGACAGCACTCATCGCTAGCCTTTCGCGCGCCGGGACTGCCCTGCGCGCGCCTCCTTGCGTCAACGCCGCCACAGGCGCTCGCGGGCTTCCGGAACGTGCTGCGTTGCGTGTTGACTTTGTCTGATATACCAAATACGTTACGCCAAATACCGGGAAACACCAAGCGGGTGACCCGGACGGCCGTACCCGCGCCCCAGATGCGCGGGACTCCCTGGAGGATTCATGGCATCGACTTCCGCCGCAAGCGGCGCGGCCCCGGCTGCACCCGCGAACCGCTGGGCCCAGCTCGGCATCGGCATCGTGTGCATGGTGCTGATCGCCAACCTGCAATATGGCTGGACGCTGTTCGTGTCGCCGATGCAGCAGAGGCACCACTGGGACGTCGCCAGCATCCAGTTCGCGTTCAGCGTGTTCATCGCGCTCGAGACGTGGTTCACGCCGCTGCACGGCTGGATCGCCGACAAGCTCGGGCCGGTCCGCGGGCCGCGCACGGTGGTTGCGCTGGGCGGCCTGCTGGTCGCCATCGGCTGGATCGTCAATTCGTATGCGGACTCGCTGGCCGTGCTGTACGCCGGCGCCGTCGTCTCCGGCATCGGCGGCGGCGCGGTGTACGCGGTCTGCGTCGGCAACGCGGTGAAGTGGTTCCCGGACCGCCGCGGCCTCGCCGTCGGCCTCACCGCCGCGGGCTATGGCGCGGGCGCGGCGCTGACCGTGATCCCGATGCGCATCGTCATCGAGGCGCACGGCTACGAATCCGCGTTCTTCTGGTTCGGCCTGCTGCAGGGCGGCGTCGTGTTCCTGGTGGGCTGGCTGCTGCGCGGGCCGCTCGCGGGCGAAGTGCCCACCGTCGTCGCGCAGTCCAAGCTCGTGCAGTCGAGGGCGAGCCTCACGCCGGGCCAGATGCTGAAGACGCCGACGTTCTGGCTCCTGTACCTGATGTTCGTGCTGATCTCGGCCAGCGGCCTCATGGCCACGGCCCAGCTCGCGCTGATCGCGAAGAGCTTCGGCATCTCCAACGACATCCTGTTCCTCGGCGCGTCGACGCTGACGGTGGCGCTGATCGTCGACAACGTGATGAACGGCCTGGCACGACCCTTCTTCGGCTGGATTTCGGACAAGGTCGGCCGCGAAGTCACGATGGCGCTCGCGTTCGGCCTGGGCGGCGTCGCGTACTGGATGCTCGGGACCGTGGGCCACGACCCCTGGCTGTTCGTGCTGTTCGCGGGCCTCATCTTCTTCACGTGGGGCGAGATCTTCAGCCTGTTCCCGTCGACGTGCGCCGACACGTTCGGCCCGAAGTACGCCACGGTGAACACGGGCTTCCTCTACACGGCGAAGGGCACGTCGGCCTTCCTGGTGCCGCTCGCCAACGTGCTGATGCAGACGTCCGGCGGCTGGCACACCGTGTTCATGATCACCGCCATCGCCAATTTCCTCGTCGTCGCGCTTGCGCTGACCGTGTTGCGTCCGTTGCGGACCGCGCAGGTCGCGAAGGGCCACGCGCATGCCGCTGCCGCCTGACGCGCGGCCCAACGTCCGGAGACTTTCCATGCTCGATACCCCCGTCAAACCCGCCGCCGCCGGCGCTCCCGCCGCCGCGCCCGAGACCGTCGAGACCGACGGCTTCCAGCTCGTCATCGACGCGCTGAAGCTGAACGGCATCGACACGATCTTCGGCCTGCCCGGCATCCCGGTCACCGACCTCACGCGCCGGATGCAGAAGGACGGCCTGCGCGTGATCTCGTTCCGCCACGAGCAGAACGCGGGCTATGCGGCGTCGATCGCCGGCTTCCTCACGCAGAAGCCGGGCATCTGCCTCACGGTGTCCGCGCCGGGCTTCCTCAACGGCCTCACCGCGCTGACGCACGCCACGGTCAACTGCTTCCCGATGATCCTGATCAGCGGATCGTCGGAGCGCGAGATCGTCGACCTGCAGCAGGGCGATTACGAAGAACTCGACCAGCTCGCCATCGCCAAGCCGCTGTGCAAGGCTGCGTTCCGCGTGCTGCACGCGGAGGACATCGGCGTCGGCGTCGCGCGCGCCATCCGCGCCGCGGTGTCGGGACGCCCGGGCGGCGTCTACCTGGACCTGCCCGCGAAGCTGTTCCCGCAGGCGATGGAAGCCGCTGCCGGCAAGGCCTCGCTGATCAAGGTCGTCGATGCGGCACCGAAGCAGATCCCGGCGCCGGAGGCGGTCAAGCGCGCGCTCGACCTCCTGAAGGGCGCGAAGAAGCCGCTGATCATCCTGGGCAAGGGCGCTGCGTATGCGCAGGCCGACGCGGACATCCGCGCGCTGGTGGAGAAGACCGGCATCCCCTACCTGCCGATGTCGATGGCCAAGGGCCTGCTGCCCGACACGCACGAGCAGTCGGCCTCCGCCGCCCGTTCCTACGTGCTGCCGGAAGCGGACGTCGTGCTGCTGGTCGGCGCGCGGCTCAACTGGCTGCTGTCGCAAGGCAAGGGCAAGACCTGGGGCGGCGCGACGTCGAAGGCCTGGGGCGGCCAGCGCTTCATCCAGGTGGACATCTCGCCGACGGAGGCCGACAGCAACGTGCGCATCGAGGCGCCCGTGGTCGGCGACATCGGCTCCTGCGTGAAGGCGCTGCTCGCCGGCATCGACGCCGGCTGGGCCAAGCCGCCGGCGGAGTGGACCGGCGCCATCAAGGAGCGCAAGGACAAGAACGTCGCCAAGATGGCGGAGACGCTCGCCAAGAATCCGTCGCCGATGAGCTTCCAGAGCGCGCTCAACGTGGTGCGCGACATCGTCAAGGCCAACCCCGACGCGATGCTCGTCAACGAAGGCGCCAACGCGCTCGACTTCACGCGCTCGATCGTCGACATGTACAGGCCGCGCAAGCGCATCGACGTCGGCACCTGGGGAATCATGGGCGTCGGCATGGGCTATTCGATCGCCGCGGCTGCGGTGACCGGCCAGCAGGTGATCGCCATCGAGGGCGACAGCGCGTTCGGCTTCTCCGGCATGGAAACGGAGACGATCTGCCGCTACGACCTGCCCGTCTGCATCGTGATCATGAACAACAACGGCGTGTACCGCGGCGACGAGAAGAATCCCACCGGCGGCAGCGATCCCTCGCCGCTCGTGTTCGTCAAGGACGCGCGCTACGAGAAGATGATGGAGGCGTTCGGCGGCGTCGGCGCGCACGTGACCACGCCGGCGGCGCTGCGCGCCGCGATGGAAGAGGCGATCCGCAGCAAGCGGCCGACGCTGATCAACGCCGTCATCGACGAGGGCGGCGGCACGGAAAGCGGCCGCATCACGAGCCTCAACCCGACGGCCGCGAAGAAGAAGGCCTGACGCACAACCCCGCGCCGCGCCCTGCTCGAGAGCGAGCGGCGCGCGCGCACAACGGCACTGCAAAGAGGACGGTAATGGGCAAGGCACTGGAAGGCGTTCGCATCCTGGATTTCACGCACGTGCAGTCGGGTCCCACGTGCACGCAACTGCTGGCGTGGTTTGGCGCCGACGTGATCAAGGTCGAGCGCGCGGGCGCCGGCGACATCACGCGCGGCCAGCTCCGCGACATCCCCAACGTGGACAGCCTCTATTTCACGATGCTGAACCACAACAAGCGCTCGATCACGCTGGACACCAAGCACCCCGAAGGCAAGAAGGTGCTGGAGACACTGGTCAGGCATTGCGACGTGCTGGTCGAGAACTTCGCGCCGGGCGCGCTCGACCGCATGGGCTTCACGTGGGAACGCATCCAGGCGTTGAACCCGAAGATGATCGTCGCGTCGATCAAGGGCTTCGGCCCCGGCCCCTACGAGGACTGCAAGGTCTACGAGAACGTCGCGCAATGCGCGGGCGGCGCGGCGTCGACCACCGGCTTCGACGACGGCCCGCCGCTCGTCACCGGCGCGCAGATCGGCGATTCCGGCACGGGCCTGCACCTGGCGCTGGGCATCGTCACCGCGCTGTACCAGCGCAACAAGACCGGCCGCGGCCAGAAGGTGGACGCGGCGATGCAGGACGGCGTGCTGAACCTGTGCCGCGTGAAGCTGCGCGACCAGCAGCGGCTCGAGCGCACGCACGTGATGGAAGAGTACCCGCAGTACCCGAACGGCCAGTTCGGCGACGCCGTGCCGCGCGCCGGCAACGCGTCGGGCGGCGGCCAGCCGGGCTGGATCCTGAAGTGCAAGGGCTGGGAGACGGACCCCAACGCGTACATCTACTTCATCACGCAGGCGCCCGTGTGGGAGGACATCTGCAAGGTGATCGGCCGCGAGGAGTGGCTGACGGACCCGCGCTACGCATCGCCGAAGGCGCGCCTGCCGCACCTGAAGGAGATCTTCGACGAAATCGAGAAGTGGACGATGACGAAGACCAAGTTCGAGGCGATGGACCTGCTCAACAAGCACGACATCCCCTGCGGCCCGATCCTGTCGATGAAGGAGCTGGCCGAGGAACCCTCGCTGCGCAAGACGGGGACAATCGTCGAGGTGGACCACCCGGAGCGCGGCAAGTACCTCTCCGTCGGCAACCCGATCAAGCTGTCCGACAGCCCCACGGACGTGACGCGCTCGCCGTTGCTCGGCGAGCACACGGACGAGGTGATGGCGGAGCTCGGCATCGGCCGTGACCAGATCGCCGCGTTGCGCGCGGCGAACGTCATCTGACGGCAACGAACGCGCCGCACGCTCCTTGCGCGCGCTGAATCCAACGACCGCGACAGCGACCCAACGACAGCGACAACGAACCCAGGCGAAACGACGATGGCTCACGACAAGACTGCAGTGCGCAAGGTGCTGGACCAGGTGAAGAAGGACGGCCGCACGTCGCTGACGGCGCCCGAAGGCAAGCTCGTCTGCGACGCCTACGGCATCGCGGTGCCGAAGGAAGCGCTGGCGCACACGGCGCACGAGGCCGCCGAGAAGGCCGCGGCCGTCGGCTTCCCGGTCGTCATGAAGATCGTCTCGCCGGACATCCTGCACAAGACGGAAGCGGGCGGCGTCATCGTCGGCGTCAAGTCGGCGGAGGACGCGCACAAGGCGTTCGAGACCATCATCGCCAACGCGCGCAAGTACAAGGCGGAAGCGGTCGTCATCGGCGTGCAGATCCAGCAGATGATCGTCGGCGGCGGCCATGAGGTGATCATCGGCGCGGTTAACGACCCGTCGTTCGGCAAGCTGGTTGCGTTCGGCCTGGGCGGCATCCTGGTCGAAGTGCTGAAGGACGCGACGTTCCGGCTGGCGCCGGCGTCGAAGGACGATGCGCTGTCGATGCTTGACGGCATCCAGGCCGCGGAACTGCTGAAGGGCGTGCGCGGCGCCAAGGGCGTGGACCGCGACGCGCTGGCGACGATGATCGTCAACGTGTCGGAACTCGTCAGCGATTTCCCCGAGATCGACGAGATGGACCTCAACCCGGTGTTCGCGAGCGACAAGGGCGCCATCGCGGCGGACGTGCGCATCGTCGTCGACTTCGCGGCCAAGGTGGAGAATCACCGTTACTCGCAGGGCGAGATCGTCACCGCGATGAACCGCATCATGAAGCCCGAGGCGGTGGCCGTGATCGGCGCGTCGTCCGAGGACGGCAAGATCGGCAACTCGGTGATGAAGAACCTGATCAACGGCGGCTACAAGGGCCAGATCTACCCGGTCCACCCGACGGCGCCGGAAATCCTGGGCTACAAGGCCTACAAGAGCGTCAAGGACATCCCGGGCAACGTCGACATCGCCGTGTTCGCGATCCCCGCGAAGTTCGTCGCGCAGGCGCTGACCGAAGTAGGCGAGAAGAAGATCGCGGGCGCGATCCTCATCCCGTCGGGCTTCGCGGAAACCGGCAACGTCGAGGGCCAGGCCGAGATCCAGGCCATCGGCCGCAAGTACGGCGTGCGCCTGATGGGTCCCAACATCTACGGCTTCTACTACACGTGGAAGAACCTGTGCGCCACGTTCTGCACGGCCTACGACGTCAAGGGCCATGCGGCGCTGTCGTCGCAGTCCGGCGGCATCGGCATGGCGATCATCGGCTTCTCGCGCTCGGCCAAGATGGGTGTCTCGGCGATCGTGGGCCTGGGCAACAAGTCGGACATCGACGAGGACGATCTCCTGACGTTCTTCGAGCAGGACGAGAACACGCACATCATCGCGCAGCACTGCGAGGACCTGAAGGACGGCCGCGCATTCGCGGAAGCCGCGAAGCGCGTGTCGAAGAAGAAGCCGATCGTCATGCTGAAGGCGGGCCGCACGTCGATGGGCGCGCGCGCCGCCAGCTCGCATACCGGCGCGCTGGCGGGCAACGACAGGATCTACGAGGACGTGCTGAAGCAGTCGGGCGTCATCCGCGCCAAGGCGTTGCGCGACATGCTGGAGATGGCGCGCGCCATTCCCAAGCTGCCGACGCCCAAGGGCGAGAACGTGCTGATCATCACCGGCGCGGGCGGTTCCGGCGTGCTGCTGTCGGACGCGTGCGTGATGAACGGCCTCAACCTGATGACGATGCCCGCGGACCTCGATGCCGCGTTCCGCAAGTTCATCCCGCCGTTCGGCGCCGCCGGCAACCCGGTGGACATCACCGGCGGCGAGCCGCCGAAGACCTACCAGAACACGGTGCGCCTGGGGCTCGAGGACCCGCGCATCCACGCGCTGATCCTGGGCTACTGGCACACGATCGTGACGCCGCCGATGGTGTTCGCGAACAAGATGGTGGAAGTCGTCGACGAAATGCGCGCGAAGGGCATCGAGAAGCCCATCGTCGCGTCGCTCGCCGGCGACGTGCAGGTGGAGGAAGCCGCGGAGTTCCTGTTCGACCACGGCATCCCCGCGTATCCGTACACGACCGAGACGCCGGTGATGGTGCTCGGGGCCAAGTACCAGTGGGCGCGCGGCGCCGGATTGGTGAAATAATCGGTTACCAACGACCGGGCGCCCACGAGCGCCCGGCATTCACTCGACCCGAAGGAGGAAGCATGAAGCTCGAAGCATTTCGACGTTCGATGTGCGTCGCCGCACTGGCGGCCATTGGTGCAATGGGTGGCATCGTCGCGACGCCAGCCAACGCGGCCTGGGAACCCACGAAGCCGGTGACGTTCGTCGTGCCCGCGGGCACGGGCGGCGGCGCCGACCAGATGGCGCGTTTCATCCAGGGCGTGATCGCGAAGAACAACCTGATGAAGCAGCCGATGATCGTCGTCAACGAGTCGGGCGGCGCGGGCGCCGAAGGCTTCCTCGACGTGCAGGGTGCCAAGGGCGACCCGTACAAGATCATCATCACGCTGTCGAATCTGTTCACGACGCCGATGGCGACGGGTGTCCCGTTCAGCTGGAAGAACCTGACGCCGGTGGCGATGATGGCGCTCGACGAGTTCGTGCTGTGGGTCAACGCGGAGACGCCGTACAAGACGTCCGGCGACTACATGGCCGCGATCAAGGCGGGCGAGCCCGGCAAGTTCAAGATGGGCGGCACGGGATCGAAGCAGGAAGACCAGATCATCACCGTCGCGCTGGAGAAGGCCGTCGGCAAGAAGATGACGTACATCCCGTACAAGGGCGGCGGCGACGTGGCCGTGCAGCTCGTCGGCAAGCACGTCGACTCCACGGTGAACAACCCGATCGAGGCGGTGGCCCACTGGCGCTCCGGCGCGCTGCGCCCGCTGTGCGTGTTCGACGACAAGGTGATGCCTTACCCGAACAAGGTCACCACCGACAAGTCGTGGCAGGACATCCCGACGTGCAAGTCGCAGGGCCTCGACGTCGAGTACCTGATGCTGCGCGGCATCTTCATGCCCGGCGGCGTGACGCAGGACCAGGTGGACTTCTACGTGGACCTGCTGAAGAAGGTCCGCGCGACGCCCGAGTGGAAGAAGTTCAGCGAGGACGCGGCGTTCAACGACTCGTGGATGACCGGCAAGCAGTTCACGGACTGGGTCGCCAAGGCGGAAGCCGAGCACAAGGCGCTGATGACCGAAGCCGGGTTCATGGCGAAGTAAGGGGCACTCGATGAATGCACCGGACCACACGTCGCGCGGCGACGTCCCCACCCGCTGGGCCGAGCTCGTCGTCGCGTTGCTGATCGTCGTCGGCGGACTGGTCGTCATCCAGGACAGCCTGCGTGTCGGCATCGCGTGGGAGAGCGACGGCCCCAAGGCCGGCTACTTCCCGTTCTTCATCGGCATCATCCTGTGCGGCGCGGGCCTCGTCATCGCCGCGCAGACGCTGATGAAGTGGAAGGCCATGGCGGGCAAGACGTTCGTCACGCGCGGCGAGTTGAAGCCGGTGCTGCAGATGCTGGTGCCCAGTGCCGTCTACGTATCGGCGCTGCCGTTCGTCGGCATCTACGTCGCGTCCGCGATCTTCATCGCCGGCTTCATGGTGTGGCAGGGCAAGTACCGCTGGTGGGTCTCCGCGCTCGTCGGCATCGGGGTCTCGCTGTTCGTGTTCATGCTGTTCGAACGCTGGTTCCTCGTGCCGCTGCCCAAGGGTCCGCTCGAGGCCTGGCTCGGCTATTGACGGGATCCGGTTCCCGGCGCCGGCACCGCCGGCCGCCGGGGCCCGCCCCTACTGAACGCTGCATTCTGAAAGCTGAATCGTGGATGACCTCAGCAACCTGCTGCACGGCTTCGCCGTCGCGCTGACGTTCAAGAACTTCCTGTTCATGCTGCTCGGCATCTTCCTCGGGGTGCTGATCGGCGTGCTGCCGGGCCTGGGCGGTGCCAACGGCGTCGCCATCCTGCTGCCGCTCACGTTCTCGATGCCGCCGACGTCGGCGATCATCATGTTGTCGTGCATCTACTGGGGCGCGCTGTTCGGCGGCGCCATCACGTCGATCCTGTTCAACATACCGGGCGAGCCATGGTCGGTGGCCACCACCTTCGACGGCTTCCCGATGGCGCAGAAGGGCCGTGCCGGCGAGGCGCTGACCGCCGCGTTCACGTCGTCGTTCATCGGCGCGCTGTTCGCCGTGATCATGATCACGTTCCTGGCGCCGCTGATCGCCAAGTTCGCGCTGAACTTCGGGCCGCCCGAATACTTCGCGATCCAGTTGCTGACGTTCTGCAGCTTCGTCGGCATGGGGCGCGAGCCGCCGGCCAAGACGATCGCCGCGATGATGATCGGCTTCGCGCTTGCCGCCGTCGGCCTCGACACGGTGACGGGCACGCTGCGGATGACGTACGGCTTCACCGACATGCTGCAGGGCTTCGACTTCCTGATCGCGGTCATCGGCCTCTTCGGCCTCGGC
This sequence comes from Casimicrobiaceae bacterium, assembly GCA_044225845.1. GTDB lineage: Bacteria > Pseudomonadota > Gammaproteobacteria > Burkholderiales > Casimicrobiaceae > VBCG01. The sequence continues at coordinate 125,450 of JBGAIC010000003.1, forward strand.
GAGATCCTGCTGACGATGGAAGAGGGCCTGTCGTTCAAGGGCAAGAGCGGCAAGATCGACCCGAAGGTGGTGCTGAAGACCTGGGCCGAGCTGCCCCGCTACTGGGCGACGTCGCTGCGTGCCTGCCTCGTCGGCTGCTGGATGGGCGTGACGCCGGGCGGCGCGACGCCAGCCTCGTTCATGAGCTATGGCATCGCGCGCCGCTTCTCGAAGAACGGCAAGCATTTCGGCGACGGCGAGATCGAGGGCGTCGTGGCGCCGGAAACCGCGGCGCATGCGGCGGGCACCAGCGCGCTGCTGCCGATGCTGACGCTGGGCATCCCCGGCTCGCCGACCGCGGCCGTGCTGCTGGGCGGCCTGCTGATCTGGGGCCTGCAACCCGGTCCGCTGCTGTTCGTCGAGAAGCCGGACTTCGTGTGGGGGCTGATCGCGTCGATGTACCTGGGCAACATCGTGGGCCTGATCGTCGTGCTGACGACGGTGCCGTGGTGGGCCGCCATCCTGCGCATCCCGTTCTCGATCATCGCGCCGATCATCGTCGTCATCTGCGCGATCGGCGCGTACACGGTCCACAACAAGCTGTTCGACGTCTACATGATGATCGTGTTCGGCATCATCGGTTACGCGTTCAAGAAGCTGAAGTACCCGCTCGCGCCGTTCGTGCTGGCGCTGGTGCTGGGCGACACGGCGGAGACTGCGTTCCGGCAGTCGATGCTGGCCTCGGGCGGCAGCCTGGGCGTGTTCTTCTCGAACAAGCTCGTGGGCAGCATCGTGACGCTGGCGCTCGTGATCCTCGCGTGGCCGCTGGTGTCCAAGCTGATCAGCCTGGGCCGCAAGCCCGGCGGTCCGAGCGGGGGGACCGCAGCGGCCGCGTCCTAGCGGCGGTCAGGACGGCGTGCGCGGCGAGGACGCCGCGCCGCCGCCGTAGCTCGCGCGCAGCACGTTCTTCTGCACCTTGCCCATCGCGTTGCGGGGCAGGTCCGCCGCAAAGACCACGCGCTTCGGCACCTTGAAGCGCGCGATCTCGGCCTTGAGCGTCGCGATGACGCTGGCCTCGGTCAGCGCGTGGCCCTGCTTCGCCACGATCACCGCGAGCACGGCCTCGCCGAAGTCCGCGTCGGGAATGCCGACGACGGCCGACTCGACGACGCCGGGCAAGGCGTCGAGGTGCTCCTCGATTTCCTTCGGGTAGATGTTGAGGCCGCCGCTGATGATCAGGTCCTTGGCGCGGCCGACGATCGTCACGTAGCGGTCCGCGCTCAATTGCCCCATGTCGCCGGTGCGGAAGAAGCCGTCGGCGGTGAATTCCTCGCGCGTGCGCTCCGGCATCCGCCAGTAGCCGGCGAACACGTTGGGGCCGCGCACCTGGATGGCGCCGACGGCGCCGGGCGCGCACGCGGCGCCCTCGCTGTCGACGATACGCAGGTCCACGCCCGGCAGCGCGGGACCGACGGTGCCGCCGCGGCGCTCGCCGGCGAGCGGATTGGACGTGTTCATGCCGGTCTCCGTCATGCCGTAACGCTCGAGGATGCGCACGCCGGTGCGCGCCTCGAATTCGGCGAACGTCTCGGGCAACAGTGGCGCGGAACCGGACACGAAAAGCCGCAGGTGCGCGGCAACGTCGCGCGTGAACGTCGGTTCGGCGAGGAGCCGCGTGTAGAACGTCGGCACGCCCATCATCACCGTCGCGTGCGGCAGGTGCGAGACCACGTCCCTGGCGTCGAACTTGGCGAGCCACAGCATCCGGCTGCCGGACAGCAGCACGCAGTGGATCGCCACGAAGAGCCCGTGCACGTGGTAGACGGGCAGCGCGTGCAGCAGCACGTCGCCGCGCGTGAAGCCCCACTGGTCGACGAGCGTCAGCGCGTTGCTGCCCAGGTTGCGGTGCGAGAGCATCGCGCCTTTCGCGCGGCCCGTCGTGCCGGACGTGTAGAGGATGGCGGCGAGGTCGTCGGCCGCGCGCGGCACCGTGGCGAACGCGGTGGCGCAGCGCGCGGCGCGGTCCATCAGCTCGCCGCCGTGCGCGTCGAGCGTCAGCACCACCGGCTTCGCGGGCAGGTGCTCCGCGAGCGCCGCGATGACGCCCAGCGCCTCGTCACGGCAGACGATCACGCGCGGCTCGGCGTCGCGGAAGAAATAATCGAGTTCGCTCTTCTGGTACGCGGTGTTAAGCGGCAGGTAGACGAGGCCCGCGCGCAGGCAGGCGAGGTACAGCGCCACCGCCTGCCAGTGCTTGTCGACCTGCACGGCGACGCGGTCGCCGGGCACGCAGCCGGCCGCGACGAGCGCGTTCGCCACTTGCGCGGACGTCTGCTCGAGCGTGGCGTAATCGATCGCCGGCCCGCCGGGCACGACGATGCAGGGTTGCGTGCGCTCGGCGGGGAAGTGGCGTTCGATCAGCGTGTAGAGGTTGGCGTCCATGGGGTGTGCGCGTGTTAGTGTGCGCGGCCGGCGTCGTGCCGCGCGAGCGCCGCGATTATCCCCGAACCCGCGACATGCATGGATGACGCACCGCACACGCCGCGCGCCTGGCTCGCCGCCTTGGCGGACGACGGCGCGCTCGCGGCACTGCCCGCGGCCGGCGCTAGCCCGTGGCTCGCGCGCTATGGCATCGCGCCGCGGGACGACGACGGCATCGTGTGCGCGCGGCTCGCCATCGACGGCCAGTTCTTCCTCGCGGCCGTGCAGGACGCGAGCTTCCTCGGTGGCAGCGTGGGCCAGCGCCACGGCCAGCGGCTGGCGGCGCTGCTCGCCGAAGCGCGCACGACCCGCACGCCGGCGGTGCTGCTGCTCGCGTCGGGCGGCGTGCGCCTCCACGAGGCCAATCCGGCCGAAGTCGCGCTCGCCGCCGCGCTGCGCGAGCTCGTCGCGACGCGCGCGGCCGGCGTGCCGGTGCTGGGCATCGGCATCGGCGACGTCTTTGGTGGCGCGTCGGTGCTGGCGTGCGCGACGACGCGGCTCGCGCTGGTGCCGCGGGCGCGGCTCGGCTTGTCGGGACCGAAGGTGATCGCGGTGGCGAAGGGGCGCGACGAAGTCGACCCGGACGACGCCGCTGCGCTGGCCGCGCTGTTCGGTGCGCGTGCGCGCGCGGCGCACGGGCTCGTCGATGCCGTCGCGACTGACCCGGCCGCGCTGCGCGCGTGGTGCATCCGTCACGCGGCCGCGGCCGTGCCCTTCGCCGAGGACGTGATGGCACGGCAGGCGGTGCTCGCCGCGGCCGCGCCGGGCGGCGTGCCGCCCGCGTTCACGGCGGCGGTCGACGGGCGCGTCGACGTGCCCGCGATGCATGGAGTGGTCAGCGCAGCGGCGCTGGTCGCGCTCGATGCGGCGCTGCTCGCGGTGCGGCCGTCCACGCGGATGCTGGTGCTGCACGAGGACAGCGCGGGGCACGAGGTGTCGCGCGCCGCCGAGACCGTGCTGCTGTCGCGCTTCCTCGCTCATCACGCGACTGTGCTGGGCTTGCTCCGCGCGCGCGGCACGCGGCTCGTCGGCGTACTGGACGGCGTGGGGCACAGCGCCGCGTTCTTCGCCAACGCGCTGCAGGCGGACGCGCTGTTCGTGGCGCCGCAGGCGCGCGTGGTCGCGATGCCGCCGGCCGCGCTCGCGCGCGTGATCGGCGTGCCGGTGGCGGACGTCGAGGCGCGCAGCGCGGACGATCCGCTGCTGGGGCATCCGGCGCGGCATCTCGTGGCGTTGGGCGCGGCGCAAGCGCTCGCCGCGTTCGTGCCGTGAGCGCGCGCCACGCAGTCGCGCCCGCGTTCGCGCGCGTGGCCCTGGCGCTATGCGCGATGCTGGCCGTCGGCGTCTGCGTGGCCGGCGCCCCCGACGCAAAGGCGGTCCAGTCCGCGCCCGCCATGGTGGCAGCCAAGCCCGGCGCCGCCGCGTCACCGACCAGTACGCGGCCCTGGCGCGTGCTGATCCTCAACGCGTCGGACCCTACGCTGCCCGCGTTCATCGCGATCGACACGGCGATGCGCAGCGCGTTGACCGCCCCGGGGCAGCATCCCGTCGAGATCTTCGCCGAGACGCTCGACATGCTGCGCTTCCCGCAGGGCCAGATCGACGGTGCGCTGCGCGAGCTGCTCACGCGCAAGTACGCGCGGCAGCCGATCGACATCGTGATCGCCGCGGCGGGGCCGGCGCTCGACTTCGCGCTCGACAACCGCGCCGCGCTGTGGCCGCAGGCACGCATCGTGTTCCATACGGTGATGCCCGCCGAGCTGGGCGCGCGCAAGCTGCCGCCGCTGGCCACCGGCATACCGGTGCTGTACGACATCGCCGGCACCGCGGCGCTGGCGGTGCGCCTCGACCCGGCGCTGAAGCGCATCGTCGTCGTCGGCGGCTCCAGCGATTACGACGTGACGGTGGCCAACGAGGCGCGCGCGCAACTGGCGGCACGCCCGCCGCCCGTGCCGGTGGAGTTCTGGACCGGGCGCGAACTGGACGCGCTGATGGCGGACGTCGCGCACCTGGGTCCGCACGACGCGATCGTCTACCTGATGATGTTCCGCGATCCGGCGGGGCGCACGTTCGTGCCGCGCGAGGTGCTGCGCCACATCGCGGACACCGCGCCGGCGCCGGTATACGGCATCGTCGACACCTATCTCGGCGCCGGCATGGTGGCCGGCTCCGTCGAAAGCTATGCGGAGCGCGGCCGCCGCGTTGCGGAAGCCGTGTTCACGCTGATGGCGGCGCCACCCGGAACGGAATTGCCGGTCCTTGCACCGGCTCCGTCGCGCTGCCTGGCGGACGGCTCGCGGCTCGAGGCGCACCGGCTGCGGAGCTCCGCGCTGCCGCCGGATTGCAACGTCCAGTTCGAGCCGCCTTCGCTGTGGCGCGAGTACCGCTGGTACGTCGTGGCGGCGCTCGTCGCCGTCGTCGGCCAGTCGCTGCTGATCCTGGCGCTGGTGCTGCAGCGGCGCGCGCGCCGCCACGCCGAGCGCGAAGCCCGCGCGCGGCGCGCGGAACTCGCGCATGCGTCGCGCCTGGCGCTCGCCGGGGAGCTTACGGCGTCGATCGCGCACGAGATGAACCAGCCGCTGGGCGCGATGCTCGCCAACGCGGGCGCGGCGGAGAAGCTGCTCGAAGCGCGCGAACTCGACCGCGCCGAGCTCGCGGACATCGTCGGCGACATCCGCCGCGACAGCCTGCGCGCACGCGATATCATCGTCCGTGTGCGCGGCCTGGTGACGGCGCGCGACGTGACGCTGGAGCCGGTGGACCTCGTCGCGCTCGTGGGCGACACGACGCGGCTCATCGCCGGCGAGGCGCGGCGTCGCGGCGCGACGATCGCGCACGCGAGCGACGTGCCGGCGCTGGTGCTGCGCGTCGACCGTATCCAGATCCAGCAGGTAATCGTGATCCTCTGCATGAATGCGCTCGATGCGATGGCCGACATCCCCGCGCCGCGGCGCCGCGCTACCGTCGAGGTGGCGCGCGCGGCGGACGGCGGGGCCACGCTGGTCGTGACGGACCATGGGCCCGGCATCGCCGCCGACGCGCTGCTGCGGCTGTTCGAGTCGTTCTTCTCGACCAAGCAGGACGGCATGGGGTTGGGCCTCTCCATCGCGCGCAACATCGTCGAGGCGCACGGGGGCCGGCTGACGGCGCGCAACGTGACCGCGGGCGGCGCCGAATTCACGGTGACGTTGCCGCCGGACGGTGCTGCGTGAGCGCCACGGTGCGCGGCGAGCCGGTGATACACGTCGTCGACGACGACGAGTCGATGCGCACGAGCGTCGCGCGCCTCTTGCGCGTCCATGGCTTCGCGGTGCGCGAATACACGTCCGCCGGGCATTTCCTGCTGGCGCCGCCGCGCGATGCCGCCGGCTGCGTGTTGCTGGACCTGAGCATGCCGGGGCCGAGCGGGCTCGAGCTGCAGGCGGCGCTTGCCGGGATGCGCTGCCCGCTGCCGGTCGTGTTCCTGACCGGGCGCGGCGACGTGACGTCGAGCGTGCGCGCGATGAAAGCCGGCGCCGTCGACTTCCTGACCAAGCCGGTGGACCCCGAGGCCTTGCTCGACGCCGTGCGCGCGGCGCTGTTGCAGGGCGCGTCGCAGCGCGATGCCCATGCGACGGAGGCGGCCGCGCTCGCCGCGCACGCGACGCTGAGCGAGCGCGAGCGGCAGGTGTTCGACGGCGTCGTCGCGGGACAGCTCAACAAGCAGATCGCGGCCGCGCTCGGCATCGCCGAGCGGACCGTCAAGATGCATCGCGCGCAGGTGATGGCCAAGATGAACGCCGAGTCGGTGGCCGACCTCGTGCGCCAGGCGGAATCGATCGCGCGCGCAAAGGCGCGCTAGCGCTGCACCAAAGGGCAGGCTCCGCTCGCCCGAGCGTACGTTTCGCGCTTCGCGGCATTGGCCGACGATCGCCGGATCAATCCCGCGAGCCGGAGCCCGTCATCGCTGCATCGACCCACGCTTCGGCTACGCAACACCAGCGGCGCGTGGTCGTGGTCGACGACGACGAGAGCATGCGGCGCGCGATCAGGAGGGTGCTGCAGATGGCCGGTTTCGCGACCGCAGAGTACGCGACGGCGGAGGCCGCGCTGGCAGCGGACGTCGCCGCCGTGGCCAACTGCCTCGTGCTCGACGTGCACCTGCCCGGGCGGTCCGGCGTCGCGCTGTGGGAGAGCCTCGGCGCACGCGGCGCGCGCCCGCCGGCCGTCTTCATCACGGCCTTCGACGATGCCGCGTTGCACCGCCGCATCGCGGACCCCGGCTGTTGCTGCCTGATCAAACCCTTCGCCGGCGAGGCGCTCGTGCAGGCCATCGAAGGCATTGCCCGCTGAGTTGCAGCGCGCGCACAATCATCCCCCCACCTCGCAACACCCATCCGGAACCTTCATCTTCTCCGCCAGGAGCCCAGCATGGCCAAGTCCCCAGCACCCAAGAGCCCGCAAGCGAAGTCCGACCGGCCCAACATCCTCGTCATCTTCGGCGACGACATCGGCATGTGGAACGTCGGCGCGTACACGCACGGCATGATGGGCAAGACGCCCAACATCGACAGCATCGCGCACGACGGCATCCTGTTCACCGACCATTACGGCCAGCCCAGTTGCACCGCGGGACGCGCCGCGTTCATCATGGGCCAGCTCCCGGTGCGCACCGGCATGACGACGATCGGCATCCCGGGCTCCACGCGCGGCATCCAGAAGGAAGACCCGACGCTGGCCGAGGTGCTGAAGGCCGCGGGCTATGTCACCGGCCAGTTCGGCAAGAACCACCTCGGTGATCGCAACGAGTTCCTGCCGACGGTGCACGGCTTCGACGAGTGGTTCGGCAACCTCTACCACCTCAACGCGGAAGAAGAGCCGGAAGAACTCGACTACCCGGGCCAGAAGAACCCCGACTACAAGAAGAAGTTCGGGCCGCGTGGCGTGCTGCACGCGTGGGCTACCGACAAGGACGACAAGACCACCGATCCCAAGTTCGGCAAGGTGGGCAAGCAGAAGATCGTCGACACGGGCCCGCTGACGCGCAAGCGGATGGAGACGTTCGACAAGGAAGTCGTCGACAAGACGCTCGACTGGATGGACCGCGCCGGCAAGAGCGGCAAGCCGTGGTTCTGCTGGTTCAACTCGACGGCCATCCACATCTGGTCGCACCCGCAGAAGAAGTACGTGCAGAAGGCGGTCGACGAAGGCCGCTCCGAGACCGACGTCGTGCGCGCCAAGATGCTGGAGCACGACGAGCACGTCGGCATCCTGCTGAAGAAGCTCGAGCAGATGGGCGTCGACGACAACACGATCGTCATCTACACCACCGACAACGGCAACGAGATGATGATGTGGCCCGACGGCGGCTATGCGCCGTTCCGCGGCGAGAAGGGGACGACGTGGGAAGGCGGCGTCCGCGTGCCCTGCGTCGCGCGCTGGAAGGCGAAGATCCCGCCGCACAGCGTGTCCAACGGCATGCAGTCGCACGAGGACCTGTTCATGACGCTCGCCGTGGCCGCGGGCTTCCCCAACATCAAGGAAGAACTCGCCAAGGGCTACAAGGCCGCCAACGGCATGACGTACAAGGTCCACCTCGACGGCTACAACAACATCGACCACTGGACCGGCAAGTCGCCGAAGTCGGCGCGCCGCGAGTACTACTACTACGACGAGACCGACCTGATGGCGGTGCGCGTCGACAGCTGGAAGATGCACATCGGCGTCAAGAAGGAAGGCAGCTGGTGGAACGAGAAGGCCTATCCCAGCGTGCCCTACCTCTTCAACCTGCTGATGGACCCGATGGAGAAGATGGATCCCGAGTCGCACGAGTGGGGCTACATCGGCCGCAAGTTCTTCGCGCAGAAGATGTGGGCGCCGACGGCTGCGGGTCCGTTCCTGGCCGCGCATCTGAAGAGCCTGCAGGACTTCCCGCCGAGCCAGGGCGCGGATTCGCTCAGCATGAAGAAGAACATCGAGATGGCGATGGCCAAGCTGGAGTCGCCGCACGGCAGCAGCAACTAGTCGCACGCGAACGGAACGGGCGCGGGGATCGCTCCGCGCGAACGCACGCAAAGGCGCCCCGTACGGGGCGCTTTTGCCTTGGGGGGCGCCCTGCGCGCGGCTCCTGCGGCTGTGCGCCTCGAGTCGCGGTGTACGGCGACTCGTCCATAATCGGCGGCGGGATCCCCCGCACGCAAACTTGGTCCGCCATGACCCGCGACCGCGCGGATGACGTACACGCCGCCACCAACGCGATCTACCGCACCGAGTCGCGCCGCGTCTTCGCGACGCTGGTGCGCCTGCTCGGCGACTTCGACCTGGCGGAAGAGGCGCTGCACGACGCGTTTCGCGCCGCGCTCGAACAATGGCCGCGCGATGGAATTCCCGCCAATCCGCGCGCCTGGCTCGTGTCGGCGGGCCGCTTCAAGGCGATCGACGGCATCCGCCGGCATGCGCGCTTCGATTCGCTCGAGGAACACCTCGAGCGGGTGGAGGCGATCGCCGACGAATCCACGCCGCCGGATCCCGACGCCATCGAGGACGACCGGCTGCGGCTGATCTTCACGTGCTGCCACCCGGCGCTGGCGGCGGATGCGCAGGTGGCGCTGACGCTGCGCGAGGTGTGCGGCCTGACGACCGAGGTGATCGCGCAGGCCTACCTCAGCGGCGCGCCCGCGCTGGCGCAGCGAATCGTGCGTGCCAAGACCAAGATCCGCGACGCGCGCATCCCCTGCCAGGTGCCTGAGCCGCACGAGCTCGCCGCGCGCCTCGACAGCGTGCTGCGCGTGATCTACCTGGTGTTCAACGAAGGCTATTCGGCGTCGTCGGGCGAGTCGCTGACGCGCGTGGACCTGTCGGGCGAAGCGATCCGTCTCGGCCGCCTGCTCGTGGCGCTGTTGCCCGAACCCGAGGCGATGGGCCTGCTCGCGCTGATGCTGCTGCAGGAATCGCGGCGTGCCGCGCGCACGTCGCCGACAGGGGAATTGGTGCTGCTCGACGCCCAGGATCGCTCGTTGTGGGACCGGGTGCTGATCGCCGAAGGCTCGGCGCTCGTCGAGCGCGCGCTCGCGACGCGGCGTGCGGGGCCGTATGCGTTGCAGGCGGCACTGGCCGCGGTGCATGCCAACGCACCCAGTACCGCGGCCACGGACTGGCACGAGATGGTCGGCCTGTACGACGTGCTGCTGCGCGTCGAACCGTCGCCCGTGATCGAGCTCAACCGCGCCGTCGCGGTGGCGATGCGCGACGGGCCGGCCGCCGGCCTTGCGGTGATCGACGCGCTCCTCGCGCGCGGCGACCTGCAGGACTATCACCTGGCCCACGCCGCGCATGCCGACCTGTGCCGCCGGCTGGGCCGTTCCGCGCAGGCCCGCGCCTCCTACGAGCGGGCGCTTGCGCTCGCCCGCCAGGCGCCGGAGCGCGCCTTCCTCGAGCGCCGGCTGGCCGAGCTGCCCGACTGACTCGACGCGGCCTGCCGCGCGGCCGGCACGTCGAAAAATGCCGGCGCCCATTGTCGAATCGGGGCCCGCCCGTTCGACCATTCGATGAGGGTCCCGCGTGGCGGGACCCCTTCCGACAGGAGCACGAGCCATGACGGGAAGCCTGGTGAACGCGTCGCCGCGAACGCGATCGATCCGCGTGCGGCGGCGCTTTGGCGTGCCGCCCGCGCGGCTGTTCGACGCGTGGTTCGACCCCGCCGTCGCGGGCCGCTGGCTCTTCGCGACAGCGTCGCAGCCGCTTGCGCACGTGGCCATCGACGCGAGGGTGGGCGGCGCGTTCCGCTTCGCCGCGCGCGAGGGCCCCGCGGCCCTCGAGTACGCGGGCCGCTACGAGGAGATTCGCGGTGCCGCCGGCCGGCCGGGGACGCCGGCCGTCTCCCGCGTCCGCGTGGCGATGCTGCCGCAGGGCCACGGGTGCGCGCTGGAAGTGATCCACGAGAACCTGCCCGACGAGGCTGCACGCTACCTCAAGGACCGCTGGACGGGCATGCTGTACGGTCTCGGCGTTACGCTCGACGCCCTCCGTCCGCCTGCCACCGCCACCGGGAGCCCACGATGAAATACCTGTGCCTCGTCTACCTGGACGAGCGTAACCCCCACGGCATTGCCGACAGCGAATGCAAGGCCTGCAACGACGCGCTGCGCGCAAGCGGCCACCACGTCGCGGCGGAAGCGCTGCAATCGGTGGACACCGCGACCACGTTGCGCGTGCGCAATGGCAAGCTGACGGTTACCGACGGCCCCTTCGCCGAAACGAAGGAGCAGCTCGCCGGCTTCTACCTGATCGACGCACGCGACCTCAACGAGGCGATCCAGCTGGCCGCGAAGATCCCGCCGGCGCGTGTGGGCAGTGTGGAGGTAAGGCCGGTGCGGGAATTGTCGGTTTGAGCCGTGATCGCGCAAAAAATATCCGCAACGATTGTCGAACGGCCGGCTCCCCGCTCGACTAAAGAGTAGAGCGCGATCCGGCACCGCCGGGCCGGCGCTCCGCAACCAAACTTCGAGGAGATCCACGATGCGATTCATGATGATCGTCAAGCTGGCCGAGAACCAGGGCCGTCCGCCGCAGGCGCTGATGGACGCGATGACGCAACTGGCCGAGGAAGAGACACGCGCAGGCCGGATGATCGGCAGCGGCGGCCTTGCCCCGACCGCGCAAGGCGCCCGCGTGCGCCTGGCCAACGGCAAGGTCACCGTCACCGACGGTCCGTTCACCGAGACCAAGGAGATCGTGGGCGGCTATGCGCAGTTCGAATTGAAGTCGCGCGAGGACGCGGTGCGTGCGGCCGTGCGCTTCATGGAACTGCACAAGCAGCACTGGCCCGGCTGGGAAGGCGAGACCGAAGTGCGGCAGCTGTATGCGCCGGGAGAATGCGCCGAGCATCAAGCCTCCGCCGGGCAGGACGCGGCCACCGCAGCCGCGTGATTCGTGCCCGCGGGCGCAGCCGAAGCGCGTCAGCCGAAGCGCAGGCGCGCCATCGCTTCGGCGCGGTCCGCGAGCCACGCGTCCGCGTGCGCGAGCGATTCGGCGAGCGTGCGCGGGCCTGGCGGCAGCGCGAAGGTTCCCGCGAACTGCGGCGCAAGCACCGGCAGCGCGGCGGGATCGACGGCGCCCGACAACAGCGACACGGGAACGCCGCGAGCGTGCGCACGCTCGGCCACGACCCACGGCGCCTTGCGCATTGCGGTCTGCGCATCGGAGCGGCCCTCGCCGGTGATGGCCCAGTGCGCGCCGGCGAGTGCGGCGTCGAGGCCGATCGCGTCGGCGACGACGTCCGCGCCCGAGCGGAACGTGGCGCCGATCAGCTGCAGCGCGAAGCCCAGGCCGCCAGCCGCGCCGGCGCCCGGCGCGTGCTGCACGCGGCGTCCCAGCGCCGCTTCCACGGCATCCGCATAGCGGGCGAGCGTTGCGTCGATGATCGCGACGTCGGCGTCGGCGACGCCCTTTTGCGGGCCGAACACCGCGGTCGCGCCTTGTGCGCCGGTCAGCGGATTGTTGACGTCCGACATGAGCACCAGTTGGCACGCCGCGATCCGCGCGTCGAGGCCGCCAGCGTCGACGCGTGCAAGTGCGGCGAGCCCCGCGGGCGTCGGCGCGACGTCGCGGCCTTGCGCATCGGCGAAGCGCACGCCCAGCGCGGCGAGCAAGCCCGCGCCGCCGTCGTTGGTACTGCTGCCGCCGAGCCCGATCATCACGCGCGCGCAGCCGGCGTCGACCAGCGCGCGCAGCGCCTCGCCGACGCCGCGCGTGTCGCGCGCGGTAACGGGCACGCTCGTGCCGTCGGCATCGGTGAGGCCGACGATGTTCGCGACCTCGAGCACGCCCGTGCCGTCGGCCAGCGTGGCGACGGCGATCGTCATCGCATGACCGGCGGCGCCGTGCGCCGCAAGCGCGACAGGCCGCGCACCCGGCGATGCCGCCAGCACGGCCGCGAGCGTCCCTTCGCCGCCGTCCGCCATCGGCTTCTCGATCACCACCGCATCGGGGTTTGCGCGCCGGAGGCCCCGCGCAATGGCCGCGGCGACGTCGGTGGCCGCGAGCGAACCCTTGAACGAGTCCGGCGCGACGACGACGACCGGTACCGCGCGCTCAACCATGCGTGGCTCGCGCAAGACGGTCGCGCACGGCAAGCCACGCCGGCGTGGCGGGCACGTCCTCGATCAGCAGCGCGTCGGCGCGCGCGGCGTCGAGTTCGCGCAGCGCCGCGTACAGCATCCGCGCATAGCCTTCCGCGTCGTCGACG
>JBGAIC010000071.1:0-16229 GCA_044225845.1 Casimicrobiaceae bacterium
AGCTCGTAGATCCAGCGCATGAACTCGCGGTCGAGCGGCGCCACCATCAGCCCGCGCCGGCCGGCTTGCGCGACGAATTTCTGTTCGCGCAGCAGCATCAGCGCCTGGCCCACCGGCTGGCGCGACACGGCAAGCTTGGCGGCGACGCTTTCCTGCGTCAGCCGCTCGCCGGGCTCGAGGCGGCCGTCGATGATCGCGTCGAGGATCGCGCGATACACCTGCTCGACCATCGTCGGGCCCGCCGCGACGGCGGTCATCGGTTCGACGGAATGTGCGTGGGTCATGACGCACGATGATAGCCGTTCGGCGCCGCGCACGCGATCCATGGCGCGTGAACGCAGCGAGCGCAGCGGCGCGCGCATCGCCGCGCGGCAATCCGCTCAGTGCGGCGCCGCGGTCAGCGTGATGTCGCCGTACCAGCTCTCGGCATGCGTGCCGGTGTTGTCCGTGTCGGTCATCACCGAGACGGACACGAGCTTGCCCGGCGCCTCGTTGAATGCGCGCCGGAAGTCGGCGACGAGGTTGCGCGTCACCGGCTGCCAGTGACCCGCTTCCGCGTTGCCGCTGGTGGCAACGACGATCATGATGCGGTTGGTGAACGGATCGACGATGATCGTGTCGACCGGCGCGCTGGTGGACCACACGTACATCAGCGTGGCGTAGGCGAGGACGCGGCCCGAGACGATCTTCGACAGCCGGAACGCCGCCTGGTCCGAGAGCGAGAGCTTGCTGCGATCGCCGTCGAATTCGAAGATCACGCGCGCCGCGGCATCCTCGTGATCGCGCGTCGCGTTGTCGGCGCCCGGCACAATGGCGGCCGTCTTCCACCGCCAGTGCGCGATTGGCGTCGCCGTGACGTCGAGCGCGAGCTCGTGGCCGACGAGGCTTGCGGAACTGTCGGCCACCGCGTGCAGCACCGCGGTGCCGCCGTCGCTCACGACGTCGTAGCGCGTGGGCGTCTTGCGCTCGTTGATGGGGACGTTGACCCAGCCGGACGGCAGCAGCCATGGCCGGGCGTGCCGGCCGAGAACGTGGGGAGCGCGAGCGCGGACGGCGCCGCCGTCACGGCGCCTGGCGCATAAAGTGGCGCTGCGGCGGGCGGCGTCTGCGCAGCGCGGACAGGCTATCGAGCGGCGAGCACGGGCACGAGGCGGGCGGGGCGCACGCGACCAGCATACGCCTCGTGCGGCGCGCGTCTCGTATAATTGCGGGCCCCCTACGCCCTTTCCTGCGCTTCCCGATAGCCTCGATCGCGTCCCTGCCGGCACGGACATCCCCAACGATTGCAACGTCGTCATCGAAATCGATGCACGGCGATCCGATCAGTACGAGGTCGACAAGGCCACCGGCGCCGTATTCGTCGACACCGCTTCCATGTCGACGGCCATGCACTACCCGTGCAACTACGGCTACATCCCGCAGACGCTGTCGGCCGACGGCGACCCGGCCGACGTGCTGGTGCTGTCGCCGGTGCCGCTGATCACCGGCGTCGTCGTACGCTGCCGGCCGATCGGCATGCTGAAGATGGAAGACGAGGCGGGCGGCGACGCCAAGATCCTCGCCGTGCCCATCGACAAGCTGTCCGCCATCTATCGCGACGTGCAGTCGCCGCGCGACCTGCCCGCGATCACGACGCAGCAGATCGCGCACTTCTTCGAGCACTACAAGGACCTGGAGCCGGGCAAGTGGGTGAAGATCGCCGGCTGGGTGGGTGCCGAGGAAGCGAAGCAGGAAATCGTCGAGTCGGTGCGGCGCTTCGCGAAGCCCCCACGCAAGAAGAAGGCGTGACGGCGCGGGCGGCCGCCCATGAGCGCGGCGGTCCCCGGCGACCTGCGCGCGCCGGCGCGCGTCGCCCCTTTCCCGCCGTGTTCGTGCTGCTGTGGAGCACGGGCTTCATCGCGGCCAAGTACGGGCTGCCACACGCGCCGCCGTTCACGTTCCTCGGCTACCGCTTCGCGATCGTCGCCGTGCTGATGGCGGCCGTCGCGGCGGCCGCCGGCGCCGTGGCCGCGCGGCGTCGACCTGGCGTGCGCCGTCGCTGGCTGGCTCGTGCATGGCGTTTATCTGGGCTTGTGCGTTCTTCGCCATCTCCAGCGCACGGCCGCGGGCGTCAGCGCGATGATCGTCGGGTTGCAGCCCTTGCTGACCGTGCTGCTCGCGTGGCTGTGGCTGGGCGAGCGCGTCGTCGGGCGGCAGTGGATGGGGCTGGCGATCGGGCTTGCGGGCGTCGCGCTGGTCGTCGGCCACAAGCTCGAGGCAGCGGGCTGGCCGGGCGTCGTCGCGCTGGTGGCGGCGCTCGCCGGCATCAGCGTCGGCACGCTGTACCAGAAGCGCTATTGCCGCGACGTCGACCTGCGCTCCGGTGCCGTCGTGCAGTTCGCGGCCTGCGCGCTCGGCTACCTGCCGTTGGTCGCGTTCGTCGACGGCTGGCGCGTCGACTGGGCGCCCGCGTTCGCCGGCGCGCTTGCGTGGTCGGTCGTCGTGCTGTCGATGATCTCGATCTCCGTGCTGTACTGGCTGCTGCGCCACGGGGCCGCGGCCGACGTCGCGCGGCTCTTCTTCCTCGTGCCGGCCGTTACCGCCGTGATGGCCTACCTGCTCTTCGGCGAGCGGCTCACGCTGCTGGCGATCGTCGGGATGGTGCTGATCGCCGTCGGCGTGGTGCTCGGGCGCGCGCGGCCGGCGCCCTGACGAGGCGGTGTCGCAAGGCCGCGGCGTCGCCTCGACCCGACCTGGCGTCCAACGGGCGCCTGGGTGCGGCGGATGATGCGAGTGCGCGCGATGCGGTCGTGCAGGAACTGCCGGTCGCGGTCGACCAGCGCCCACAGGTAGTTGGCGAACAGCGGCACGAGCACCAGCGTGCCGACGTGATGCGTGGCCAGCGCCGGGTAGGCGAGCACGGCGGCCAGCGGCCCGATCCAGCCCGCGACGTAGCGCAGCAGCGCGGCCTTCCGGTCCGGCGCGTCGCCGGCGACGGTCACGAGCCGCAGCCGCCACGTCTTCTGCGGCAGCGTGCGGCGGCCGCCGGTCCAGCACCACGCGAAATACGCGGCGGCGATGCCGAACTGCAGGCAGAACAGCATCACCTGCGTCAGGCGAGCGGCGGCACCGTTGGTCGTGTCGGCGCTGCCCGCATGGCCGGGGGTGGCGAGCGGCAGCAGCGCGAAGCCGACGACGAACAGCAGCGCCGTCAGCAGGAGCAGCTCGTGCAACGCGCGCCGAGCCGGCGCGCGAGGCCGGCACAGCATTGCCGCGGGCGGAACGTCGGCGCGGGCGCGGCCGGCGCGGCGGGCGAGCCGACCAGGTCATCCCGCGCGATCAGCGCGCGAAGGCGCATCGGCGCGGTGGCGGGTGCAGGCGGGACGGTGGTGGCCGGCGGCGCGGCGGTGGTCGGCGAGCCGGCGGCGCCCGCGCCGCGCCGGGCGCAACCGGGGCCGGGTTCGCGGTGGGTCCCGGCAGCGGGGACCGGAGGCTTGGACGGGACGGCCCCCGCGGCACACCGCCCGCGCGTGCCGTGGGCTTGGCGTGCGCGTGCTGGCCTTGGCGCGCATCTCCTGCTGCTTCTCCGGCGGCAGGCTGCGGTACTGTTCCCACTTGCTGCGCATCTCCGCCTTCTGGGCGGGCGTCAGCGAGCGCATCGTCTGGTATTCTTGCGCGCGGCGTCGCGCTGGTCGGGCGTCAGCTGCGCCCATTCGCGCATCTTGCTTTGCGTCTGCGCCTGCTGAGTGGCCGACATCCGCGGGTAGCGCTCGGCGAGGCCGATCCACTTGCGGCGCCGGGCCGGGTCCATCGTGTTCCAGTCCTGCGCGAGCGGGGCGAGCGTCGCCTGCTGCTGCGGGGTCAGTTCGACCACTTCGGCGCGGGGATCGGCAGCGGCGCAGCCGCCACCGGCATGCCGACGAGGACCACCGCGAGCGCGAGCGCCAGCGTCAGTCGTCGAGCGAAGTCTTGAGCCAAGTCTGGAATCCCCCGTCCAGGTAGGCGTCGATGGGCAGTTCGGACGACAGGATCTGGGCGTCGAGCTCCTCCAGTTCCTGGATGTGCGTGTAGGCGCGGTATTGCTGGTAGCCGACACCGCTGATCACGGCCAAGAACAGCAGCGCGACCAGTGAATACAGCGGCTTGCGGGACGCACCGGCATCGGTCGCGAAGCCGTGCGCACCGGCGAGGACCATCGACCCGCCGCGGCGGGGACCGCCCGTCGAGTTGCGCCAGCGCCGATTCGCGCGCCTGGCGCAGCCGATAGGCGAGCCCGGCTTCCAGGTCCGCCGCCGAGCGGTCAGTAACCCTTATTTTTCCGGCGAATTCGTCTTCACGTTCGGTCATAGCCGAAGCCCTTGGCGGCGAGCATTGCGGACAGCGCGTGGACGGCGCGCGAGCAATGGGTCTTGACCCTTTACCTTCCGGCAGCCCATCGCGACGGCGGTTTCCCGCAACGTCGAGCTCTTCCCAGTAACGCAGCAAAACGCCTCCCGTTGACGCGGCGGCAGCTTGGCGAGCGCCGCCTCGATGACCGCCATGACCTGACCCTGCTCGGCCTGCGCGGCCGGGTCGACCGTCGCGTTGGAGCTTGGCGGCGATGGTTTCCAGCGGGTCGAAGTCGTCGTCCTTGTCCTCGCCCCGGCCCAGCGCGGACATGATCGTCGTCCAGGTCGAGCAGCATGCCTTCTGCCGGCGGAAATGGTCATGGATGCGTTCTGCAGGATGCGCTGGAGAAGATCGGCGCGAGCTCGGCGGCGGGCTTGTCGGCGTGGCCCGCTCGGTCAGCTTCAGCATCGTCCTGGACGATGTCGAGCGCCGCGTCCTCGACTCGCGCACGGCGTACATCGCCTGCTTGAACGCGCGGCGCTCGACGCTTGCCAGAAAGCGAAATTTCCTGACGAGTGGCCAGATGGACGACCGATGTGGCGGTGGATGGCGCGCGTTATAGGGCGTCCGACCCTATTTTCGGGTCGTCAAAAATAGCCTGTCGGAAATGGAGTCTGACCCCAGCAGGCGTGGCGCTCCGGACCCTGCGGAGTCCGACCCTACCTTGACCCGCGCCGACCGCGTTTTCGCTTGCGCTCCCACGTGGTCGGCGAGCCGGCGGGCGCCCGCGCCGCGGCGGGCGCAACCGGGGCCCCGTTCGCGGTGGCCCCGGCAGCGGGGACCGGAGGCTTGGACGGGACGGCCCCTCGCGGCACACCGCCCGCGCGTGCCGTGGGCTTGGCGTGCGCGGCCTCGGCCTTGGCGCGCATCTCCTGCTGCTTCTCCGGCGGCAGGCTGCGGTACTGTTCCCACTTGCTGCGCATCTCCGCCTTCTGGGCGGGCGTCAGCGAGCGCATCGTCTGGTATTCCTTGCGCGCGGCGTCGCGCTGGTCGGGCGTCAGCTGGGCCCATTCGCGCATCTTGCTTTGCGTCTGCGCCTGCTGAGTGGCCGACATCCGCGGGTAGCGCTCGGCGAGGCCGATCCACTTGCGGCGCCGGGCCGGGTCCATCGTGTTCCAGTCCTGCGCGAGCGGGGCGAGCGTCGCCTGCTGCTGCGGGGTCAGTTCGGACCACTTCGGCGCGGGGATGGGCAGCGGCGCAGCCGCCACCGGCATGCCGACGAGGACCGTCGCGAGCGCGACGGCCCAGGTCAGTCGTCGAGCGAAGTCTTGAGCCAAGTCTGGAATCCCCCGTCCAGGTAGGCGTCGATGGGCAGTTCGGACGACAGGATCTGGGCGTCGAGCTCCTCCAGTTCCTGGATGTGCGTGTAGGCGCGGTACTGCTGGTAGCCGACACCGCTGATCACGGCCAAGAACAGCAGCGCGACCAGCGAATACAGCGGCTTGCGGGAACGGCGGGGGCCGGTCGCGGCAAAGCCGTGCGCCCCGGCGAGGACCATCGACGGCGCAATGGCGGGGACGGCCCCGTCGAGTTGCGCCAGCGCCGATTCGCGCGCCTGGCGCAGCCGGTAGGCGAGCCCGGGCTTCAGGTCCGCCGCGGAACGGTCGAGGTAACCCTTTATTTTTCCGGCGAATTCTTCTTCACGTTCGGTCATAGCCGAAGCCCCTTGGCGGCGAGCATTGCGGACAGCGCGTGGACGGCGCGCGAGCAATGGGTCTTGACGCTCCCTTCCGAGCAGCCCATTGCGACGGCGGTCTCCGCAACGTCGAGTTCCTCCCAGTAACGCAGCAAAAACGCTTCCCGTTGACGCGGCGGCAGCTTGGCGAGCGCCGCCTCGATGGCGGCCATCACCTGGCTTTGCTCGGCCTGCGTGGCCGGGTCGACGGTGGCGTTGGAGTCGGACTTGGCCTCGATGGTTTCCAGCGGGTCGAAGTCGTCGTCCTTGTCCTCGCCCCGGCCCAGCGCGGACATGATCGTCGTCCAGGTCGAGCGCACCTTCTGGCGGCGGAAGTGGTCGTGGACGGCGTTCTGCAGGATGCGCTGGAAGATCGGCGCGAGCTCCTCCGCCGGCTTGTCGGAATAGCGCTCGGTCAGCTTTAGCATCGCGTCCTGGACGATGTCGAGCGCGGCGTCCTCGTCGCGCACGGCGTACATCGCCTGCTTGAACGCGCGGCGCTCGACGCCCGCCAGAAAGCCCGAGATTTCCTGCCGAGTAGCCAGTTTGACGACCGATGCGGGGGTGATGGCGCGCGATTATAGGGCGTCAGACTCCATTTCCTCCGGGCCAGCGCGCCGCACATGCGCCTGTCCGCGGAAATGGAGTCTGACCCCATTTCATTTGCGCAGCTCCCAATTCCGCGGAGTCCGACCCCGATTCCCCGTTCCCGCCTTGACCGCGTTGCAGCAATTCGCTAGTCTCATGGGTTCATTGCTGCAAACCGTCGTCGGCGCAGCCTCCCGATGCACCACAAGTGCGGACGGAGCCTCCAAGCCGCGCTGCCGCGACGGGTTTCCCGATTGGCCCAATGCCCCGCTCATCGTCGCGGGCAACCAGCAGGCAGCGCCCCACCCGGCGCGTGAGATCGATGCAGGTGTCCCTGGCGTCACGCGGCGTGGCGTTGTCGTGCGCGGTCGATTTATCCAGACGAGGCGAGTGATGGAACTGACGGGTGCGGAAATCGTGGTCCGCTGTCTCAAGGACGAAGGCGTGGAGTTCGTCTTCGGCTATCCGGGCGGCGCGGTCCTCAACATCTACGACGAGATCTTCAAGCAGGACGCGGTCAAGCACGTGCTGGTCCGGCACGAGCAGGGCGCGGTCCACGCGGCCGACGGCTATTCGCGCTCGTCGCAGAAGGTCGGCGTCGCGCTGGTGACCTCCGGTCCCGGCGTCACCAACGCGGTAACGGGCATCGCCACCGCCTACATGGATTCGGTGCCGATGGTCGTGCTCACGGGCCAGGTGCCCACGCATGCGATCGGCCAGGACGCGTTCCAGGAGTGCGACACGGTCGGCATCACGCGGCCCTGCGTCAAGCACAACTTCCTGGTCAAGGACGTCAAGGACCTGGCGACGACGATCAAGAAGGCGTTCTATCTCGCGGCCAGCGGCCGTCCCGGCCCCGTGCTCGTCGACATCCCGAAGGACGTCACGCAGGCGTCCACCGAATACAGCTATCCGAAGACGGTGACGCTGCGCTCGTACAACCCGGTGACCAAGGGCCACCTGGGCCAGATCAAGAAGGCCGTGCAGCTCCTGCTGGAGGCGAAGCGCCCGATGATCTACGCGGGCGGCGGCGTCATCCTCAACGACGCCGCGCCGCAGCTCACGCGCCTCGCGCGCCTGCTCGGCTTCCCCTGCACGACGACGCTGATGGGCCTGGGCGGCTTCCCCGCCACCGACCCGCAGTTCACGGGCATGCCAGGCATGCACGGAACGTACGAGTCGAACATGGCGATGCAGCACAGCGACGTGCTGATCGCCGTCGGCGCGCGCTTCGACGATCGCGTGATCGGCGATCCTGCGCACTTCTCGCGCAACGACCGCAAGATCATCCACATCGACATCGATCCCTCGTCGATCTCCAAGCGCGTCAAGGTCGATGTGCCGATCGTCGGCTACGTGGCCGACGTGCTCGACGAGATGATCAAGCTGATCGAGAACTCGCCGCAGCGCCCGGACCCGGCCGCGCTGAAGGCGTGGTGGGCCGACATCAAGGAGTGGCAGCGCAAGGATTGCCTCAGGTACGACCGCGGCAGCGCGCTGATCAAGCCGCAGATGGTCATCGAGCGCCTGTACGCCGCGACGAAGGGCGACGCTATCATCACGTCCGACGTCGGCCAGCACCAGATGTGGGCCGCGCAGTATTACAAGTTCGACAAGCCGCGCCGCTGGATCAACTCCGGCGGCCTGGGCACGATGGGCTTCGGCCTCCCGGCCGCGATGGGCGCGCAGATGGCGAACCCCGACGCCACTGTCGCGTGCGTGACGGGCGAAGCGTCGATCCAGATGTGCATCCAGGAACTGTCGACGTGCAAGCAGTACCACCTGCCGATCAAGGTGGTGAACCTCAACAACCGCTACATGGGCATGGTGCGGCAGTGGCAGGAGTTCTTCTACGGCAACCGTTACGCGGAGTCGTACATGGACGCGCTGCCCGATTTCGTGAAGCTCGCGGAAGCCTATGGCCACGTCGGCCTGCGTATCGAGAAGCCGGGCGACATCGACGGCGCGCTGGCCGAGGCGTTCAAGCTCAAGGAACGCACGGTGTTCCTCGACTTCATGACGGACCAGACGGAGAACGTGTTCCCGATGGTGCCCGGCGGCAAGGGGCTTACCGAAATGATCCTGGCGGAGGAACTCTAAGATGCGCCACATCCTGTCGATCCTCGTCGAGAACGAGGCGGGCGCGTTGTCGCGGATCTCGGGCCTGTTCTCCGCGCGCGGCTACAACATCGAATCGCTGACCGTGGCGCCGACGGAAGACGCGACGATGTCGCGGATGACGATCGTCACCGTCGGCTCGGACGACGTCGTCGAGCAGATCACCAAGCAGCTCAACAAGCTGGTCGAGGTGGTGAAGGTCGTGGACCTGACCGAAGGCAACCACATCGAGCGGGAACTGATGCTCGTGAAGGTGCGCGCGTCGGGCAAGGATCGCGACGAGATGAAGCGGCTCGCCGACATCTTCCGCGGCCGCATCCTGGACGTCACCGACAAGAGCTATACGATCGAACTCACCGGCACCGGCAGCAAGCTCGATGCGTTCATCACGGCGATCGAGCCGGGCGTCATCCTGGAAACGGTACGCACGGGCGCGTCCGGCATCGGCCGCGGCGAGCGCATCCTGCGCATCTAGGGACGGGCGTGGCGCGCGTAGCTTCGGAGGCGGACTTCGGCGCGGTCGTCGGGCGGCTGGAACGCTACGCGACCGCGAAGCCGAACGCGTATCGCCTCCGGGTGCTGGGCATGGTCGCGGTTGGCTACGGCTTCATCGGGTTGCTGATGGCCGCGGTGCCGTTGCTGGTCGTGGCGGGCGTGGTGATCATCCGCTATTGGCACAGCAGCGCGCTCGCAGTCGTCAAGCTGGTCATGATCCCGGAGCTGGTGGGCGGCTATTCCCTCGCGCGGGCGGTGTGGGTTCGCGCGCCGCGGCCGATGGGCATCGAGGTGAGCCGGGCCGACGCGCCGGAGCTGTTCGCGACGCTGGATTCGATCAGGGCGCGGCTCCAGGGTCCGTCCATCGCCCACGTGCTCGTGGTCGACGATTTCAACTGCGCCGTTGTGCAGCACGGGCGGCTCGGTGTCTTTGGCTGGATGGAGAATTACCTGATCATCGGACTTCCGTTCGCGATGGCCTTGGGCGTCGACGACCTTCGTTCGGTCCTTGCGCATGAATACGGGCACCTGTCCGGGCGACACGGCCATTTCGGGAGCTGGGTTTATCGCCTGCGGCGTACGTGGAGCACGTTGCAGGCCTCGGCCGCGCAGGGCGCGAGCCTCGGGTCGCGAGTCCTGCGGCGCTTCGCGGATTGGTATGCGCCTCACTTCAACGCGTACACGTTCGTCCTGGCACGGCGCAACGAATATCAGGCTGACCAGCTTTCGGCGAGCGTCGTCGGCGCGCATGACGCGGGACGTGCGCTGGTGCGCAGCGAGGCGTGCGGCTACGAACTCGCGCGCGACTTCTGGCCCAGGTTTCGCCGCGGTGCGCGCGACACTGCGACGCCGCCGCAACTACCCTATTCGATGATGCGGGCCTACCTGATGCAACCGTCGTCCGCGGCTTCCGCCGAGACGACGATGGCCACCATCATGGGACAGGTGACTGGGTATGCGGATACCCATCCGAGTAGCCCGCATCATCACGCCGGAGACCAAGCAGGCGATGAAAGCGATGCTCGAGCGGATCCAGACCGGTGACTACGCCAAGGACTTCATCCTCGAGAACCGCGCCGGCGCGCCGACGTTGCTGTCGCGCCGCCGCATCACGGCGGAGCACTCGATCGGTCGTCGGCGAGAAGCTGCGCTCGATGATGCCCTGGATCCGCAAGAACAAGCTCGTCGACCAGACCGCGCAACTGATCGACCGCGCGGCGCGCCGCCGGCGATCCTTGCGCCGCGCCGCGCCAGACCGGGGCGGCGCCCGCCCGCTATACTGGCCGCATGGATCGTGCGGCCATTTTTTCGTCACGCCAACGGCAACGCGGCTGGGCCTCATCGGGCTCCTGATCGCGCTGCTGATCGTCGCGTGGCTCGGCAAGATCCTGGTGGCAAAGCTCCTCCCGGCCGAATCGACCAAGCACGTGTCGGTCGGCACGCGTGCCGGGCGGCGGCGCGCCGGCGCCGACGGACCCCACGACCGCCACGCCCGCGCCGTGTTCACCGGAACTGGAACGCGCGCGCAACGTCGGCAACGACCTCAAGGCGCAAGCTGCGGACGAGCAGAAGCGCATCGACGCCCAAACGCAATAGCGCATCGCGCTGCAAACACCTTGGCGAATTCCAACTATCCCCACCCGATCATCGCGCGCGAAGGCTGGCCCTATCTCGCGCTGGCCGTGGCCGCCGCGCTCTTCCTCTCGTTCGCATGGTGGCCACTCGGCGTGCTCGGGTGGCTCGTCGCGCTGTTCGTGCTGCAGTTCTTCCGCGATCCGCCGCGCGCGATTCCCGCGGCGCCGAACGCGGTGCTGTCGCCGGCGGACAGGCGCATCGTGGTCGTGGGCCGCGCGCGCTTACCCTTACCGCGACGCGCTGAAGCTCAGCGTGTTCATGAACGTGTTCAACGTGCACTCCAACCGCTCGCCGGTGGACGGCACGGTGGTGAACGCGTGGTATCACGCGGGCACGTTCCTGAACGCCGCGCTCGACAAGGCGTCGCTCGAGAACGAGCGCAACGCGCTGCACATCCGCACGGCAGGCGGCGTGGACGTCACCTGCGTGCAGGTGGCGGGCCTGGTGGCGCGCCGCATCCTCTGCTACGTGAAGCCGGGCGACACGCTCGCGCGCGGGCAGCGTTACGGCTTCATCCGCTTCGGCTCCCGCGTGGACGTCTACCTGCCGCTCAACGCCTTGCCCAAGGCCACGGTCGGCGACAAGGTCAGCGCCACGACCACCATCCTCGCCGAACTCGCGTAAGGCCCCGCACGCCATGGTCGACTTCGACACGCAACGCGCGCTGCGCAAGAACCGCATCCGCCGGCGCGGCATCTACGTGCTGCCCAACCTGTTCACGACGGCGGCGCTGTTCTCGGGCTTCTACGCCATCGTGCAGGGGATGAACGCGCGGTTCGACCTCGCGGCCATCGCGATCTTCGTCGCTGCGCTGCTCGACAGCCTGGACGGCCGCGTCGCGCGGATGACGCACACGCAGAGTGCGTTCGGCGCCGAGTACGACAGCCTGGCGGACATGGTGAGCTTCGGCGCCGCGCCCGCGCTCGTGATGTACGAGTGGGTGCTGCTCGACATGGGCAAGCTGGGCTGGATCGCGGCCTTCGTCTACGTCGCCGGCGCTGCGCTGCGGCTCGCGCGCTTCAACGTGATGCTGGACGTCGCCGACAAGCGCTGGTTCACCGGCCTGCCGAGCCCGTCGGCCGCGCTGCTCGTCGCGAGCTTCGTCTACATCGTCGACGACTACATGATCGACCCGGCCGGCTTCCGCTGGGTGGCCTGGGCCATCACGGTGTTCGCGGGCCTCGCGATGGTGTCCAACCTCAAGTACTACAGCGGCAAGAGCTTCAACCTGCGGCGCAGCGTGCCCTTCCTCGTCGCGTTCGCGTTCGTGCTGGTCATCGCGCTGCTGTCCTACCAGCCCGGCATCGTGATCTTCGGCTTCTTCGTCTGCTACGCGATCTCCGGCTTCATCGTTACGCTGTGGACGATGCGCCCGCGCCCGTAAATGGGGTCAGACACCATTTCCGGTCCCAGGCTCACACGCTCACAGTAAATGGGGTCAGACACCAATTACCGGCGCGGGCGCAAGTAATTGGTGTCTGACCCCCATTTACTTGCGCAACGCTGCGATTTCCGCTAACGTCCGCAGGATGAGCCGTACCGCACTCCTGGCCGCTGCCCCGATCCCCGTTTCCGGGTCGATCGCGCTCGGCCTCGCAGGCGCCCCGCTGCTGGGTGGCCTGCTGCTGCGCCCCGCGCGCACATAACCTACCCCCCAATTCGAGCAACACCGTCCGCGCCGCCCGGCAGCCCCGGGAGGATTGCGCACACTGCAACCCGTCGACCGGCCTAACCCCTTGCGTGCCGGCCGGCCCACGCAACGAGGCCCGCGATGACCGCAACCACGACCGCAACCGCACCCGTCCCGCACAAGTACAAGGCGTTCGCGCCGATTCCGCTCCACGATCGCCAATGGCCGTCGCGGACGATCGTGACGGCGCCCGTGTGGTGCAGCGTGGACCTGCGCGACGGCAACCAGGCGCTGATCGAGCCGATGGACGCGGAGCGCAAGCTGCAGATGTTCCGGCTGCTCGTCGACATGGGCTACAAGGAAATCGAGATCGGCTTCCCCGCGGCGTCGCAGACGGACTTCGACTTCGTCCGCAAGCTGATCGAGGACCAGCTCATCCCCGACGACGTCACGGTGCAGGTACTGACGCAGGCGCGCGACTCGCTGATCCGCCGCACGTTCGAGTCGCTCGCGGGGGCGAAGCGCGCGATCGTCCACCTCTACAACTCGACGTCGACGACGCAGCGGCGCGTCGTGTTCCAGCTCGACAAGCCCGGCATCGTCGAGATCGCGACGACGGGCGCGAAGCTGATCCGCGACCTCGCCGCCGAGCGTCCGGAGACGGACTGGTACTTCCAGTACTCGCCGGAGAGCTTCACCGGCACCGAGCTCGATTTCGCGAAGGAGATCTGCGACGCTGTCGTCGCGATCTGGACGCCCACGCCCGCGCACAAGGTGATCATCAACCTGCCGGCCACGGTGGAGCTCGCGCCGCCGAACGTCTACGCGGACCAGATCGAGTGGATGAGCCGCAACCTGGCACAGCGTGAATCCATCGTGCTGTCCGTCCATCCGCACAACGACCGCGGCTGCGGCGTCGCGGCGGCCGAGCTCGCGCAGATGGCGGGCGCGGACCGCGTCGAAGGCTGCCTCTTCGGCAACGGCGAGCGCACCGGCAACGTGTGCCTCGTCACGCTGGGCCTCAATCTCTCCCCGCAGGGCGTCGATCCGCGGATCGACTTCAGCGACGTCAACCGGATCATCCGCACCGTCGAATATTGCAACCAGCTGCCGGTGCATCCGCGCCACCCGTACGGCGGCGAGCTCGTGTTCACGGCGTTCTCGGGCTCGCACCAGGACGCGATCAAGAAGGGGCTTGCCGAGCGCGCGGGCCTGAAGGCACAAGGTCGCGACGTCTGGGACGTGCCCTACCTGCCGATCGACCCGGCCGACGTCGGCCGCACGTACGACGCCGTGATCCGCGTGAACAGCCAGTCGGGGAAGGGCGGCGTCGCCTACCTGCTCGAGCGGGACTACGGGCTCGCGCTGCCGCGCCTGCTGCAGATCGAGTTCAGCCAGGTCGTGCAGAAGATGGCGGACGCCACCGGCAAGGAACTCGCATCCGCGGAGATCCGCGCGGCGTTCGACCGCGAGTACGTGCGCGGCGACGAACCCATCCGCTACGTCGACCATCGCGCGCAGCACAACGCGGAGGACGGGCGCGTCGAGCACCTGGCGGCGCGCGTGGTCATCGGCGGCCGCGAGCGCACGCTCGAAGGCGCGGGCAACGGTCCCGTCGACGCGTTCGTCGCCGCGCTGCGCGCCGCGCTGGGCGTGGACCTGCACGTGCAGAACTATCACGAGCACGGCGTCGGCGCGGGCGAGGACGCCACCGCCGTGTCGTACGTGCAGCTGCGCTTCGGCGACGAGCGCACCGTGTATGGCGTCGGCCTCGACCCCAACATCGTCACCGCGACGCTGAAGGCCGTCGTGTCGGCGGTCAACCGTGAGGCGGGCGCGGGCATGCTCGCGGTGGCGCCGGGGGCACCGGGCAAGCACGCCGTCGCCGCCTGATCCGGCCTCGCGCCGGGCCCCTGCCGCGGCGCACCGTGGCAGGGGCCTTTTCATTCGAGGATGCGGCGTACTGCGGTGCGTCAAAGCCGTTACAATCGGGGGTCCATCCCGACTCCCGTCCATCCCCCCGAATCCTCGCGAGCCTGCCCATGTCCATGCCCGTCCCCGGCGTCGAAATCACCGGTCCCATCACTCCGGCGTATGCCGAGATCCTGACCCCGCCGGCGCTCGAGTTCTTCGCGAAGCTGCAGCGCGCGTTCGGCGACCGCCGCGACGAGTTGATGGCGGCGCGCGACAAGCGCCAGGCCGAGTTCGACGCGGGCAAGCTGCCGGATTTCCTGCCGGCGACGCGCGCCGTGCGCGAAGGTGACTGGACCTGCGCGCCGTATCCCGCGGACATCGCCGACCGTCGCGTCGAGATCACGGGGCCCGTCGACCGCAAGATGGTGATCAACGCGCTCAACTCGGGCGCCAGCGTGTTCATGGCGGACTTCGAGGACGCCAACACGCCGAAGTGGGCCAACAACCTCGAGGGCCACATCAACCTGCGCGACGCCGTGCGCCGGCGCATCGAGTTCACGTCGCCCGAAGGCAAGGCCTACAAGCTCGCCGACAAGACGGCGGTGCTGTTCGTGCGTCCGCGCGGCTGGCACCTGCCGGAGAAGCACGTGAAGGTCGACGGCAAGGTCGCTTCCGGCGGCATCTTCGATTTCGCGCTGTACTTCTTCCACAACGCGAAGGAGCTGAAGGCGCGCGGCACCGGTCCCTACTTCTACCTGCCCAAGCTCGAGAGCCACCTCGAGGCGCGACTGTGGAACGACATCTTCGTGATGGCGCAGGACGAGCTCGGCATCCCGCGCGGCACCATCAAGGCCACGGTGCTGATCGAGACGATCCTCGCCGCGTTCGAGATGGACGAGATCCTGTACGAGCTGCGCGAGCACTCGGCGGGCCTCAACGCGGGCCGCTGGGACTACATCTTCTCGTGCATCAAGAAGCTGCGCAGCAACCGCGACTTCTGCCTCGCGGATCGCGCGCTTGTCACGATGACGACGCACTTCATGAAGAGCTATGCGGAGCTGCTGGTGAAGACCTGCCATCGCCGCAACATCCACGCGATGGGCGGCATGGCCGCGCAGATTCCGGTGAAGGGCGACGACAAGGCCAACGCCGAGGCGTTCGCGAAAGTGAAGGCCGACAAGGAACGCGAGGCGAATTACGGCCACGACGGCACGTGGGTCGCGCACCCGGCGCTCGTGCCCGTCGCGAAGGAGGCGTTCGACCGGCTGATGCCTGCCGCCAACCAGATCGCGACGAAAAAGCGCGACGACGTGAAGGCCGCCGCCGCCGACCTCCTCAAGTTCGAGCCGGAAACGCCGATCACCGAGAAGGGCCTGCGCCTCAACATCAACGTCGCGATCCAGTACATCGGCGCTTGGCTCGCCGGCCAGGGCGCGGTGCCGATCTACAACCTGATGGAAGACGCCGCCACCGCCGAGATCTCGCGCTCGCAGGTGTGGCAGTGGATGCGTTCGCCGAAGGGCGTGCTCGACGACGGCCGCAAGGTGACGAAGCCGATGGTCGCGGCGATGATTCCCGAAGAGCTCGCGAAGATCCGCACGCTGCTGGGCGATGCGTACGGCGAAGGCAAGTACGACGATGCGGCTGCGATCTTCGCGAGCCTCGTCGACAACGATACGTTCGTCGACTTCCTGACGTTGCCGGCTTACGAGCGGATCGACTGAGAAGTCCGAGGGTGGACGGCCCGGCGGCGGCGGTGGCCGCGGCGCGCTTCGCACTCCGGTAATGGCCGTTGGCCATTACCTC
>JBGAIC010000072.1:0-14770 GCA_044225845.1 Casimicrobiaceae bacterium
GAGCTGGAGCAGGGCGGCTGAAATTGGGGTCAGACACCAAATTCGGTGTCTGACCCCCATTTCCCGCTTCACGTAGAATGTCGCACCCGGCGCAAGGCCGGGTGTCAGCGGCTTGGCCGCCGTGGCCCCGGGCCACGAGCTTCAACCCCGGAAACGTGGCCGAGTGGTCGAAGGCACTCCCCTGCTAAGGGAGCATACGGGCCAAAACCTGTATCGAGGGTTCGAATCCCTCCGTTTCCGCCAATTCCAGACGGTCCATACCGGTTACATGGGTAACGCTTTGTACCGGAGACATCGGTAACGACCCTCGGGTCGATACCCTCACGACTTACCACGGCATCGCAGCGTACCAGGAGGCAACTGTCGGGATGATTGCGATCCAGACCGCCAAGGCCGCCATTCGCGCGCGACGGGCACCACGACCTGGCGCATCCAGGAACGGACGCTCGACAAACCGATAGCTCAGGCAGCTCACTGCGATGGTGATTCCCACGAAGCCAAGCGATGCGACAACAGGCCCGTACGCGGCGCTCAAGCGCGGATACGTCGCGAACAGCAGCGGGTAGTGGAAGAGGTAGAGGCTGTAGCTGATGGTGCCGACGAACACGGCTGGCCTGCACGCGAGGATTCGTTGAACCACGTTTGAAGGCCCCGACACTCCGATCAAGAGCAGCGGGATCGAGAGATTCAGCCACGCATCCCGCAGGAACGGCTGCAGATCCGGCGACCAGGAAGTGATCCCGTGTTCGCCTGCGAGATAGCCGTACGCGAGCAAGCACGCGAGCCCCGTCCACGCGAACGCGGCTCGACGCGTCGCGTCGATGGGGCGGCGCGCGATCGCTGCGCCAAGCATGCCTGCCACGAAGCGATCCATGCGCCAGGGAAAATGGCTCCCTTCGTTACCCATCCACCCGCGGTGGAGCGCCCAGGCCTTGAGGGTCACCGTAACGATCAACGCGCTTGCGCCCAGCAACCTGTGTTGCCGCCGGTACGCCAATACCATCAGCAGCGGGAACGCCAGGTAGAACTCCCACTCGACTGGCAAGGACCAGAACACCCCGTTGATGTCGAGCTGCCACCAGAAACTGTGCAGCATCAACGCGTGAAGAACGACACTCCCGAACGCGGGGTTCTGAGCGATCGGCGAATGCCAGATGACCGCAAGCAATATCGACAAGCAGAACAGGTAGGCGGGAAACACGCGCAATGCCCGCCGCGCCATGAAGGCGCGCCAGTCTCGCCAGAACACACCGTCCTGATATCGGGGCCGGCCGGCATCCCGATCGGCGAGGGCCTGCCAGCACAGGACGAAGCCGGACAGGGCGAAGAAGATGTCGACCCCGAGCCATCCCGAGGCCAGCAGGTAAGACGGGTCGAATGCCCCCACGGGCAATGCGTGCCGGCCGGCGGCGAGCCAGAGATGGAATGCGAGCACCCAGCCGGCCGCCAGCGCGCGGACGCCGGTCAGAGCGTCGACGTGTCGCGCGGCCATGCCGAGCTACCTCATGACCTTCGAACGGTCCTCGCGCGGGTGGTCGCCAGCGATCACAGGAACATCAAGGTTAGCAACACGTAGATGGGTGTCAGCACCAGCAACGCCCAACCCAGGTAGGCGAAAAAGCTCGGCATCCGTACTCCACGCGACTCGGCTATGGCCTTGACCATGAAGTTGGGGGCGTTGCCGATGTACGTGTTGGCGCCCATGAACACTGCACCGAGCGAGATTGCGGTGAGCGTGCTGGCCATGGGTCCCATCAGTGCTGCCGCGTCGGCCCCGGCCAGGTTGAAGAACACGAGGTAGGTGGGCGCGTTGTCGAGGAACGACGATAGTGCGCCGGTCACCCAGAAGTACAGCGTGTCGTTCGGCCGCCCATCGGGACCTGTCACCAGCGCGACCACCGGCGCCAGTGCACCGTCGGTGCCGGCCTTCAGGATTGCGATGGCAGGGATGATCGTCAGGAAGATGCCGGCGAAGAGTTTTGCGACCTCGATGATCGGCGCCCAACTGAAGTGGTGTGCGCGCCGCACTGCCTGCGGTGTGTAGCGCCACGACGCCCACGTGATCGCGAGCAGCGCCGCGTCACGTGCCAGGCCCTGGAGGTCGCGTGCCGTGCCCATGAGCTCGAGCGTCACGCCTGGCTTCCACGTTCCGGACAGCACCACCGCCGCCACGATTGCAGCGAGGAACAGGAAGTTCACCTTGCCGTCGATCCGAAGGGGACCGTCCGGAGTGGGATCACGCAAGGCAACGTGCACGTTGTGCTCCCGTCGCCACAGCCACGCATCCACCAGGTAGAAGAGCGCGAGCAGGATCCCGCTCGCCAGCAGCGTGGGCCACATGAGTGCCCGCGTCGTCCAGAAGAAGTCGACGCCCTTGAGGAAACCAAGGAACAGCGGCGGATCGCCGAGCGGCGTCAGTGCGCCGCCGATGTTGGCCACCAGGAAGATGAAGAAGACCACCACAGGCGCGCGATGGCGCCGGTTGTCGTTGGCACGCAGCAGCGGGCGGATAAGCAGCATCGACGCCCCGGTCGTGCCCATGACGCTCGCCAGCAGCGTGCCCGCGGCCAGCATGCCCGTGTTGAGACGCGCCGAGCCGTGCAGGTTGCCGCGGACATGGATGCCGCCCGACACCGTGAACAACGCAAGCAGGAGGATGATGAACGGCAGGTATTCGGCGAGCAGCGTGTGCGCGACCTCGTGCGCCGCCTGCGCCGGGCCATAAACGATCGCGAACGGCACCAGGAACGCAAGCGCCCAGAACGCGCTGGTCTTGCCGAAGTGGTGGTGCCAGAACGAGGGCACCGCCACCGGTGCCAGCGCGATCGACAGGAGGATGCCTGCGAAAGGCACCACCCACAGTGCCGACAGGTGGTTCGTGCTCAGGGCGGCGTCGGCCGCAAGCGCCGCAGGCGCCGCCAGCAGCGCGCACGCCGCGCCACATGCGCGCAGTCTGCGGAGACCAACGTTCGTCATGCCACGACGGTCACGGGACGTGGCGAAAGGTCGCGGATCCGCTCGATGTCGCGGCGGCCCAGCATGCCGACGCGCGACGGTGGCAACAGAACGCGGTCGACGTCGGACCGTTGCGTCAGCGCGCGGATCGTCGTGCGCGGTGCGCCGAGCACGATTTCCGATTCGTATGGAACTCCCGCGGCCGCGAGTCGAGCCTCGAGCGGAGCCAGCCAACGTCGCGCGGCGTCGCGGACCATCGCCCTCGCGCGTTCGGCGCTGACAAAAATCGCCACCTTGCCGGGGCGCAGCGGCTCGACCACCGCCGCCAGATGCACGACGTACGGCCCCGACGGCGGGTCGCGCAGCAGCACGTCCAGCGCGCGCGCCGCACCTTCGGGATCGGCGAACGGAATCAGCAACCGTTGCATCAGACCTCCTCGCGCCGCCCAACAGACGGCGTGCGGGGAGGTTACGAGGAAGCCACTGGCCGCGAAATTCGGCGAATCCCTACGTCATTGCGCGTACGGGATTCCCTTAGTCCAGCGTGAGCCGGATCAGGTCAGGCAAGCGGTCGACGTCCAGCTTGTGCATGACACGCGACTTGTAAACCTCCACGGTGCGCGTGCTGATGCCGAGCACCTGCGCCACTTCGCGGTTGTGCCGGCCTTCCACAACCATTGCCATCACCTCGCGTTCGCGCGGAGTCAGTCGTGCGAGGCGGCGCTCGAGGTCGGCCTTGCGCGCGAATTCCAGTTCCGCGGCCTGCTGCCGGCGCATGCCTTGTTCCAATGCGACAAGCAGCACCGGCTCCTGGATGGGCTTCTCGATGAAGTCGACCGCGCCGGCCTTCAGCGCATTGCGCGCCGAGCTTGCGTCGCCGTGCGCGGTCAGGATGACGACGGGCCATCCGGTGCCGCGCGCGGCCAGCTCGGCCTGCACATGGGCGCCGCCCATGCCTGGGAGCCGAAGGTCGAGCAGTACGACGCCGGGCTCGCCGTGCGGGACCGCATCAAGCGCCGCGACGAAAGCCTCGCCGGACGCAAACGCCTGCACGCGGTAGCCGTGCAGGCGCAACAGGATGGCCAGCGAATCGCGTACGCCGGCATCGTCGTCGACGATATAGACGAGACGACGCAAATCCCGCGTCATGACGGATACCCCGCTACCGGAAGTGTCATGCAAAAGGTGGCCCCCGCTGCATTGCCTTCCAGCCAGAGCCTTCCGCCGTGCGCTTCGACGATCGTGCGGCTGATGGCAAGGCCCAACCCGAGTCCCTCGGCCTTCTGGCTCGCAAAGGGCTGGAACAGGGTCTCGCGGACCGCCGGCGCGACGCCAGGCCCCGTATCGGCGACCGTAATGCAGATGAGACCGGCCTCCTGCATGGCGACCGCGAGCACGACGCGGCGCGGACCCGTCGCCGCCTTCAGTGCATCAATGGCGTTGCCGATGAGGTTGTGCAACACCGTCTCCACCTGTACGCGATCGGCGAGCACGTCCGGGAGGCCGGGGGGCGCCTCGGCGTCGATCGTCACACCGTGGCGCTCGCCTCGAGGCCGGGCGGCGGCCGTTACCGTGCCCAGCAACGCGGCCACGCCCAGGCGCTCGACGCGCAGGCTGCCGCTGCGGACGAACTCGCGTAGCCGGTGCACGACCGTCCCGGCGCGATTGGCCTCGAACGCAACCTTCTGCAGGACGACGTGGAGCTCCCGCGCCGGATCGCCGCGCTCCAACAGCAACTGGCACGCTCGCGCGTAGGATGCCATAGCCGACAACGGCTGGTTGAGTTCGTGGGCCAGGGTAGAAGCGAGTTCGCTCGCAGCGGCGGCGCGCAGCGTGCGGTCCAGTTCGAACTGTTTGTCGCGCAACCGTCGCTCGGCGGCCCGTCGTTCCTCGACCGTCACGCCAACGAACAGCCCGGTCAGCGCCAGCGCGAGCATTACCAGTTGGAACTGGATCACCTCGTCCGGCTGGCGCCCGCCGAACGTCAACGTCGCAATGAGGCCCACCTGTACGAGCACGGTGGCCACCACGGTTCCCATCATTCCTCGACGCATCGCGATCCACACGAGCGGCAGAAACAGCACGTAGAAAAGTTGGAGTTCCGGGCCGATGCCCAGGCCGAAGACGACGAACAAGGCAAGCGCGATGCTGGCCAGTTGCAGAACGGCTTCGACGCCTCGGATCGCAAGGCCGGGCGAGCGCGGTCGCGCAAGCACCAGCAGCAGCGGTACCGTGACGACAATGCCGATCAGGTCGCCGATCCAGAACTGCGCGACCGTGCGCACGAATGCGCCGGCAGGCACGACACCGGCCATGACGAACAGCCCGATGTACCCGGCACCAACCAGCAACGTGGCGGCGACCGACGTGACGACGAACGTCGTCGCGTCGCGCAATGTGGCTAGCGCCGCATCGAAGCGCAACCTGCGCTCCAGAAGCACGGCGGCGCCGGCATAGCCTCCCGCGAGCCATGCGCAACCCAAGACCAGCACGGGCCACGGCGCCGGCACCCCCCGCACGAGAATCTCTGCGACCAGCGCGGCGAGCGCCAGCCATGGTGCCATGCGGACACCGAGGAGGAGCACGACCGCCATTGTGAGACCGGGCGGCGGATTCCATGGCGTTATGCCGAGGGGTCCGTAGGGATCGACGAAGCTGATCCAGTCAAGGAATACGTAGGCGGCTACGCACGCAAGTGCAAGCCATGCGCGGTGGCGTGCTCGAAGGTGCCATCGTGCCGGCATCGATGCGATCATGCGGGGATGCGTCCTGATGCGCTGAAGTTGGCGGAATCCGCGGGCGAGCATCGTCGAAACGTGCCGCGACGCAGGTATTCAACGGCAGGAAGCGTCGATGCTCGTTCGCTGCGCAGATTCGGCTCGCCAGCCAACCTCGATTCTGGGCGAAAAATGCCCTTTACGCGATCCGGGCGCGCGCGATATCAACGGCTTGACCACGCTGTCGGTAGACGTCCACGGCCTTTGGCGCTATGGTCACGACGCTGACGTCGACGTCCGACCCGCGTGGGATCGCGGGCGGCTGCTGCGCGGCGGGGAGTTCATCATGCAGGGGAACCTGGCCGGTGCGCGCACGTCGATACCGGCGCGCTTGCGGGCGGTGACGCGCGGCAACGAACAGTGCGTGGCGCTGGTCGAAGGGGACGAGGAAGTCATCTACGGGGAGCTGGCTGAACGCGTCGACGCGATGGCGCGCGCGCTCGCCGCCGTCCCGGGCGTCATCCGCGGCGGCGCAGACGCCAGTCGCGTACTGTTGCTCTTCCAGCGCAAGTTGCCGGCGGTCGTCGCGATGCTGGCGTGCGCCCGCGCGGGACTCGCCTACGTCTGCGCGGACGCGGGCGACCCCGACGAGCGCCTTCGTTTCATCGCCGACGATTCCGCCCCTTCGATCGTCGTGGCCGACGCCATGCTGTGCGCGCGTGCGGCGGCGCTGGTACCCGCCGGCGTGCGCGTCGTCGACGCCGGCAGCGTGCCGGCGGCGGCGGGGCCGCTGCCGGACGTCGACCCCGACACGCTGCTCTTCCTCTATTACACGTCGGGATCCACGGGACGGCCGAAAGCCGCGCGGCAGACCCACGCGCACATCGTCGCGTACAGCGATACGTATGCGGCGGCCACCGGCGCGCGTGCGGCCGACCGGATGTCGCTGATCAGCACGCTGAGCTTCGCCGCCTCGTTCACGGAGACGTACGGCGCGTTGCTGCAGGGCGCGACGTTGTGCGCCTACGACACGCGTGGCGAAGGCGTCCGCGACCTGGCCGACTGGCTGGACCGTGAGCGCCTGGCGATCGTCCACTTCGTGCCCACGGTCTTCCGCGAGATGTGCAAGCGCATCCCGCCGCAGCGGGTGCTGCCTTGGCTGCGCACCGTGGTGCTTGCCGGCGAAGCGGCCTACGGTCGCGACCTCGTGCAGTTTCGCGCGCATACGAACCGGGACGCGCGCCTGGTCCACATGCTGGCGTCCACCGAAGCGTGCGCCGTGTCGTTCGCGACGTTCGACCGGGCGAGCGACTACGCACCGCACGCCGCGTTGCCGGTGGGGCGTTGCCCGCCTGCGGTCGACGTTCGCATCGAGCGCGCGGACGGCACGCCTGCGGCCGTCGACGAGCCGGGCGCGATCGTCATCGAAAGCGGTTACGTCAGCCCGGGCTACTGGCGGCGACCGGACCTCGATGCCGCCTGCTTCGGCGCGAGCAGGACGCCGGGTTGGCGCAGCTATCGCCCGGGCGACTATGCCAGCGTGGATGCGGACGGCGTGCTGCATTTCACCGGACGCGAACAGGGGCGCGTCAAGATCCGCGGCCACTCGGTGCACCTGGCGGAGGTGGAGGCGGCGGTCTGCGCGCAAGCCGACGTGCGGGAAGCGGGCGTCGCGACGCGCCCGCAGGTCGAAGGCGGGGGCGACGACATCGTGGCGTTCGTCGTTGCCGAATCGCCGTTCGACGAACGCGAGTTCCGCGGCGCGCTCGCGCGCACGTTGCCGAGCTACATGCTGCCGGCGCGCATGGTGGCCGTCGACTCGCTGCCGCGGACCCCGTCGGGCAAGCTCGATCGCGCGGCGCTGGCGCAGCTGCCGGTTCCGGCGCACGCCGTGGCCGGCGACGACGCGCCGCGCGACGACGTCGAGCGCGCGATCGCCGCGGTCTTCGCGCGACTCCTGCGCAAGCGCGACCTCGGTCGCCACGCCGACTTCTTCATGCTGGGCGGCGATTCGCTGCTGACGGCCGAACTGCAGGCGGATCTCGACGACCTGTTCGGCACGCAGGTCGAGTCCATTCTGGCGGATGCCACCGTTGCCGGCGTCGCCGCGGCGGTGCGTCGCGCCGCGGCCGCGCGCGGTCCCCGCGCACGGCGCTTTCCGCCACTGATACCGTTGTGGAAAAGCGGCACGCGCACGCCGATGTTCATCGTGCACGGCCGCGACGGCCAGGCGTTCGTCAGCCCGCGTTTCATGCGCCTGCTCGGCGACGACCAGCCGCTGTGGGCGTTCCAGGCGCGCGGCCTGGAGGAGGGCGCGGAGCCGTACGCAACGCTCGAGGCGATGGCCGCCGACTACGTCGTCGAACTGCGCCGCGTGCAACCACGTGGACCGTATTGCCTGCTGGCGATGTGCGCCGGCGGATACGTGGCTGCGCTGATGGCGCAGGCGCTGGTGGCGGCCGGCGACGTCGTGCTCCCGCTGCTGCTGTTCGATCCGCCCCGGCAACTCGAAGCCGGCTACACCGCGCAGCTGACCGAGCTCGAATTCGGGACCTTCGTGCGCCGGCGCGCCGCGGAGCTCGCGGCAGCCGGCCCGCAGCGCAGCCCGGGTTTCCTGCGCCGCGCGTATCGCGTGGCCGTGGCGTTCGACGAGGCATTGCTGGCGCATCGGCCGCGTACCTATGCGGGGCCGGTGATGCTGCTTTCGAGCCGGGCGCGGAGCAAAGCGGCACGGCCGGAGGAATTCGCGCGCCATTTTGCCGGGCCCGTCGTCGAGCACGTGGTCGGCGAAGGGCACCACGACGCGATAAACTCGTCCAACGCGACGTTCGTGGATGCCTTCGCGCATTGCCTTGCGGAGTTGCGGCGCGTCGAATTCGCATGTGCTGCCTCGCACGCCGGCATCTAGCCGGGATGGCGTGGCATGACTAACCCATCACCGTCCGGAGAACCCGCATGGAACGGATCACGATGTCGATCGATGACGCGCTGGCCGCGGAGTTCGACGCGCTCGTCGCCAAGCACGGCTACGCGAATCGATCCGAGGCGATGCGCGACCTGTTGCGCCGCGCGATGGAAGCCGATCGCGCGGAGGCGGGGACGAAGTCGCATTGCGTCGCCAGCCTGTCGTACGTGTACAACCACCACCAGCGCGACCTTGCGGGACGGCTCACGTCGGCCCAGCATGCCCATCACGACCTCGTCGTCGCCACGATGCACGTGCACCTCGATCACGAGCATTGCCTGGAGACGGCAATCCTCAAGGGCGCCTCGCCGGACGTGCGCGGCTTCGCCGACGTGATTCGCGGCGAGCGCGGCGTGACGCACGCGGCGCTGAACCTCGTCACCGTCGACACGGGCTACGCGCACGCGCACGGGCCTGCCGGCACGCGGACGAACCGCCACGTGCATCTCGTCCCGCGCGACTGATCCCGCTGCGGGCTGCCGGGGGCGAACGCTTGCAATCAATTAGGAAAAGTGTAAGAGTTCTTCCTACCGACAGCCGTGCATGGATGGGGTCATGGGGGAAGCCACCACGTCGTTCGCGCTTGCGTGCGCGTTTGCCTACGTGTTTGGCCTGAAGCACGGGCTCGACGCGGACCACCTCGCGACGATCGACGGGCTCACGCGCTACAACGCGCGGTCCAATCCGCGGCTCGCGCGCTTCGCGGGCGCCTTGTTCTCGCTGGGCCACGGCATCGTCGTCGTGGCCGTTGCGGTGGTGGCCGCGACGCTCACCGCCCAATGGCAAACCCCGGGTTGGCTCGAGATGACCGGGGCCACCGTGTCGGTCGCGTTCCTGTTCGGCCTCGCCTACATCAACGTGTGCGCGGTGTTGAGCACGCCGCGCGGCGCCGTCGTGCAAACCCGCGGCATCAAGGGCCGACTGCTGGGCCGCGTCCTCACGGTGCGCAACCCCTGGGCCATTGCGGCCGTTGGCGTGTTGTTCGCCCTCTCGTTCGACACCATTTCGCAGGCGGCCTTGTTCGCGCTGGCGGCCGCGCACTTCGGCGGCGTGGTCAATGCGCTCGTGTTCGCGTTGCTGTTCTTCGCGGGGATGTTGACCGTCGACGGCCTCAACGGGTGGTGGATCTCGCGCCTCATCAGCCGTGCCGACAGCACGGCGGCGGTGGCGTCGCGCGTGATGGCGCTGGCGGTCGCCGGCATCAGCCTGGCCGTCGGCGTATTCACCGTCGCCAAGCTCATCCTGCCCTCGCTGGACGAGTGGTCCGACCAGCACGAGCTGATGTTCGGCGTGGCGGTGATCCTGGGCATCGTCGTTGCGTTCGTCGCGGCGATGCGGAGTGCGCGGCGGAGCCGGGCCCGTGATGCGAGTGCGAACGTCCTGTCATGAAGGCCGCGCGCGCGTGGGGAGGCCTGTGGTGTCGACGGGCCGTCGAAGTCGCGTTTGCGTCATGGCTGCTGGTGCCGGGACTGGCGTCGGCCCAGGACGGAAGCGACAAGGCCGCTGACCTGGGCCAGGTCGACGTCGTCGGCCACTACGACAACAGCGTGGGCAGCAGCGACGCCGCCAGCGCGGGCGTCATTACGTCGCGCCTGATCGACGACATGCCGCTGCTGCGGCCCGGCAACCTGCTCGAGTACGTGCCGGGCATGGTGGTGACGCAGCACAGCGGTTCCGGCAAGGCCAACCAGTACTTCCTGCGCGGCTTCAACCTCGACCACGGCACGGACTTCTCGACATGGGTGGCGGGCATGCCCGTCAACCTGCGGACGCATGCGCACGGCCAGGGCTACACGGACCTCAACTTCCTGATCCCGGAGCTCATTACCACCGTCGATTACTGGAAGGGGCCGTATTACGCCAACGTGGGCGACTTCGGCTCCGCGGGGGGCGCCTCGATGCACCTCGCGGATCGCATGAAGCAGGGCATCGCGCTCGGTACGCTCGGCGACTACGGCTATGCGCGCGCGCTGCTCGCCGGCACCGCCGACGCGGGACCCGGTGCCTTGACGTACGGCTTCGAGTACATGCACAACGACGGGCCGTGGGACGTGCCCGAGGATTTCCACAAGGGCAACGCGGTGCTGCGCTACGTCATGCCCGTCGGCGAGTCGACGGTCGCGGTCACCGCCATGGCCTACAGCGGCCGCTGGACGTCCACCGACCAGATTCCGCTGCGCGCCGTCGAGTCCGGCCTCATCGGTCGCTACGGCTCGCTGAACGACAGCGACGGCGGCTCGTCGCAGCGCTACAGCCTCTCGCTCGATGCGAGCGGCCCGCTGGCCGGCGGCCACTACCAGACGACGGCCTACTGGTTCCGCTACAAGCTCGACCTGTTCTCGGACTTCACGTACTACCTCGACGATCCCGTCAACGGCGACCAGTTCGAGCAGTACGACAACCGCAACGTCTACGGCTGGACCGGCAGCTGGACGCGCGACGACCGCTGGGGCTCGGTCCCGGTCAGCAACACATTGGGATTCGAGACGCGCCTCGATCGCATCGACCCCGTCGGCCTCTACTCGACGGTCCGGCGAGACCGCATCTCGACGACGCGCGAGGACAACGTCAACGAAGGCAGTATCGGCGTCTATGCGCAGAACGAGGCGCGGCTGACGCCGTGGATGCGTTCGATCCTCGGCTTGCGCTACGACTGGTACCGCTTCGACGTCGACTCGTCGGTCGCCGAGAATTCCGGCGTGCGGACGGCGGGGATCGCGTCGCCGAAGCTGTCGCTGGTGTTCGGGCCGTGGGACAACACGGAATATTTCGTCAACGCCGGTTACGGCTTTCACAGCAACGACGCCCGCGGCGTGACGATCAAGGTCGATCCGGGGACGGGCGATCCCGTCGACGCAGCGACGCCGCTGGTGCGCAGCAAGGGTGCCGAGCTCGGACTGCGCACGGAGGCGATCCGCAACGTCCAGTCGTCGCTGGCGCTGTGGTACCTGAAGATCGACAGCGAGCTCGTGTTCGTCGGCGACGCGGGGACGACGGAAGCGGGACGCCCGTCCGAGCGCTACGGCGTCGAATGGAACACGCGCTGGCGGCCCCTCCCGTGGCTTTACGCCGACCTCGACGTTGCGTGGACGCATGCGCGCTTCGAGGACAGCGCACCGGAAGGCAATTACATTCCCGGCGCGCCGCAAGCGGTGATCGCGGCGGGCGTGGCGGTGGACGGCTACGGGCCGTGGAGCGCGGGCCTCTTCATGCGCTACATCGGCCCCTACCCGCTGATCGAGGACAACAGCGTGCGCGCCAGTTCGTCGACGATGTTCGACGGCCAGGTGGGTTACGAGATCGCAACCAACACGCGCTTGCGACTCGACGTCTTCAATATCTTCAACGCGAAGACCAACGACATCGCGTACTACTACACGTCACGCCTGCCGGGCGAGCCGCCGGAAGGCGTGGACGACATCCACTTCCATCCGGCGGAGAAGCGAAGCTTCCGGGTGACGCTCGCGTACCGCTTCTGAAGCGGGACGGCAGGCGCCGCGCCCGCGTTCGCAGCGCTTGCGCGCCTGATGATTACCAGTGGAACGCGACGCCGACGATCGGGCCGCTGAAATACGCGTCTTCCATCGGCTTGCCGGACTTGAACTTGTAGTCGATGTAGCGCCAGGCGGCCAGCACGTCGCCCCACTTGAACGAATAGCCCAGGCCGCCCATCACCTGCCACGTGAGGTCGGTGTCGCCCGTGCCGACGTCGGCGTAGTAGGGGATGAACCACTCGCCGTTCTCGCCGAACAGCACGCGACCCTTGACGCCGATGATCGCGTCCCAGTCCGTCACCTTGATGTCGGAGTTGCCGGTACGCGACGGCTGGTCAGGACCGAGGTCCGCGCTGAACTGCCAGCCGAGCGTCTGCTTGTAGTCGAGCATCCGCGCGCCGGCCACCAGGTCCAGCGTGCCGCTGCGCGACGTCGCCAGCCGATACGTCCCCGCCAGTTCCAGGATCGTGCCCTTGATGTCGAGCGACAAATTGGCGTTGACGTCCACCGGCAGCGGATGGCCGTCGATGTTGACGTCGCGCGTGCCGTTCTTGCTGCTGCCCAAGTCCATGTACAGGACGTCGGCCAGCACACCCCAGCGTCCGTTCGTGGCTTCGAACGTGCCCATGAATGCGAACTTGAGCGCGTCGATGATCTTGTCGGCGTCCACGCCGACGTCGCTGCCACCGGTGCGCTCCGGGAACTTGGACTTGCCGCCGATTTCGGGGAAGTAGCCGTAGATCACTACGTTGTAGTGCCAGTCCTGGGCACTCCAGTCGGCGGTTTGCGCGCTGGCCAAGGGGGCGAACGTCGTGAACGCCAGCGTGGCAGCCGAGGCAGCGGCAAGGAGGATGCGCTTCATTCCGGGTCTCCGTCGTGTCGGGCGCGGCGGCAGCCGCGCCTCGGGGCGAACGGATTATGCGGCCCGGCAGGGCGCGCAACATGTCAAATCACGACATCAGGGCACTGCGCACGGATTGTGCACCGCACACCGACACCTGAACCTCGGATTACGACCCAGGCTGCTTGGGGATCCGCGCGCCGGCCTCGCGCGCTTCGCTGAGTCCGATGGCGATGGCCTGCTTGCGGCTCGTGACCTTCTGGCCGGAACTGCTGCGCAGCGTGCCTTGCTTGCGTTCGTGCATCACGCGCTCGACCTTGCGCTCGGCAAGGGTCTTGCCCCGAGACGAAGGCGTGGCCTTCTTCGCGGTTGTCTTGCGGCGGGTGGCGGTGGTGGCCATGGAGTCCTTCATGAAATTGGACGCGTCCCGCACATGCTAGGCCCGACCGGGCCCGCGGACTGTCGTCCGCCACCGCGTCGTCGCGTAGGCGAAAGGCTCGGCGCTGCACATTACGTACTCCGCCGACTTGTACGGATGTGTCAAGGATTGCGCCCCAAGCAGCGGCCGTTGACCGATGATGGTGGCCTGTCGCCCGCCGCCTGCCGCCGCGCCGCTCCATGGCTTCCCGATACCCGCCCGCGCTCCGCAAACTCGCGGGGCTCATCGACTGGTCGACCACTGCGGTGGGAGCCTTGGACGCATGGTCGCCCGCGCTGCGTGCCGTCGTCGAGACGATGTGCGCCTGCCCGCTGCCGATGACGCTGATGTGGGGGCCGGACGCGATCCTCATCTACAACGACGGCTATGCGGGGATCGCCGGCAGCAAGCATCCGGCCGCACTCGGCCAGCCGGCGCGGGACGTCTGGCCGGAAGCCTGGGACTTCAATCGCGAGGTGGTCGAGAAGGTGACGGCCGGAGCGTCGCTCACGTACACGTCCCTTCGCTTCGCGCTCACCCGCAACGGCGAGACCAGCGACGCGTGGTTCGACCTGGCCTACAGCCCCGTCCGCGACGACCGCGGCACGATCGGCGGCGTCCTGGCGGTGGTCGTCGAGATCACGGAGCGCATGCGTCTCGAGGACCGGATGCGCGTGGAGCGCGAGCACACCGCCGAGATGTTCCGTCAGGCGCCGAGCTTCATGGCCCAGCTCG
This sequence comes from Casimicrobiaceae bacterium, assembly GCA_044225845.1. Taxonomy (GTDB): domain Bacteria; phylum Pseudomonadota; class Gammaproteobacteria; order Burkholderiales; family Casimicrobiaceae; genus VBCG01. The sequence continues at coordinate 14,126 of JBGAIC010000072.1, forward strand.
AGGGTCCCCGCCACGTCTTCACGTTCACCAACGACGCCTACCAGCAGCTGATCGGCCACCGTCCGGTAGTCGGCAAGCCGGTGCGCGACGCGTTGCCGGACATCGCGGGACAGGGCTTCTACTAGTTGCTCGACGACGTGTACACGAGTGGCAAGCCCTACGTCGGTCGCGGCGTGCCGGTGAAGCTCGAGCGCTTTCCCGGCAGTCCCGGCGAGGACCGCGTCCTCGACTTCATCTACCAGCCGGTGCGCGCCGCCGACGGCAGCACGATGGGCATCTTCGTCGACGGCTACGACGTCACCGAGCAGAAGCGCGTCGAGGCGCACGTCGCGGTGCTGCAACGGCTCGGCACGCTGCTGCGCGAGATCGACGACCCGGAAGCGCTGGCCTACGAGGCCGCGCGGCTGCTCGGCGAGACGATGGGCATCAGCCGCGCGGGTTACGGCACGATCGACACGCGCAACGAGACGATCACGATCGAGCGCGACTGGAACGCGGAGGGCATCCGCAGCCTGGCCGGCATCCTGCATTTCCGCGAGTACGGGACGTACATCGAGGACCTGAAGCGCGGCGAGACAGTGGTGGTGGGCGACGCGCGCGCGGATCCGCGCACCGTCGATACGGCGGCGCAGCTCGAGAGCATCG
>JBGAIC010000073.1:0-15845 GCA_044225845.1 Casimicrobiaceae bacterium
ATGCGTCGTCGTCCCCGTCGTCGTCGTCCGCGCGCAGTGCCTCCGCACGCGCGGCGAGCGCGGCGCGCAACCGCGCGAAATCGGCGGGCGGATCGGCGCGCCAGCGCATCTCGCGGCCCGTGACCGGATGCGCGAGCGCGAGCTTCCACGCGTGCAGCGCCTGGCGCGGCGGGATGTCGATGCCCGGCAACGCGCGGCGCGCGCCGTACGCCGGGTCGCCCAGCAGCGGATGGCGGATCGCCGTCATGTGCACGCGGATCTGGTGCGTGCGGCCGGTGTCGAGCGTGCATTGGACCAGCGTCGCGACCCCGTAGTCGGCCAGGGGCTCCACGTGCGTGCGCGCCGCGCGGCCGCTGGCGACCACCGCCATCGACGTGCGCTCCGTCGGGTGCCGGCCGATGGGCGCATCCACCGTCATCGCCTGCTCGACGCGGCCCCACACGAGCGCCAGGTATTGCCGGCGCACGGTGCGAGCGGCGATCTGGCGCGTGAGCGACGTCTGCGCGGCGGGCGTCTTGGCCACGACCATGAGCCCGCTCGTATCCTTGTCCAGCCGGTGCACGATGCCGGCGCGCTCGAGGTTGGCGAGCGCCGGCGCGTGGTGCAGCAGCGCGTTCAGCAACGTGCCCTCGCGATGGCCGTTGCCCGGGTGCACGACCAGGCCCGCGGGCTTGTCGACGATCAGGATCGCGTCGTCCTCGTGGACGACGGCGAGCGCGATCGCCTCGGGCGCGTCGAACGTCGCGGCGCGCGGCGCGGGCGGGCGCACGGCGAGCGCTTCGCCGCCGGCGATGCGCAGCCGCGGCAGCGCCGGCTCGCCGTCGACGTCGACGTGGCCGTCCGCGATCCACTGCTGCAGGCGCGTGCGCGAATGCTCCGGATAGAGGCGCGCGAGGACCTGGTCGAGGCGCAGGCCGGCGAACTCCGCGCCGAGCGTCGTCGCGAGCGGCAGGGCGGCGCGGACGGGCGACGCGGCCGCGGCGGGCGCGGCAGGCGAGCGGCGTATAATTTTCGTTTCCTCGAAGCCCGGGATGCGCTGCGCCGTGAACTCCACTGCGATGAATTCTTCGCCACCGATCGCCGCGCCGCGGCGGTGGGCGTTCGCCCTGCTGGCGCTGTGGGTGCTGTTCGCGGTGACCGGCTGCAGCCTGTTTCCCGAGTACCAGAAGGACGAGACCGCGGGCTGGTCCGCCGACCGGCTGTATCGCGAGGCGCACGATGCGTTGACCGACGGGAATTATACGCGGGCGGCCAAGCTCTACGGCACGCTCGAAGGCCGCTATCCGTACGGCCGCTACGCGCAGCAGTCCATCCTCGAAGGCGCGTACGCGAGCTATCGCGCCAACGAAACGGACACCGCGCTCGCGGAGACGGACCGCTTCATCCGCACGTATCCGTCCAGCCCCAACGTCGACTACGCGCTCTACCTGAAGGGGCTCGTCCGCTTCCGCGAGGACCAGGGCCTGCTGGGCTATGTCTACGAGCTGGACCTGTCCGAGCGCGATCCCAAGGCGATGAAGGAGTCCTACGGCGCGTTCAAGGAACTGGTCACGCGCTTCCCCGAGAGCAAGTACGCCGACGATGCGCGCGCGCGGATGCGCTACCTCACCAACGCGCTCGCGATGTACGAGGTGCACGTGGCGCGCTACTACTATGGCCGCGGCGCCTATCTCGCCGCCGCCAACCGCGCGCAGGCGTCGCTGCTGCTCTACCCGCAGAACCCGGCCAACGAGGACGCGCTCGGCATGCTCGTGCAGGCCTACGACAAGCTGGGACTCGAGCAGCTGCGCGACGACAGCAAGCGCATCCTGGTGCAGACCTACCCCAACAGCCCGCTGGTCAATCCCCCGCCGGCGAAGCCGTGGTGGAGGCTCTGGTAGCCGGCGCGTCGTTGCCCGCGTCGCCGGGCGCCACGTGCGCGCCGGCATCCGCGAAGAACGCCTCGACGTCCGCCAGCTCGCGCGTGCGCCGCATCGGCGGCAGGCTCTGCCACAGCTTGCGCCAGCCGAGTTCTCGACGACTACGTCCTCGCCGATCGTCGGACCGCCGCGATCCGCCAAGTCGGATCGACCAGGCTACCCTGCTTCGATGATCGCCAGCTGCGGCAACTCTGCCGATCCACGGATCGACCTGCTCGCCGTCGGCCTCGAGCTGCTGCAAGCGCGCCGCGAGCAGCGGATCGTCAGGCGAAGCGCAGACAGCAACTTGTCGATCACGACGACCGACAGCGCGTCGCCGGCGACGTCCACGCCTTCAGAAGCCTCGCCGGACGCCCAGCAGCACCGCGTTGCCCAGCGCGCGGAAGCGGTCGAGCAGCTCGGTCGCTGGGCTTCGCCCTGCACGAGCAGCGGCAGGTCGAGTCCTTCCCGCGCCAATGCGTCGGCGATCCGCTCGCGCGCGCGGTTCATCGCGCGCAGCGTCGTGAACAGCAGGAAGGCGCGGCCGCGGCTCGCGCGCAGCACCGGCAACGCGGCGTCCACGACGGCGTCCGTGTGGCGCTCGCGCTCGCTCGGCGGGGGCAGCCCGTGGGGGAGGTACAGCAGGCCCTGGTGCGCGTAGTCGAACGGGCTTTCCCAGCGGCCCGTCGTCGCGTCTGTTACTGCTGCGCCGCGTGCCGAGGCCGAAATCGTTGCCGGCCTGACCAGCGTGGCCGACGTGGATCCACGCGCGCGCCGCTGTCGACGTGCCGGCCCCGGAAGAGCCGCGCGACCGACAGCGGCGACAGCGCGCCGAAGCGCGTGACGTCCAGCCAGCGGATCCAGCGCTCGTCGTCGGGGCTCGCGGCGGCATCCGGCGCCAGCCGCCGCTCGACGCGGCGCGCAAGGTCGTCGGCGCGCGCGGCGATCTGCGCGAGGTCCTCGCTGCGATCGGCGACGAAGGCCATCGCGGCCTTGCAGCGGTCCAGCGCGGCGGCCAGTTCGGCGACCGCGTCGGCGAAGGCGGGGCAGGCCAGCAGCGCCTCGCGCGGAACTTGCCGGGGACTTCGCCGCAGGCGAGCCGCAGGCGCTGGCTCGCCGGCAACAGGGCGGCCGCGGCGAGCGGCAGGTCCGGCATGTCGCGCGCGGCGGCGCGCGTGGCGGCTTCCGCATCGCGCGCGAGGTCGGCCTGGCCGGCCGTCACGTCCTCGCCGAAGAACAGCGTCGCCGTGTCGGGCAACTGGTGCGCCTCGTCGAGGATCACCGTGTTGCACGCGGGCGAGCAGTTCCGCGAGGCCCTCGTCGCGCAGCATCACGTCGGCGAAGAACAGGTGATGGTTGACGACGACGACGTCGGCTTCCAGCGCGTCCTTGCGCGCCTTCATCACGAAGCAGTCGCGGAATTGCGGGCACTGGCTGCCGAGGCAGTTGTCGCGCGTCGACGTGACGAGCGGCCAGATCGTGGCGTTCTCGGGCACGTCGGCGAGCTGGCCGCGGTCGCCGCGGTCCGACGTGCGCGCGAAGCGCGCGATCCGCGGCAGGTAGCGCGCGTCGTCGCGCGACGGCAGCCGGCCTTCGCTCTCGGCGCGCGCGAGGTGGTGCAGGCACACGTAGTTGGCGCGGCCCTTCAGCACGGCGAGCGTGACGGGCAACTTGAGCGCGTCGCGGACGAGTGGCAGGTCGCGCTCGTAGAGCTGGTCCTGCAGCGTCTTCGTGCCCGTCGAGATGATCACCTTGCCGCCGGAGCGCAGCGCGGGCACCAGGTAGGCGAACGTCTTGCCGGTGCCCGTGCCGGCTTCGGCGACCAGCCGGCCTTGCGTCGCGATCGTCGCCGCGACGGCCTCGGCCATCGCGATCTGGCCCTCGCGCGGGCGGAAGCCCGGCAGCGCGGCGGCCAGCGCGCCGTCGTCGCCGAGCAGCGCGCGCAGCGCGGCGTCGCCGCCCTCAGGCGCCGGCGCGGCGGACCCGGTGTCGCTCAGTTCGCCGCCTTCGGCGCGTCGGCCGGCGGCGCCTTGGCCGCGACCTTCGGTGCAGGCTTCGTCGACGCCTTGGGCGCCGGCTTGGCCGGCTTGCCCTTCGGCGCGGCCTTGGCCTCCGCGGCACGCTGCAGCGCGGTCTGCACGTCGACGACGCGCTTGGCGAAATCCTCGTACGGCGCCATCGTGCGCAGCTTGTAGGCCTCGTCGGTCTCGCCCTTGACCCACGCGAGGTTCGCGAGCGCCTTCAGCCACGCCTCGTTCAGCTGGCGCAGGTCCTCGACGGCGTCCTTCGACGGCGTGGCCGCCTTCAGCGCCGCCTGGTAGGGCCGCGTCATGTTGAGCTTCATCTTGATGACGCAGGACTCGCTCTTGGCGCCGTTGGTGCCTTCCATCGACTGCTCGTAGCCGAACTCGATGATCTCGATGCTCTTCACGTGCTTGCACATCGTGTACAGGTGCGCGACCGCGTCGAAGTAGCAGTCGAGCGCCGGCTTGCCGTCCGAGTTGGGGCACACGAAGTTGTAGGCGGGGCCGGGATTGCCGCCGATGGTCTCGGCGTGCGCAGCGGTGGCGAGGAGAGCGGCGGCGAGGAACGCCGCGGCGAACAGCGTGCGAAGCGGGAAGCGGGTCACGACGGGATCCTGCGCATTGCGAAAGGCGAATGCTAACCGCGCGCGGCGGCGACGCTCAAGTCGGCCGCACGGACGAGCGCCCGCCGCCGACGGCAGGCGCGCCTGATGCAGCGCAGCAACGCGCTAGAGCGAGAGGCCGCCCGAGACTTCGATGACGGCGCCGTTGATGTAGGACGCGTCGTCGGACGCGAGCCACGCATAGGTCGCCGCGATCTCCTCGGGCTTGCCGAGGCGGCCGAGCGGCACGCGGTCTTCCATCTGCTGCACGACCTTCTCGGGCATCGACGCCAGGATCGGCGTCGCGATGAAGCCCGGGCACACCGCGTTGGCGCGGATGCCCTTGCGGCCCAGCTCGCGCGCCCAGGTCTTCACCATGCCGATGAGGCCGGCCTTGGTCGCCGCGTAATTCGTCTGGCCGAAATTGCCGTAGAGGCCCACGACCGACGACGCGTTGAGGATCACGCCCGAGTTCTGCGCGACCATGATGTCGACGACGGCACGCGTGCAGTTGTAGACGCCCTTCAGGTTGACGGCGATGACGCGGTCGAACTGCTCGTCCGTCATCTTCTGCAGCCGCGCGTCCTGCACGATGCCCGCGTTGTTGACGAGCGTGTCGATCCTGCCCCACGCCGCCATCACGCCGTCGACCATGCGCTGGATGCTCGCCTTGTCGGTGACGTCGACGACGAAGCCCAGCGCTTGGCCGCCGGCCGCGCGGATCTCGTCCACCGTCTTGACGACGGCGGCCTCGTTGATGTCGCAGACCGCGACGCGCGCGCCGTCGCGCGCGAAGCGCAGCGCCGTGGCGTGGCCGATGCCCTGGGCAGCACCGGTGATGATCGAAACCTTGTCCTTGAGACGCATGGGAATGAGCGGGGAATGTTCGGAAAGGGGGCCGCCGGGCGGCGGTGTCGAAACCGGGCGGCCAAAACCCATCAACTCTAGCGCGTTTTATTGCATTGCACAAGATTGGGGCGCGGCGCGAGCGCCCGAGGCGCCGGCGCTCATTCGGGCCACCACGCAGCGATCGTCAGCTGCAGCGACTCCAGGCCCTGCCAGCGGTTGACCTCCGGGCGGTACACGGCGCGGATGCGGGCGGGCAGCGGTTCCGTGTTGCGGAACAGCATCGCGACGTGACGCGCGCCGGCGTGCTCGACGACGAGGCGTGTGTGGCTGGCGCCGACGATCCGCTGCTCGACCACGCGCATGGCGTCGTCGAACGCCGGCGGCGCGAAGCCCTGGCCCCAGACCTCGTGCTCGATCGCGCGCGCGAGCGCCAGCGTCAGCTCGCCGCCCGCGAGCGGGCCGTCGCTGTCGGTGGCGCGCGTGCGGGCACCGCGGCCCAGCGCAGCGACGGTAAGGTCTTCGAACGCGGTCGCGAACGCGTCGATCGGGCCCGGCGCCAGCGTCAGGCCCGCGGCCATCGCATGGCCCCCGAAGCGCTCGATCAGCGCCGGCGCGCGCTTGGTCACGCTGTCGAGCGCGTCGCGCAGGTGGAAGCCCTGCACCGAGCGCCCTGAGCCGCGCCAGGCGCCGTCCGGCCCGCGCGCGAACACGACCGTCGCGCGCGCGCGTAGCGGTCCTTGAGCCGCGACGCCACGATGCCGACGACGCCGGGGTGCCAGTCGTCGTGCGCGATCGCGATCGACGCGCGGCCGGCGAACGCGTCCTCGCCCAGGCTCTCGATGATCGCGAGCGCCTGCTCCTCCATCGTCGCTTCCAGCGCGCGGCGCTCGCGGTTGAGCTGGTCGAGGCGCGTGGCGAGCGCGAGCGCCTCGTCCGGCGTTGTCGGCGACGAGGCAGCGGATGCCCAGCGTCATGTCGTCCAGGCGGCCCGCGGCGTTGAGGCGCGGGCCGGCGACGAAGCCCAGGTCCGCGGCCGTCGCGTCCTCCGCCCGGCGCCCGGCGACGGCGAACAGCGCCGCGATGCCCGGCGACGCGCGTCCCGCGCGCAGCCGTGCGAGGCCCTGCGCGACGAGGATGCGGTTGACGCGGTCGAGCGGCACGACGTCCGCCACGGTGCCGAGCGCGACGAGGTCCAGCAGCACGCCGAGCGCGACGTCCCCGCCCGGCAGTCCGCGCCGGCGCAGTTCCGCGCGCGTCGCCGCCAGCACGTAGAACAGCACGCCGACGCCCGCCAGCGCACGCGACGGAAAGCCGCAGCCCGGCTGGTTGGGATTGACGACGATGGCCGGTGCCGGCAAGGCCGGCCCGGGCAGGTGATGGTCGGTGATCAGCACGTCGATGCCGCGTGCCGCCGCCGCCGCCACGCCGTCGACGCTGGCGACGCCGTTGTCGACGGTCACGAGCAGCGCCGGCTGCAGCGCGGCCGCGAGATCGACGATCTCCGGCGTGAGCCCGTAGCCGTGGACGAGGCGGTTGGGCACGACGAAGTCGACGGCGCCGCCCATTGCGCGCAGGCCCTTCAGCGCGGCGGCGCAGGCCGTGGCGCCGTCGGCGTCGTAGTCGGCGACGACGACGATGCGCTCGCGCGCGACGATCGCGTCGGCGAGCCTTGCGCCCGCCGCCGCGGCGCCGAGCAAGGCATCGGGCCGCGGCAAGGCCGTGAACGCGTGGTCGAGCTCGTTCGTGGCGCGGACGCCGCGCGCGGCGAGCACGCGGGCGAGGGCGGGCAGCACGCCGGCGGCGATGAGCGCGCCCTCGCCGTCGCCGCGCGCCCGCCGCGCAATCGTCGTGGCTGGCGCGGTCAACGCAGGCCCTTGAGCCGGCGCCGCAAGCGGGCGAGCGGCGATGCGGCGGCGTGGTAGCGAAGCGACGCCATCGTCGCCATGCGCGGCGAACAGCGTCAACGCGCGCAGTGCGCCCGCGCGTCCGCACGCACGGCCGGCGCGAGCCAGCCGCGCGTGCGCGTCGCCGCTGCAGCGCCGGCACCACGACGAGCGCATCGTGCGCCGTTCGCCTGCGCCTCGCGCTGCCACGCGGCGAAGTCGGCGGGCCACGCACGCGGCGTGCTGCGCGCCGCGTCGAGTCCGCGCGCGAGCGCGGCGACGCATGTCGCCGGGTGCCGCCCATGCGCCGGCATGCGCGGGCGCGGGCGTCCCGCCCGCCGCGCCCAGGCCCCACAGCCACACGCCGTCGGCGGCCTCGTGGCCGGCGCGGGGCGCGCGGCCGGCGACGTTGCTGCGGTCGGCCAGCGCATGCAGCAGCATCTGGATCTCGCTGCCCCAGCGCTCGCATCGCCGGCCGTCGCGTCCGTTGGGACGGTGCGCGTACAGCGAGCCGCCGAGGGCCGCGGCGAACGGCACCAGCGTCACCGTCGGCGGCGTCGCGAAGCGCGCGAACCAGCGGCCGGGTGCCGGTGCGGCGAACGCGATGCCGTCGTCGGCGAAGTGCACGTTCAGCGCGGCGAGCGCGGCTGCGGTGAAGGCGGCGTCGGGAATCGCCCGTCCCGCGATGCGCACGTCGTCGCCATGGATCGCGAGCGTCACGGGCGTGGCCGCGGCCCAGGATTCGCCGTGCGCGACGGGCAGGCCCGCGCCGGCGGCGAGCAGCGGCCCGGCGGCGACACCGGGCGCGAGTGCGGACAGCGCCGCGTGCACGAGGCCGCCCGCCACCGGTTCGGCGACCGCGAACCCCGCGATGCGTGGCACGTCGTGCGCGTCTCCGGTCGCCTGATGTGCCGGCAGCACGAGCGTCAATGCGGCGGGCGACGTGGCGGTTGCGGGTGGGGGCATGGTGGCAGGCGCGGGCGTGAGCCGGGCATTGTACGGACGCGTGCGATAATCAAGGCCCCTCGCACGCGCGCATCGCGGCACCTTTTTCCTCCCACGCGTGATCTCCCCGTACGAACTCGCCACCGGCCTGCGCTACGTGCGCACGCGCAAGGGCGCGAGCCGCAACAGCTTCATCTCGTTCATCGCGCTGTCGTCGATGGCGGGCATCGCGCTGGGCGTCGCCGCGCTGATCATCGTGCTGTCGGTGATGAACGGCTTCCAGGACGAGCTGCGCACGCGGATCCTGTCCGTCGCCTCGCACATCGAGATCCGCGGCATGCCCGCGCTGGCCGACTGGCCCGCCACCGCCGCCTTGGCGAGCAAGGATCCGCGCGTCGTCGGCGCCGCGCCCTTCGTGTTCGGGCAAGGCATGGTCAGCGCCGGCGACGTCAACCGCGGCGTGCTGATCCGGGGCGTCGATCCCGCGCTGGAAGCGAAGGTGGCGGACATCGGCTTGCACATGCGCGCGGGCAAGCTCGAGGACCTGACGCCCGGCAGCTTCGGCATCGTGCTCGGCAGCGACCTCGCGCGGGCGCTCGGCGTGCAGCTCGGCGACAGCGTCGTCGTGCTGGTGCCGCAGGGCACGGTGACGCCCGCCGGCACGCTGCCGCGCGTGCGCAGCTTCAAGGTCGTCGGCGTGTTCGAGATCGGCATGTACGAGTACGACAGCGGCCTTGCGCTGATCGACCTCGAGGATGCGCAGAAGCTCTACCGGCTCGACGGCGTGTCCGGCGTGCGCCTGAAGCTCACCGACATGGATCTCGCGCCGGCCGTGGCGCGCAGCCTGCTGCGCACGCTGCCGGTGGACGCCGAGATCCGCGACTGGACCGCGTCGCACGCCAACTTCTTCCGCGCCGTGCAGGTGGAGAAGCGCGTGATGTTCATCATCCTGACGCTGATCGTCGCGGTCGCGGCGTTCAACATCGTGTCGGCGCAGATCATGCTGGTCACCGACAAGCAGGCGGACATCGCCATCCTGCGCACGCTCGGTGCGGCGCCGTCGTCGATCATGACGATCTTCGTCATCCAGGGTGCGCTGATCGGCGTGATCGGCACGGCGCTCGGCGTGCTGGTCGGCGTGCTCGTCACGCTCAACATCAACGTCGTCGTGCCGTTCATCGAGCGCACGTTCGGTATCCAGTTCCTCGACAAGTCGATCTATTACATCAACGAGCTGCCGGCCAAGCTGCTGCGCGGCGACGTCGTGACGATCGCGTGCATCGCGCTGGTGCTGGCGCTGATCGCGACGCTCTACCCCAGCTGGAAGGCCTCGCGCCTGAACCCCGCGGAGGCGCTGCGCTATGAGTGACGACGTGCTGGTCGAAGCGGTGGCGGCGCGGCTTGGCGGCGCGCCGGTGCTCGAATGCCGCGACCTGGTGAAGACCTACACGGGCGGCCCGCAGGACGTCAGCGTGCTCACCGGCGTCGACCTCGCGGTGGCGCCCGGCGAGCGCGTCGCGATCGTCGGTGCGTCCGGTTCCGGCAAGAGCACGCTGCTGCACCTCCTGGGCGGCCTCGACAGCGCGACGCGCGGCGAGATCCGCATCGAGGGCCGGCCGATCGAGAAGCTGTCGGCCGCCGAGCGCGGGCGCGTGCGCAACCGCGCGCTCGGCTTCATCTACCAGTTCCATCACCTGCTGCCCGAATTCACGGCGGTGGAGAACGTCGCGATGCCGCTCGCCATCCGGCGCATGCCCGCCGCCGCGGCTGCGCAGGCGGCGACCACGATGCTGGCGCGCGTCGGCCTCGAGCATCGGCTGCGCCACCGTCCGGGCGAGCTGTCGGGCGGCGAGCGCCAGCGCGTCGCGCTCGCGCGGGCGCTCGTCACGTCGCCGCGTTGCGTGCTCGCCGATGAGCCGACGGGCAACCTCGACCGGCGCACCGCGCACTCGGTGTTCGACCTGATGCTGGAGCTCAACGCGGCGCAGCGCACCAGCCTCGTCATCGTCACGCACGATCCGGAACTGGCGGCGCGGGCCGAGCGCGTTCTCACGTTGGTGGATGGCCGGCTGATCTGAGGTTGGATGGCGTGCCGGGTGGCGGGGCTCGGTGCGCGCTTCGCACTCTGGTAACAGCTACGCTGGCCCCCCCCTCGTGGGCGCGCGCACCCCGCCACCCGGCACGCGAACCTCGCGTCTCTACCGGCCATTCATTTCGCGGTGCACGCTCGTCGCGTTCATGCTGGAGTTCGTGGCTTGCTGATGCGCGTCGCGGCGCGGCGAGCGGCACGATAACGGCAGCGGCACCGCCAGCGTGGTGATGCGGAACAGGCGGGCGATCTGGCGGAACGGAACGGATTGAAGCGGCCGGCACCAGCGGCAGGAAAGGTGTCGGAAATGGAGTCTGACCCCATTTGACGGTGGAAACGCGAAGGTTCGCGTTGCGGAGGCGGTGCGGTGCGAGTGCGCCTCACGAGGGGTAACAACCAAAGAGCTGTTACCGAGTGCGAAGCACTCGCACCGCACCGCCTCCCGCAACGCCATCCAACCTCAATATTCCACCGGCACCGGATCCAGCGACCGCCACAGATACCACGTCGCGACACTCCGGTAAGGCGCCCACCGCTCCGCCAGCGCCCGCACGTCCGGCAACGGCAGGCGCTCGCCGTCGTTGTAGTGGTTGGCCACCGCGTTGAGGAGCCCGATGTCGCCCAGCGGCAGCACGTCGGCGCGCAGTTCGTGGAACATGAGGAACATCTCGGCGGTCCAGCGGCCGATGCCCTTGACGTCGACGAGCGCCTCGATCAGCTGCTCGTCGTCCATCGCGGGCCACACGGAAGGGTCGAGCTTGCCGGTGGCGAAATGCCGCGCGAGGTCGCGCACGTAGTCGCATTTGCCGAACGAGAAGCCGCAGCGGCGCAACGTCGCGGTGCGCATCCGCGCGACGCGCGCGGGGTCGAGCCGCGCGCCGAGCGTCTCCGTGGCCGGCGCCGCCTTGGCCGCGACGGCGAAGCGGTCCCACACGGCCTGCGCGGCCTTGACCGAAATCTGCTGGCCGACGATCGCACGCGCGAGCGTCGTGAACGGATCGCCGCGGCGCGTCAGGTGCACGTCCGGGTGCTGTGCGATCAGCGCCTTCATCACGCGATCGCGCCGCGCGAGGTGGCGGACCGCGGCGTCCCAGTAGTGCGGCTTGGTCACGCGACGCTCATGCCGCTGCGCGACCATGCCGCCTCTCGGCGCGGGCGCGCCAGGCGCGCACCGTGTGGCAGCGCCAGGCGACGAGCAGCGCGAAATAGCCGACGAGCGCGAGCGTCGCCGCGAGCAGCGGCAGGCCAACGGCCAGCGACGGCCCCAGCGCCTTGACCCACGTCCAGAACGCCTGCAGTCCGGCGAGGTCGAAGGACATCACCGGCGGGACGCCGAGGTGGGCGCTGCGCTCGCCGCCCATGAACAGGTGGCCGAGCTCGTAGGCGACGATGTACAGCGGGACGATCGTGATCGGGTTCGTGTAGAGCGTCGTGATCACGGCCAGCGGCAGGTTCCCGCGCAGCGTCACGCAGCCGACGGCGGTGCCCGCCACCTGCAGCGGCCCGGGGATCAGCCCGCAGGCGAGGCCGATGGCAAACCCCCTGGCCGTGCTGCGCCGGTTGAGGTGCCAGAGGTCGGGGTCGGTGAGGGCGGGCAGGTAGCGCCGCAGCCACTTGTTGTGGACGACGGCGTCGATCGTGGGCTCGAATCGCGCAGTGATGCGCTTGAGGAGACGGCGGGGCATGAAGGGCTTTCGGAAATGGTACTATGCGCGGCTTTTTTCATCGGGGCGAGGCATGAGTCGTCGGTTGGGCCCGTGGTTTCGGGCATTCGTCGCAGCGTGGATCGCTGCCGCCGCCGTCGCCCCCGCGCCGTCCGTCGCCGCCGCCGACCCCAACAAGGTCCTGCACACGGTCTTCCCGACGGGCGAGACGGGCTTCGACCCGGCGCGCGTCTCCGACCTGTATTCCAACGCGGTCAACGAGGCGATCTTCGAGCGCCTGCTGACGTACGACTACCTGGCGCGGCCGGCGCGCGTCGTGCCCATGGTGGCCGAGACGATGCCCGAGATCAGCGACGAGGGCCGCACGTACGTCTTCCACCTCCGCAAGGGCATCTATTTCGCCAACGACCCGGCGTTCAAGGGCCGGAAGCGGGAGCTGACCGCCGCCGATTTCGTCTACAGCATCAAGCGCCTGGCGGATCCCGCGCTGCGCTCGCCGTGGGCGTTCATGGTGGAAGGCCGGATCGAGGGCCTGGATCCCGTGGTCGAGGCCGCGAAGAAGTCGGGCAAGTTCGACTATGACGCTCCGGTGTCGGGGCTGACGGCACCGGACCGCTACACGCTGCGCATCCGGCTCAAGAGCACCGACTACATGTTCATCTACGCCGCGGCGCACACGCCGTTCGGCGCGGTCGCGCGCGAAGTCATCGAGGCTTACGCCAGCGACACGATGGCGCACCCGGTGGGCACCGGGCCGTACATGCTGACGACGTGGAAGCGCGGCGCGCAGATGGTGCTCGAGGCCAACCCGGACTATCGCGGCTTCACGTGGGACTTCGCGCCCGCGCCGGGCGACGAAGCCTGGGACGATCAGCTGATCAAGGAGATGCGCGGCAAGACGATGCCGCAGATCGGCCGCGTCGAGATCACCGTGATGGACGAGGACCAGACGCGCTGGCTCGCGTTCCGGCAGCAGCAGCTCGACATGGTCAACGTGCCGCTCGGGTTCCTGACGCAGGCGCTGACGCCGGACGACAAGCTGCAGCCCGACCTCGCGGCGCAGGACATCCGCCTGTTCCGCGCCAACGAGCTGGACGTCACGTACACGACGTTCAATTTCCGCGATCCGATCGTTGGCGGGTACACGCCGGAGAAGATCGCGTTGCGCCGCGCGATCTCGATGGGCTATCGCGCGGCGGAAGAGCGTCGCGTCGTGCGCAAGGGCCAGATGCGGGCCATCGAGATGCCGGTACCGCCCGGTGTCGTGGGCTACGACCCCAACTACGTCGCGGTCGACCACTACGATCCGGTGCTCGCCAACAAGCTGCTCGACCATTTCGGCTACAAGAAGGGCGCCGACGGCTGGCGCACGATGCCGGACGGCTCGCCGCTCGTGATCAAGTACGCGACGCAGTCGTCGGCCATCGACCGCGAGTTCAACGAGCTGTGGAAGAAGTCGATGGACGACCTCGGGATCCACATCGACTTCGTCGTCAGCAAGTTCGCCGACCACCTGAAGGCGGCCAAGGCCTGTCAGCTGATGCTGTGGGGCGCTGCGTGGACGGCCGACTGGCCCGATGCCGACAACTTCATGCAACTGCTGTACGGCCCGAATACGGGGCAGAGCAACAACGGCTGCTACGAGTCGAAGGCCTTCGACAAGCTGTACGAGGCGTCGACCAAGCTGCCGATCGAGTCGCCGGAGCGGATGAAGCTGTTCCTCGACATGGCGCGCCAGATGCAGGTGGACGGTGCGTGGCAGGTGAGCGGCTCGCGAATGCGCAACCAGCTGCTGTGGCCGTGGGTGCTGGGCTACAAGAAGCATCCCATCCTGCAGGCCGAGTTCATCTACATGGACTTGAAGCCGCGGCCATGACGCGGATGGACGCAACGTTGCGTGGCCGGGGTACGCGCGCGGCCATCGGCCTGCTGGCCGCGGGCCTCCTTGCGTTCGCGCCCACCGCGTGGTCCGCCGCGGACATGAACAAGACCATCCGCGACGTATTCCCGGTGGCGGAGAGCGGCTTCGACCCGGCCGCCGTCGACGACCTGTATTCGTCGGGGATCATCGAGGCGATCTTCGACACGCTGTACACGTACGACTACCTGCGCCTGCCGGCGAAGATCGTGCCGCGCGCGGCCGCCGCGCTGCCGGAGATCTCGGCGGACGGCAAGACGTACACGATCAGGCTGAAGAAGGGCATCACGTTCACGCCGGACCCCGCGTTCAACGGGAAAAAGCGCGAGCTCACCGTCAACGACTTCATCTACGAGCTGAAGCGGCTCGTCGATCCCAAGGTGCGTGCGCCGTACGCATTCCTGGTCCAGGGCAAGATCGTGGGCCTGGACGAGCTCGCCGACGCGGCGAAGAAATCCGGCAAGTTCGACTACGACGCGAAGATCCCGGGCCTCGAGGCGGTGGATCCGTACACGCTCGTGATCCGCCTCAAGAAGCCGGACTACAACCTGCCGCTCGTGCTCGCGCACCAGCCGACGTCCGCCGTCGCGCGCGAGGTGGTGGAGAAGTACGCGGAATCGGACGGTCGCAACCAGGCGCATCCGGTGGGCACAGGCCCCTACATGCTCGCGCGCTGGGTGCGCAGCTCCAAGATCTTCCTCGACGCCAACCCGGACTACCGCGGCTTCACGTGGGACTTCACGTCGGACGATCCGGCCGATACGAAGCTGATCGCGTCGATGAAGGGCAAGTCGATGCCGGCCGTGGGGCACATCGAAGTCAGCATCATGGAGGAGGACCAGTCGCGCCTCCTCGCGTTCCGCAACGGCGAGCTCGACATCATGAACCTCGAGGGGCCGCTCGCGCCGGACGTGCTCGACGGCGACAAGCTCAAGCCCGAGTTCAAGGACCGCGGTGTCCAGCTGTCGCGCATCGTCGACCCGGACATCAGCTACACGTACTGGCTGATGGAGGACCCCGTGTTCGGCGGCTTCTCCAAGGCGCACATCGCGCTGCGCCGCGCGATCGCGATGAGCTACGATGCGCAGGAGGAGATCCGCGTCGTCCGCAACGGGCAGGCGATCGAGGCGCCGTATCCCATCCCGCCCGGCGTCATCGGCCACGTCGACGGCTGGAAGCCGCTCAACGCCTACGATCCCGCGCTGGCCAACGCGCTGCTGGACCGCTTCGGCTACAAGAAGGGCGCCGACGGCTGGCGCACGCAGCCGGACGGCAAGCCGCTGGTGATGACGATCTCGTCGCGGCCCGACAGCACGGGCCGGCTGCAGGACGAGATGTGGAGCAAGGCGCTCACCGGCATCGGCATCCGCATGGAAGTGCACAAGGACAAGTTCCCGGAGCTCCTCAAGGCCGAGAAGTTCTGCAAGCTGCTGTCGCGCGTGTCGTCGTGGATCGCCGACTATCCGGACGGCGACAACTTCATGCAGCTGATGTACGGCCCCAACAGCGGCCAGAGCAACAACGGCTGCGCGCGGATGCCGGAGTTCGACAAGCTGTACGCGCAGACGACGGTGATGCCGGCCGGTCCCGAGCGCGACCTGCTGTACATGAAGATGACGCGCGTCATCGAGGTCAACGGCGCGTGGCGCCTGATGATCAGCCGCTACCGCAACATGCTGGTGCAGCCGCGCGTCGCCGGCTACCGCAAGAACCCCTTCCTGCCGTCGCAATGGCAGTATCTCGACGTGGACGCCAAGAAGTAGAGGCACGCGATGACCGCCTACATCATCCGACGGCTGTGGCAGATGATCCCGACGCTGCTCGGCGTCATCCTGCTCGTGTTCTTCCTGTTCAACTGGGTCGGCGGCGACCCGGCCTACGTGCTGGCCGGCAAGATCAGCAACGCCGAGCAGATCGCCAACATCCGCAAGCAGCTGGGCGTCGACCAGCCGTACTACATCCAGCTGTGGATC
>JBGAIC010000074.1:0-14316 GCA_044225845.1 Casimicrobiaceae bacterium
CGCTCGACTTGCATGTGTAAAGCATGCCGCCAGCGTTCAATCTGAGCCAGGATCAAACTCTTCAGTTCAATCTCTGTTTAACTCAACTCATTCGAATGGAATCGACAGGCCTCGAGGCCGAAACCCCAAGACCTTCTGCTTCCACGAACCGTAAGGCCTACACCCCACGATTCGCACTTGCGTACTTCGTATGAGTACTGCGGTATTTCCTGTGTGCCCCCTCATCGCACCAGCCGAAGCCAGCACCCAAGGGCACCCGCAGCACCCACACCTATCGATTGCGAATTGTTAAAGAGCGGCTCGCCGCAGGACCACCCTACCGGGCGGTGCTCGATGAGCGAAGACCGCGATTATAGGCGCATTTCGAAAGCCGGGTCAACACCCCCTTTCCAGCCGGATTGGAGGGCTCGCCGGCCGCCAAGACGCCCAAGGGGCGTATGGCACACTGGCTCGATGCCTGCCCAACGCCCCTTGCCAGCCCTGCGGCCCGTCCGGACGAGGGGCGCCCCGTGAGCGAACGCCGCGCCCTCGTCACAGGCATCTCGGGGCAGGACGGCCAGCTGCTCGCCCGCCTCCTCAAGGAGAAGGGCTACACGGTGGCGGGCTTCGGGCGGGCCGACTCGCTGCGCTACCGGCCGGCGCTGCGCGAGAACCTGCGCGGCGTGCGGCTCTTCCATGGGGACCTGGGGGAGTCCGTGTCGATCGCCGGCGCGCTCGAGGAATTCCGCCCCGACGAGCTCTACAACCTGGCGTCGCAGTCGGCGCCGGCGGTGTCATGGGAGCGCGCCGTCGAGACCGGCGAAATCACGGGCCTGGGGGCGCAGCGGGTCTACGAGTCGGTGCGCCGCATCCACCCCCGATGCCGCATCTACCAGGCGTCGTCGTCGGAAATGTTCGGCGCGGTGGCGGCGAGCCCGCAAGACGAAACCACGCCGTTCAACCCGCTTAACCCGTACGCAGTGGCCAAGGTCTATGCGCACCAGATGGCCGCGGTGTATCGCCGCAGCTACGGCATGTTCATCGCCTGCGGCATCTTGTTCAACCACGAGAGCCCGCTGCGCGAGATGCGCTTCCTGACGCAGAAGGTGGCGCTGGGCGCCGCGTGCGCGAAGCTCGGCATCGCGGAGTCCGAAGCGCTGAACGAGGAGGGCGAGCCGCTCGTGCAGCACGGCAAGGTGGCGCTCGGCAACCTCGACGCGGCTCGGGACTGGGGCTATGCCGGCGACTATGTCGACGCGATGTGGCGGATGCTGCAGGCGTCGCAACCTGCCGATTACGTGATCGGCACTGGCAAGCTGCGCACGGTGCGCGAACTCTGCCAGGCCGCGTATTCGCACGTCGGCCTCGCGTGGCAGGACTACATCGTGACGGACCCGCGCTTCGTGCGCCTGTCCGAAACCGGCCCCACGGTGGCGGACGCCAGCAAGGCGCACCGCGAACTCGGCTGGCATCCGTCGCGGCCATTCGCGACGTTCATCGCCGAAATGGTGGATCATCACGTCGACCGACTTTCCCGCAACGCAAGCCCTCGATGACTGCAACCTCTTCCCGGCGCAAGGTCGCGCTGATCACCGGCATCACCGGCCAGGACGGTGCTTACCTCGCCGAGTTCCTGCTCGGCAAGGACTACGTCGTGCACGGCATCAAGCGGCGCTCGTCGTCGCTCAACACGCAGCGGATCGACCACCTGTACGAGGATCCGCACGTCGAGGACCCGCGCCTCATCCTGCATTACGGCGACCTGACGGACTCGCTGTCCATCCTGCGCGTGATCCAGAAGACGCAGCCCGACGAGATCTACAACCTCGGCGCGCAAAGCCACGTGGCGGTGAGCTTCGAGGAACCGGAGTTCACGGCGAACTCGGACGCGCTGGGCGCGCTGCGCATCCTCGAGGCGATGCGCGTGCTGGGCCTCGAGAAGACGACGCGCTACTACCAGGCGTCGACGTCGGAACTGTACGGCCTGGTGCAGGAAACGCCGCAGACGGAGCGCACGCCGTTCCATCCACGCTCGCCCTACGGCGTGGCGAAGCTGTATGCGTACTGGATCACGGTGAACTACCGCGAGTCGTACGGCATGTACGCGTGCAACGGCATCCTGTTCAACCACGAGTCGCCGCTGCGCGGCGAGACGTTCGTCACGCGCAAGATCACGCGCGCGCTGGCGCGGATCAAGCTCGGCATGCAGCAGTGCCTCTACCTCGGCAACCTGGACGCGCGCCGCGACTGGGGCCATGCGCGCGACTACGTCGAGATGCAATGGCTGATGCTGCAGCAGGCCAGGGCCGAGGATTACGTGATCGCCACCGGCGAGCAGCACAGCGTGCGCGAGTTCGTGGACCTGGCCGCGCGCGAGCTCGACATGCCGCTGCAATGGGTCGGTAGCGGCGAAGGCCAGCACGCGCTGGACGCGCACGGACGCAAGGTCGTCGCCGTCGATCCGCGCTACTTCCGGCCGGCCGAAGTGGAGACGCTGCTGGGCGACGCGAGCAAGGCGAAGCGCCAGCTCGGGTGGTCGCCGCGCACGACGTTCGGCGAGCTCGTCAGCGAGATGGTGCGCGCCGACTATCGCGAAGCGCATCGCGACGAGCTCGCCCGCGCACACGGCTACGCGGTGCATTCACCGCCGGATTGAGCCTGCAGTCGTTCAGGTCGTGCGTGCGGGGCCCTGCATCCGCCGCACGGAGGCCGCTCGACTCCACGCAAGTATCGCAACGAGCATCGAGCCGCTGACGCGACCGTTGAAGCGGATTGCGGCCGCCAGTGTCGCGCGCAACATGCACCGGCGATACCGCCACAGCCGGCTCCGGCCAACGCGGCTTCCTGCCACCGCATGCCCATAGTTGAAGAGCCAGCGGTCCGGCACGCGACCGCGACGCCGGCGCAACATCGCCAGGATCTCCTCGTGCACGGCGACACGCGAACCGAGCGTCTTGTTCGTCGGATACATCCGCGACGCGGCGAGCCGCGCGTCGACGTGGACGAACTTGCGACCGGCTGCCGCCAGCCGCAGCCAGTACTCGTAATCCATGCAGTACCGGAGCGTCTCGTCGAGCGCGCCGACCGCGTCGACCACGCGTCGCCTGAAGAACAGCGCGGGCTGGCAGATGAAGCAGGTCTCCAGCAGGCGGCGCGCATCGAACGGCTCGACGGGATAGGCTTCGTAGGGCTGGCCGTCGTCGTCGACGTGGTCCGCGCGGCCGTACACGACGTCCGCATCCGGGTGCGCGGCGAAGGCGGCGCGGACGGCAGCGAACGCGCCGGGGTAGTAGAAGTCGTCGGAGTTCAGCCACCCCACGATCTCCGCGGACGTCGCACGCAGGCCGCTGTTCACCGCCGCAGCCTGTCCCGCGTCGGGCGCGGATACGTACCGGATGCGGCCTTCCCATCGGCGCAGGATCGCAAGCGTGCCGTCGCGGCTGCCGCCGTCCTGCACCACGTGCTCGTCGCCGTCCTGCAACTGCGCGGCAACGCTTGCGAGCGCCTGCTCGAGAAAGCGGCCCTGCTCGAACGACGGCGTCACCACCGCGATGCGCGTTCCCGTATCCACCGTGTCACGCGAGCGCACGCAGCACCTCGCGCGCATGTTTCGCCGTCGTGTTCCAGTCGAAGCGCCGCGCCCGCGCGAGGCCGCGCTCGCGCAGCGACGCGCGCAGCGCTTCGTCTTCCGCGATGCTGCGCAGGCCCGCGGTCAGCGCCGCGTCGTCGCAGGGATCGACCAGCAGTGCCGCGTCGCCGGCGATCTCGGGCAGCGACGTGACGTTCGACGTGAGCACCGGCAAGCCCGATGCGAATGCCTCCACCACCGGCAGCCCGAAGCCCTCGTACAGCGACGGGAACGCGAGCGCGCCGGCGCACTGGTACAGCGGACGCAGGTCGGCTTCCGGCACGCGCTCGAGCCAGCGGACGTCGCCGTCGCTGCCCGCCGCGCGCAGGCGCGCGACGAGGCCGTCGACGCCCCAGCCCGCGCGGCCGGCGATTACCAGGGGCCAGCGCGCGCGCAGTGCGGACGGCAGCGCGGCGTGCGCGTCGACCAGGCGCTCGACGTTCTTGCGCGGCTGCAGCGTGCCCACGAACAGGAAGAACGTGCGCGGCAAGCCGTAGCGCCGCGCCACGGCCGCCAGCACCGGCGCGGGCTCGCGCTCGTACCAGCACGCATCGACGCCCGACGGCACCACGCTGATGCGCGCCTCGGGGACGCGATAGTGGCGCACGATCTCGCCGACCATGGCCTGCGAGATCGCGATGACATGGTCCGCGTTGGCCGCCGCGCGGCGCATGACGAAGTTCTTGAGCCGGCGATGGCGTGCGTTCGCCCACTGCGGATGGCTCAACGGGATCGCGTCGTGCAGCGTGGCGCACACGGGCACGCTGCACGCCACGGGCACGCGATAGTCGGTGACGAACAGCACGTCGACGCGGCGCGCGAGCGCGGCACTGCGCCACGGGACGATCGACAACGCGGGGCCCAGGCGCGAGGGGCCCGGATAGCGAAACCCTCCCGGTGGCAGGTCGGCCGCCGGCACGCGGCCCATGACGAAGGGCACGATGCGCGTGGCGGGCAGCTGCGCGAGGTGGTCGCGCATCGCGATCGTGTACACGCCGATGCCGTCCAGCCCATCGCGCGTGCGCGGATCGCGCAGCAACGTCTCCGACAGCCCGATGGCCAGCGGCGCGTCGTTCAGCACGCGGCCGGCGCGCCCAGCGCGAGGTCGAAGAATTCGCGCGCGCTCTCGCGCCAGCCCGGCCACTGCGGCGCGGCCGCGCGGACCGGGTTCCCTCCGCGCTCGCGCACGAATGCCGCCAGCCGCCGCGCAAGGTCGGCCGCATCGCGCGGGTCGAAATGGACGGCATGCCCGGCCGCCACTTCGCGGAACACGGGAATGTCGCTGGCGAACACCGCCGCACCCCGCATCAGCGCTTCCACGAGCGGCAGGCCGAAGCCTTCGACGAGCGACGGGCAGATCACGGCCGCGCAATGCCGGTAACCATAGTCGACCTCCGCATCGCTGGCGTCGTGCCACACGTGCACGCGCGCGGCGAGTTCCGGCTGGCGGTGCAGCCAGCCGAGCACCGTGTCGGTCGGGGGCCCGCGCTTGCCCACGACGACGAGTCGTGCGTCGACGCCTTGCGCGGCGAGCAGGCGCAGCGCCTCGATCGCCACCTGCTGGTTCTTGCGCGTATCGATCCAGCCCACCGTCAGGAACACGGCACCGCCCGCGTCCTGCGCGAACTGCGCGCGGAATTCCGGGCGCACATTTCCACCCGCAACGTCCATCTCGTGGCCGAGGCGGAACGCGCGCAGGCTGCGCGCCCGCAGTGGCCTGCCGGTCCTGGCGAAATGCGCACGCACGTCCGCGGCGACGGTCTCCGAAATCGTGATGACGTCGTCGGCTTCGGCGAGCACCTCGTCGATCCACACGCGGAACGCGTCGAGGAACTCCGCGGGTATGCCTGCCGGATGCGAGAGGGGGATGAGGTCGTAGCAGACGCAGACGACGCGGGCGCCGCCCGCCCGCGCGCGGCGGACCGCGGCCCCCATGCCCTGGTGCATGTCCAGGTCCAGCGCGATCAGCACGTCGCCGGCGCCCGGCACGACTTCCGGTGCGGCATCCTTCCGCCACAACGCCGAGCGGCGCACGCCGAGCACGTGCAGCACGCGGCTCAGCACGCGCGCGAGGCCGTCGCGGGCCGCGGGCGCGCGCAGCCACTTTTGCAGCGCGGCACCCGGCGCATGGCGGGCCGCTGCGTGCATCGCGCGCCAGTACGCGACCTTCAACGGCTCGCGCGCGGTGGCGGCCGGGTCGTCCGCGGGCACCAGCAGCAGCTCGCCCGCGCGCGTGCATTCGGCGCGATGGAACGAGCGGTTGGCGAGGTAGACGGGCACGATGGCGACGCCATGCCGCCGCTCGGCTTCGGCGAGATGGCGGAGGATGTTGCGGACCACGCGCTGGATGCCGGTCTGGTGGAACGCCTGGCGCGTGCTCGTGCAGTCCACGTAGACCGTCATGGCGCGGCGGGTCGCCGCGGGGCGGACGGCGGCGCGTGCAATCCGGCGTCGAGCACGTCCGGCGTGCCGTCGTAGGCAATGCGGTGGTTGCGCAACTCGATGACGCGACCGGCGATGGCGCGGATCTGCTCGATCGCGTGCGACACGCACAGGATGGTGGCGCCGCGCCGCGTGAATTCGCGCAGCTTGGCGATGCACTTCGCCTGGAAGTCCGCGTCGCCGACGGCGAGCGTCTCGTCGATCAGCAGGATGTCGGGCGACAGGTGCGCGGCCACGGAGAACCCGAGCCGCGCCTGCATGCCGCTCGAGTACACGCGGACCGGCGCGTCGATCTCCTTCTCGAGCTCCGCGAACGCGACGATCTCGGCGACGCGCGCCCGCGCCTCGCGGCGCGTGAGGCCCAGCAGCACGCCGTTCAGCACGATGTTGTCGCGGCCGCTCAGGTCGGGATGGAAGCCCGCGCCCAGTTCCAGCAGCGGCGCGATGCGCCCCGCCGACTCGACGGTCCCGAGCGTGGGCCGGATGACGCCAGCCACCAGGCCCAGCAGCGTGCTCTTGCCCGCGCCGTTGGGCCCGATGACGCCCACCGCCTCGCCCGGCGCGATGTCCAGCGTGAGGTCGTCGAGCACCATGCCGGCAGGACGCTTCAGCTGGTCGAGGCTGGCGCGCGGGCTCAGCAGCATGCTCTTCAGGCCGCCGACGCGCTGCCAGCCCATCGCATAACGCTTCGACATCCCCTGCAGGCGGATGGCCCCGCGCGGCAACGTGCCGTTCATACGTGCTCCGCGAGCTGCCAGCGCAGCCGCGAGTAGACGAGGTGCCCGAGCGCGGCGATGGCCAGCGCCGCCGGCAGCGCGCCCGCGATCGCGCCGTAGTCGACGGCATGGCCGATCAGCAGGTCCCGCCAGCCGACGATGATGGGACTCATCGGGTTGACCTCGACCCAGCGCACGATCGACGGCGGCACCATGTCCATCCGGAAGATCACCGGCGTCATGTAGAACAGCACGGTGACGGCGAGGCCGATCAGCCGCTCGATGTCGCGCAGGAACACGTTGAGCGCCGCGACGGCGACGGCGATCCCGTAGATGATCAGTCCCTGCACCAGCGTCAGCAGCGGGATGCCCCACAGCCAGTCGACGCGCGGCGTGTAGCCCGCGCTCAGCCACGCGACGACAGCGAACACCGGCAGGCACAGGAGGAAGTGCACGCCTTCCGTCAGCACCACCGACCCCACGATCAGGTAGCGCGGGAACAGCACCTTCTTGACCAGCGACGCGTTGCGCAGGAAGGCGGTGGGTGCGACTTGCAGCGTGTTGGCGAACCATTGCCACGGGAAGAGCCCGGCGAGCAGGAAGACGAAGTAATTCTCGATCCTGACGTTAAGAATCGCCTTGAACGCGAACCAGAATGTGACCGCGTAGACGAGCGGATTCAGCAGCGACCACAGGTAGCCCAGCGCCGTGCGCTTGTAGCGGACCTTGATCTCCTTGGCCGTGAGGACCGCGAGCAGGTCGACGTAGCGCCGCCACGTGGCGGGACCGGACGGGAGGACGGCGGGCAAGGGGTGGGCCGGGCAGGCGTGGAAGACGGGCGTTGGTATTATCGCTCACGTCCTGACGAGGAGGGTCCGCCTTGCCGAGTTCGCGCAGCGCACGCGCGCCCCGCATCGCGGTGGTTCACGACTGGCTGGATACCTGGGGCGGCGGCGAGAACGTGCTGGCCGAGGTGCTGGCGCTCTACCCCGCCGCCGACCTCCACGCGCTGGTCGATTTCATGCCCCCGGACCTGCACGCGCGGCTGGGTCCGCGGACGGTCCGCACGTCGTGGCTGCAACGGGTGCCGGGCGCGCGTCGCCACTTCCGCAAGCTGCTGCCGCTGTTCCCCGTAGCGATCCAGGGCCTGGACCTTGCCGGCTACGACACGATCGTCTCGATCTCGCACGCGGTGGCCAAGTCCGTGCGCGTCGCGTGGCCAAGTCCGTGCGCGTCGCGCCCGGCCAGCGCCACGCCTGCTACTGCCTGACGCCGATGCGCTATGCCTGGGACCTGCGCGCGAGCTACCTCGACACGGTGGGCTTGCGCGGGCCGGCGCGCGCCGCCGCCGAGCGCGTGCTCGACCGCCTGCAGCGCTTCGACCGCGCCACTTCCGCGCGCGTGACGCGCTTCGCGGCCATCTCGTCGTTCATCGCGGCGCGGATCCGCGCGAACTATGGCCGCGACGCCGACGTGATCTACCCGCCGGTGGACACCGACTACTTCACGCCGCCCGCCGCGCCCGCGAGCCGCACACACTATTTCACCGCGTCGCGCTGGGTGCCGTACAAGCGCATCGACGCGATCGTGGCCGCGTTCCGCGAACTGCCGTCGCACACGCTGGTCGTCGCCGGCACGGGACCCGAGGCGGTGCGCGTGCGCGCGGCCGCCGGACCCAACGTGACGTTTGCGGGCGAGCTGCCGCGCGCGGCGCTGCGCGACGCGATGCGCGACGCGCGCGCGTTCCTGTTCGCGGCCGAGGAGGATTTCGGCATCGCGCCGCTGGAGGCACAGGCCTGCGGCACGCCGGTCATCGCGTACGGCAAGGGCGCGGTGCTGGAGACGATCCGCGGCGCCGGCACGGCGGCGCCGACGGGACGCTACTTCGACGCGCAGACGCCGGCCGCCATCGCCGGCGCCATCCGCGGCTTCGAGGCGGAGCGCGCGCGCTTCGACGCCGCGGCGTGCCGCGACAACGCGCTGCGCTTTTCCGCCACGCGTTTCCGCACGGCGTTCCGCGCCTTCGTCGACGGCACCGCGGATGCAGCGGACGCAGCGGGCCATGCGCCCGCGGCGCCCGCCACCGTGGCCTGACGCATGGCGCGCCCGCTGCTCAAACCGCACGCGTCGCTGTTCTCGCGGCTCGTGCGCCTCGCCGACCCGCTGCTGGCGCTGGCGATGGCGGCACTCGTCTACGCGCTGTACCGCCCCGTCGGCGGCGACGCCGAGCACTACCGCGTGCTGGCGCTGGCCGCCGCGCTGCTGATCACGGTGCTGTTCCCGCTGTTCGACGTCTACGCGCCGCTGCGCGGCCAATCGCTGTTCGTCGAGTTGCGCAGGCTCGGCGCCGCGTGGCTCGTGCTGGCGGCGCTGGTCGCGTCGGCGCTGTTCCTGACCAAGCTCGGCGAGGCCTACTCGCGCGTATTCGTCGTCGCGTGGCTGGCGAGCGGCTGCGTGGCGGCGCTCGCGCTGCGCGCGCTGCTGCGGCTCGCGTTGCGCCGCTTCCGCGCCCGCGGGCGCAACCTGCGCCACGTGGCGATCGTCGGCGCGGGCGACCTGGGCGCGCGCGTCGCGCAACAGCTCGCCGATGCACGCGGCTCGGGCCTGCACGTCGTCGGCTTCTACGACGACGCGCTGCCCGCGGGCACGACGGTGGCGGGCAAGCCGGTGCTGGGCCACGGCGACGCGTTGCGCGCCGACCTGGGCGCGCGCGGCATCGACCAGGTGTGGCTCGCGCTGCCGCTGCGCGCCGAAGGGCGGATGCGCGAGTTGCTCGCGCTGCTGCGCGAGCACGCGGTGGACGTGCGCTTCGTCCCCGACATCTTCGGCTTCCACCTGCTCAACCATTCGCTGACGGAAATCGCGGGCCTGCCCGTGATCTCGCTGACGGCGACGCCGATGACGGGCGGCGCACAACTGGCCAAGCGCCTCGAAGACTGCGTGCTCGGCGCGCTGGCCCTGCTCGTCGCGCTGCCGCTGATGCTCGTGATCGCGGTGGTGACCAAGCTGACGTCGCCGGGACCCGTGCTGTACCGCCAGGCGCGCGTGACGTGGAACGGCGAGCATTTCGAGATGCTCAAGTTCCGCACGATGCCGGTGACGGCCGAAGCGGAAAGCGGCGCCGTGTGGTCGCGCCGCGACGAGAAGCGCGCGACGCCGTTCGGCGCGCTGCTGCGCCGCACGAGCCTCGACGAGCTGCCGCAGCTCGTCAACGTGCTGCGCGGCGAGATGTCGCTCGTGGGCCCGCGGCCCGAGCGGCCCGAGTTCGTCGCGCAGTTCCGGCACGCGATCCCCGGCTACATGCAGAAGCACCTCGTGAAAGCGGGCATCACCGGCTGGGCGCAGGTCAACGACCTGCGCGGCGACAGCGATCTCGCGCGCCGGATAGAATACGACCTGTATTACATCGACCACTGGTCGCTCGGCTTCGACCTGCGCATCCTCGCGCTGACGCTCGCGCACCTGGTCGCGAGCCGCAACGCGCACTGATCCCACCGCCCCCTTGCCTGCCGTGACCCCCGCCGCGCCGTCCGCTGCCGCCCCGTCGCCCGTGCGCCGGCGCGACATCGTCGTCGGCACGGTGCTGGCGCTCGTCGCGCTGCTCGCCGTGCTCGTCGCCTACACGCTCGCCGCGGCGCCCGGCCACTGGTTCTCCGCCGCGTCGTCGCGCGACTGGCCCGGCAGCGCGATGAAGCTCGTGTACGGCACCGGCGGCGTGCAGGGCGACGCGCTCGTGGTCACCGCGCCCGGTGACGCCCGCACGATCATCGCCTCGGTCGACGTCAATTTCGCCACCGGCGATTATCCGGGCGTGCAATGGCAGGTCGAGGGCCTGCCCGCCGACGCGGACGTGCGCACCGTGTTCCGCACGAGCGTCAGCCGCGGCCAGAACCTCGCGCCGGTGGTCGTCGAAAGCGGCCGGGCGCGGCCGGTGATCCTGGCCGGCACGGCCGCATGGAACGGCCGCGCCACCGGCCTCGCGCTGGCCATCCGCCTTGCGGGCGACGCGCCGCTCGCCGCGCCCATCCGCATCCACGGCGTGCGCGCGACGACGATGGATGCGCGCGCGACGCTCGCCGACCGCATCCGCGAGTGGTACACGTTCGAGCCGATCAACGGCACGACGATCAACACGCTGACCGGCGGCGCGGACAGCCAGAGCCTGCCCTTGCCGCTGCTCGCGGCCACGGTGGCCGCGCTCGCGTCACTGGCGCTGTTCCTGCTCCACCGCTACGCGCCGTCGCGCTTCGGCGTGCGCCCGCTGGCTGCAATCGGCACCGTGTTCGTCGTCGCGTGGCTCGTCGTCGACGCGCGGCTCGGCTGGAACCTCGCGCTGCAGGCGCGGGACACGGTGGCGCGCTACGGGAGCCTGGACCCGGACCAGCGCCACCGCGCGGCCGAGGACGCGGACCTCTATGCGTTCATCCAGACCGCGCGCGCCGCGCTGCCCGCGGGAGCGCGCGTGTTCGTGGGCGCGGACGAGCACTACTTCCGCGGCCGCGCCGCCTATCACCTCTATCCGTTCAACGTCCAGTTCACGCCGTTCATCAATACGCTGGCGCCGGCCGCGTGGATGCACGCCGGCGACTTCATCCTCGTCTACCACCGCAACGGGCTCGCGTACGACGCTGCGGCCAGGCGGCTGCAGTGGGAAGGCGGCAGCGTCGCGGCCGACCTCGTCACGGGGCAACCCGACGCGGCCGCGCTGTTCAAGGTGACGGGCCCATGAGCGCGGCGCTCGTCGCCGCGGCCTGGGTGCTGGTGTGGCTCGCGGGCGCCGCGGGTGTCGACGCGCTGCGCCGGCGCTGCAACGTCGCATGCGGCGCGGGCACCGGCGCGTGGGTCGCGGGCAGCGGCTTCTTCGTCGGCGCCTTCCTGGTCACGCTGTGGATGCGCGCGCTGTCGCTCGCCGGCATTCCGTTCGGCGCCTTCGTGCTGGTGCTGCCGGCGCTCGCGGTCATCGTCGCGCATGCGGTGTGGCGCTCCCGGCAGCCGGCACCGGTGGCGACGACGCGCCGCGCGTTCGTCGATGCGGCGTTCGCGCGCGGCCTTGCAACGCCGGCGCGCGTCGCGTGGTGCGTGCTGCTCGCGTGGCTCGCCGTCCGCTATGTGCTCCTGTGGGCGAGCGTCGTCACGCAGCCGCTGTACCCATGGGATGCGTGGATCCAGTGGGCGACCAAGGCGCGCGTCTGGTTCGAGCTGCGGCGCGTCGTGCCCTTCGTCGACGTGACGCAGTGGCTCGCCGCCAACGGCGCGGCGTACACGGACGCGGCACCCGGCTATCCCGGCACCGTACCCCTGTGGCAGGCGTTCTCGGCAACGCTCGCGGGCCGCTGGGACGACGCGCTGATCAACGTGCCCGCGTGGTTCGTCGCCGTCGCGCTCGTCGTGGCGGTCTACGGCTACCTGCGCGGCGCGGGCTTTGCGGCGCTCGGCGCGCTCGCGGGCGCGACGATCGTCGGCACGCTGCCGCTGGTCGACATTCACGTCGCACTGGGCGGCTATGCGGACCTGCCGATGGCGGCGTACTACGCGGTGGCCGCGCTGGCAACGCTGCGCTTCGTGCAGTCGCGCTCCCTATTCGACGGCGGCGTCGCGCTGCTGCTCGCGATCGCGTGCCCGCTGCTCAAGACGCCGGGCATCGTGTGGGCCGCGACGTTGGTGGTCCCGCTCGTCGTCGCCTTCGTGCCCCGCTACGGCTTGCGCGTCGCGGCGGCGGGCTTCGGCGTTGCGATCCTCGTGCTGCTCGTGCTGGCGCAGACGTCGCCGACCATCCTCCACTACCAGCTGCACCTCGAGTTCGCGCCGCCGTGGGCCGCGCTGTTCGACAGTCTGTTCATGCTCGGCAGCTGGAACATCCTGTGGTACGGCGCGGTGGCCGTCGCCGTGCTCGGCGCGCGCCGCCTGTTCGGCCGCGAGCTCGCGCCCGCGTCGATGCTCGTGGCCGCGGGCCTGCTGTTCCTGTTCATCGTTTTCGCGTTCACCAACGCCCGCGCGTGGGTCGAGACGCAGACCACCGTCAACCGCGCGCTGCTGCACCTCGCGCCCCTGCTCGCGGTATGGATGATGGTGGTGTTCCGCGCGCGCTTCGCGAGCGTCGACGCCGCTCCCGTCGTCACGCCTCCGGTTCCCGCGCACGCGCCCGATACCACGCCTCCTTCCGCATCCACGCCGACGATGACTTCCGCGCCGCCCGCTCCCCAACCCGACGTGGACGCGCTGCGCCAGGCCGCGCGCTCCGCGCAGCGCGCCGCGGCCGAACCGGCATGGCGCGCGCTGCTCGCCGCGGCACCCGGCGATCCGGAGGCGCTGTTCGGCCTCGGCAACCTCGCGCTGGCGCGCGGCGACTACGCCGCCGCCGCGGAGCACTACGCGGGGTCGCGCGACGCCAACCCCGGCCATTACGGCGTGCTCACGAACCTGGGGCTCGCGTACGAGAAGCTGGGCCGCCTGCAGGACGCCGAAGGCTCGTTCCGCGCGGCGCACGCGCTGCAGCCGGCGGCATTCGCGTCGCTGGCCCACATGGCGCAGAACCTGTACCAGCAGAAGCGCTTTGCGGACGCGATGGTGTTCTACGACCAGCTCGGTCCCGAAGCCATGCGGCAGCCCGCGCTGCAGGCGAGTCGCGCGATCTGCCTCGCGCAGGTCGGGCGCGCCGCCGAGGGCGAGGCGCTGATGAAGGCGGCCGTGGCCGCGGCGCCGCAGCTGCACTCGTTGCGCCGCGACCTCGCGCTGATGCAGATCCGTCGCCGCGCATGGACGGAGGTCATCGCGACGCTGACGCCGCAGATGCGCGACCACCCGGACGACCGCATCGCCGCGATGATGATGGAGACCGCGCGCACGCACCTCGCCGACTGGAGCGGCTCGGACGTCCAGCGCACGCTGATGGACCTGCTGACGCACCCGGACGCGGCCTCGGTGCCGCCGCTCGACCCGCTGATGCTGCAATACTGGACCGACGATCCCGCGGTGTTGCTCGCCGGCGCGCGCAACTGGGCGCGGCACATGCTGGGCACCCGTGCGCTCCAGCCGCGCCCGGCGCCGCGGCCGATGGCCACGCCGCGCCCGCTGCGCATCGGCTTCGTGTCTTCCGATTTCGCCAACCATCCGGTCACCCGGCTCGTGCTGGGTCTGGTGGAGCGGCTGCCACCCGAGCGTTACACGCTGTTCGCGTATGCGACGCACATCGCGCCCGAATCGCCGCTGCTGACGCGGCTGCGCGCACGGATGACGGCGTTCCGCAACGTCGTCGGCCTGAGTCCCGCGCAACAGGCCGCGCTCGTGCGCGACGACGCCATCGACGTGCTCGTCGACCTCACCGGTTATACCGGGCTGATCGGCTTCGAGCTGTTCGCGGAACGGCCCGCGTACCTGCAGGTGAACTTCCTGGGGTTCACCGGCACGATGGGATCGCCGGCGCTCGACCTGATCGTCGCGGACCGCTACTGCATCCCGGCCGGCGCGGAAGCCGCGTACGACGAGCGACCGCTGTTCGTCGAGCCCTGCTACCTGCCTTCGGATCCGCTGCGCGAAATCGGCACCGACACC
>JBGAIC010000075.1:0-14271 GCA_044225845.1 Casimicrobiaceae bacterium
CAACATCGGCGCGATGATCCGCTGGCTGGACTTCAACGACACCTGGCTCGCCGCCGAATGGGGCCATCCGTCGGACAACCTCGGCGGCATCCTGGCCACAGCCGACTGGCTGTCGCGCGTCGCGATCGCCGCGGGCAAGGCACCGCTAACGATGGACGCGGTGCTGACGGGCATGATCAAGGCGCACGAGATCCAGGGCTGCATCGCGCTCGAGAACTCGTTCAACAAGGTGGGCCTCGACCATGTGCTGCTGGTGAAGGTCGCCTCCACCGCGGTGGTCGCGCAGATGCTGGGCCTTTCGCGCGACGAGATCGTCAACGCGATCACGCTGGCGTTCGTCGACGGCCAGTCGCTGCGCACCTATCGCCACGCGCCCAACACCGGCTCGCGCAAGAGCTGGGCGGCCGGCGACGCGACGTCGCGTGCCGTGCGGTTGGCGCTGATCGCCAAGACCGGCGAGATGGGCTACCCGTCCGTGCTGAGCGCCAAGACCTGGGGCTTCTACGACGTCTCGTTCAAGGGCCAGCCGTTCAAGTTCCAGCGCAAGTACGGCAGCTACGTGATGGAGAACGTGCTGTTCAAGATCAGCTTCCCCGCCGAGTTCCACTCGCAGACGGCCGTCGAGGCGGCGATGACGCTGCACGGCGAGCTCGCCAAGCGGGGCAAGACCACGGACGACATCAAGAAGATCACGATCCGCACGCACGAGGCCTGCATCCGCATCATCGACAAGAAGGGTCCGCTCGCCAACCCGGCCGACCGCGACCATTGCATCCAGTACATGGTGGCCGTGCCGCTGATCTTCGGCCGCCTCACCGCCTCCGACTACGAGGACGGCATCGCCGCCGACCCGCGCATCGACGCGCTGCGCGACAGGATCGTATGCGTCGAGGACAAGCAGTTCACGAAGGATTACCACGACCCCGAGAAGCGCTCGATCGCCAATGCGCTGACCGTCGAGTTCAAGGACGGCACGAAGTTCAAGGAAGTGGTCGTCGAGTACCCCATCGGCCACAAGCGCCGCCGCAAGGAAGGCATGCCGGTGCTCGTCGAGAAATTCCGCCGCAACCTGGCGCGCCGCTTCCCGGCCAAGCAGCAGCAGGCGATCCTGGACGTCGCGCTCGACGCGAAGAAGCTCGCCGCGATGCCGGTGAACGAGTTCGTCGACCTGATGGTCATCTGATCCCCGGAGCCAAGCCATGCGCCTCCACCCGCTCGCCCTCGCCGCTGCCGCCTTCGCGCTCGCCGGCGCGGCGCACGCGCAGGTCCTGAACCAGCCGCTGCCCAAGATGCGGTCGGGCCTCTGGGAGACGTCGACGATGTCCGACCAGCAGAAGGCCAAGGGCCAGCCGGCGCGTGTCTCTTCCATCTGCCTCGACGACCAGACGCAGAAGCTGCTCGTCCGCTTCTCGCAGGGCATGATGAAGGGCCTGTGCACGAAGAACGACCTGGTGATCGCCGGCAGCACGATCACCGGCGATTCCGTCTGCGAGGTGATGGGCTCGAAGATCGCGTCGAAGTCGACGATGAAGTTCACGGGCGACACGGCCTATCACACCGAAGCCAACGCGACCTATGCGCCGCCGCTGATGGGCATGACCGAAGGCCACACTGTGGTCGACGGCCGCTGGACCGGCCCCTGCCCGGCCGGCATGGTCCCCGGCGACATGAAGCTGCCCACCGGCAACACGATCAACCTCAAGACCATCGTCAGCGACGCGCCGTAACGCGCCGCTGCTCGCACCGGAACCCGCTTTCCACCAGGACGCCCCCATGAGCCACAACCTGTTCGACTCGCTGCAGACGTACTCGCTCGCTTCCGGCGGCACCGGCAAGTTCTATTCGCTGCCCGCGCTCGAGAAGGCCGGCGTCGGCAAGATCTCGCGGCTGCCCGTCAGCATCCGGCTGGTGCTCGAGAGCGTGCTGCGCAACTGCGACGGCAAGAAAGTCACCGAGCAGCACGTCCGCGAGCTCGCCAACTGGGCGCCGACCGGCAACCGCACCGACGAGATCCCGTTCGTCGTCGCGCGCATCGTGCTGCAGGACTTCACCGGCGTGCCGCTGCTCGCGGACCTGGCCGCGATGCGCAACGTCGCGTCGGACCTGCACAAGAACGCGAAGACGATCGAGCCGCTGGTGCCCGTCGACCTGGTCGTCGACCACTCGGTGATGATCGACTACTACGGCACGGCCAACGCGCTGGATCTCAACCAGAAGCTCGAGTTCGAGCGCAACGCCGAGCGCTACGAGTTCATGAAGTGGGCGATGCAGGCATTCGACACGTTCAAGGTCGTGCCGCCCGGCATCGGCATCGTGCACCAGGTGAACCTCGAGTACCTGGCGCGCGGAGTGCACCAGAAGGACGGCGTCACCTACCCGGACACGCTCGTCGGCACGGACAGCCACACGACGATGATCAACGGCATCGGCGTCGTCGGCTGGGGCGTCGGCGGCATCGAGGCGGAAGCCGGCATGCTGGGCCAGCCGCTGTACATCCTGACGCCGGACGTGATCGGCGTCGAGCTCAAGGGCGCGCTGAACGAAGGCATCACCGCCACCGACCTCGTGCTGACGGTCACCGAGATGCTCCGCCGCGAGAAGGTCGTCGGCAAGTTCGTCGAGTTCTTCGGCGAAGGCACGGCTTCGCTGTCGGTGCCGGATCGCGCGACGATCGGCAACATGGCGCCCGAATACGGCGCGACGATGGGCTTCTTCCCCGTCGACGCCGCCACCGTCGAGTACCTGAAGGGCACGGGCCGCACGGCCGCGGAAGTCGACGCGTTCGAGTCCTACTTCAAGGCGCAGCAGCTGTTCGGCATCCCGCGCGCCGGCGAGATCGACTACACGCGCGTGCTGACGCTGGACCTCGCCACGATCAAGCCGTCGATGGCCGGACCCAAGCGCCCGCAGGACCGCATCGACCTCGCGAGCCTCAAGTCGAAGTTCACCGAGCTCTACAGCAAGCCGGTCGCCGAGAACGGATTCGCGAAGAACCCCGCCGACCTCGCGAAGCGCTACGCGACGCCGTGGACCGGCGGCAACTGGGAACCGGACAAGCAGAAGCTCGACGGCAAGGCCGTGCCGCGCGACGTCGAGGAAATGGTCGACAACCGGCCCACGCCCGACCACGTCGCGCGCCAGCCGAAGCAGCCCGTCGACCTAGGCTCGGGCGACGTGCTGATCGCCGCGATCACGTCGTGCACCAACACGTCCAACCCGTCGGTGCTGCTGGCCGCGGGCCTGCTGGCGCGCAAGGCCGTGGCCAAGGGCCTCACCGTCAAGCCGCACATCAAGACGTCGCTGGCGCCGGGCTCGCGCGTGGTCACCGAATACCTGACCAAGACGGGCCTGATCGACGACCTCGCCAAGCTCGGCTTCACGCTCGCGGCCTACGGCTGCACGACGTGCATCGGCAACGCCGGCGACCTCGCCCCCGAGTTCAACGAGACGATCCAGAAGAACGACCTCATCTGCGCCGCCGTGCTGTCCGGCAATCGCAACTTCGAAGCGCGGATCCACCCGAATCTCAAGGCGAACTTCCTCGCGTCGCCGCCGCTCGTCGTCGCGTACGCGATCGCGGGTACGGTGCTCAAGGACCTCACCACCGAGCCGCTGGGCGTGGGCAAGGATGGCCCCGTGTATCTCAAGGACATCTGGCCGTCGTCGCACGAAGTGGCCGCGCTGCTGGGCTTCTCGCGCGACCCGGAAGTGTTCCGCTCGCTGTACGGCGACCTGGCCAACGCCAACCCGCTGTGGAAGGGCATCGCCGGCAAGACGGGCCAGGTCTACAACTGGCCCTCGTCGACGTACATCGCCAAGCCGCCGTTCTTCGAGACGTTCGCGATGCAGCCCGGTGCCACCGGCGACATCGTCGGCGCGCGCGCGCTGGGCATCTTCGGCGACTCGGTCACCACCGACCACATCTCGCCGGCCGGCTCGATCAAGCCGACGTCCCCCGCGGGCCTGTACCTGCAGGAGCACGACGTGTCGGTGGCGGACTTCAACAGCTACGGCTCGCGCCGCGGCAACCACGAGGTGATGATGCGCGGCACGTTCGCCAACGTGCGCATCAAGAACCTGATGCTGCCGCCCAAGGCCGACGGCACGCGCGAGGAAGGCGGCGTCACGCTGATGCAGCCGTCCGGCGAGAAGATGCCGATCTACGATGCGGCCATGCGCTACATCGCGGACGGCACGCCGACGGTCATCTTCGGCGGCGAGGAATACGGCACCGGCAGCTCGCGCGACTGGGCGGCCAAGGGCACGCAGCTGCTGGGCGTCAAGGCCGTCGTCGCCAAGAGCTTCGAGCGCATCCACCGGAGCAACCTGGTCGGCATGGGCGTGCTGCCCCTGCAGTTCAAGGGCAACGACTCGGTGCAGACGCTGGGCATCACCGGCGACGAGACCTATTCCGTCGTCGTCCCGCACGACGTGAAGCCGCAGCAGGACCTGACGCTGGTGATCACGAAGAAAGACGGCACGCGCCGCGAAGTGACGGTGCTGTGTCGGATCGACACGCCGATCGAGGTGGACTATTACCACCACGGCGGCATCCTGCCGTTCGTGCTGCGCGAATTGCTCGCCGCCGCATGACGCAGGCCGTTACAAGCGGCGCCGCCCGGTTTTCGGGCAGCGCCGCTGCCCTTGCACCGTCATTGCGCTAGAATATCGGCCCCGACGCCCCGACACGCGGCTCCATCACGAGTCCCGGCCACGACAGCAGCACCCCACCGTTCACCGTACACAACGAGGAGAAACGAACAATGCAATTCCGCACTCTCGCCCTGGTCACCACGGTCGCTCTCGCGACGACGCTCGCCGCTTGCGGCGACGATGCGAAGCAGGCCGCCGACGCGGCGAAGGCCTCGGCCGCCAAGGCCGCCGACGCCGCCAAGGATGCCGGCAAGGCTGCCGTCGACGCGACGAAGGACGCTGCGCAAGCCGCCACCGCCGCCGCTTCGGACGCCGCCAAGAGCGCCGCCGACGCGACGAAGGATGCCGCGCAAGCCGCTACCGACGCGAGCAAGGCCGCGGCCGCCAGCGCCACGGACGCGACGAAGAACGCCGCCTCCGCCACGGCCGATGCCGCCAACAAGGCTGTCGATGCGTCGAAGGACGCCGCTGCCAAGGCCGTCGACGCCGCCAAGGAAGCCGCGAAGAAGTAAGCGCGCCGCGCGTCCCGCACGCGCTTGCCGCCCACCCAAAAGGCCGCCCGGGCAACCGGCGCGGCCTTTTTCTCGCCCGCCGCCGGCGGCAGCGCTGGAGCCGGAGCCGGCTTGCGCGCGGTCAGCCCTTCACGGGCGCGTGGCGCGCGATCCAGCGCGTCAGCGGTCGCCACTGCTCGGTGTCCTGCTCGGCGCGCGAGCGCGGCAGGTCGAAGATGCTGGCGCCGTCGCGCGCCGCGTACACGTAGACCTGGGTCACGCGCAGGTGCGCGACGACGGGAAAGCCGCTCGCTTCCATGAACACGTCGAGGTCGGCCGCGCTGTGCGTGCGCGCGTCGATGCGCATCCCCACGAGGCCCACGGCCAGCGCGCCGTCCTTGATCGCCTTGTACTCGGCGATCTGCGTCAGGAAGCGGTGCGTCGCGATCGTGTCGAACGCCGAAGGCGTGATGGGCACCAGCATCACGTCCGCCGCGCGTATGGCCTCGCGCAACTCCTCGCCGTGCAGGCCCGCGGGACTGTCGACCACAAGCCAGGCCGGGTCCAGCGCCTTGACATCCTTGCGCGTGGCGCCCTCGGGGACGCCGGCGATGGCCGGGAACAGCGCCGGGCGCCGGGCCAGCCAGTCGGCGGACGAGCGCTGGGGATCGCGGTCCTCCAGCGCGACCTTCTGGCGCTTGCCGGCCAGCCAGCCCGCCACGTTGGTCACAAGCGTGGTCTTGCCGCTGCCGCCTTTCGGATTGGCGACCAGGATGGTCTGCACGGAAGCTCCCCGACGTTGGTCGTATTGCGCGCATGTTAGCGAAACCGCGACAATTGCGCATGGCACACGGCTTGCACGTGTAGCCTACGCGCGGCTTCCGGGGATGGATTACGCGCGCCGGTCCCGTCGCCCACAAGGCGCCGGCGAGCGGACTGGGGAATCCGTCCTCGCGCCCACTTTACCGGGCGTACAAATAGGTAACCGTCATGCCGCTGGATTCGATTACGCAGGTCACCCGTACCGCCGCAGGCGTCAACGAGCTGTCCAAGCCCACCCACGGTCTTTCGATCGGCCAGCGCAAGTTGCTGACGTTCCTCGACACCCCACGCGCGTTCGGCGCCGTGGTCGGGGACAACCAGCTGGACCCGGAGAAGGCGGAACGCGACCTCGCCAAGCTCAAGGACCTGAAGCTGGTCGACTATGCAGGCCCCGCGCGGCCGGTCGCGCCCCAAGGCCCGGTAACGGTCTCCCAGATGCCCGGCGCCCCGGTCGTCGTGGGCGGCCGGCGCAATGCGTCGCCGATGCGCTGGGTGGGGCTGGCCATCGTGGCGCTGATCGCCATCGGCGGGTGGCTCGCGTTCAAGCCCTCCGCGCAGCCGGCGGCTCCAGCCGTTGCCGATGCCGGCGCGACGCCGGCCTCGGCGGCCACCGCGGCGGCCGCGGCCGCGGCCAGCGCCGCCCCGCCTCCCGCCGCCACGGCTACGGCACCGGTGGCTGCCGTGCTTCCCGTGGCCGCCACGATGCTGGGCGACCCGGAAGGACGCGCGCAAGGACGCCAGGAGGTCCGCGAAGCGAAGCCCGAGCCGGAGCCGCGCGCGGAAGTGAAGCTCTCCGCGGCGGACATCGCTCGCCTGTCCGGTACTGCGGCGCCCACGCCGGCGCCCAAACTCGGCACGGCCCCCGTCGTCGCGCAGACCACGGTGGCCGCCGCCATGGGCCCGACGCCCGCACGCCGCCCAGGCCGGCCGTGGCCCAGCCCGCGCCGGCGCAACCGGCCGCGGTGGCGCGCCTGGCGCCGGTCGTGGCCGAGCCCACGCTCGCCGCGGCAACGCCGCCCGTCCAGGTGGCGGCGCCACGCCGAGCACGCTCGAGGCCAAGGTCGCGGCGCCCAAGCCAGTGCTCGGCGAACTCGTCGCGGTCAGCCGCGAGCAGCCGCCGTTCCCGCGCGAGGCCATCAGCGCCGGCGTGTCGAAGGGCACGGTGCGCGCGCGCGTCGTCGTCGATGCGGCGGGCCATGTGACCAGCGTCTCGATCATCGAGGCCAACCCGCGCCGCATCTTCGACCGCGTCGTGATCAGCTCGCTGTCGCAGTGGACGTTCAACGCCGGCGCCGCCGGCCGCAGCACCGACGTCGACATCGTCTTCAACCGGGACTAGCATTCGCGCGATGCCTGATCCGCGCAAGGCCGAGTTCGAGGCGAACAAGCTGCGCAAGCGGCTGCGGCGCCAGGTCGGCGAGGCCATCCAGGATTTCGCGATGATCGCCGACGGCGATCGCGTGATGGTGTGCCTGTCGGGCGGCAAGGACAGCTACGGCCTGCTCGACATCCTGCTGTCGCTGCAGGCAGCGGCCCCCGTGCGCTTCTCGCTCGTTGCCGTCAACCTGGACCAGAAGCAGCCGGGCTTCCCGGCGGACGTGCTGCCCGGCTACCTCGCCGCGAAAGGAGTCGAGTACCGGATCGTCGAGCAGGACACGTACAGCGTCGTGAAGCGCGTGGTCCCGGAAGGCGCAACGATGTGCTCGCTGTGCTCGCGGCTGCGGCGCGGCGTCCTCTATCGCGTCGCGGGCGAACTGGGCGCAACGAAGATCGCGCTGGGCCACCATCGCGACGACCTGATGGCCACGTTCTTCCTCAACCTGTTCTTCGGCGGCTCGCTGAAGACGATGCCGCCCAAGCTCGCGTCCGACGACGGGCAGCACGTCGTGATCCGCCCGCTCGCCTACGTGCGCGAGCGCGACCTCG
The DNA here is from genome assembly GCA_044225845.1 of Casimicrobiaceae bacterium. GTDB lineage: Bacteria > Pseudomonadota > Gammaproteobacteria > Burkholderiales > Casimicrobiaceae > VBCG01. The sequence goes on from JBGAIC010000075.1 coordinate 7,893, forward strand.
CGCGCTTCGCCGAAGTGAACGGCTATCCGATCATCCCGTGCAACCTGTGCGGCTCGCAGGAGCACCTGCAGCGCCGCCAGGTGCGGCAGATGCTCGACGAGTGGGAGCGCAAGTTCCCCGGCCGCATCGAGTCGATCTTCAACGCGATGGGCAACGTGATTCCGACGCACCTGATGGACCGGCGGCTCAACGATTTCGGCGCCGTCGCGCGCACCGGCGTCGCATCCGCCGGCGGCGACACGGCATTCGACGTCGACGCGGTGCTGGAGCGCGCCACGGAACTGGAAGCGGCCGGCATCCTCCCGGCGCGCGGCATCGCGCTCGCGCGCGACTGAACGGGCCCGACGTACAAGGCCCCGCGCGCGGCGGGGCCTCTGCACGGTGTGCCGTGCGCGCTCAGCGGTCGAGCTGCAGCGCGTTGTTCACGAACTTCACGCGGTCGCCCACCTTGAGCGTCGGATAGCCGGCGGCGCTGAAGTATTTGGTGCGCCCGTCGTCGGTGCGCACGATCACCTGGTAGGTCTTGTGCGAGTTGGCGTTCTGCTCGATCAGGTTGCCCGCCACCGCGCCGGCCGCCGCGCCGGCCACCGTCGCCGCCGTGTTGCCGTGTCCGCTGCCCACCTGGTGCCCCAGCACACCGCCGACGATGCCGCCGACCACCGCGCCGAGCCCGGTAGCCTGCCCTTGCGTGCTCACCTCGCGGATGCCGGTGACGACACCCATGTCGCTCGGGCCCACTGGCGGCGCCGCGAATTCGAACGTCCGCTCGACCGGCGCGCTGCGCGTGCCGTCCGCGGCGACGAGCGTGTACGAGAACGTCGTGGTCGCCGCCTTGGGCGAGCGGATCGCCAGCGCGCCCGCCGAGGCCGCGCCCGCGGCGGCCGCGTCGGCGCCGACCGGGGCCGTCCACGTCGTCGGGTTCCAGGCGCCGGCGCCGCTCACGTAACGGACCTCGATCGCGGTGATCGGCGACTTCCCGCCCTTGAACTCGACGATGACGTCGTGCTTGCGGCCGTCGGCGACGAGCTTGTCCACCGGGCGCACGTCGACGATCTCCGGCTTGCCCGGCACGGCGAAGAAGCTCGCGATCGCCGCCAGCGCGACGACGCCGCCGACCAGCCACTTGTTCCGCTGCAGCCAGGATTGCGGCGCGTCGGCGTCGGCGGCCGTCGTCGTCGACGCGTTGCCGCCGTCCATGCCCGCGAGCCGCGCCGTGAAGCCGATCCGCGACGCGTTGCTGTCCTCCGCTTCCGGCGGCAGCATGCGGCTCGGCGCGTAGTCCTCCGGCGCCGCGACGCCCAGGCCCTGGGCCCACGTGGACACGGCCCAGTCCGACGCGCCGCGATCGAGCGCCTTCTCGTCGATCAGGCGGCGCGCGAGTCGCGGGCGCAGGCTCGTCAGCGGCTCGCCGGATTGCACGCGCATCAGGTCCTGCGGCACGCGCTCGTCGAGCGCCAGCATCAGCACCGAGATCTCGCGCTTGGCCTCCGGCGCCTCGTCGTGCAGCAGGCTCTTCAGGCGGTTCGACTGGTCCAGCAAGCCCATGCCGTAGCGGTCCAGCAGGCCCTTCAACACGGTATCGATCGCAATGCTCACGTCCATCTCCCTGATCGTGGGCCGGCCTCTCGCGGCGCGGCCCGGATGCCCGTCACGGCTCCCGTGGGGGCGGCGACATCGTCGTCGTGTGCTCCCCGGGGACGGTGAACGCCGCGCCATATTTCCGTTCCGCGCGCGGCGGGCACCGCCGATGATGCCGTGAACGCCGCACGGCATGACGTATCCGGTAGGTGACGGGTCGCCGGGCAGCTCAGGACCGCACCGTTGCCTCGAAGCGACCGAACGCGATCCGCGTGCCGGCGCGCAGGGCGACGGCGGCGCCCGGCGCCACGGGCAGCGCATCGCCCCCGTCCGCCGTGGCGGTCCACGCCTCGCGCGAGCGATTGCGCAGGACGAGCGGCGTGCCGGGCTCGACGACGCCCAGCGGCCGCGCGACGTCCAGCGCCCCGCCGACGTGGTTGCCGTCGAGCCGCGCGCCCGGCTCCAGTACGACGACGTGCGCCGGGGGGCCGCCGGGCCGCGCGCCGGGCCGCGCGATGCCGAGCCGCAGCGGCGCCGAGGAGAGCTCCCCGCCGCACGCCCAGCATGCGAACGTGCGCTGGCGCGCGGCCAGGCGCTGCGCGTCGTAGAAGTTGGTGGCGCCGCAGTGCGGGCACGCCTGCACGGCATCGCGCAGCTGCGCCGCAGCGCGCCGCCATTCGGTTTCCTGCACGCGGCCATGCACCGGGTCGAACAGCCCTTCCGTGAACGCGCGCGTGAAGAGGTCGCGCAGGTACTGCGGATAGATCGCCCAGTGGGCGAGCATCGACGCGTGAAGGTCGGGGAGCGGCCGGTTGGAGTCGTCGAGCGGGTCGAACACGAAGCGCGCCTCGCTGCCGAACAGCCGCCGGTTGGCCTGCTCGTCCGCCAGGTTGGCCACCAGCAGCTCGCGCCGGCCGATCAGCGGATGGCCGAAGTGCAGGATGCGGAACAGCATCACGGCCAGCGAATGCAGGTCGGTGGCGCGCGAAGGCCCCGCGCGCCGCAGCACGATCTCCGGCGCCTGGAACTCCCAGACGCCGCCCATGACGCTGGGCGCGCCGTCGATGTCGACGTTGTCGTTGTCGCAGATCTCGCTGTCGCCGGTGGCCGGGTCGAAGAACACGTTGCCGGCGTTGAGGTCCTGGTAGGCGAGCCCCTTCGCGTGCAGCGCGTACAGCGCGTCCGTCAGCGTGCAGCAGAGCGTGGCGAGCGCGCGGAACGTCGGCCTCACTTCGCCTTTCAGCAGCGGCACGACTTTCTCGTAGCCGGCCGTCCGCACGCGCATCAGGTAGCCCAGGCCGCTGCCGTCGGCCCTTGTCACCAGCTCGAACGGCCACAGGAACTTGGGCGACGGCGCGCCACGGTCGATGGCCACGCGCAGGCGCTGCTGCAGCCCGCGGTCCACGCGCAGCACCGCGTCGTGGTACCACTTGAGCGCGAACTGCGCCCCGCCGAAGCGCGCGTAATGCGTGCTCCCCTGCCCGCCTTCGCCGATGGGCCCCTCGACGACGACGGGCGCGCGCGACGAGAGGCTCGCCAGTCGGTATCCGGGTCGCAGCGGTTCCATGGAGCGGCAGGTGTCGTGTAGGTGACGGTTTCGCGCATGGCCTTCACGGCCGGCGCGCTCCCGGTGAAGACGCGCGACGCTCGCCGATATTAGCAACGGCAGCCCCGGGCGGCGCGCTCCCGACAGGCGGCATGCGGGCCGCGCAAATATCAGCGGCACGTCGCCGTCTCCATGGTGGACAGCGGGCCGGCGGGTGCCGTCCCCCGCTTCAACAACCACGATACGGGGAGTTACCATGAACCAAGCAACGTCCACAGCGGGAGCCCGACGGATGGATCCTCAACGCCCCGGCGACACCAAGCGCCCCGGCGGCGCGATGAATTCGCCGCGCACCGGCGAAACCACGCGCTCGCAACTGCTGCCGATGGCGGGCCAATGGACGCAGCTGCACAAGCGCCCCTACTTCGTCCCCGGCGTGTTCCTCGCCGTGATGTCGGTGCTGCTGTTCAGCGCGCGCACCTCCGGCTACAGCGTGCGCATCATGTACGCGGGCGTGCTGCCGGTGGACGTGCCGCTGTACTCGATGCTGCTCGCCGGCATCATCGTGTGCACGCTCGGCTACATGATCTTCCGGATGGCCGGCAAGCCGCGCACGGGGCTCATGATGGTGGCGTCCGCGCTGCTGATGATGGCGCTGATGGAATACACGCCGCTGATCACGTGGGTGCAGAAGGCCGCCGCGCTGGGCATGTCGCCGCAGGTCGGCAACGACGATTCGTTGCCGGTGCGCTTCTTCAAGATGTTCTTCCGCGCGGGCTTCCCCGAGGAAATCATGAAGGCCGTGCCCGTCGCGCTCGGCGTGCTCGTCGCGGTGAAGTTCCGCAACCGCTCGCCGTTCCTCGCGCGCTTCGCGGTCGAGGAACCGCTCGACGCCATCCTCGTCGGCGCCGCGGCGGGCCTGGGCTTCGCGTTCTTCGAGACGATGTTCCTGTACGTGCCGAAGATCATGCTGGGCGGCGACGGCAAGGCCGCCATCCTGTACAAGGCCTACCTCGCCCTCGCCGCGCGCGAAGGCCCGCTGCGCGCCGCCAACGACATCCAGGCGCTGATCGTCAACGGCGAGTCCGCGCTGCAACTGCTGATCCCGCGCCTCTTGTCGGACATCGCGGGCCACGCGGCCTACGCCGGCATCTTCGGCTACTACATCGGCCTCGCCGCGCAGAAGCCGGCCAACCGCGTGCGCACGCTGGTCGTGGGCCTCCTCATCGCGGCCTGCCTGCATGCCGCCTGGGACTCGGGCATCCCGGTCTTCGTGCAGCTGATCCTCGCCGTCGCGTCGTTCGGCGTGCTGATGGCGTGCATCGCCAAGGCGCGCGAGATCTCCCCCAACCGCCAGCAACTCGCCCGCTCGCAGGTCATCGACGGCATGTCGCGGCTCAATCCGGTGGCGGCGCGCCCGGCGCCGATGGCGTCCCGCGCCGCGCCACCGGCGCCGGTGGCGCCGGCCCGGCCCGCCGCGGCCGGCGCGCCGTCGATCGCCGCCGCGCCCGCCGGCGCGCCGTCGATGACCTGGGGCGACGACGCAAGCCTGCTGACGCTCGAGATCGGCACGGCGCGCATCCCGGCGACGCCCGGCGCGCGCCTGTACGAGCGCCAGGCGCCCGGCGCCGTGTCGAGCGGCGGCGACAACGTCGTGGGTGAAGTCAACGCCAACCCGAACGATCCGTCGATGCTCGGCATCAAGAACCTGTCGACGGCCATGTGGCGCGTGACGACCGAGCGCGGCGAGGAACGCGAGATCGCCACCGGCCGCAGCGTGCGCCTGACGCGGGGCATGACGTTGCGCATCGGCGACCTGGTCGCCCGCGTCCGCTGACCGGCGTGCCCGAGGAGACGACGATGGACATCCGTCCCGGTGGTGCGATGGCGCGGCGCGAGCTGCACGTGATCTTCCTGCTGGACACGTCGGGGTCGATGAACGCCGACGGCAAGATCCAGGCGCTCAACGTCGCGATCCGCGAAACCATCCCGCAGCTCGCCGCGGCCGCGCGCGGCAATCCCAACGTCGATGTGTTCGTGCGCGCCGTGACGTTCGCCGACGGCGCGCGCTGGCACGTTGAGGCGCCGACCCCCGTGACCGCGCTGCGCTGGAACGACGTCGCGGCCGGCGGCCACACGGACCTCGGCGCCGCGCTGCAGCTCGTCGCCGGCGTGCTCGACACGCCGCCGATGCCGGAACGCGCCGTGTCCCCGGTGCTGGTGCTCGTCACCGACGGCTTCCACACCGACGAGTTCGACGCAGGCCTCGCGGCGCTGCTGGCCACGCGCTGGGGCCGCGAGGCGGTGCGCATCGCGATCACGATCGGCCGCGACGTCAACATGGACGCGATGCAGGCGTTCATCGGCGACCCGGACATCACGCCGCTGACGGCGCAGAACGCCGATGCGCTCGTCCAGCACATCCGCTGGGCGTCGCGCACCGGCGTCGAAAGTGCATCCCAGCTCGCCGACGCCAATCTCCGGCGCCGCAGCCAGGAAGCCCAGCAGGCGTCCGCGCTGTCGCGGACCGACGTCGCGGACGAGTGGTGAGCGTGGCCTCGCCGCTCACGTCCACGGCAGGCGCGTGGCGCGTCGGCGGCGCGTCCGTGCGCGGCGCGTCGCACGCGGTGGACGGGCGCCCGAACCAGGACGCGCTCGCCACGTGGAACGACGATGCGGGGTCGCTGGCCGTGATCGCCGTCGCCGACGGCCATGGCGGTGCGCGGCACCTGCGCAGCGACGTCGGGGCGCGGCTTGCCGTCGATACCGCCGTGGCCGTGTTGCGCGGATGCGCGGCGCGCCTCGCGGCGGCGACGGCCGCCGAACGCGCGAACATCGTCGGCGTGGATGTCCCGCACGCGATCGCAACGGCGTGGACCGCCGCGGCGCACGCGCACCTCGACGCGCAAGCGATCAGCGATGCCGAATGGGCCGCGCTCGCGGACGCCGAGGGGCCCGCCGCCGTCGCGGCCGTGCGCAGCGACCCGCTGCTGGCCTATGGCGCGACGGTGCTCGCGGCGCTGGCATCGCCCGCTGGAGTCGCCGTGACGCAGCTGGGCGACGGCGACGTGCTCGCCGTCGACGCCGCCGGCCATACGACGCGGCCCATCGCCGCCGACGAGCGGCTGGGCGGCAACCTGACGACGTCGTTGTGCCGCGCCGGCGCCGAAGCGGATTTCCGCGGCGCCCTGCGGGCGGGCGACGCACGCCCCGCGTTGCTGCTGCTGGCCACGGACGGGTACGCGAACTCCTTTC
>JBGAIC010000076.1:0-13899 GCA_044225845.1 Casimicrobiaceae bacterium
CGGCAGCTGCTGCAGACGGCGTTCGAGCTCGGCACGCCGGCCGCGGTGCGCTATCCGCGCGGGTCGGGACCGGGCGCCGCGATCGCGGCGGAGCGTCTTGCGCTGCCGGTGGGCAGGGGCGAGATCCGGCGCACGGCGCGCGGCAAGCCGCGAATCGCGATCCTGGCGTTCGGTGCGCCGCTCGCCGCGGCGCTGGCGGCCGGCGAGACGCTGGACGCCACCGTCGCCAACATGCGCTTCGTCAAGCCGCTGGACGAGGCGCTGGTGCTGGAACTCGCGCGGACGCACAAGATGCTGGTGACCGTCGAGGAGAACGTCGTGGCCGGCGGCGCCGGTAGCGCCGTGGCCGAGTGCCTCGCGGCGCACGGCGTCGACGTGCCGGTGCAGCACATCGGCTTGCCCGACGCGTTCATCGACCACGGCGATCCGGCGGGCCTGCTCGCGGAAGCCGGGCTCGACGCCAGCGGCATCGTCGCAGCCATCGAGCGTGCGTTCGCGGCACATGCGGCGCCGCAGGCGCCACGTCCGGAAGCGGCACAGGTGGTGCCGCTTGCCGCCGCGCGCCGCGACCAGGGTGCGGCCTGAGCGCGCCCGTGCGGCTGCGCCGGAGCCCATGCTAGTCTTGACCATCGATCGCTTGCCATGAACCGCCCCGAACCCACTTCGCGCCTGATGCCGATCCCCGACGTGCAGTCGGAACACGACGATCGCCATCTCGCCATCGACCAGGTCGGCATCCGGGCGCTCAAGCACCCGCTGATGTTCGCCGACGCCGGCGGCCGCCCGCAGCCGACGGTGGCGCTGTGCAGCCTGTACGTCGCGCTGCCGGCAGAACAGAAGGGCACGCACATGTCGCGGCTCGTCGCGCTGATCGAGGATCGCGCCGCCGCGTCGTCGCCGCTGACGGTGGCCAACTTCCGTGCTCTGGTCGACGACATGATCGCGCGGCTTGGCGCGCCGGCGGGCAGCATCGAACTGCAGTTCCCGTTCTTCGTGCGCAAGACCGCGCCGGTGTCCGGCGTCGCCAGCCTGCTCGACTACGACGTGACGCTGAAGGGCGAGCTCGTCGACGGCCGCTATACGGAGACGCTCCGCGTCGCGGTGCCCGTGATGTCGCTGTGCCCGTGTTCGAAAGAGATCAGCGACTACGGCGCGCACAACCAGCGCTCGGTGATCACGCTGACGGTGCGCACGCGCGAGCCGATCGCGCTGGCGGAACTGCTGCGCTTCGCCGAGGAAGAGGCGTCGGCCGAGCTGTACGGACTGCTGAAGCGCGCCGACGAGAAGTACATCACCGAATACGCGTACGACCATCCGCGCTTCGTCGAGGACCTGGTGCGCGGTGTCGCGGGCCGCCTGGCTGCCGAACCGCGGATCGCGGCGTTCGCCGTCGAGGCCGAGAACTTCGAGTCGATCCACAACCACTCGGCCTACGCGCGGATCGCGCGCGGGCTGTAGCAGGCCGCCGGCGGGCCGGGCGCCGCCCGCGCGCTCGCCGCTCGTTCACCGGCGCCAAGCCGGGCGCCGGCGCTCCCACCGCCCGTCCCTGCCCGCCGTCGTCCGTCCGCCGTGGCCGTCGCCCGTCAACGCGCGGGCTCCCGCGCGACGCCCGCGCTCTCTAGAATGCGCGCCATGGCATTCCTTGCGCTCAAGTCCCGCTATGCCGCGTTCACCGAACGCGTGCTGGGCTCGCTGACCGAGATCGAGCGGCGCGACGTGCAGTCGTTCGACCGCTGGTTCTCGGGCGGCGGCTGGCGCTGGCTCGTCGCCGTCATCGTCGTCACCACGCTGCTCGCATTCGGCGCGGGCTCGATGCCCTGGAACATGTCGTTCCTGGAGGCGGTGCTGCTGTTCAACAGCGTCACGCTGACGCTCGTGTGGGCGGGCATGTCGGCGTGGTTCGGCTACCGCAAGTTCCAGGGCAAGATCTTCCGCTACGTCGTCGCCGGGCCGCTGCTGGCGCTCGTGGGCGCGTTCGTCGGCGCGGGCATCGGCGGCCTGCTGAAAGGCGCGGATCCGCTCGCGTGGCTGTACGACAGCTCGACGCTGCGCCACGTGGTCACGGCCGGCCTCGTGTTCGGCTTCCTGTACGCGCTGCTCGTCGCCCTGATCGCGCTGCTGCGCAACCGCGAGTACGCGGCGCTGACCAAGCACCTGGAAGCGGAGGCGCGGCAGAGCGACCTCTCGCGCCAGCTCGCCGAGTCGAAGCTCAAGCTCCTGCAGCTGCAGATCGAGCCGCACTTCCTGTTCAACACGCTGGGCAGCGCGCAGCAGCTCGCCGAGAAATGCGCGCCGGATGCCGCGAAGCTGATCGCGGACCTGATCCGCTTCCTGCGCGCGGCCACGCCTTCGCTGCGCGACGAGACGACGACGGTGGGCGCCGATGCCGCGCTCGCGGATGCTTATCTCTCGATCATGCAGACGCGGCTCGGTCGCAGGCTCACGTTCCGGATCGACGTTCCGCCCGCGCTCGCCGACGAGGCGCTGCCGCCCGGCATGCTGATCACGCTCGTCGAGAACGCCATCAAGCACGGCATCGAGCCCGCGAGCCGCGGCGGCGACGTCAACGTGAGTGCGCGCGTCGAGGACGGCAGCCTCGTCGTCGGCGTTGCCGACACCGGTGCCGGACTCGGCGGCGGCATGCCCGGCCAGGGCATCGGCCTTGCGAACATCCGCGAGCGCCTCGCGCTGCTGTACGCAGGCCACGCGCGGCTCGAACTCTCCGCCAACACCCCGCGCGGCTTCGTCGCCGAGATCGTGCTGCCGCGCAAGGCGCCCGTCGCCTGTCCGCCCCAACCCGTCGAAGCCCTGCCATGAACGCACCCACTGCCCTGATCGCCGAAGACGAACCGCTGATGCGCGAACGGCTGCGCGAGAAGCTTGCCGAAGTGTGGCCCGAACTCGCGATCGTCGCCGAAGCCGCGGATGGCGACGAGGCGCTCGCGCTGTTCGACGCGCACGAGCCGCAGGTCGCGTTCCTGGACGTGCGGATGCCGGGGCGCAACGGGCTGGACGTCGCGGCCGCGATCGGCGGCGACTGCCACGTCGTGTTCATCACCGCCTACGACCAGTACGCAGTCAACGCTTTCGCCGCGGGCGCCGTCGACTACCTGCTGAAGCCGGTCGAGAGCGATCGCCTGGCGCAGACGGTGGAGCGTGTGCAGAAGAAGCTCGCGAGCCCGCCCGCGGACTTGTCGACGCTGATGGCGGAGATGCGCGCGCAGATCGCGCCGTCGGCGCCGGCGCAGCGGCTCAAGTGGATCAAGGCCGCCGTCGGCAAGCAGATCAAGCTGATCGCCGTCGACGACGTGCAGTTCTTCCAGTCGGACACCAAGTACACGCGCGTCGTGCTCGCGCAGTCGGAGGCGCTGATCCGCACGCCGCTCAAGGATCTGCTCGCGGGGCTGGACCCGGACCGCTTCTGGCAGATCCATCGCAGCACGGTCGTCAACCTGGACGCGGTGGCCAGCGTGCTGCGCGAAGACGCCGAGCGCCAGTTCGTGCTGCTGAAGGGCCGCACCGAGAAGCTGCCGATTTCGCGCCAGTTCACGCACCTGTTCAAGCAGATGTGACGCGGGCGGCTTGCTAAACTCGCGGGGAACGCGCGCGTTGCGCGCGATTGCCGCGCTGCCATGCTGCCCGTCGCCGTCTTCCGCTTCTCCGCCACCGAAGGTCCCGCCTTTTTCGGCGAGTGGATGGACGCGCACGGCATCGCGTGGGAGCTTCTGCCCATCGACGCAGGCGTCGCGGTGCCCACCGATGCGACCCGCTATTCCGGCATCGGCATGATGGGCGGCCCGATGAGCGTCAACGACGCGCTGCCCTGGATCCCGCAGATCGGCGCGCTGCTGCGCGACGCCGTCGCGCGCGACGTGCCGGTGATCGGCCACTGCCTCGGCGGCCAGTTGCTCGCGCAGGCGCTGGGCGCCCGCGTGCAACGCGCCGCGCAAACCGAGATCGGCTGGGTCGACGTGCACGTCGACCCGGCGGCGCGCGACGCGGCGCGGCCATGGTTCGGCACGCGCGACCCGCTGCGCGTGTTCCAGTGGCACTACGACGCGTTCGACCTGCCGCCCGGCGCCACGCGGCTGCTCGCCAACGCGAACAATCCCAACCAGGCCTACGCGATCGGCGGGCGGCACATCGGGATGCAGTGCCACGTCGAGATGACGGCGGACCTGGTCGATGTCTGGTGCCGCGCGGGCGGCGACGAATTGCCCGCGGTGTCGACGCCGGCCATCCAGAGCGAAGCCGACATCCGCCGGGACGTCGACGCGCGCGTCGCCGCGCTGCATGACGTCGCGTCCGGCGTCTACACGCACTGGGTCAAGGGCCTGCGCCGCTGATGGCGACGATCCGCCCGCTGCCGGACCTGCTGATCAACCAGATCGCGGCCGGTGAAGTCGTCGAGCGGCCCGCGGCCGCGCTGAAGGAGCTGCTGGAGAACGCGCTGGATGCCGGCGCGACGCACATCGACGTCGACGTCGCGGGCGGCGGCATCCGCCGCATCCGAGTCGCGGACAACGGCGACGGCATCGAGCGCGCGCAGTTGCCGCTGGCGGTGGCGCGGCACGCGACGTCGAAGATCGCGCAGCCTTCGGACCTGGAGGCGATCGGCACGCTCGGCTTTCGCGGCGAGGCGCTGGCGTCGATCGCGGCCGTGTCGCGCTTTGCGCTCACGTCGCGCGAGCGCGGCAAGCCGCATGCGTGGCGGCTGGAGGTGGACGGCGGCACGCTGGGCACGGTGACGCCGGCGGCGCTCGCGGAAGGCACCACCGTCAGCGTCGAGGAGCTGTACTTCAACACGCCGGCGCGCCGCAAGTTCCTGCGCGCCGAAGGCACCGAGTGGGGCCACGTCGCGGAGGCATTCGCGCGCATCGCCCTTGCGCGGCCGGACGTCGCGTTCACGCTCGCGCACAACGGCCGCGTCCAGCACCGGCTGCAGGCCGCGGGCGTGCCGGCGCGCATCGCGGCGCTGATGGGCGATGGCTGGCTCGACAATGCCGCGACTGTCGATGCGTCCAACGACCTGATTGCCATCGGCGGCAGCGTCGTGCGGCCTGCATACGCGGCGGGCAACGCGGGCCAGTACGTGTTCGTCAACGGCCGCTACGTCCGTGACCGCGTGCTCGCGCATGCGCTGCGCGAGGCCTATCGCGACGTGCTGCACCATGACCGCCAGCCGTCGTTCGTGCTGTGGCTCGAATTGCCGGCGCGGCTCGTCGACGTCAACGTGCATCCGCAGAAGACGGAAGTGCGCTTCCGCGATTCCGGTGCGGTCCACCAGTTCGTCCGCCATGCCGTCGAGCGCGCGCTGGCGGCCAACGCGGCGGCGCAGCCGGCCGTGTCCGCCGGCGAGCGGCTGGGCATCGCGGCCGCGCGGACGCCGCCGATCGGGGCCGCGGGCGCTGCGGCCGGCGAGCAGGCGGGCCTTGTGCTGGCGCACGAGCCGGTGCCGTTCTATGCGGCGCTGTTCGGCGCGCGGGAGCAGGGTGCGGTCGCGCCATCCGCCGCGGGCGCGGCCTCGGGGGCAGACCGTGCGTGGTCCGCCGGCGCGCGCGCAGTGGACACGCCCGCGCTGCCCGCCACCGGCGACGACCATCCGCTCGGCTTCGCGCTGGCGCAGCTGCACGGCGTGTACATCCTGGCGCAGAACCGCGATGGCCTCGTGCTGGTCGACATGCACGCGGCGCACGAGCGCATCGTCTACGAGCGGCTGAAGACCGCGCTCGACGGCCGCATGCCGACGCAGCCTTTGCTCGTGCCCGCGACGTTCGTCGCCGAACCGCTCGACGTCGCCGCCGTGCACGAGCATGCGGAAGCCTTGCAGGCGCTCGGTTTCGAGATCGGCGCGCTCGGACCCGGCACGCTGGCCGTGCGCGCGATCCCGATGGCCTTGCGCGATGCCGACGCCGTCACGCTCGCCCGCGCCGTGCTGCACGACCTGCGCGAATTCGGCGGCAGCGAGCTCTTGACGCGCCACCGCGACGAATTGCTGTCGACGATGGCCTGCCACGGCGCGGTCCGCGCCAACCGCGCGCTGACGGTGGCCGAGATGAACGCGCTGCTGCGCGACATGGAGCGCACGGAACGTGCGGGACAGTGCAACCACGGGCGACCGACGTGGTTCGCGCTGAGCGTGCCGGAGCTCGACCGCCTGTTCATGCGCGGGCGCTGATGGGCGCCGCCACCACGCCGCGCGTCGTCGTGCTGATGGGCCCGACGGCCGCCGGCAAGAGCGCCGTCGCGCTCGCGCTCGCCGAAGCGCTGGACGGCGAGATCGTGAGCGTCGACAGCGCGCAGGTCTATCGCGGCATGGACGTCGGCACCGCGAAGCCGGATGCGGCGACGCAAGCGCGCGTGCCGCACCACCTCGTCGACGTCATCGATCCCGACGCGCGCTATTCGGCCGCGCAGTTCTGCGCGGATGCGGAGCGCACGCTCGCGGACATCGCGTCGCGCGGCCGCGTCGCGATCGTCGCCGGTGGCACGATGCTGTACTTCAAGGCGCTGTTCGAAGGACTCTCGGCGTTGCCGGTGGCGGTGCCGGAAGTGCGCGCGGAACTCGACCGGCGCGCGGCCGCCGCAGGGTGGCCCGCGCTGCACGCGGAACTCGCGCGCGTCGATCCGGCGACGGCCGCGCGGCTGGCGCCCACCGACGCCCAGCGTATCCAGCGCGCGCTCGAGGTGCACATCGTAAGCGGCGTGCCGCTGTCGTCGCTGCAGGCGAAGCGCGCGGTGCCGCAGGGGCGCGAACGCTGGTTGCGCGTCGCGCTCGTGCCCGGCGACCGCAAGCGGCTGCATGACGACATCGCGACGCGCTTCGATGCGATGATCGCGGCGGGGCTCGTCGACGAGCTCGCCGCCTTGCGCAAGCGCTACGCGCTGGCCGCGGAGCTGCCGTCGATGCGCAGCGTCGGCTACCGGCAGGCCTGGGAGCTGCTGGACGGCCGCGTGGACCACGCGACGTTCCGCGCGAAGGGCATCGCAGCGACGCGCCAGCTCGCGAAACGCCAGTACACGTGGTTGCGGGCCACCGAGGCGCACGCGCTCGATCCGCAGGTGGTCGCCACCGGCGAGTTGGTCGCACGGATCGAGGCGCTCGCCCTGCGCGAGCCGCCGGCCTGACGCGGGCCGGTCGCTCCCGGGCGGACGGGCCCGATACCGTACAATGATCCTCCGCCGCGCCCTGCGTTACGCCGTCCCGCCATGCCGCTCGCCCGCACGCTCTACGACAAGCTGTTCGACAGCCACGCCGTCCGCACCGAAGCCGACGGCACCACGCTGCTGTACATCGACCGCCACCTGGTCCACGAGGTGACGAGCCCGCAGGCCTACGAAGGCCTGCGGCTGGCCGACCGCAAGCCCTGGCGCATCCGCTCGATCGTCGCCACCGCCGACCACAACACGCCAACGACGCACTGGCACGAAGGCATCCGCGACCCGATCTCGCGCACGCAGGTCGAGACGCTGGACGAGAACATCAAGGCCACCGGCGCGCGCGCCTATTTCCCGTTCCGCGACCGCCGCCAGGGCATCGTGCACGTGATCGGTCCCGAGAACGGCGCCACGCTGCCGGGCATGACGGTGGTCTGCGGCGATTCGCACACCAGCACGCATGGCGCGTTCGCCTGCCTCGCGTTCGGCATCGGCACGTCGGAAGTCGAGCACGTGCTGGCGACGCAATGCCTGATCTCGAAGAAGTCGAAGTCGATGCTCGTGCGCGTCGACAACCGGCTGCAGCGCGGCGTGACGGCCAAGGACCTGGCGCTCGCGATCATCGGCAAGATCGGCACCGCGGGCGGCACGGGCTATGCGATCGAGTTCGGCGGCCCCGGCGTCCACGCGCTGTCGATGGAAGGCCGGATGACGCTGTGCAACATGGCGATCGAAGCGGGCGCGCGCGCCGGCATGGTCGCCGCCGACGACGTGACCGTCGACTATCTGCGCGGCCGCCCGCTGTCGCCCAACGGCGCCGATTGGGACCGCGCCGTGGCGCACTGGCGCACGTTGCACTCGGACCCGGGCGCGACGTTCGACGCCACCGTCGTCATCGACGCCCACGAAGTGGTGCCGCAGGTGACGTGGGGCACGTCGCCGGAGATGGTCGTCGCCGTGGAGGGCCGCGTGCCGGACCCGGACCGCGAGAAGGACCCGACGCGGCGCGAAGGGATGGAGCGCGCGCTCAAGTACATGGGGCTCGAGCCCAACACCGCGATCACCGACATCCGGCTCGACAAGGTGTTCATCGGCTCGTGCACCAACTCGCGGATCGAGGACCTGCGGATGGCCGCGGCCATCGCGCGCGGCCGCCGCGTGGCGTCCACCGTGCGCGTCGCGATGGTCGTGCCGGGTTCAGGCCTGGTGAAGGCACAGGCCGAGGCCGAAGGCCTCGACCGCGTGTTCAAGGACGCAGGCTTCGAGTGGCGCGAGCCGGGCTGCTCGATGTGCCTCGCGATGAACGACGACCGGCTGGAGCCGGGCGAGCGTTGCGCGTCCACGTCCAACCGCAATTTCGAAGGCCGCCAGGGTGCCGGCGGCCGCACGCACCTCGTCAGTCCCGCGATGGCCGCCGCAGCGGCGATCACCGGGCACTTCGTCGACGTGCGCCGCCAGTTCTGATCGGCTCATTCATCGGACCCACCTCATGCAAGCCTTCCGCCAGGTCACGGGCCTCGTGATGCCGCTCGATCGCGCCAACGTCGACACCGACGCGATCATCCCCAAGCAGTTCCTGAAGTCGATCAAGCGCTCGGGCTTCGGGCCCAACCTGTTCGACGAGTGGCGCTACCTCGACATCGGGCAGCCGGGCATGGACAACACGCAGCGCCCGCTGAACCCCAACTTCGTGCTGAACCAGCCGCGCTACAAGGGCGCCACCATCCTGCTCGCGCGCCGCAACTTCGGCTGCGGCAGCTCGCGCGAGCACGCGCCGTGGGCGCTGGCCGACTACGGCTTCCGCGCGATCATCGCGCCGTCGTACGCGGACATCTTCCACAACAACTCGTACAAGAACGGGCTGCTGCCGGTGATCCTGCCGGAGAGCGCCGTCGACAAGCTGTTCCACGAGGCGGCGGCGTTCCCCGGCTTCACGCTGACCATCGACCTCGAGGCGCAGCGCGTGCAGAGCGCCAACGGCGCCATCGCCTGTGACTTCGATGTCGACCCGTTCCGCAAGCATTGCCTCGTCAACGGCCTCGACGACATCGGCCTCACGCTGACGCACGCGGACGACATCCGCGCGTTCGAGGAGCGCCACTTCCGCGAACAGCCGTGGCTCGCATGATGAAGATCGCGATATTGCCGGGGGACGGCATCGGTCCCGAGATCTGCAAGGAAGCGGTCAAGGTCCTGGGCGTGCTGAAGGCCGAAGGCCTCGACGTCACGACGACGGAAGCGCCGATCGGCGGTGCCGGCTACGACGCGGCGGGCCATCCGCTGCCCGACGCGACGCTCGCGCTCGCGAAGGCCAGCGACGCCGTGCTGATGGGCGCCGTCGGCGGCCCGCAGTACGACACGCTGCCGCGCGCATTGCGGCCGGAGCAGGGGATCCTCGGCATTCGCAAGGCCATGGGGCTCTTCGCCAACCTGCGACCCGCGATGCTGTATCCGGAGCTGGCCTCGGCGTCGTCGCTGAAGCCCGAGGTGGTGGCGGGCCTCGACATCCTGATCGTCCGCGAGTTGACCGGTGACATCTACTTCGGCCAGCCGCGCGGCCGCCGCACCAATGCAGCGGGCGAGACGGAAGGCTTCGACACGATGCACTACGCGGTGCCCGAGATCCAGCGGATCGCGCGCGTCGCGTTCGCGGCGGCAAGGAAGCGCGGCAAGAAGCTCTGCTCCGTCGACAAGGCCAACGTGCTCGACACGTCGATCCTGTGGCGCGAGACGGTGACGGCGCTCGCGTCCGAGTACCCGGACGTCGCGCTGTCGCACATGTACGTCGACAACGCGGCGATGCAGCTCGTCCGCGCGCCGAAGCAGTTCGACGTCATCGTCACCGGCAATCTCTTCGGCGACATCCTGTCGGACGAAGCCTCGATGCTCGCGGGCTCCATCGGCATGCTGCCGTCCGCGTCGCTCGACGCCAACGCGAAGGGTCTCTACGAGCCGATCCACGGTTCCGCGCCCGACATCGTCGGCCGCGACATCGCCAATCCGCTGGCCACGATCCTGTCGCTGGCGCTGATGTTCCGCCACACGTTCGCGCGCGACGACGTCGCGAAGCGGATCGAGAACGCAGTGCGCGCGGTGCTCGCCGCCGGCGTGCGCACGTCCGACATCGCGCAGGGCGGCGAAACGGTGGTCGGCACGCGCGCGATGGGCGATGCCGTGGTGAAGGCGCTGCGGAGCTAAGGCGCCGCGGGACTGAGCCCAGCGCGCGACCCGGGCTTGCGCCGCAGCGCACGTGCCTCGATGAAGTGCCACGACAGGGCCGCCAGCACCAGGATCGGTGGCAGCGCGGCGAGCAACAGTGCCGTTGGCGAGATACCCGGCCGCAGCGCGACGACGATCTGCTGCACCGGAAACGCGAACACGTAGGCGCCGTACGAATAGTCGGTGCGCGAGGCGAGCCAGCGCGCGTGCACGCGCAACGCCGGGTGGAAGGCCGCCACCAGCACCGCGTAGGCGATGAGCGGCAGGCCCGCGATCCCGGCCAGGCGATCGCCGGGATTCAACGCATAGGCGACGCACGCGAGCACGGCCACGGGCACCGACAGCCGCAGGACGTCGCGCGTGGCGCAGGCGAGGGCGCCCAGCGCGAAGCAGCCCACCAGGCCGCGCACGTGGTCGGCGGCGAGCAGCAGCGGCGCACCCGCCCATGCGAACGCAGCCAACAGCGCGACGAGACCGCACCAGGCGGCGCATGCAACCCAGCGCCGGCCGAGCAGGCCCGCCGCGCCGAACGCAGCCACCAGCGCATACAGCCGCAGTTCCACCGGCAGCGTCCACAGCGACCCGTTGGCGCCAGGCAGCGGGTTGTGCGCGAAGGCCGCGGGCAGCGGCAGCGTCGCATTCCAGCCGCTGGCGGCCGCGACCGCGTAGCGCCAGGTGCGCGCATCGCCGAAGAACGCCGCCGCGGCGATGCCGGAGAACCACCAGGCCGCGACGACGCTGAACAGCACTGCCGCGGCCAGCGCAGGATAGATGCGCAGCACGCGCGCCTCGACGAAGCGCGCGACGTCGTGCCGCGCATCCCAGCTGCGCGCGATCAGGAAGCCGGACAGCACGAAGAACACCTGGACGCCGAGCAGCCCCAGGTTCGTCTGCGGCAACAGCCGGTACAGCGGGTCGCCCGCGAAGTCGCCGGCCAGCGCGTGTGAATGGGTGACGATGACCGCGAGGGCGGCGGCGTAGCGCAAGGCCTTCACGTTGTTGTCGCGGCCGACGACGGCATCGGCGAGGCGGGGAGCCAGGAACATCGCGTTCACGCGCGCATTATCCGCCGCGGCCTGCAGCAGGCGGTGCCGGGCGCGGAGGGCCGGCCCCGGGGCCGCGGTGTGCTAGGATCGCCTCCATGCATGCGCTGCGCACGTCGGTTCATACCGCCATCGCCGGGATCCTCGTCCCGGTGCACGCGCGCGCACTCAAGACGACGACCAAGTCGATCAAGACGGCCTGACGGCCGCACGCCACCGCTTCGCCCCCGCGAGCGGCGGGGTGCGGATGAAGAACCGCGGGGCGTGAAAGAAGCAATCGTGACGGCAATGCGTGTGGGTTTCGTGGGCTGGCGCGGCATGGTCGGCTCCGTGCTGATGCAACGGATGCGCGAGGAGAACGACTTCGCGCGCATCGATCCCGTCTTCTTCTCCACGTCCAGCGCCGGCGGCGCGGCGCCCGACGTCGGCAAGACCGCGGGCGGCACACCCGGCCCGTTGCGCGACGCGTCCGACGTCGCCGCCTACGCGGGTCTCGACGCAGTCGTCACCTGCCAGGGCGGCGACTGGACCAACGCCGTCTATCCGAAGCTCCGTGCCAACGGCTTCACCGGCTACTGGATCGATGCCGCGTCCGCGCTGCGGATGAATGCGGACGCCGTCATCATCCTGGACCCGGTCAACCGCGCCGTCATCGACCGCTCGCTTGCGGCAGGCGGCCGCAACTTCATCGGTGGCAACTGCACGGTGAGCCTGATGATGATGGGCCTCGCCGGCCTGCTGGAGGCGGACCTCGTCGAGTGGATCACGTGCATGACCTACCAGGCGGCGTCCGGCGCCGGTGCGCAGAACATGCGCGAGCTCTTGACGCAGATGGGCGAGGCGCATCGCGTCGCGAAGGACCTGCTCGACGATCCCGCGTCGTCCATCCTCGACATCGACCGCGAAGTCGCGGGCACGTTGCGCGACCCCGCGTTCCCCACGCAACACTTCGGCGTGCCGCTGGCTGGCAGCCTGATCCCGTGGATCGACAAGGACCTCGGCAACGGGATGTCGAAGGAAGAGTGGAAGGGCGGCGCCGAGCTCAACAAGATCCTGGCCCGCGAGGAGCGGCCGCTGCCGGTGGAATCGCTGTGCGTGCGCATCGGCGCCATGCGCTGCCACTCGCAGGCGCTGACCATCAAGCTGAAGCGCGACCTGCCGCTGGCGGAAATCGAGCGGATGATCGCCGGCGCCAACGAGTGGGTGAAACTCGTGCCCAACACGCGCGACGCGAGCATCCGCGAGCTGACGCCGACGGCCGTGACCGGCAAGCTGCACATCCCGGTTGGACGTCTGCGCAAGCTGGCGATGGGCCCCGAATACCTGTCGGCCTTCACGGTCGGCGACCAGTTGCTGTGGGGTGCGGCGGAGCCCTTGCGGCGGATGCTGCGGATCCTGGTCGCGCGGCGCTGAAACACCGTGAAACGTGCCGCTTGCGGCACGGATGCAACAGCGCCGGCGACGATGGAGGACCGGGGTCGGCCCACCATAGGTTGTGCCCCGGGGGTGGGCCCGCTCCCATCGCTAGCGGCGCTGTTTAGCACGTCGGCATGAAGTTGTGTCTGGCGTCGCGCCGCCGACTGCCAAAAACCCAAGCTAATACGGGGGTTTAGCTTGCGAAGCTAAACCCATGATGTTATTTTCGTCCGCAATAATTGCATGAGGCGAGGGGAAGGCATGCGCGCAACATCGGTATTCACATTGAGCCTGGTGGCCACGGCCCTTGCGCTGCCGCACGCGGCGCACGCGCTGGGTCTCGGCAAGCTCACGGTGGATTCGGCGCTGGGGCAGCCGCTTTCGGCGCGCATCGAACTCACGTCGGCCACCCGCGAGGAGCTCGATTCGCTGACCGCCCGCATCGCCGATCCCTCGATCTACAGCCAGAACCAGCTCAATTACCAGGGTGCGCTCGCGCGCGCCCGGGTGAGCGTCGAGACCAACGCCGACGGGCAGGCCTACCTGCGCGTCACGTCGCCGCAGTCGGTGCTCGAGCCGTACATCGACCTGCTGATCGAGGTTAACTGGTCGGCCGGTCGCGTCGTCCGCGACTACACGCTGCTGCTCGACCCGCCGGGCGTCGCAATGCCCGCGCCGGCGCCGGTGGCGCCGGTCGGCGCCGCCACGCGTCCCGCGCGCGGTGCCGCTGCGGTGGCCGGTGCGGCGACGGGCACGCCGTCGGTCGCCCCGGGTGAAGGCTATACGGTCAAGCGCGGCGACACGCTCGCCAAGATCGCAGGCGAAACGAAGCCGGCGGATACGACGCTGGACCAGATGCTCGTCGCGCTGTTCAAGGCGAACGAGTCGGCGTTCGTCGGCAACAACATGAACCGCCTGCGTGCGGGCGCGATCCTGACGGTGCCGCAAGCCGCGGACGTCG
This sequence comes from Casimicrobiaceae bacterium, assembly GCA_044225845.1. Taxonomy (GTDB): domain Bacteria; phylum Pseudomonadota; class Gammaproteobacteria; order Burkholderiales; family Casimicrobiaceae; genus VBCG01. The sequence goes on from JBGAIC010000076.1 coordinate 13,798, forward strand.
CGGCCACGACGCCGGCGGATGCGCACAAGACGGTGATGGTGCAGGCGTCGGACTGGCGCACGTATCGCGACCGCGTCGCCGCTTCGGCACCGGAAGCCGGCG
>JBGAIC010000077.1:0-13771 GCA_044225845.1 Casimicrobiaceae bacterium
GCCAGCAGCAATCGCGCCTGCTGGGCGCCGGCCGGCTGGCCGCGCTTCTTGACGAGTTCCGGCGCCAGCATCACGTTGCCGCCGACGGTCAGGTGCGGGAACAGGTTGAAGCTCTGGAAGATCATGCCGACGCGCTGGCGCAGCGCGCGCATCGCGGCGCGGTCGTCGTGCAGCAGCGGCTTGCCGTCGACGGTGAGCGTGCCCTCGTCGAACGTCTCGAGCCCGTTGATGCAGCGGAGCAGCGTGCTCTTGCCCGAGCCGCTCTTGCCGATGATCGCGATCACCTCGCCGGGCTCGACGTCGAGGTCGATGCCCTTCAGCACTTCGTTGCTGCCGAAGCGCTTGCGCAGTCCCTTGATTTCAACGACGGGCATGGAGTTTCCTTTCGAGGCTCCGCGCCCACGCGTAGATCGGGAAGCACAGCACGAAGTACATCAGCGCGACGCACGCATAGACGGTGAAGGGACGGAACGTGGCATTGGTGATCATCGTGCCGGCTTTGGTGAGCTCGACGAAGCCGATGACCGACGCGAGCGCCGTCCCCTTGATCACCTGCACGAGGAAGCCGACCGTGGGCGGCACGGCAATGCGTACCGCCTGCGGCAGGATGACGTGGCGCAACTGCTCGACGAAGTTGAGTGCCAGGCTCGCGGCCGCCTCCCATTGCCCGCGCGGGATCGACGCGACGCAGCCGCGCCAGATTTCGGTGAGAAACGCGCTGGTGTAGAGCGTCAGCGCCAGCGCGGCGGCGAACCACGGCGACGTCTGGATGCCGAACAGCGCGATGCCGAAGTAGGCGAGGAACAGCTGCATCAGCAGCGGCGTCCCCTGGAACAGCTGGACGTAGCCGGCGACGAAGGCGTTGGACTTGCGCCCGCCCCACAGCCGCAGCACCAGCAGCGCGCCGCCGACGAGCCCGCCGCCGACGAACGCGATCACCGACAGCACGACGGTCCAGCGCGCCGCCAGCAGCAGGTTGCGCAGGATGTCCCACAGCGTGAAATCGACCATCGCGCGTCCTTCAGAGCCGGCCGAACAGGAAGCGCGGCCCAGCCCAGTTGAGCACGCGCCGCAGGCCGATCGCGAGGGCCAGGTAGATCGCCGTCGCCACCAGGTAGGCCTCGAACGCGCGGAAGTTGCGGCTCTGGATCAGGTTGGCCGCGAACGACAGGTCCTCGGTCGAGATTTGGCCGCACACGGCCGAGCCCAGCATCACGATGACGATCTGGCTCGTCAGCGACGGCCACACCTTGCGCAGCGCGGGCGGCAGCACGACGCGCGTGTAGATCTGCCAGCGGTTGAGCGCCAGCGACTCCGCCGCCTCGATCTGGCCGCGCGGCGTGGCCATCAGGCCCGCACGCACGATTTCCGTCACGTAAGCGCCGAGGTTCACGACCATCGCGAGAATGGACGCGATGGTCGGCGACAGTCGCACGCCGAGCATCGGCAAGCCGAAGAAGATGAAGAACAGCTGCACGATGAACGGCGTGTTGCGCACCAACTCGACGTAGGTGCCGACGATCCAGCGCAACCAGCCCGCGCCTTCGGAGCGTGCCCAGGCACAGGCGACGCCCACCGCGCCGCCCACCAGCGCCGACACGGCGGTCAAGCCGATCGTCACCAGCGCGCCGCGCAGAAGCAGCGGCCACTGCGTGAGGACGGCTCCGAAGTCGAACGTCATCGCGCGAGCGTTACTGCGGCAGGTCGCCGGCCGGGCGGCCGAGCCATTTCTGCGACAGCTTGTCCAAGTCGCCGGACTTCTTGGCGGCGACCAGGATCTCGTTCACCTTGAGGCGCAGCTTGTCGTCGCCCTTGGCCACGCCGATGAAGTTCGGCGAATCCTTCAGCAGCAGCTTGTACTCCGCGTCGAGGCCGGGGTTGCGCGCCATCATGTTGCCGGCCACCGAGGCGCCGGTGGCGATCAGTTCCACCTGCCCCGCGACGAACGCCGACACCGTGGCGTTGTTGTCCTCGAAGCGCTTGATGTCCGCCGTCGGCGGCGCGATCTTCGTCAACTCCTGGTCCTCGATGGCGCCGCGAGTGACGCCGATCGTCTTGCCGGCGAGATCGGCCGGCGACTTGATGCTGAGCTTCTTCGACCCGAAGATCGCCTGGTAGAACGGCGAGTAGGCGACGGTGAAGTCGATCACCTTCTCGCGCTCCGGGTTCTTGCCCAGCGTCGAGATGACGATGTCCGCCTTCTTCGTCTGCAGGTAGGCGATGCGGTTGGCGCTCGTCACCGGCACCAGCTCCGCCTTCACGCCCAGCTTGTCAGCGATGTACTTGCCGGTGTCGATGTCGAGGCCCTGCGGCTGCATGTCGGTGCCGACGAAGCCGTAGGGCGGGAAGTCGGTGGGAATGGCGATCACGATGACCTTCTTCGCCATGATCGCGTCGAGCGCGTCCTGCGCGTGGGCAGCCGGTGCGGTGAACGCCAGCGCGAGCGCGGCGGTGGCGAAGATGCGGGCGGTGGGTTTCATGCAGGCTCCTTGCTGGGGCGGGGTTGCGATGCGGGTTTGCGGGGCCGGCGCGACGCTGTCGTGCGCGGTGTGTCGGGCTTGCCGCGGTGCGCGGCCATGGGTGAGGTGGCGGTTGCGGTTACGTGAACGGGCGCCAGCGCATCGCGCAACTGCGTCAGCGGATCGACGGCGGTCTCGCGCTGCAGGCCGTGCTGCACGTGACCGATGTGCGCGTCCATCAGCGCGGACGCGGTTTCGTGGTCGCCACGCGCGAGCGCATCGACGATCCCGACGTGCTCGCTGCAGCTGTCGTCGGCGTCGTGCGTCGACTGGTACAGCATCGCGATCAGCGTCGTGCGCGCCGTGAGGTCGCGCAGCACGTCGGAGAGCAGGCCGTTGCCGAGGCAACCGGCCAAGCAGACGTGGAAATCGCCGAGCAGGAAGCTGCGCAGGCCGACATCCTGGCCGCGGAGTGCCGCGCGCTCCCGAGCGATGTGCGCGCGCAACGTCTTCAACGTCGCGGCGTCGACTTCACGCCTGGCACGCAGCAAACCCAGTTCGACGATGCGCCGCGCGGCGAAGGCTTCCTCCGCCTCCGCGAGCGATGGCTCGATGACGAACCAGCCGCGGCGCGTGCTCACCGTGATGACGCCGCGCTCGGAGAGCCGAGTCAGCGCCTCGCGGACCACCGTGCGGCTGACGCCGAAGATCGTCGCGAGCTGCTGCTCGCCCAGGCGCATGCCGGGGGTAATGCGGCGCGCGAGGATGGCCTCGACGACGCGGTCCGCAATGAGCGTGGACGACGCTTGCATGCGTGCTGCTTTGCAGCATCCGTGCCATCGTGCTCGCGCGTCCGCACCGCGTCGCGCGTTGCGGCAGGCGTTGCGCGATGTGCGAGGCGCTGCATGTCGCGAAATCCCTTATCGGGTGCGCAGTTGCCGGCGGAAGTTAATCCATGGCCATGCGCGTCGCGCGATCCAGCATCTTGCATGCAAGCTTGGTGTTCATGACGCGTGCACCAGGTGTGTCGGCACCAGCTTGGGGACCAGGCGCATCGGGTGCACCGCAATGGAACGGTCAGTCGGGTCCGGACGCGAGTGGAACGAAGCGACCCGGCGTGCGGGCGTGAAGCCGCAACAGCATGCGCGTGATGTCGATGTCGAGTGCGTCGTCGCGGCACGCGGTGGCGGCGAGTTGCGCGATGCCGTCGTCGTCGTGCGCGGTGCCCAGCCACTGCCAGTCGCGGATCACATGGACGTCCACGCGTTCGTCCGCACGCTCGACGATTGCCGCCGCACCGGCGAATGGCCAACGCGGAATCGCAAAGGATGTGAGCGCGGCTCGCAAACGTGCGTCATGCTCCGCAGCCTCTTCCGCGCCGACGCACGCGCCGCGGCAGCGGGCGATCTGGCGGGCGAAGCAGGGGCCGGCACGCCGCTCCAGCTTCAGGCGCGTGAGGCAGAGCTCATGTTCCGAAGCCAGCGAGCGGAGCAACTCGCGTGCAGCGCGGCGGGAGCCGAAGGGGCCGTAGTGGCCGCCCAGCGCAGCCGCGTCGAGCTCGGCTGCAGGCACGAATGCGAGTTCGCCTATGTCCGTCGCATCCGGCCAGCGGAGAACGCCGGCATCCGCCTTGCGGCGAAGTGCGCGGTTGTGGGCTGGCAGCAGCGCCTTCACGGCGGCCGCTTCGGCGAGCAGCGCACCGAGCTCGCCGGCCGTCACGTCGTATTCGAGCCGCGTCATCTCCGCGGACAGCCGCAGGTCGGTCTCGCTGCGCCAGTCGGACGAGAAATGCGCACCCACGCGCTCGCGCAGGTTGCGCGCCTTGCCGATGTACAGCGGCAAGGCGTTGGCGCCGTAGAAGCGGTAGACGCCGGGCGCCTCCGGCAGGCTGTCGACGAGGTCCGGCGGCAGATGTGAAGGAAGGCTCGGTATGCGCAGAATGCCCTTCGCGGCGCGCGCGATAGCCTCGGCATCGTGAGCGCGGTACAGCGCCTGCAGGAACATCCACAGCGCCTCCGCATCGCCCAGTGCGCGGTGGCGGTGGCCAACGGCAAGCCCGTGTCGCGCGATGATCGCGTCCAGGCCGTGCCCGTCGGCGTCGGGCTCCAGTCGCCGCGACAGCTTCACGGTGCACAGCGGCCGTGTGCGAAAGGGGCGGCCCGCCCGCTCGAACGCGTGCTTCAGGAAGCCGTGGTCGAAGCGCGCGTTGTGCGCGATGAACACGCGCTCGGCCAGGCGGGTCGCCACGGCATCCGCCACCGACGAGAACGTCGGTGCCGAGCGGACCATCGCGTCCGTGATGCCCGTCATCGCCTGGATCTCGGGCGGGATGGGAACTTCGGGGTCCACCAGAGATGACCAGGACTCGACGTTGGGCGGCCCACTGTCCACACAGTCGACCGTTACGATGCCCACTTCGGTGATGCGGTCGGCGGCCGCGCGCATCCCGGTGGTTTCCAGGTCGACGAAGGCCAGGCGGGGTGCGAACACGGGGGTTGACGTCAGAACGATCGTTCGTTATGGTAACCGAATGGCGAACGATCGTTCCTACCTGGGCTCACTGCAGGACTACTACGCGCGGCATCGCGCGCTGCCGTCCTATGCGTCGATCGGTGGGCTGCTCGGGCTCAAGTCCAAGTCGTCGGTCGCTGCGCTGGTAGCGCGGCTGAAACTGGCCGGCTACCTCGAGTCCACGCCGGACCGTCGCCTGGCGCCCACCAAGCGCTTCTTCGCACGGCCGCTCGCGGCCTCGCCGGTACGCGCCGGCCTGCCGCAGGCGGTCGAGGACGACGTGGCGGACACGCTGACGCTCGACGATTACCTCGTCCCGCACCCGTCCAACACCATCTTCATCACGGTGAAGGGCGATTCGATGATCGATGCCGGCATCTTCGAAGGCGACCTGGTTGCCGTCGAGAAGCGCGCCACGGCGCGCACCGGCGAGATCGTCGTGGCCATCGTGGACGACGAATTCACGCTGAAGCGGCTGGACATGGAAAACGGCCGCTTCATCCTGCGCGCCGAAAACAAGGCCTACGCGCCCATTCGCCCGGAAGGCGCGCTGGAGATCTTCGGCGTGATGACCGCGCTGGTGCGCAAGCTCTGACGCGCGCCTCGCCGCGCGCGGCGCGGTGGCGGTCGCCTCAGGCCGCGTTATTCCCCACGACATCCACCAGGCAATCGTAGAACGTCGCGGCCCGGCCCATGTCGGTGAGCGCCTGGCCGGTCACCTGGTTGGCGTTCCGGCCATCGGGCGCAAGCTTCCGCCACCAGATCGACGGCGCGACGGCTACCCCGGGCTTCACGCGGTCCGTCACGTGCAGCCGCGCGCCAAAGGCACCGCGGTCGTTGTGGACGCGCACGCGATCGTCTTCCGCGAGCTTGCGTGATGCGGCATCCGCAGGATGCAACCAGATGCGGGGCTCCGGCTCCTCGGCGCGGAAGCTCGGCAGGTTCGCGAACGTCGAATTCATGAAGTTGCGCGACGGCGGCGAGATGAACGCCAGCGGATAGCGGGCGGCGAGTTCCGGCGCGCTGGCCACGGACTCGCGCGGCGGCACGTAATCGGGCAGCGGATCCGCGCCCAGTTCCGCCTGCGTTGCCGAGTAGAACTCGCATTTGCCCGACCGCGTCGGAAAGCCACCGTGCGCGAACGGCGCGTAGGGCGTGGGCAGGTTCAGGCGCGCGTGGCCTTCGCGCTTCAGCCGCTCCCAGTCGATGCCCGCCATCCGTGGGTCGTCGCGGCGGAAGGCCTGGCGCGCCAGGTCGTCGTCGCTGTCCGCGAAGCAGGGCTCGTCGAAGCCCATCCTCGCGGCGAGCCTGCGGAACAGCTCCGTATTGGGCAGCGCTTCGCCCAGCGGCGCGATCGACGGATTGTTCGCGGTGACGTACAGGTGCCCGTAGGAATTGTGCACGTCCGTGTTCTCGAGGTGCGTCGTCGCCGGCAGCAGGATGTCGGCGTAGTCGGCGGTGTCCGTGCGGAAGATCTCGTGGACCACGCAGAACAGGTCGTCGCGTGCGAGCCCGCGCTCGACTTTCCCGGACTCGGGCGCGACGGCGAGCGGATTGCTGTTGTAGACGAACAGCGCCTTGATGGGGCGCGCGGTGTCGTTCAGCGCGTCACCGATGGCGGACATGTTGATCGTGCGCGGCGTGCCGCGGATCAGGTCCGGCCGCTCCAGCGCCGCGCTGTCCACCGGGAACGTGCCTGACGACGACAGCAGCGCGCCGCCCGCGGGGTGCCGCCACGCGCCGACCAGCGCGGGCAGGCAAGCGACCGCCCGCACGGCGTTGCCGCCGCCCGCGTGGCGCTGCATCCCGTAGTTGACGCGGATCGCTGCCGGGCGCCGCGTCCCGTAGTCGTGCGCCAGACGCTCCACGGTTGCCGCCTCGATGCCGCACAGCGTGGCGACGCGTGACGGCGGGAAGGTGGCGGCCCGTGCCGCCAGCGCGTCATAGCCAACCGTGTAGCGCGCGACGTAGTCCTGGTCCACGAGTCCGTCGCGGATCAGCACGTGCATGAGCCCGAACGCGAGCGCGCCGTCGCTTCCCGGCGTCACGGCGATGTGCTCGTGGCATTTCTCCGCCGTTGCGCTGCGATAGGGGTCGATGGCGATCAGCTTGGCGCCCCGGCGCTTGGCCGCCTGCGCGCGCGTCCAGAAGTGCAGGTTCGACGCCACCGCATTGCTGCCCCAGATGAGGATCAGCTCGCTTTCGGCATAGGACTCGACGTCCATGCCCATCGCGGCGCCGATCACCGAGACCCAGCCGGCCTTGCCGGCGCTGGCGCAGATGGTGCGGTCGAGCAGCGACGCGCCGAGCCGGTGGAAAAAGCGCCGGTCCATCGACGCGTACTGCAGCAGGCCCATGTTGCCGGCGTAGCTGTACGGGACGATGGCATCGGGCCCATCGGCCGCCGCGATGGCGCGGAAGCGTTCGGCGATGGTGTCCAGCGCTTCGTCCCAGCCGATCCGCTCGAACTGCGCGCCCGGGCCCTTGGGACCGACACGGCGCAGCGGATGGAGGATGCGGTCGGGCGAGTACGTGCGCTCGAGATAGCGCGCGACCTTCGTGCACAGCGCGCCGGCGGTCGGCGGGTGATCGGGCGCGCCGCGGACCTCGATGGCGCGCCCGTTCTCCACCGTCACGTGCATCGCGCAGGTGTCGGGGCAATCGTGCGGGCACGCGCCGCGGACCACGGTACGGTGGGGAACAGGCGTGACGCGGACGTCGAGCGGCATCCCGCGATTTTACTGCGCCGTCCGGCGGCACCGGTGGCGTCGCGCGGACGCCGCGGCTGCACGGTACAAGCTGCTGCGCGCAAGCCAGCGAGCGGCCGCGAATGATCGCGCAAACAAGGACTTGCGCACGGCCGACCAACGGCAAACGGCGTTGGCACGGTTGCTGCAGAAGGGGTTTGCGAGCGCGGCCCAAAGCCGCCGACCCGACAGGAGAACACTGTGAACTACACGCACTACGACTATCTCGAACTGCCGCCCGGCGCGTCGCTGGCACGGATCGAGGCGGCGTATGCCCAGATTCTTGCGCGCTTCGACGCGGGCCTCACGCAGAGCCGCGACGACCTGTCGTTGCTCGTACGTCGCATCCACGCGGCCTACGAAGTGCTGCACGACGACGGCGCGCGCAAGGCCTACGACGACAAGCTGCAAGCGCAGGCCCAGCAGGCCGACGCGGAATTGAAAGCGGACCTCGACCGCCAGGTCGTACGGCCGCTCCGCCGCGTGCAGGACGTGCCGGCGCCGCTCAACACCGCGTTCTCGGCGCTCGCCGCCTGAACCCCTTTCAGCAGTCGCCCGGGAAGCGTCAAATCGCGTAACTGCTAACCAGCGATGCGGTCGGCGACCTCTCGGCCTGGCTGCTCCGCGTGCGTCCCACGCGCCGCGCGGCGCCGGACCGCCTTCCCGCTTGCCGCTCGCGGCATCCGGCGCGCCGGCAACAGACGCGGCGGCAACCGCACTGTTGCGGGGCGCAAGCCGCACGACGCGCGTCGGCGTCGTTGTCGACGGTGCCCGCAACGTCGCGCGGCGTCATCGCGCGGAACCCGTGCCGCGCGGCTTCCTGCCCGATGATCCGCCACTGACGCCAGCGCGGCCTCACCTTTCCACTCGCCCCCAACCGATGGAGACGCTGCCAGGAATGCCAGTTCTTCGAGTCGCAGAACGGTAGTGCTGCGGTGCAGGGACTCTGCCGGCGGCACGCGCCGTCGCTGTCGCCATCAACGTGAAGCCCTACACGATCGAGGGCGTGTGGCCTACGATCCGCGCCGACGACTGGTGCGGTGAGTGGCGCACGGCTGCGCGACGGACCGAGACGCGAACGTCCGACGTGCTGAGCGCGATCGCGGCCTCGCCGCCGGCCACGGCGCCGACGCGCGTGACGGCACTGCCGCTCGCCACCGCGCCGCGCCGGCTCCGCAGGCGCGGTCGTCGCGCGCTCGGCGGCAACGACTGATCGCGGCTGCAGCGCGCCGCGTCCTCGCGCGGCAGCAGGCTGCGTCCGGCGCGTCAGGCGCCTTCGACGACCACCATCTTCACGTCCGCGGCGCCCTTGCGCGCCGCAATGGCTGCGCCGTATTCGGACGACGCGTGCCAGGCCTCGGCCGCCTCGAGCGTATCGAACTGCAGCACGACCAGCCGCTTGGGATTCCACGACCCTTCGAGCACCTTGGTGCGGCCGCCGCGCGCCAGGTAGCGACCACCCTTCGCGGGGATGGCTACCTGCGCGAGCGCCTTGTACTGGTCGTAGCGGACGGGATCGGTGACGTCGATGTCGACGACGACGTAGGCGGTCATGCGCATTCCTCCAGTGTGCAAAGAGCGGCCATCATAAGCCGGGATACGATGCGCGTTCGATGAATCCCGACGTTCACGCCGCCTTCGCAGCCGGCATCCCCGTCGTCACGCCCAACAACCGGCTCGCGCGCGCGGCGGTGGCGGCGTTCGACCTTGCCCAGCGCGCCGCGGGCGCGAAGCCCGCATGGCCGAGCGCGCGCGCCACGCCCTGCCGTGGGGCGCGTTCGTCGCGTCGCTGTGGCAGGACGCCATCGCGCGTGGCGTTGCGGCACCGCCGTTCGTCGTGCTCGACGACGACCAGGCGCAGGTGCTGTGGGAACGCGCGCAGGGTCACGAGGACGCGCCGCTCCGGGACAAGCGGGGCGCTGCGGCCCTGGCGGCCAGTGCGTGGGCGCGCTTCAACGCCTATGCCGACGTCGGCGAGCGCGTCGGCGCGCTGCCAGCGCGCGGCGACGACCAGAATGCCTTCGTGCGCTGGGCCCGCCGCTACGAGCGGCTCCGCGACCGCCTGCCGGCGCGCGATGCCGCCGCGCTGGCGCACGCGCTGATCGCCGCGTGCGCGTCGACGCCTGGCTCGCGGATCGTGCCGTGGTGTGCGCGGGCTTCGTCGACTTCACGCCGCTCCAGCGCCAGTTGCTCGACGCGCTGCGCCGCGCGGGCATGGATGTGCGCGAAGCGGCGGGGCCGGTGACCGGCGCACCGTCGTCACCGGTTCCGCTGCGCGCGGAGTTCGTCGATGCGCGCGGGGAGCTGCGCGCGGCGCTGACCTGGGCGCGCGAGTTCGTCCGCGCGCAACCCGACGCGACGGTCGCGATCACCGTCGCGGACCTGTCGGCGCGCCGCGCGACGACGTCATCGCCTGCGCGGACGAAGTGCTCTGCCCGGAGCGCTTCCCGTCCCGGCGGCCTGACCTCGTCGCGCCCCTGGAACCTGTCGCTCGGCAGTCCGCTGGCCGGCGAGCCGCTGGTGGTCCCCGCGCTCGATGTCCTCGCTTTGCTCGTCGAGGCCTTGCCGCTGGCGCGCGCCGCGGCTTTGCTGTGCTCGCCGTTCTTCTCCGGCGGTGCCGCCGCCGCGGCGCGGCGCGCTGCGATCGAATTGAAGTGGCGCAAGGACAACGTGCACACGGTGACGGTGCGACGGATGCAGGCGGCGCTGGGCGCCGACGATCCGCTCACGCCCGCGCTCGACCGCGCGCAGTCGCTGTTGCCGCGCGACGCAGGCCCGGCAGCGTGGGCACGCGCGCTGGCGGACGCGCTCGTCGCCGTCGGGTGGCCGGGGCCGGCGAGCCTCGATTCGCAGGCCTTCCAGACGTGCGAAGCGCTGGAGAACCTGCTGCGCCGGCTGGCGACGATGGGCTATGTCGAGCCGCAGTGGACGCTGGCCGACGCGGTGGGCACGCTGCGTGCGCTTGCGCAGCGCGCGCTGTTCCAGCCGGAGCGGCCACGCGCGCCGGTCCAGATCCTCGGCGTGCTGGAGGCCGCAGGCCTCACGTTCGACGCGCTGTGGATGACCGGCATGGGCGCCGACGCATGGCCGCTGCCCACGGCGCTCGATCCCTTGTTGCCGCCGGGGTGGCTGCGCGCGCGGCGACCCGGCCTCCGCGCCGACGCGCGCCCTTGCGCGTGCCGCGAGTTTGACCGCGGGCTTCGTCGCGGCCGCGCCGCATGTCGTCGCGAGTCACGCCAAGGGCGATACGGAGCCCGCGCAACCGGTGTCGCCGCTGTGCGCGTGGCCGCTCGACGCCGTGTTGTCGGCGGTGCCGCGCTTCGCTGGGCGAGCGCGTCGCTGCTGCGGCGCCGCCGCTCGAGCCCATCGAGGACGCGACGCTGCCGGCGTTGCCCGAGCGCACGCGCGTGAAGGGTGGCGTGCGCGTCGTGGCGTTGCAAAGCGACTGCCCGTTCCGGGCGGCGGCGACGCTGCGACTGGACGCGCAAGCATGGCCGCGCGCGCAGGTGGGCCTGTCGCCGCTGGAGCGCGGCAGCCTGCTGCACGCGGCGCTGAAGCACTTCTGGGACGCGACCGTCGACCATGCGTCGCTGCTGGTGCTGATCGACGACGTCGACGCGCTGGCGGCGCGGATCGCGGCCGCCGTCGATCACGCGCACGGGACGCTGTCGTCGACGCGCTGGGACGAGCTGCCGCCCTCCGTGGCACGCGCAGAAGCACAGCGCCTCTCGACGCTGATCGAACGCTGGCTGCGCACCGTGGAAGCGGCCCGGCCGCCGTTCGCCGTGCTGCGGACGGACGAGGACTGCACGCTCAAGCTCGGGACGCTGGAGCTTGCGCTGAAGATCGACCGCATCGACCGCGTGGCGGAGGCCGCGAAGGCCGAAGATGTGGCCAACGATGCCGCGCAGGCGCCCGCGCCCCTCGCGATCATCGACTACAAGAGCAACGTGACGGTCTCCGTCGGCTACTGGATGCTGGCGCGGCCTCTGGCGCCGCAAGTGGGCCTGTATGCGTTGGCCACGCGCGCCGCGGATGCAGGCGCTCGCCTCGGCGCGCTGGCTTATGCGGAAGTGAAGCCGGGCAAGCTCGGGATGCGCGGCATCGCGGACAAGCCCGTCAGGTGGGAAGGGCTCGTGGAGACCGGCAAGCTGGGCGCGGGGCTCTATGGCAGCCTGCACGATGTCCTCGACGACATGGCGACGCGCTACGGTGCGCTCGCCGTCGACTACCAGCGCGGGGTGGCGGGCGTCGCACCGCGCGGCGTGAAGCGGCCCTGCCAGGCCTGCGAGTTCAAGCCGCTGTGTCGCATCGGCAGCGCCGAACCGGATGACGACACGGACGACGTGGATGCCGCGAACGAGGCGGACGCATGACGATCGACGCCGAGCGCATCGCGCAGGACGCCGCCGCGCGCGAAAGCGCGCTGGACCCCGGTCGCTCGTGGCTGATCCATGCGCCGGCGGGGTCGGGCCAGAACGAGCTGCTGGTGCAGCGGAAGCAGGTGCAGCTCGCGAGCGCGCGCGAGCCCGAGCGGGTCGTCGCCCTCACGTTCACCGAGAAGGCCGCACGCGAAATGCGGGCGCGCGTGCTGCGTGCGCTCGGCGACGCGGCCGCCGATGTCGCGCCGCGCTCCGCGCATCATGCGCGGACGATGGCCGCCGCGCGTGCGGTACTGGCGCGTGACGCACGGGAATGCTGGCAACTGCTGGCGTCGCCGTCGCGGCTTGCGATCTCGACGCTCGACGCGCTGGCTGCGCGAATCGCCGCGCAGGCGCCGGTGGCGAGCGAGTTCGGCCGCAAGCCGGACGTCATGCCCGATGCACGACCGCTCTACCGGCAGGCCGCGCGGGATGCGCTGGCCGCGGCGAAGCCCGACGATCCGTCGTGGCGCACGCTGCTGCTGCATTTCGACAACAACGCTGGCCGCGTCGTTGAATTGATCGCCGGGCTTCTCGGCCGTCGCGACCAGTGGCTGTTCACGCTCGCGGGTGTCGACCCTGACGTGGCACGCGTGCAGCTCGAGGCCTCGCTCGCGGCCGAGGTGGCGAGCGTACTCGCCGAGATCGCGGAGCGGCTGCAATCGCGCACGCCGGTGCCGGCCGACGATCGCGCGGACGCGGTCGCGGACACGGGCTTCTTCGACGAATGGCGCGCGCTGCTCGCTTATGCGGCCGAGACACTGGCCACTGTACCGGGCCGTGCGGACGACGCCGCGCGCTTGCAGGAAGCCGCGGCGGCGGACGAACTGCTGTCGCGCGAGGTGGCGTCCTTGCCGCGCTGGCGCGCGCTCGCGGACTGGGTGCTGACCAAGGACGGCACGGTGCGCGCGTCGCTCACCGTCAAGCAGGGCATCCCGCCTGCGGGGCCCGCGGCGGGCAAGGCCGAGCGCGTGGCGTGGAAGCAGAGGGCCACCGCGTGGTTCGCACGCGCGGAAGGCAACGCTGCGCTGGTCGACGCGCTGGCGCTGGCGCGCGACTTGCCGGATCCGGTGTACAGCGGCCAGTCGCGCGCGCTGATCGACGCGCTGCTGCGGCTGCTGCCGTACGACATCGCCGCCCGCCTGGGCGTGACTTTCGCCGCGCAGGGGCAATGCGATTTCGCGGAGGTCACGCTGCGGGCGCTGACCGCGCTGGGCACCGAGGATGCACCGAGCGACGTGCTGCTCGCGCACGACCTCGCGATCGACCACCTGCTCGTCGACGAATTCCAGGACACGTCGCGGCTGCAATGGCTGCTGCTGTCGCGGCTGACCGCGGGCTGGGAGCCCGGCGACGGCCGCACGCTGTTCGCGGTGGGCGATCCGATGCAGAGCATCTACGGCTTCCGCGAGGCCGACGTGCGCATCTTCGTGCAGGCGGCGCGCGAGGAGCAGGTGGCCAACGTTCCGGTGACGTTCGCGCAGCTCGCGCGCAACTTCCGGTCGCAGCGGCGGCTCGTCGACGCGGTGAACGAGGCGTTCCCGCGCGTGATGGCGGCGGTGCACGCGACACGCGCGCCGGACGTGCCGTTCGCGGCGGCGGCCGCCACGCGCGACCCGCGCGACGATGACGT
>JBGAIC010000078.1:0-13458 GCA_044225845.1 Casimicrobiaceae bacterium
GCAGAACGTCGGCATCAAGGAAGTCGCCGACCGCATCTGGCTCGTGACCTTCATGCACTACGACCTGGGATTCTTCGATCACGAGACCGGGCGGGTCGAACCCGTCAGCAACCCGTTCGAGCCCAAAGTGTTACCCATGTAACCGGAATGGACCCCGATGATCAGTGGTCGGGGTGAGAGGATTCGAACCTCCGACATCTTGCTCCCAAAGCAAGCGCGCTACCGGACTGCGCTACACCCCGTCGCCGCGATTATGCCATCCGGGTTCACGCTTGGCCGCGCTGGCCGGCGGCGCTAGACTCGATGCGGAAAGCCGCCGCGGATCGTCGTGCGGCGCCCGCCCATCCGCACGCCAAGGAGGACTCATGACGAACACGAAGCCGGGGCGCCGTCACGCGCTTGCCGCGGGCTGCATTGCAATGCTGATGGGCGCCATGCTCCCCGCCGCACGCGCGGACACGTGGCCATCGCATCCGCTCAAGATCGTGGTGCCGTACGCGGCAGGCGGCGCGGTCGACATCGTCGCGCGCTCTGTCGGGCAGCCGCTGTCCGAGTCGCTGAAGCAGCCGGTCATCGTCGACAACCGCCCGGGCGCAAGCGCCAACCTCGGCATGGCGCTGGCAGCCAAGGCCCCACCGGACGGCTACACGCTGCTGATGGCGTCCAACGGCATTGCGACGAACATGTCGCTGTTCGCCGACCCCGGCTTCGACGGCCGCCGCGACTTCGCCGCCGTCGCGCGCATCGGCTACGCGCCGCTCGTCATCGTCGTCGCAGCGGACTCGCCGATCACGACCTTCAAGGATCTCGTCGCGCAAGCCAAGGCGCAACCGGGCAAGCTCACGTTTGGCACCGCAGGCAACGGCAGCTCGGGCCACCTCGCCGGCGAGTTGCTGAAGATCACCGCGGGTGTCGACGTACTGCACGTCCCATACAAGGGCGGCGCGCCGGCGATCACGGACCTGCTCGGCGGCCGCATCACGTTCATGCCGATCAACCCGGTCGAGGTGCTCGCGCAGATCCGCGGCGGCAAGTTGCGCGCGCTGGCCGTGGCCAGCGACAAGCGCTTCCCGTTGTTGCCCGACGTGCCGACGACGGCCGAAGTGGGGTTGCCCGACTACCAGGCTTCCGTATGGTGGGGATTGGTCGCGCCGACGGGCACGCCGGCGGATGTCGTCGCGCGGATCAACGCCGATACGAACGCGGCTCTGGCCAACCCGGTCGTGGCCGGCAAGCTCGCCGAACTGGGCGTCGTCATCACGCCCGGCACGCCGCAACAGTTCGGCGAGTTCATCCGCTCGCAGACGGACCTGTGGGCGAAGGTGATCCGCGCGGCCGGCATCAAGCCGGACTGACGCGCCGCGCGGCACGACATGGAGCACTGGACCGACTTCTTCGTCGCGCAGGTGGGTGCGAGCGCGGCGCTGCTCGGCCTGCTGTTCGTGAGCCTGTCGATCAACATCGAGAAGATCCTGGCGCTGCCCGGGCTCGCATCGCGCGGCCTGCTCGCGCTGATGCTGCTGCTCGCCGTGCTGCTCGCGGGGTCGCTGATGCTGGTGCCCGGCCAAGCGGCCACCTTGCAGGGTGCCGAGGTACTCGCCATCGGCGCCATCCTGACGCTGTCCGGCGGTCGCATCCAGTGGCGTGCGTTCGGCGCGCACCCGGGACACCGGCTCAACTCCACGGCGAACACCGTGCTGTTCCTCGCGTCGGTACTGCCCTATCTCGCGGCCGGCGTGTCGCTCGCGATGGGGGCCGGCCACGCGCCTTACTGGCTCGCGGCGGCCATGCTCGTTTCCTTCATCAAGGCGGTGACCGACGCCTGGGTATTGCTCGTCGAGATCAACCGCTGAGCGCCGCCGGCGTCGCGCCGGTCCACGCGGCGCGGATCATGTCCGCGGCCTTTTCCGCGATCATCACCGTCGGCGTGTTCGTGTTGCCCGACGTGATCGTCGGCATGATCGACGCGTCGACGACGCGCAGCCCCTCGACGCCGCGCACGCGCAACTGCGGATCGACGACGGCGAGGTCGTCATCCGCGCGCCCCATCCGGCACGTGCCGACTGGATGGAAGATCGTGGTGCCGATGTCGCCCGCCGCACGCGCGAGTTCGTCGTCGGTGGTCAGCGCGGCGCCGGGCAACTTCTCCTGCGGATGGAAGCGCGCGAGCGCCGGCGACGCGACGATCCGGCGCGTGAAGCGCAGCGATTCGGCGGCCACGCGCTTGTCTTCGGCCGTCGCAAGATAGTTCGGCGCGATCAGCGGCGGAGCGTCGGGGTCCGCGCTGGTCGCATGCACGCTGCCGCGCGAAGTCGGCCGCAGGTTGCAGACACTGGCCGTGAACGCGTCGAACGCATGCAGCGGCGAGCCGAACTTGTCGAGCGACAGCGGCTGCACGTGGTACTCGATGTTGGCGCGCGCCTCGCCCGGATTCGAGCGCGCGAAGGCTCCGAGCTGTGACGGCGCCATGCTCATCGGCCCGCTGCGCTTCAGCGCGTATTCCGCGCCGATCAATGCCTTGCCAAGCCAGCTCGCGGCGCGCGTGTTCAGCGTGCGCGTGCCGCTCACCGCGAAGATCATCCGCAGCTGCAGGTGGTCCTGCAGGTTCTCGCCGACGCCGCGCAGCTCGTGGACGAGCGGCACGCCCAGCGCGTCGATGCGCTCGCGCTGGCCGATGCCGGAACGCTCGAGCAACACCGGCGAATTGACGGCGCCGGCCGCCAGCAGCACCTCGCGCCGCGCGTGCACCGTCTTGTGCGCGGCGTTCTCGCGATACGCGACGCCGGTGCAGAGCGCACCCTCGAACGTGAGCCGCTCGACCGGCGCGTTGAACCACAGCGTCAGGTTGGGCCGCTCGAACATCGGGCGCGTCGCCTTCACGGCGTTCCAGCGCATCCCGTTCTTCTGGTTGACCTCGAAATAGCCGACGCCGAAGTTGTCGCCGCGGTTGAAGTCGTCGTTGCGCGGCAGTCCCGCCTCGACGGCCGCGTCGCGGAACGCCTCGAGGATGTCCCAGCGCAGCCGCTGCCGCTCGACGCGCCAGTTGCCGCCCGCGCCGTGCACGTCGTCGGCGCCGCCGTGGTAGTCCTCGGCCCGCTTGAACAGCGGCAGCACTGCGTTCCAGTTCCATGACGGGTCGCCGGTGACGTCCGCCCAGTGCGCATAGTCCTCGCGCTGGCCGCGCATCGCGATCATGCCGTTGATCGACGAGCAGCCGCCCATCACGCGGCCGCGCGGGTAGAGCAGCGAACGGCCGTTGAGGCCCGGCTCCTCGCGCGTGCGGTAGCGCCAGTCGGTGCGCGGGTTGTCGATGCAGTACAGGTAACCCACCGGGATGTGGATCCAGTGGTAGTTGTCCTTGCCGCCCGCCTCGATCAGCAGCACCTCGACATTCGCGTCGCGCGTCAACGCTTCCGCGAGCGTGCAGCCGGCCGTGCCGCCGCCGACGATGATGTAATCGAACGTTTCCGTCGCGTTATCGCTCATTCGCAGAACGGGCCGGTGCGATAATTCGCGTGCACCGTCTCCCCGCCATCGAAAGGAACCCCATGCCCGATTCTACCTACGACGTCGCCGTCATCGTCGGCAGCCTCCGCAAGGAATCGTTCAGCCGCAAGCTGGCCCTCGCCGTGGCCAAGCTCGCGCCCGCGAACCTGAAGCTCGAGATCGTCGAGATCCGCGACCTGCCGCTGTACAACCAGGACCTGGAAGCCACGCCGCCGCCGGCCGACGTCGCGTTCAAGGCGCGCATCCAGAAGGCCGACGCGGTGCTGTTCGTCACGCCGGAGTACAACCGTTCGGTGCCGGGCAGCCTCAAGAACGCGATCGACGTCGGCTCGCGTCCCTATGGCAAGAGCTCGTGGGCGGGCAAGCCGGCGGCGGTGATCAGCAATTCACCCGGCGCGCTGGGCGCGTTCGGCGCGAATCACGCGCTACGCCAATCGCTGGTGTTCCTCGACATGCCCACGTTGCAGCAGCCGGAGGCCTACGTCGGCCACGTGTCGCAGATCCTCGGTCCCGACGGCAGCATCAGCAACGACCAGAGCCGCGAGTTCCTGACGAAATTCATGGCCGCGTTCGCGGCCTGGATCGCGAAGATCAAGGCCTGACCACACACGCGCAGCGGGTGGCCGTCTCGCGGCCGTCCGCCCTCAGCGCGCGAATTTCCGGATGACGGCCAGCGCCTCGTCCATCGCCCGGTCGCCGTCGCCGGAATGCACGGCATGCTGGACGCAGCCGTGCAGGTGCTGCTCCAGCAGCTGCAGCGCCAGCGCGTCCAGTGCCGATTGCACGGCCGCCACCTGCGTCAGCACGTCGATGCAGTAACGGTCGTCGGCGACCATGCCGGCGATGCCGCGCACCTGGCCCTCGATCCGGTTCAGGCGCTTGGCGAGCGCATCCTTGTCCGCGCGGTGCACGTGGCGATGGCCGTCGTGTGTGGCCGCGAGCGCAGCTGCCGGGGCGACACGCTTGCGCGCAGCCTTCGCGCGCGGCGCCGGCGCTACGACTTCAGGTTTTGACTTCATAGCCGGCGTCCTCGACGGCCGCAATGAGGCTCGAGATCTCGACGTGCTGCTGGTCGAACGTCACCGTCGCCTGCGGCGGCTGCAGCGTGACGTTCACGTCGGCGACACCGTCCAGTTGCTTCAATGCGCGCGTGACACTGCCCACGCAGCCGGTGCAGCTCATGCCATCGATCTTCAGCGTTGCGGTTTGCATGTGGTTCTCCAAGTCCGACCCTGTTACCCGCGCGCCACGGGCGATGCATCGGTGCGATCCCTGCGCGCGGACAAGGGGATCGTACCGGGGCGCCAGCGCCGGAGGCGCAGCGCGTTGCCGACGACGGACACGGAGCTCGCCGCCATCGCGGCGCCGGCCACCATCGGGTTGAGGAAGCCCAGCGCCGCGAGCGGGATGCCGAGCACGTTGTAGCCGAAGGCGAAGAAGAGGTTCTGGCGGATGGTCCGCAGCGTCGCGCGCGACAGCGCGATGGCGTCGGCCACGGCACCCAGGTTGTTGCGCACGAGCGTGATGTCCGCTGCCTGCGCAGCAACGTCGCTGCCGGCCGCCATCGCGAAGCCGACATCCGCCGCCGCCAGCGCCGCGGCATCGTTGATGCCGTCGCCGACCATCGCGACGTGCTGGCCCGCCGCCTTCCACGACGCGACGAGCGCCGCCTTCGCGTCGGGCGTAAGCCCGGCGTGCACGTCGTCGATGCCGCATTGCGCGGCGATCGCGCGCGCCGTGGCTTCGTTGTCGCCGGTGAGCAGCGTGATCGCGATGCCCTCGCCGCGCAGCCGCGCGAGCGCCGCGGCCGCGTCGGCACGCAGCGGATCGGCCAGCGCGAACAGCGCGGCCGGTGCGCCGTCGATGGCGAGCACGACCAGCGAGCGTCCTTGCACGCGCCATTGGGACGCGCGCACCGCGGCCGGCGCATCGTCGTGCGTGACGACGCGCTCCCAGGCGCCGAGCGCCACGCGCGTACCGTTTGATGTATCCCGCGCCGTGACACCGGTGCCCGCAACCTCCGCCACCTGCTCCAACGTCGGACGTGGTGCCGCAGGCGCGGCCGCCGCGATCGCGCGCGACAGCGGATGCGTCGATGCCGACGCGAGCGCACTTGCCAGCGCCCAGGCACGCGCCTCATCGGCGCCGCCGCACGCTTCCATCGCGACGACCGCGGGCCGTCCCTCCGTCAGCGTCCCCGTCTTGTCCACGGCGATGCGCTCGAGTGCGGCCGCGTTCTCCAGCGCGCGTGCATCGCGGATCAGGATTCCCATCTGCGCCGCGCGTCCCGTACCAACGACGATGGCCGTCGGCGTCGCAAGGCCCAGCGCGCACGGGCAGGCGATGACGAGCACCGCGACGGCGTGGATCAGCGCCCGTGCCGCGTCGCCGGCGAACCACCACGTGAGCGCGAACGTCAGCGCGGCGACGCCGAGCACCGCCGGCACGAACACCGCGGCGACGCGATCGGCCAGGTTCTGGATCGGCGCGCGCGAGCCCTGCGCTTCGGCGACCAGGCGCACGATGGCCGCGACGCGCGTCGCCGAACCCACGCCGGTGGCGCGTACCCTGACGACGCCCTGCGCGTTCTGCGTCCCCGCGTAGACCGTCGCGCCTTCGCGCTTTTCCACCGGTACGCTTTCGCCGGTGAGCATGCTCTCGTCGACGGCCGTGGCGCCCCGTGTGACGACACCGTCCACCGGGAAGCTCTCGCCGACACGCACCTCGAGCATGTCGCCGGGCACGACGCGCTCGACGTCGACGTCCTCGACACGTTCCGCGCGCACGACGTGCGCCACGCGCGGCGTCAGCTTCATCAGCGACGCGAGCGCCGCCGACGTGCCCGCCTTGGACCGCGCCTCCATCCACTTGCCGAGCAGCACCAGCGTGATCACGGCCGCGCTCGCCTCGAAGTAGACGGGCTGCGCGTGCAGCGCCAGCGCCGTGACGACGGCGCTCGACACGTAGGCGATCGTCGTGCCCAGCGCGATCAGCACGTCCATGTTGGCGCTGCCGCCGCGCAGCGAATGCCACGCGCCGCGATAGAAACGGCGCCCGCACCAGAACTGCACCGGCGTCGCCAACAGCCATTGCCAGCCGCGCGGGATCAGGTCCGCATGCGCATGCATGTCCCCGGACGCACCGAACATGCCCGCCATGCCGGCGAGCAAGGGGAGCGTCAGTACGGCGCCGAGCGCGAAGTCGCGCGCCAGGCCCTTGCGCTCGCGCGCATGCCGCTCGTCGTCGGCGCGACGATCCGCGGTCGGATCGCGGCGCACGCTCGCCCCGTAGCCCGCGCGCTGCACGGCGGCCAGCAAGGCGTCGGTGTCCGCGCGCGCGGCGTCGTAGCGGACGTCCGCGGTCTCCGTGGCGAAGTT
The DNA here is from genome assembly GCA_044225845.1 of Casimicrobiaceae bacterium. Classification (GTDB taxonomy): domain Bacteria; phylum Pseudomonadota; class Gammaproteobacteria; order Burkholderiales; family Casimicrobiaceae; genus VBCG01. The sequence continues at coordinate 6,885 of JBGAIC010000078.1, forward strand.
CACGTGCGCCTCGACGCCCGGCACGCGGTTCAGCACCTTCTCGATCCGCGCCGCGCACGCGGCGCAGGTCATGCCCTCGAGCCCCAGCGCGACGCGCGTGGGCGTCGTCGCAGGGTCCTGGGCGACGGGACGAACGGGGACGGCGGCCGCTTCCATGCCACCAATGTATACCCGGTAGGGGTATATTGCAAGGCAGGCTCCACAGGCCTGCCGGGCCGCCCGCCCGCGCCGGGCGGCGGCCGCGTCAGCTCGTACGCTTGAGCTGCGGGAACAGGATGACGTCGCGGATCGACGGCGCGTCGGTCAGCAGCATCACCAGGCGGTCGATGCCGATGCCCTCGCCCGCCGTCGGCGGCAGCCCGTACTCGAGCGCCTTCACGTAGTCGGCGTCGTAGAACATCGCCTCCTCGTCGCCGGCGTCGCGCGCGTCGACCTGCGCCTTGAAGCGCGCGGCCTGGTCCTCGGGATCGTTGAGCTCCGAGAAGCCGTTGGCGATCTCGCGGCGCGAGATGAAGAGCTCGAAGCGGTCCGTGATGGCGGGATTCGCGTCGTTGGCACGCGCCAGCGGCGACACGTCGGTGGGATGCGCGACGATGAAAGTCGGCTGCAGCAGCTTTTCCTCGGTCGTCGCCTCGAAGAGCTTCAGTTGCAGCAGGCCCAAGCCATCGGTGGCATAGACCTCCGTGCCCGTGCCGGCGAGCGCGCGCCGCAGGTAGTCGGCATTGCCGAGGTCGGCCAATGCATGCGACGGGTTGTAGCGGTGGATTGCCTCGGCCATTGTCAGCCGGTCAAAGGGCTTGCCGAGGTCGATGGCCTCGCCCTGGTAGGTGATGCTCGTCGTGCCGAGGACCTTCTGCGCCACGTCGCGGATCAGCGTCTCCGTCAGGTCCATCAGGTAGTGGTAATCCCGGTACGCCTCGTAGAACTCGAGCATCGTGAACTCGGGATTGTGGCGCGTCGAGATGCCTTCGTTGCGGAAGTTGCGGTTGATCTCGAACACGCGCTCCAGGCCGCCGACGACCAGGCGCTTCAGGTACAGCTCCGGCGCGATACGCAGGTACAGCTGCATGTCCAGCGCGTTGTGGTGCGTGACGAAGGGCCGCGCGGCCGCGCCGCCGGGAATCGGGTGCATCATCGGCGTCTCGACTTCGAGGTAGCCGCGCGCGACGAAGAACTCGCGGACGGCCTGCACGATCTGCGAGCGCCGCACGAACACGTCGCGCGACTCCGGATTGGTGACGAGATCGAGGTAGCGCTGGCGGTACTTCTGTTCGGTGTCCGTGAGGCCGTGGAATTTCTCGGGGAGCGGCCGCAGCGCCTTCGACAGCAGCCGGACTTCGGTGCAGCGCACCGACAGCTCGCCGGTCTTCGTGCGGAACAACGTGCCGGTGGCACCGACGATGTCGCCCAGGTCCCAGTGCTTGAACGCCTCCAGCGCGTCGGCGCCGACGCCGTCGACGGTCACGTACAGCTGGATGCGACCCGACATGTCCTGCAGCGTGGCGAACGACGCCTTGCCCATGATTCGCCGCAGCATCATCCGGCCGGCGACCGCAACGCGTATGCCCTGCGGCTCCAGCACCACATTCTCGATGCCGTCGTATTTCGCGTGCAGCTCGGCCGCCAGCGCATCGCGCCTGAAATCGTTCGGGTAGGCTTGGCCCTGCGCGCGCAGCGCCGCGAGCTTGGCGCGGCGCTCCGCCATGATCTGGTTCTCGTCGGCGGCCGGTGCGGCGCCGGGCTTCGTGTCTTCGCTCATCCCTCAGGTCCCCGTGCGCGCGATGGCGCGGTGCGCGTCGACCAGCGCGACGATGTCGGCCGGCGTCACGTTGCGATAGTCGGCAATGGCCGTCAGCACATGCGGTCCGGCGAGCGCCGACGCCGGCACGCCCGTCGTCAGTCCCACCGCCAGCATGCCGGCGCGGCGCGCGCCTTCGATGCCGAGCGGCGCATCCTCGAACACCACGCAGTCCGCCGGCGCGACGTTCATCCGCCGCGCCGCGAGCAGGAAGATGTCCGGCGCGGGCTTGCCGTGCGCCACCTCGTGGCCGCCCGCAACGCCGTCGAAGAAGCCCTCGAGCCCGAGGTGCTTCAGCGCGAACGCGATGTTCTCGGCGCGGCCCGCGGTGGCGCAACCGACGGCGATGCCGGCGTCGCGCGCAGCACGCACGAAAGTCGTGAAGCCCGCGACTTCGCGGAAACGCGGCGGCGCGAACAGCTCGCGGTACGTCTCCTCCTTTTCGCGGACGCGCGCTTCCAGCTCGTCCGCCGGCATGGGGCCCAGGTAGTCGACGATGGTCTCGCCCGCGGTGCGGCCTGCATTGCGCGCGTAGAAATCGCGCTCGTCGAACGCAACGCCGCGCCGCTCGAAGAAGAGGCGCCACGCCTCGTCGTGCGCGGGCATCGAGTCGATGATCGTGCCGTCAATGTCGAACACGAAGCCGATCACTGGACCCCCTGCTTGAGACTCGCCGCGATGAAATCGTCGAGGTCGCCGTCCAGGATGGCCTGCGTGTTGCCCACCTCGTAGTTCGTGCGCAGGTCCTTGATCCGCGACTGGTCGAGCACGTAGCTTCTGATCTGGTGGCCCCAGCCGATGTCGGTCTTGGAATCCTCGAGCTTCTGCTGTTCTTCCTGGCGCTTGCGCAGCTCCAGCTCGTACAGCTTGGCTTTGAGCATCAGCATCGCCTCGGCGCGGTTGCGGTGCTGCGAGCGGTCGTTCTGGCACGTGACGACGGTGTTGGTCGGGATGTGCGTGATGCGAACGGCCGAATCCGTCTTGTTGATGTGCTGGCCGCCGGCGCCGGACGCGCGGAACGTGTCGATGCGCAGGTCGGCCGGGTTGATCTCGACCTCGATCGAGTCGTCGACTTCCGGGTAGACGAACACGCTGGCGAACGACGTGTGCCGCCGCGCGTTGGAGTCGAACGGGCTCTTGCGCACGAGCCGGTGCACGCCGGTTTCCGTGCGCAGGTGGCCGTACGCATAGTCGCCTTCGATCTTGACGGAGGCGCTCTTGATGCCGGCGACTTCGCCGGGCGACTCTTCCAGCACCTCGGTGCGGAAGCCCTTGCGCTCGGCATAGCGCAGGTACATGCGCAGCAGCATCGACGCCCAGTCCTGCGCCTCGGTGCCGCCGCTGCCCGCCTGGATGTCGACGAAGCAGTTACCGCCGTCCAGCGGGTGGCTGAACATCCGGCGGAACTCCATGCCGGCGACGATGGCCTCGAGCGCCGCGGCGTCGTCACCGACGGCCGCCAGCGTCGCATCGTCGTTGTCGCCGCGCGCCAGCTCGAACAGTTCGCTCGAATCGTCGAGCCCGGTGGCGAGCGACGTCAGCGTGCCGACGACGTCGTCGAGCTGCTTCTTTTCCTTGCCGAGTTCCTGTGCGCGGGGAGGATCGTCCCAGACCTTGGGGTCCTCGAGTTCGCGCCCGACCTCCGTCAGCCGTGCTGCCTTGACGTCGAAGTCAAAGATACCTCCGCAGCTCGGCCGTGCGCGTGCGCAGCGCGGCGAGCTGGTTGGCGATCTGGTTGATGCGTTCGGCTTCCATGAACGAAAAGGGCCGCGGGCGGCCCTGACAGCATCGGTAACGATAACGATTATAACCCGTGCACCTGGGCGGGCGTAAAATCGCAGGTCTTCCGCTGCCCCTCTTCCCGGAGTTTCCATGCCCACGTTCTTCGTCAACGGCAACCGCGTCGACATTTCGAAGGATGTTCCCGCCGACACGCCGTTGCTGTGGCTGATCCGCGACGAGCTCAACCTCACCGGCACCAAGTACGGCTGCGGGATGGCGCTGTGTGGCGCCTGCACGGTCCACATCGACGGCTCGCCGGTGCGCTCGTGCCAGACGCCGCTGTCGGCCGTCAAGCCCGGCGTCGAGGTGACGACGATCGAAGGGCTCAAGTCGCGCGAAGGCAAGGCGCTGCAGGCGGCGTGGGCCAGGCTCGACGTGCCGCAATGCGGCTACTGTCAGTCCGGCCAGCTGATGTCGGCCACGGCGCTGCTCGCGAAGAACAAGCGCCCCACCGATTCGGACATCGACGCCGCGATGGCCGGAAACGTCTGCCGCTGCGCCACCTACGTGCGCATCCGCGCCGCCATCAAGGACGCCGCCGCGTCGCTGGCCTGATGGCCGCGCGCTCACTGCAAGGGCCCCGACACCCATGAATCCTTCCCGCTTCGCCACGCGCCACGCCGACGACGGCGTCTCGCGCCGCGTGTTCCTCAAGGCCTCCGCCGCGCTGGGCGTGGGCCTCACGCTCGACATCTACACCGGCCCTGCGGCCGCGCAGGCTGCGGCCGGCCAGATGGTCGACGCCAACGCTTTCGTCCGCATCGGCACCGACAACACCGTCACCGTGCTCGTGAAGCACGTCGAGATGGGCCAGGGCACGTACACCGGCCTGCCCACGCTCGTCGCCGAGGAGATGGACGCCGCGTGGTCGCAGGTGCGCGCCACCGGCGCGCCGGCGGACGCGAAGCTCTACAACAACCTCGCGTTCGGCCCGATGCAGGGCACCGGCGGCTCGACGGCGATGGCCAATTCGTTCGAGCAATACCGCAAGGCGGGCGCCGCCGCGCGCGCGATGCTGGTCGGCGCCGCCGCCGAACAATGGAAGGTGCCGATCGCCAGCCTCACGGTGAAGGACGGCGTCGTCAGCGACGCGAGCGGCAAGAAGGCGACGTTCGGCCAGCTTGCGCTGGCCGCCGGCAAGCAGCCGGTGCCCGCGGACGTCAAGCTCAAGGACCCGAAGGACTTCGTCTACATCGGCAAGCGCTTCTCGCGCACCGACGCGGTGGCCAAGTCCAACGGCACCGCGATCTTCACGCAGGACGTGAAGCTGCCGGGCATGCTCACCGCAGTGGTCGCGCATCCGCCGCGCTTCGGGGCCGAGGTCAAGTCCTTCGACGCGAAGGCGGCGAGCGCCGTGCCCGGTGTGCGCTACATCGTGGAAGTGCCCAACGGCGTGGCCGTGCTCGCCACCAACTTCTGGGCCGCGAAGAAGGGCCGCGACGCGCTGAAGATCGAATGGGACGGCGGCTTCAAGGGCTCGAGCAGCGACATCACGGCGGAACTGAAGCGCCTGGCCGCGACGCCGGGCAAGCCCGCGCGCAATGATGGCGACGCCGCCAAGGCGATCGCCGGCGCGGCAAAGACGCTGGAAGCGACGTACGCATTCCCCTACCTCGCGCATGCAGCGATGGAGCCGCTCAACTGCGTCGTGAAGCTCGGCGCGGATCGTTGCGAAGTGTGGAACGGCGAGCAGTTCCAGACGGTGGACCAGGGTGCGATCGCGAAGGTCGTGGGACTCAAGCCCGAGCAGGTCGAGATCCACCAGCTCTACGCCGGCGGCAGCTTCGGGCGCCGCGCCAACCCGGTGGCCGATTACGTCGTCGAGGCGGCGGCCATCGCCAAGGGCCTCGCGGCGGGCGGCAAGCGCGACATTCCGGTGAAGCTCGTGTGGACGCGCGAGGACGACATGACCGGCGGCTTCTACCGGCCGGCCTATGTGCACGCGCTGAAAGCCGGCCTCGACGCCAGCGGCGCGATCGTCGGCTGGCAGCATCGCGTCGCCGGCCAGTCCATCCTCGACGGCACGCCATTCGCCGCGATGATGATCAAGGACGGCATCGACGCCACGTCGGTGGAAGGCGCGTCGACGCTGCCGTATGCAATCCCGAACCTCTCCGTGCATCTCGCGACGGCGCAGATCGCGGTGCCCGTGCTGTGGTGGCGCTCCGTAGGCTCGACGCACACCGCGTTCTCCACCGAGACGTTCATCGACGAGCTCGCAGCTGCGGCGGGCAAGGACCCGGTCGCGTTCCGCGCGGCGCTGCTCGACAAGCATCCGCGCCATCGCGGCGTGCTGGAACTCGCGGCCGCGAAGGCGAACTGGGGCCAGCCGCTGGCGCCCGCGGCCAACGGCGCGAAGCGCGGCCGCGGCGTCGCGGTGCACGAGTCCTTCCACAGCTACGTGGCACAGGTGGTCGACGTCACCGTCGGCGCCGACAACGCCATCAAGGTCGACCGCGTCGTGTGCGCCGTCGACTGCGGCACCGCCGTCAACCCGGACGTGATCCGCGCGCAGATGGAAGGCGGCATCGGCTTCGCGCTGTCCGCCGCGCTGTACGGCGAGATCACGCTGAAGGACGGCGTCGTCGAGCAGACCAACTTCCACCAGTACCCGGTGCTGCGGATCAACGAGATGCCCGTCATCGACGTGCACATCGTCGCGTCGACCGAGAAACCCAGCGGCGTCGGCGAGCCCGGCGTGCCGCCGCTGGCCCCCGCGCTCGCCAACGCGATCGCGGCCGCCACCGGCAAGCGGCTGCGCGACCTGCCGCTCAAGCTCGCCTAGCCGGCGAGCGCCGCGCCGTGTATACGCCGCCCGACTTCGACCCGGCGCGCAAGCTGCCCGCCGCGCTGCCCGACGACTCGCGCGTCTACGCGTATGCCGGCGGCCGCATCGTCGTCGCCGGCGGCGAGGACGCGCCGCGCATCCCGACGTGGCGCGAATGGCAGGCCACCGGCGTCGACGGCAGCGTGCACGCGCTGGGCGCGCTCGGC
>JBGAIC010000079.1:0-11917 GCA_044225845.1 Casimicrobiaceae bacterium
GTGCACCCGGAGATCCCGCCCAACACCGGCAACGTGATCCGGCTCACCGCCAACACGGGCGCCGAGCTGCACCTCGTCGAGCCGCTGGGCTTCCGGATGGACGACCGCGAGCTGAAGCGCGCGGGACTCGACTACCACGAGTACGCGCGCGTCAGCGTGCACCGCGACTTCGCCGCGTGCCGCGCGGCGCTCGGCGGCCCGCCCGCGCGGCGCTGGTACGCGTTCACGACGCATGCGACGTGCGGGCCGGACGCCGTCGCGTTCGGCGCCGACGACGTGCTGGTGTTCGGCGCGGAATCGTCCGGGCTGCCGCAGGACGTGCTCGCGACGTTCGCGCCCGCAGACCTGCTGCGCATCCCGATGCTCGCGACGTCGCGCAGCCTCAACCTGTCCAACGCGGTGGCCGTGGCGGTGTACGCGGCGTGGCGCCAGCACGGCTATGCGGGCGCCGCCGTCGCGGGCGCGGCCGCGGGCGCGTCGAACTTTCCGCACGCGGAGCCGTGAACTTTCGGCGGGCGCGCCGCGCTGTCGAATACTCGCTTGCCGCGCCCGCGCCGCGCCCCGAAAGTCGCTGCAACGGCACGCGGCTTCGATGCGCGCCGCCACGGTGACCAGCGGCGCACCGGACTCCGACGCCGCGCGACCAGGAGACACCCATGAAGACGATTACCTCGATGATGATGGCGGTGGCCGCGGCCTGCGCGCTCGGCGTTGCGGTGCCGGCAACGGCCGCCGACTGCACGCAACCCCAGGGCACGGCGCAGGAACGCGCGTGCGCCAAGGCCGCCGAAGGCGCGACCGCGCTGCGCCGGTTCACGGAGCGCACGGCGCCCATCTACCAGGTGTCGTTCGCCGACTACGCCGTCAACGTGGTCGAGCCGGCCGCGGTGGCGAAGGTCGACGCCGAAGCCGTCAAGGTCGCGCAACGCTGATGCGGCCGTGACGCAGCCGATGCGCTGGCGCGCCGCACAGTTGGTTCCTGCAGTTGGACAGGAAGGTGCGTCAGCGCGCGTCGGCGCGGCCCGGCTCGCGGCGCATCAGCTCGCCGACCGCGTCGCCCACCGGCACGCGTTCGTACAGCACGCGATAGACGGCGTCGCAGATCGGCAGCTCCACGCCGTGATGCGCCGCCAGCGCGCGGGCCGCGGCGGCGGCGAAGACACCTTCGGCGACGTGGCCCAGGCTTGCGAGTATGTCGTCGAGCGCGCGGCCTTCCGCCAGCGCCATGCCCACGCGGCGATTGCGCGACAGGTCGCCCGTGCACGTGAGCACCAGGTCGCCCAGGCCTGCGAGGCCCATCGCCGTCGCGCGCTGGCCGCCCAGCGCTTCGGCCAAGCGGCCGCTTTCGGCCAGACCGCGCGTGATCAGCGCGGCGCGCGCGTTGTGGCCGAAGCCCAGCGCGTCGCTGGCGCCGGCCGCGATCGCCAGCACGTTCTTCAGCGCGCCGCCCGCCTCGACGCCGGCCAGGTCGTCGCTCGGATAAGCGCGGAAGCGCTCGCCGCGCACCAGCTCGGCCAGCGCCGCGGTCAGCGCCGCGTCGGTGGTGGCGACGGCGACGGCCGCCGGCAGGCCGCGCGCCACTTCCTCGGCGAACGTCGGCCCGGACACGATGCCCACCGGCGCCGGCCAACGCGGCGCGAGCACCTGGTGCGCAAGCGCGGGCAACGCGCCCGGCGCGCCGACGAAGCCCTTGCACAGCCAGGCGAGCGGCGCGCGGCACCCGGCCGCGCGCAGCGCGTCGGCCACCGGCACGAGTTCGGCCGTGGGCGTGGCCACAATGACGAGGTCCGCGGCCGCGGCCGGAGCGAGCCCGTGGTCCAGCGCGAGTCGCGGCGGCAACGCGACGCCGGGCAGGTAGCGCTCGTTGGCGCGCGCCGCCGCGAGTTCCGCCGCGGCGGCGGCACTGCGTGCGAGCAGCGTGACGTGGGGCGCCGCGCGGGCGCGCGCGGCGAGATGCACGGCGAGCGCGGTGCCCCAGGCGCCGGCCCCGACGATCGCGACGCGGCGCAGCGCGGCGCTCAGAAGCCGAAGACCTGCGCGATGCGCACGAAGCCCACGCCGCCGTCGCGGTGGCGCACCTTGACCCAGCCGGGCGCCACCGTCGTCGCGGGCGACGTCGCGGTCTCGGCGATGTCCAGCAGCACGCCCTGCTCCGCCTTGAGCACCAGCGGCGACGCGTCGTCCGGGTTGGCGCGCACGTCGGCGAGGGGCACGCGGACGACCACGACGCGCTTCTCCGCCAGCGCGCGGTTGGCGATCCAGCCGATCGTGCCGGTGACGTCGCGCACCTTGGTCCAGCCGTCGACCTCGACGACCACCTCGACCGGCACGTCGGGCCCGTAGATGAACTGCGCGCGCGCCTTGGCCGAGGGCGCGTCGTACATCAGCGTGGGCGATTCGCCGGTGGCCTTGTAGTCGGCGGCAACAGCGGCGCCGGTGGCGACCGCGCCGGCGAGGACGGCGACGCACGCGACGGCGAGCGCCACCAGGCCCCGGGCCCTGCGCACGGCTGTGGCGGGCCGCCGGCGCATCGTCATCGGCCGCGAAGCGCGCGTCAGGCCGGCGCGCCGACCTGGGCCGGGGCGCCCTGCGCGGCGGCCGCGGCCTGTTGCGCGTACAGCGCCTCGAAGTTGATCGGCTGCAGGTGGATCTGCGGATAGCCCATGCGGCCGATCGAGTCGGCGACGAGCTCGCGCGCATACGGGAACAGCACGCTCGGCAAGTGCGTGGCGATGGCCATGCCGAGCTGCTCCTGGCCGAAGCCCGTCATAGTGAAGACGCCGGCCTGCGACGCCTCGACGAGGAAGATGGTCTTGGCGTCGATGCGCGCCGTCACCGTCAGCGTCAGCACCGCCTCGAACACGTTGGGCTCGAGCGGCTCGGTATTGGTCCGCAGGCCCACTTCGACCTGGGGGGACGACTCCATCTTGTAGGCCTGCGGCGAGCCCGGGTTCTCGAGCGACAGGTCCTTGACGTAGATCTTCTCGATCGAGATCGTCGGCGTGGCGCCGTACGCGGCGGGGTTGGAGGCGAATGCGTCGGCCATGGCGGCTTCTATCCTGGTGAGTAAACCCGCTAGTTTACCGTCCCGCCAGCAGCGGCTCGAGCTTGCCCGCGCGGTCCAGCGCCGCAAGGTCGTCGTAGCCGCCCACGTGCGTGTCGCCGATCCAGATCTGCGGCACGGTGCGGCGGCCGCTCCGCTGCATCATCTCGTCGCGGCGCACGGGATCGAGGTCGACGCGGATCTTGTCGATCGCCTTCACGCCGCGGGCCGTCAGCAGCCGCTCGGCCTGCACGCAGTAGGGGCATACGCCCGTCGAGTACATCGTCACCGGCGGCTGGCCGCCGGCGGCCCTGGTGTCGTCGTTCATCGTCCGCCCGTTCTCCACGTCCCTCGGTCACCCTCAGTTTCCGCTCAGTTTCCGCTCAGTTTCAGGTCTCCACCGGCAGCCCCGCATCCTTCCACGCGCGGATGCCGCCGGCGAGTTCGTAGACGTCGCCGAAGCCGCCGCGGGCGAGCGTCGATGCAGCCGAGCGCGCCCGCTGGCCACGCTCGCAATAGAGCACCACCGGCCGCCCGGCGAACTTCGCGAGCTCGCCGCTGCGTTCCTTGAGCTGGGACAGCGGAATGTGGATCGCGTTCGGCAGCCGGCCGCCTTCGTACTCGGCGGTTTCGCGGACGTCGAGCAGCACGGGGTTGCCGCTGTTGATGAGGCGCGTGGCCCCGATCGTCGACAGCGACTTCACGGGCGACGCGCGGTCGCGGATCAGCGGCCACACGAGCATCGTGCCGGACACGACGCAGGCGGCCAGCAACATCAGGTTCTGGGGATCGAGCAGGAATTTCATCGGTAGAATCATAGCGCAGCGCCCGCTTTCCCTTCCCGCAACGACCCACGTGGCCCGTCGACGGCCGCGCCCCAGGATGCCCGCCACCGACGCCCACCGTCCCCGTCCGCTCGTGCTGCTGATCCTCGACGGCTTCGGCGAGCGCGAGGACGCGCCCGACAACGCGATCACGCGCGCCGCCATGCCGCGCTGGCACGACCTGCTCGCGCATGCCGCTCACGGCACGATCGACGCGTCCGAGCTCGCCGTGGGGCTGCCCGCGGGCCAGATGGGCAATTCGGAAGTGGGCCACCTCAACATCGGGGCGGGCCGCGTCGTCTACCAGGACCTGACGCGCATCGACAAGGCGATCGCCGACGGCGATTTCGCGCGCAATCCGGCGCTGCTCGGCGCCGTGGCCACCGCCCACCGCAACGGCTCGACGCTGCACGTGCTGGGCCTGCTGTCGCCCGGCGGCGTGCACAGCCACGAGGAGCACATCGCGGCGATGGTGAAGCTGGCGGCCACGGCGCCCGGCGGCGCGGCGCCGCGGGTGCGCGTCCACGCCTTCCTCGACGGCCGCGACATGCCGCCTTCGAGCGCGGCACCCTCGCTGACGCGGATGGACGCCGTCTGCGCCGCGTTGCCTGACGCGCGGATCGCCAGCGTGTGCGGCCGCTATTTCGCGATGGACCGCGACCAGCGCTGGGACCGCGTGCAGGACGCGTACGCGCTGCTCGTCGACGGCCACGGCAAGTTCACCGCGACGAGCGCGGCCACGGCGCTGGAAGCCGCCTATGCGCGCGGCGAGACCGACGAGTTCGTCGCCGCCACCGCGATCGCGGACGCGCAAGGCCATACGACGGCGATGGCCGACGGCGACGTGGTCGTGTTCATGAACTTCCGCGCCGACCGCGCCCGCCAGATGACGCGCGCGCTGACGGACCCGGCGTTCGCGGGCTTCGCGCGGCCGCGCGTGCCCAGGCTCGGCGCGTTCGTCGCGCTGACGCGCTACGGCGACGAGTTCGCCGCGCTGCCGGTGGCTTTCGCGCCGCAGGTGATCCGCGAGAGCTTCGGCGAGGTGCTGGCGCAGCGCGGGCTCACGCAGCTGCGGATCGCCGAAACGGAGAAGTACGCGCACGTCACCTACTTCTTCAACGGCGGCGTGGAAGCGGTGTACCCGGGCGAGGACCGGATCCTCGTGCCGTCGCCCAAGGTGGCCACGTACGATCTCGCGCCCGCGATGAGCGCGGTGGAGGTCACCGACAAGCTGGTCGCGGCCATCGCCAGCGGCCGCTACGACGCGATCATCTGCAACTACGCCAACGGCGACATGGTGGGCCACACGGGCAACTTCGCCGCGGCCGTGCAGGCGGTGGAAACGCTGGACGCGTGCGTCGGCCGCGTCGTCGACGCGGCGCGCGCCGCCGGCGGCGAGGTGATCATCACGGCGGATCACGGCAACGCCGAGACGATGGACGACCCCGTCAACCACCAGCCGCACACGGCGCACACGCTGAACCTCGTGCCCTTCGTCTACGTCGGCCGGCCGGCGCAGGTGGTTCCGGGCGGCGCGCTGAAGGACATCGCGCCGACGATGCTCGCGCTGATGGGGCTGCCGCAGCCCGCGGTGATGACCGGTCATTCGCTGGTCGCCTTGCGCTGACCGGTCCAACCGCGCCAATCGCACATCGGGCGCGAGTGTGCGCTTACACCACAGGCGGTATCCGGGGGCGGCTCCGCTAAGCCTCGCTTAAGCCGTCCCGGAACTCGCGGGGCGACAATCGGACCAAGCTTGATCCCGACCGACGGCCCGCGCGCGCCCGCAAGCGTCGCGGCGGAGCGCGTAACCCGGGCGTACAATCGATTGGCCAGGCAACTGCGCGGGGCGCGAGGCCCCATGCGCGCATTCCAAGGATCGCAATGAGCAACGGTGTCGGCAGCGGGTGGAAGAAGGCAGGACTGATCGGGCTGGGCGCCGTCATGGGCGTGCTGCTGAGCCTCAATTTCTCGGCGTTCGCGCAGCGCTCCGCCAGCGATCCCATTCCCTACGAGGACCTGCAGCTGCTGTCGGCGGTGTTCGGCCGCATCAAGAGCGACTACGTCGAGCCGGTGTCCGACGACAAGCTGATCAAGGAAGCCATCAACGGCATGGTCCACGGGCTGGACCCGCACTCGGACTTCCTCGACGCGGACCAGTTCAAGGAGCTGCAGGTCTCGACGCAGGGCAAGTTCGGCGGCCTGGGCCTGGAAGTGGGCGTCGAGGACGGCATCGTCCGCGTCGTCTCGCCGATCGAGGACACGCCGGCGTTCAAGGCGGGCATCAAGTCGGGCGACCTGATCGTCAAGATCGACGACACGGCCACGCGCGGCATGCCGCTCTCCGCCGCCGTCGACAAGATGCGCGGCAAGCCGGGCACGGACGTCACGCTGCTCGTCGTCCGCAAGGGCGCGGACCAGCCGCTGACGTTCAAGCTCACGCGCGAGGAAATCAACGTCAAGAGCGTGCGCGCCAAGATGCTGGAGCCCGGCTATGCGTACATCCGCATCCGCAGCTTCCAGGAACGCACCGGCGAGGACATGGCCAAGGCCTTGCGCGAGTTCTATGCCAAGGGCGACGTCAAGGGCATCGTGCTCGACCTGCGCAGCGACCCGGGCGGTCTCCTGAACCAGGCCGTGGCCGTGTCGGCCGCCTTCCTGCCCAAGGACGCGCTGGTCGTCTACACGGACGGCCGCACGCCGGACGCGCGGATGCGCCTCACCGCGTCGCGCGAGAACTACCAGCGCCGCGGCGAGGACATCTTCCACGACCTGCCGCCCGCGGTGAAGAAGGTCCCGCTGGTCGTGCTCGTCGACGGCGGCACCGCGTCGGCGTCGGAGATCGTGTCGGGCGCGCTGCAGGATCACAAGCGCGCGACGATCATGGGCACGCAGACGTTCGGCAAGGGCTCGGTGCAGACCATCCTGCCGCTGTCGAACAACACCGGTTTGAAGCTGACCACGGCGCGCTACTACACGCCGTCGGGCCGCTCGATCCAGGCCAAGGGCATCGAGCCCGACACGATCGTCGACGACGGCCGCGCCGAGCTGCCCAGCATCAAGGAAGCCAACCTCGAGCACCATCTCGAGGTGCCGGCCGCCGGCACGCCGGGTGCCGCGCCCAACACGGCGAACGCCAAGCCGGGCGACGCGGCCAAGCCCGCGCCCAAGGCCGCGCCGACGCCCGAGAGCCTGGTGCCGCGCTTCGAGTTCGGCACGCTGCCGGACGACTTCCAGCTGCGTCAGGCGCTGAACCAGCTGAAGGGCGAGCCGGTGCTGAATTCGGTGAAGTCGATGCAGGCGCAGGCCAAGCCGACAAGCCCGTAAAGATAAAATATATTTTACTAAAATGTCGGTTCCGGGTATATTTATGTTATGCCCAAGACCGATATCGTCGGCGCGTCCCTGCCTGCCCCCGTAGCTGCGGCGCTGAAGCGGGCGGGCGAAAACCTCGCCGTCGCGCGAAAGCGTCGGCGAGAATCCCGGCGCGAATGGGCCGCGCGCATCGGCATCACGATTCCCACGCTGATCCGCCTCGAACGCGGCGATCCGGGTGTCAGCATCGGCAGCTATGCCACCGCGCTGTGGCTCATGGGCCAAGGTCAGGCGCTCGCCGAAGTCACATCACCGGAACGCGATCGCGGTGCACTCGAACTCGACGTACGTGCGGCGCGCAGCCGGGGCGGTGCGTGAGTTCGCCGTTCGTACCGCGGGACACGCTGTACCTCTGGTGGTTGGCCGACCCCGCAGCGCCGCGCTTCATCGGCACGCTGCGACTCCTGCGCCAGACGCAGGGAGTTTCGCTGCAGTATGCCGACGCCTGGATCGCCCGAGGCATCGCTCTCAGCGAGGATTTGCCGCTGCTCGACCTGGAGTTCATGCCTCCCGGACGCGAGGAGGCCGCGGGCGCCGTCGACGACGCGCGGCCCGATCGCTGGGGTGAACGCGTCATCCGCCTGCTCGAGCGGCCGCCGCGCCTGTCCGTCCTCGAGTTCCTCTACTTCGCGGGCGACGACCGCACCGGCGCGCTGGGTGTGTCACTGCACGCCGATCGCTACGAGCCCCATCGCGCGCCGCCCCTCCCCGCCTTCGCCGACATCGACGCGATTGCCGCACTGGCCCGGCGTGCCCAGTCGGGAGAACTGATCGCGGACGAACGCGAACGGCGGTTGCTGGCGCCCGGCGCTACGATGGGCGGCGCGCGTCCCAAGGGCGTCGTCGCCGCGGACGGCGTCGAATGGATCGTGAAGTTCGCCGAATTCGGCATCGATACCGTGGACGAGCCCCTCGTCGAGCATGCGACGCTGACGCTGGCCACGCGCGCAGGCATCGCGGTCGCCGAGTCGCGAGCGCTCGCCCTGGCCACCGGCGGTCACGCGCTCGCGGTCCGGCGCTTCGACCGGACCGCCGGATCGCGCGGCCACCTGCAAAGCGCGCGAGTCGCACTGCGGGCCGAAGGCAGCGAGTACGGCTATCCCGAGCTTGCCCAGCTGTTGCGCCGTCGCGCCGACGCGCGCGACGGGCGTGCATTCGCGCAGATGCGTGAGCTGTACCGTCGCATGCTGTTCAACATCCTCGTCGACAATACGGACGACCACGAGAAGAACCACGCGCTGCTGATGGACCACGCGGCCCGCTGGTCGCTCGCGCCTGCATTCGACGTCGTGCCGACGCTGCACTCGCTGGGCGTGCAGGCGATGCGTGTCGGCCGCGACGGCGGGACGTCCACACTCGACAATGCCCTCAGCGACGCCCGCCAATTCGGCCTCGACCCCCGGCAGGCACGGGCGGAGGCGAACGTCGTGGCGCGGGCCGTGGCGGGCTGGCGAGCGCATTTCGCGGCGACCGGCGTCGCGGAGGCCGACCTCGAAACGCTTGCACGCGTGCTCGATCGCCCGTTCCTTCTGGAGCAGCGGGCGGCAGCCCTCGCGGACGGAACGCGGTCCTGATGGACGATACCCAACTCCTCCGCTACAGCCGCCACATCCTGCTCGACGCATTCGGGCCGGATGCGCAGGACCGCTTCGCCGCGGCGCGCGTGCTGGTCGTCGGCATGGGCGGGCTCGGCACGCCCGCCGCGCACTACCTCGCGGCTGCCGGCGTCGGCACGCTGGTGCTGGCCGACGCGGACAGCGTCGACCTCACCAACCTGCAGCGCCAGGTGCTCTACGCCACGCCCGACGTCGGCCTGCGCAAGGTCGACGCCGCTGCGGCGCGGCTCGCTGCGATCAATCCGCACGTGACGCTCGAGCGGCGCGCCGAGCGGCTCGCCGGCGATGCCCTCGACGCGGAGGTGGCGCGCGCCACCGTCGTGCTCGACTGCTCCGACAACTTCGCGACGCGCCACGCGGTCAACCGCGCCGCCGTCGCGCATCGCGTGCCGCTGGTGTCGGGCGCCGCCATCCGCTTCGACGGCCAGCTTGCCGTATTCGACGCGCGCGATCCCGCGTCGCCGTGCTACCACTGCCTGTTCGGCGACGGCGACGAGCTCGAGGAAGTGCGCTGCGCGACGATGGGCGTGCTGGCGCCGCTCACCGGGATCATCGGCGCGGCGCAGGCCGCGGAGGCGCTGAAGCTGATCGCGGGCGTGGGCACATCGCTGGCGGGGCGCCTGCTGGTGCTGGACGCGCTCGCGATGCACTGGACGGAGCTCCGCGTGCCGCGCGATCCTGCATGCGCGGTATGCGGAGCGGTGCACTCGGCGCCGTCAGCGTGACGTGCCCCGCAGCGTGAAGAGGCCCGCGCCGAGCAGGCCCAAGAGCAATGCGGCCAGCGCCCACGTGCCGACCATCGGGATCGGCGTCGACGTCGTCGCGGGAGGCAGGATACGGGCCGTCGTGAACGCGAGCCCGCCGCCAGCGTCGCCCAATCCGGTAGGACCGATCAGCGTCGCCACCGCCGTCGCCGGATTCACCCGGTACAGGTTGCCGGTGCCGCCGTCGAGCATGTAGAGGACGTTCGCGGCAGGATCGTAGGCGAGGCCCGGGTCAATGAGCGCCACGCCGGTGGCGCCGATCGACGCCCATGTATTGCTCGCGGCATCGTAACGGACCAGGTTGCCGGACGTACGGCCCACGCCGTAGACCTGGTTGGCCGAGTGGATGCAGGCGAGGCCTTCGACGTCTTCCGGGTCCTCCTCATAGGTCGGTGGCGACGCCAGGGGCGTCTGCACCCCGGTGGCCGGATCGATGGAGAAGAAGTTGCCGTTGAGCGCGCCGTAGAGCACGTTTGTGTTGATGCACCAGGCGAGCCCCTCGGCGGGGCTCGGACCGACGTCGACCACGTTGCTGCCATCGACGTTGAAGTGAATCAGGCGGGTCCACGTGGTTGCGTAGAGAACTTGCGGATCGGGCGATTCGGTGAGGCCGATCGTGTCGGAAGTCACCGCGGATATCGTGCCGATCTGCGTGGCGGCACCCGTGGACGTGTTCAGGCTGTAGAACCTGCCGGTATCGTCTTCCAGGAAATAGAGCGTTTGCGCAAAGACCGGGCCGCACGACGCGACCACCAGCAGCGCTGCGAGCGCGCGAATGAGCTTCATGAACTCCCCTGTTGTCGACGCGCCGGCGGCGCTCAATGGAGGATGTTAGCGGGGAAGCGGTGGCGGCCGCAAATGCGCGGCTAGGCGAACAGGAACTTGCGCTCGGCGTCCCAGCCGGCTTGCGGCAGGCGCTTGAAGCCGCTCTTCGCAAACAGCGTCCAGCGGCCTACGACATAGGCGTTGAGCGCGGCCGCGTCGGCGGCCGGATCGCCGTGCCACGCATTGGCCATCTGCGCCGTGCGGAACGACTGGCGCAGCGTCGCCTCGATGCGCTCGTACAGCTGGTTCATCCGCGCCTGCAAGCGCTCGTCCTCGTTGACGAGTGCGTCGCCGATCAGCACGCGCGTCATGCCGGGATTCTTCTCGGCGAAGCCCAGCAGCATAACGACGATCTGCTCGGCCTGCGCAACGCCGTCCGTCGTTTCCGCCTGGATCTTGTTGGCGAGCGTGAACAGCGTCGTCTCGATGAACTCGATGAGCCCCTCGAACATCTGCGCCTTGCTGGCGAAGTGGCGGTAGAGCGCCGCCTCGGAAACGTCGAGCTTCGCCGCCAGCGCCGCGGTGGTGACCTTGTCGCCGCGCGGGTTCTCGAGCATGGACGCGAGCGTCTGCAGGATCTGCAGCTTGCGCTCGCCCGGTTTGGCCGCCATTCGAGTCTCCCCTCGCGTTCGCGCGCCCCGCGTCAGCCGCGGACGGCCGGCGTGCCGTCGGCGCGGATCATCGTGCCGACGCCTTCGTTCGTCAGCACCTCGAGCAGCAGCGCGTGCGGCACGCGGCCGTCGATCACGTGCGAGCTCGCGACGCCGTTCTTCACCGCGTCGAGCGCGGAGCCGATCTTGGGCAGCATGCCGCCGCTGATCGTACCGTCGGCGAACAGCGCGTCGATCGCGCTCGCCGTGAGGCCGGTCAGCAGGTTGCCGTTCTTGTCCAGCACTCCGGTGGTGTTGGTCATCAGCACCAGCTTTTCCGCGTGCAGCGTTTCCGCGAGCTTGCCGGCGACGAGGTCCGCGTTGATGTTGTAGGCCTCGCCGTCGCGGCCGACGCCGATGGGCGCCACCACCGGGATGAAGTCGCGCGAATCGAGCAGCTGGATGATCTCGGCGTCGATGCTCTCGATCTCGCCGACGTAGCCGATGTCCACCGGGCCGCCCCCATTCTCGCCCTTCAGCATCATCTTCGTCGCCTGGATGAACTTGCCGTCCTGGCCCGTGAGGCCCACGGCCTTGCCGCCGTGCTGGTTGATGAGGCCGACAATCTCCTGGTTCAGCTCGCCCAGCACCATCTCGACGACGTTCATCACCTTCTCGTCGGTGACGCGCATCCCCTGGCGGAACTCGCTCGGGATCTCCATCTTCTTCAGGAGGTCGCCGATCTGCGGGCCGCCGCCGTGGACGATCACCGGGTTCATGCCCACGAGCTTCAGCATCACGACGTCGCGCGCGAAGCCCGCCTTCAGCGCCGGCTCCGTCATCGCGTTGCCGCCGTACTTCACGACGATCGTCTTGTCGT
>JBGAIC010000080.1:0-11639 GCA_044225845.1 Casimicrobiaceae bacterium
CACCCTTTGCCAGCTTGCGCGGCAAAGGGTGTCTGACCCCAATTCATTACCCCTCGTGATGCGCCCCCGAGCGCCGGCCGCCACCCGCCATCGCGCATCACCTGCCAGCGGCGTCCTCGTCGCTTCGCTCGAGTTTCTCCCGCCCCGCGAGCGGCAGCGAGACCCGGACGAGCGAAGCCCCGGAAGCGAAGCGCCAACCCTCGCGGCAACGCCGCGGCCGCGATCAGTCCCGCCGGATGACGGCGAACGCCGCGACGATCATGCCGATGAAGAACACGAGCGACCACCCGGCGATCGACAGGTCCAGGAACACCCAGCCTTTCTCCGCGCATTCGCCGGTCCCTTGCAGCGTCTTCAGGATGACGGCGGTGAAGGGCATCGTGTCCATCATGTACGAGAGGCCCATGCCGCACGCAGGCACCTGGTCCTTGGGCAGCGACTGCAGCCACACCTGGCGCGCGGCGAGCGCGGCGCCGGCGCCGGCGAGGACCAGCGTCGCGATCGCATAGCCGGTGGCGCCGCCGCGACGCGGGTTGTGGAGGAACGCGATGAGAAACACGAGGCCCACGGCGCAGACGGCGACGCGCTGGAACATGCACAGCGGGCAGGGCTCGAGGTCCTGGCCGAACTGCAGCCACAACGCCCAGCCCATCAGGCCCGCGCAGACGAGGAAGCCCAGCAGGTAGGCGATGCGCCGCGGCGGCATGATGATCAGCGCCAGCGCGGACACGGCGAGCGCCATCACGCCGACGCGATAGAACGCCTCGTACGAGGCGGTGGCGGGGCTGAACCAGCGCAGCAGGATCTGTTGCAGCAGCAGGGCGATGGCAACGACGAATGCCACCCAGGAGAGCGGTATACCGGTGGTGCGGGTCATCCGTGAGCCTTGTCCAACGCCTGGTCGATGTCCCATAGGATATCGTCAAGCGCTTCCAGCCCCACGGAAACGCGAACCATCTCGGGCGTGACGCCCGCTGCGCGCTGCTCGTCCTCGGACAATTGCCGGTGCGTCGTCGACGCCGGATGGATCACCAGCGACTTGGCGTCGCCGACGTTGGCGAGGTGCGACAGGAACTGGACGGACTCGATGAAACGCTCGGCCGCCTTCGCGCTGGGCGCTCCGTCGGCGCCGCGCACGCCGAACGTCAGGATGCCGCCGGCACCGCGCGGCAGGTAGCGCCGCGCGATCGCGGCGCGCGGCGCACCGGGCAGCAGCGGATGGTTGACCCAGGCGACCGCCGGATGCGTGGCGAGATGTTTCGCCACCGCCAGCGCCGACTCGCTGTGCCGCGGCATCCGCAGGTGCAGCGTCTCGACGCCTTGCAGCAGCAGGAAGGCCGCGAGCGGCGACAGCGTGGCGCCCAGTGTGCGCATCGTCTCCATCCGCGCCTTCATCGTGAATGCGAAGTCGCCGAACGTCTCGAAGAAGCGCACGCCGTGATAGCCGCGCGAGGGCTCGGTCATCTGCGGGAACTTGCCGTTGTCCCACGGGAACTTGCCGGACTCCACGACGACGCCGCCCATCGTCGTGCCGTGGCCGCCGAGGTACTTCGTCACCGAGTGCACGACGATGTCGGCACCGTGCTCGAAGGGCCGGCACAGGTAGGGCGAGGCGAGCGTGTTGTCGACGACGAGCGGCAGGCCGGCCGCGTGCGCCACTTCCGCCAGCGCACGGATGTCCGCGACGTTGAGCTGCGGATTGCCGATCGTCTCCGTGTACACGGCGCGCGTCTTCGGCGTTATCGCCGCGGCGAACGCGGCGGGATCGTCGCCGTCGACGAACGTCGACTCGATGCCGAACTGCGCGAACGTGACCGCGAGCTGCGAATGCGAGCCGCCGTACAGCGAGCGCGACGCGACGATGTGCTCGCCGGCGCGGGCGAGTGTCAGCAACGCCATCGCCTGGGCGGCCATGCCGCTCGCGGCGGCCAATGCCGCGCGGCCGCCTTCCAGCGCGGCGACGCGCTCCTCGAGCGCGGCCACCGTGGGATTGGAGATCCGCGAGTAGACGTTGCCGAACGTCTGCAGGTTGAACAGCGACGCCGCATGGTCGGCGCTGTCGAACACGAACGACGTGGTCTGGTAGATGGGCAGCGCACGCGCGCCGGTCGCGGCGTCGGGTATCTGGCCCGCGTGCAGGCACAGCGTGTCGAAGTCGTAACGATGGTCGCTCATGGCGTCATGGCGCGGCGCGCCGAGATGACGCCGGTGTTGACGCCGGCGAAGTTGAGGCCGCCCAGGATGCGCGCGTGCTCGATCTTCACGCAGCGGTTGCCGACGACGTCGAGCCCGCCCGCGGACGCGATGGCGGCGGCCTCCGCGTTGTCGAGGCCGAGCTGCATCCAGAACACCTTGGCGCCGATGGCGACGGCCTCGCGCGCCAGCGCGGGCATCTCCTCCGCGCGGCGGAAGCAGTCGACGACGTCGACCGGCTCGCGGATGGCCGCGAGCTCCGGATAGCAGCGTTCGCCCAGCACGAACTCGTAAGCGGGGTTCACCGGGATGATCCGGTAACCGTGCTCCTGCATGTACTTGGCCGCGAAGAAGCTCGGCCGGTACCAGCTGGCCGAGAGCCCGACGACGGCGAGCGTCTTCGCCTGCGCAAGGATGCGGCGCAGGCCCGCGATGTCGTCGACGCGCGCCACGTCAGCGGACGGGGCGCAGCGAGCTCAGCGTGCCGCTCAGGAATCCCAGGTTGTCGTAGCGGCCGGGACTGAAGGTCTGGCAGCGCCCGCGGAAGTTGGCGTCGACGCAGAGCTGCCAGTTGCCGCCCTGCACGATCATCGAGCGCGCGCGATCGTTCCACGGCGTCCAGTCGAGGTTGCTCATCGTGCTGTCGACGTGGAAGCGCTGGCCCGAGAGGCCGAAGCCGTCGAACAGCGTGACGAAGGAGCGTCCCCAGTTGGGCGTGCCCCAGCCCGGCGAATCCCAGCCCGGATCCCAGCTGCCCGGGCCCGAGCCCCAGCCCGGCCCGGTGGAAGGACCGCCGCTGCCGCCCATCCGCGCCGACATCACGCGGCTGCGCAGTCCCATCCGCACCAGGCTCGGATAGTTGCCGGGCCGCAGCGTCACGCACTGGCCCGAAAAGTTGCGCGCCGTGCACACCGTCCAGCTGCCGCGGCGGATGACCAGCGATTGCGCGCCGTTGCGCAGCCCGATGCGTTGCAGGTCGGCTACGGTGCCGTTGGCGTCGCGCGACGCGCCCGAGATGTTCGCGCGCTCGAAGAACGTGATCGATTGCGCCGCCGCGCTGCCGGCAACCGCCAGCAGCGCGAAGGTCAGGACAGCGAACAGCGTGCGTCGCATGGAGTCATCCTTTCGCGGCACGCTGCGCTACGGTGTCAGCGTTGCCAGTTGGGGTTGCGATCATACGGGTAGGCATTCGAGATCCGGCGTCCCGAGGAAATGCGATTCTCCATCCCGTCGGGGAGGTTGGGATAGTCTCCGGGGCCGAACGTGCGGCACTGGCCGCGGAAATCCGCGTCCGTGCAGAACATCCAGAAGCCGCCCTCGACGCGCAGCGACGACGCGCGGTCGTTGAAGTTCGTGCGGTCGAGGTTGGGCACGTAGTCCTGCGCCAATACCAGGCTGCGGCCCGACATGCCGTGGCCTTCGAACAGGATCGCGCGCGAGCCGCCGCCCCAATCCGCCGGATAGCCCGGAGCGGGACCCGGGCCCGCCACCGGGGGTGGCGTGCCGGGACCGCCGACCGGACGAATCGACGAGGCCTTGCGCGTCATGCCGCCGAGGTTGTCGTAACGGCCGGGGCCGAACGTGCGGCAGTCGCCACGGAAATACGCGTCGCTGCACAGCTGCCACTCGCCGTACTCGATGGTCATCGACACGGCGCGATCGTTCCAGCGCGTCGTGTCGAGGTTGTCGATCGCACCTACGATGGGCACGCGGTCCCCGCCAAGGTTGTATTCGGAGAACAGCATTACCGGCGCGCCGGCGCCGGGGCGCGGCGGGACGCTACCGGGACCCGGTCCGGGCCCGCCGGGCAGCGGACGCGCGGACGACACGCGATTGGACAAGCCCATCGCACCCAGGTCGTTGTACTGGCCCGGGTTGAGCGTCACGCAATTGCCGCGGAAATAGGCATCGCTGCAGAGCTGCCAGCGGCCGCCCTGCACGATCACCGACGACGCGCGGTCGTTGAAACCGTATTGCTCGAAATTCGGGACCGCATAGTCCTCGCTGAAGCGGCGGCCGCCGAAGCCCGGGGCTTCGAAGAACGTGACGGCCTGCGCGAATACGGGCAGTGCCGTTGCGAACATCACGGCCCCCGTGAGCCGGCGTAGCGCTTGGTGCATGGCGAGCTCCTCCTCGATGCGTCCTGTGACGCGAACCGCGAGTTTAGCCACGCGGCGCGGCCGGCGCGTGTAGGGAAGACGCGGACCCGGGTGTAGGCGCACGGTGCGCGTCGTCCGGGTGCCAGCCCACCACCGCCAGCATGAACAGGAAGCCGACGACGTACGCGAGCGCGACGTGCCAGCCGTGGCGCAGCCAGCGCACGACTGAACGGCCTTCGGGGAACTGGCTCGTCAGCGCGACGCCGGCCGACGAGCCGAACCACAGCATCGAGCCGCCGAAGCCCACGGCGAAGGCGACGAAGCCCCAGTCGTAGCCGCCCTGGTGCAGGGCCAGCGCCGTCAGCGGAATGTTGTCGAACACGGCCGAGACGAAGCCGAGCACGAACGCGGCCTGCCACGACGCGGGCGGCAGTTCCTTCACCGGCATCATCGACGCGGCGAGCACCAGCGACAGGAGAAAAATCGCCCCCTTGACGGCGCCCGGCAGCTCTTCCCACGCGGGGCGGCGGAGCGGCACGGTCACCAGCAACGCGATCCAGACCGCAACGCCGATGAAGGGGAAGCGGTCGCCAAGCTCGGGGTGCTTGAGGTTGACGTAGATGTTGACCGCAACGGCGGCCGCAAGCATCAGCACGACGATGCCGACGCGCGTCCAGTCGATGCGCGCGTCGCCGGCCGAGTCCTTCATCACCGGCGAGTAGCGTTGCTGCTGGATCGCCGCGGGAATGCCGAACACCAGCAGCGCGAGGCCTGCCGCGGCATAGGCCTCGAACACGGCGGCCGGCGACACGCCGTCGATCCACATCATCGTGGTGGTGGTGTCGCCCACGACGCTACCCGAGCCGCCCGCGTTGGAGGCCGCGACGATCGCCGCGAGATAGCCGATGTGCACCTTGTTGCGGAACACCACGTGCGCGATGGCACCGCCGATCAGGGCCGCCGCGATGTTGTCGAGGAACGACGACAGCACGAAGATCATCACCAGCAGCACGAACGCACCTTTCCAGTCGTTCGGCAGCAGGCGGGGCAGCCAGGCCGGCACCTTACTTTCCTCGAAATGCTTCGACAGCAGCGCGAAGCCGGTCAGCAACGCGAGCAGGTTGGCCACCAGCACCCATTCGTGGCCAAGGTGTGCCAGGAACCCGGCGACGCCGGCACCCTCGGTGAACGGCGACGCCACGACCTTGTACAGCGTGATCACGACGAGCCCGGCCACGGCGATCTGCAGCGTCCGGCCGTGGAACAGCGCGACGCCCAGCAACGTCAGCGCGAACAGGATGAAGTCGATCGGGATGCCGCCCACGGCCGGTATGGACGCCGCAAACGCGCTGCTTGTGTACAGTGCGACAAGCCCGGCGGCCACGACGCGGGCGGGGGGTGACAAGCGGGGTAGGGGGGTCGGCATGGGGCGTCGTGGAGGCGCCGGGCGGGCGCCCAGGTGCCCGGGATTGTAACCATGGCGACGCCCGTTGACCCCGGCCAGCCAACGGGCGCGCAGGCGCGTCCCCACCGGCACTATCCTTGCTTCTGCACCCTTTTGGCATTGTTCCGACCCCTTCCCAGGATGCACCGATGGCCCGGCCGCGCGTAGTCGCCCGACTCGATGCCCCCACCGTCCAGACGGCCGGTGAGCTGCTGGGTGTCGTCGAGCTGCCGCCGTCGCTCGTCTCGCTGTCCCAGCGCAAGCTCAATGCGTTGGGCCTGCCGGTGGCCTACATCGACCGGGAACAGCGCTACCGGTTCGCCAACAAGGCGTTCGCCGACTGGATCGGCAAGCGCCCGGAGGAGATCCTGGGCCACGAGGTCATCGAGGTCCTGGGCCGCGAGGTCTACCAGCTCTATCACGCCTACGTCGAGGCGGCGCTCTCCGGCGAGCGCACGGGCTTCGAGCGCCAGCTGTTCTCGACGTCGCGCCAGGGCATCTGGATCCGCGTCGACTATTACCCCGATCGCAGCGTCCAGGGTGCCGTCCGTGGCATCCTGGTCACGTACAGCGACATCGACCAGCTCAAGCGCCTGGAGCTGGAAGCGGGGCAGCGCGAGCACCAGTTGCGGCTGGTCACCGACAGCGTCGGCCTGCCGATCTTCCACTTCGACCGGCAACTGAAGCTGCGCTTCGGCAACCGGCCGTTCTCGGACTGGATCGGCGCGCCGGCCGAGGACCTGCTGGGCCGCCCGCTGCGCGATTTCCTGCGCGGCGACGCGCTGGCGGACATGCAGGGCTACCTCGAGCGCGCGCTGGCCGGCGCCACCGTGTCGTACGAGCGGCGCGAGGCCAAGGCGGACGGCGCGCTGCGCTGGATGCGCATCACGCTGTTTCCGGACCACGAGATGGGCGGGCGCGTCGGCGGCGTGTTCGCGGTGGTCAACGACATCGAGGACGACATCGTCATCCGCGATGCGCTGAAGTCGCAGCAGGCGCAGCTCAAGCTCTTCGCCGACAACATCCCGGGGCCGATCGCCTATCTCGACCGCCAGCTGCGCTACACGTTCGTGAATCAGGCGTTCGCCAACGTGGCGTCGCGGCCGCAGGACGAGATCCTGACGCGCACGCCCGCGGACGTGCTGGCAGCCGACGTCGCTGCGTTCCTGCGGCCGATCCTGCGCCGCGCGCAGGCGGGCGAGCACGTGGAGTACGAGCGCGTGCAACGCACGCCCGACGGCCAGCGCCGCTGGACGCATGGCCGCATGGTGCCGGACCTGGATGCGATGGGCCAGGTACGCGGCATCTACTGCACCGAGTACGACATCCACGACCTCAAGCTCACCGAGCAGGCGCTGGCCGCGCGCGAGGAACAGCTGCGCCTGTTCACCGACAACATCCCGGAGCCCGTCGTCTATCTCGACGCGGACAGCCGCTACACGTTCGTCAACGAGGCCTTCCTGGGCCTGTACGGGCTGCGGCGCGAGGACGTCATCGGCAAGCTGCCGCACGAGGTGCTCGGCGCCGAGTCGGCCGCGGAGCTCACGGATTCGCGGTCGCGCGCGATGACCGGCGAGTCGGTGATGTACGAGCGCGAGGTCACCGACGCGATGGGCCGCACGCGCTGGATCCGCGCGCGCGTCGTGCCGGACGTCCGCTTCGACGGCACCGTCAAGGGCCGTTACGTGGTCGGCCACGACATCACCGACCTGAAGCAGGCGCAGGACGCGCTGGCCGCGCGCGAATCGCAGCTGCGCGCGATCATGGACGGTGTGCCGGCGCCGGTGGCCTACATCGACCGCGCGGAGACCTGCGTCTACGTCAACCGCAGCTTCTTCCAGTACTTCGGCCTGACCTCGGAGCAGGTGGGCACGCTCACGCTGCGCGACGTCATCGGCCATGCGATCTACCAGAGCGCGCAGACGATGGTGCAGCGCGCGCTCGACGGCGAGTCCACGGCGTTCGACCGGCTGGTGCCGGGCGCCAACGGCGTCAAGCGCTGGATGACGGTGCGCGTGGTGCCGGATGCCGGCCCGTCGGGCGAGATCCACGGCGCGTTCGTGCTGATGAACGACATCCATGGCCTCAAGCAGGCGCAGGAGGCGTTGCGCGCGTCGGAAGCCGAGCTGCGGCTGATCATGGACAACGTGCCGGCCCGCGTGTCGTACATCGACGGCGACTATCGCTACCGCTTCGTCAACGGCCACGACGAGGCCTGGCTCGGCGAGAGCCGCAAGGAGCTTACCGGGCGGCGCGTCGAGGACGTGGGCGGCGCGGAGCGCTTCGCGCTGCTGAAGCCCATCTTCGAGCGCGTGCTGAAGGGCGAGACGGTGTCCACGGAACTGATGCTGCCGCAACCGAGCGGCCACGCCCGCTGGGAGGCGATCCACTACGCGCCCAACCGCGACAGCGAGAACAACGTGATCGGCATCTACGCCGTGCACACCGACGTGCACGACGAGCGCAACACGGAGCACGCGCTGCGCCACGCCAACTGGATGCTGTCGTCGCACATCAGCAACACGCCGCTCGCGGTGCTGGAATGGGATCGCGACTTCAACCTCGTCCGCTGGTCGCCGCAGGCCACCAACATCTTCGGCTGGGAGAGCGACGAGGTGCTGGGCATGGCGCTCACCGACAACGTGCTGGTGCACGAGAACGACCTCGACGCGATGGTGAGCCTGGCCGGCAAGCTGATGACCGGCCTGCAGCCGCGCGCCACCGCGCTGACACGCAACCACCGCAAGGACGGCAGCACGATCTGGTGCGAGTGGTACCACTCGGCGCTGGTCGACGACAAGGGCGAGATCGTGTCGATCCTGTCGTTCGTGCAGGACGTGAGCTCGCGTATCCAGGCGGAAGAGCGGCTGCAGTACATGGCCACGCGCGACGCGTTGACGGGCCTGCCCAACCGCCTGCTGCTGCACGAGCGGCTGACGCAGGCGATCGCGCAGGCCAAGCGCGCCGGCAAGCGCATCGGCGTGCTGTTCATCGACCTCGACCGCTTCAAGAACGTCAACGACACGCTGGGCCACCGGATCGGCGACGAGCTGCTGAAGCACGTGACGTCCGCGCTGTCGGCGGCGCTGCGCGAGACGGACCTGCTCGCGCGCCTCGGCGGCGACGAGTTCATGGTGATCGTCGAGGACTTCGACGAGCCGGCCGTGCTGGGCCGCATCGCGCAGAAGCTGCTCGACGCGATCGCGCAGCCGTTCACCGTGGAGGAGCACGACATCTACGTGACGTCGTCGATCGGCATCGCGGTCTATCCGGACGACTCGGACGACCCGGAAGAACTGCTGAAGCACGCGGACGTCGCGATGTACCGCAGCAAGGAACTCGGCCGCAACACCTACCAGTTCCTGGACTCCAACCTCGCGGAGCACCGGCTGCGCCAGCACACGCTCGAAGCCGCGCTGCGCACCGCGCTGAAGGACGGCCTGCTGAACCTGCACTACCAGCCGGTGGTGCGCGTCGCCGATCGCGCGATCATCGGCGCCGAGGCGCTGCTGCGCTGGAACGACCGCGAGCACGGCAGCGTGCCGCCCACGGTGTTCATCCCGCTCGCCGAGGAGTCGGGCCTCATCCACGCGCTCGGCGAATGGGTGCTGCAGCACGCCGCCGAGCAGGTGGTGGCGTGGCGGCGCGCGGGGCTGGCGCTCACGGTGTCGGTCAACCTGTCGGCGCGGCAGTTCTATCGCGAGGACCTCGCGCAGCGGATCGAGAACATCGTCCGCGACGCCGGCTGCGAGCCGGGGTGGATCGAGCTCGAGGTCACCGAAACCAGCCTGCTGCACGACCTGGACGCCATCCGCAAGGTGCTGCACGCGCTGCGCGGCGCGGGCTTCACGGTGGCCATCGACGACTTCGGCACCGGTTACTCGTCCCTGACGCACCTCAAGCATTTCCCGATCGACACGCTGAAGATCGACATCTCGTTCATCGCGGACCTGGAGACGGACCCGGGCGACGCGGCGATCACCGAGGCGATCATCGGGCTCGCGCGCGGCCTCAACCTGAAGGTGGTGGCCGAAGGCGTCGGCACCAAGGCGCAGCTCGACTTCCTGCAGGCGCGCGGTTGCCATTGCTTCCAGGGCTTCTGGGCGAGCCAGCCGCTGCCGGTGGCCGAGTTCGCCGCGTTCGCGACGGCGGGCGGCGCCTGACGCGCGATTGCGCGTGGACCGCGCGTGGACCGCGGGCGCTCAGCGCCCGGGCTTGCGCGTCTGGATCCAGCGCAGCAGCGGCTCGGCGACGCGCTCCCAGTCGGGTTCCAGCATCATCATGTGCGCAAGGCCGGGCACGATCGTGGCCGTGACGCCGTGCTGCTCGGCGGTGGTGATCACGTCGTCGGGCCGGCAGATGCGGTCGCCGCTCGCGCCCAGCACCAGCATCGGCGTGCCGCTGGGCACCGCGCCGAAGGGCACGCGCAGCGAAAGATCGAACAGCGCGCGCGGCGACTCGGAACTGAAATGCCGCGCGGCCTCGACCAGCACCGCGGCATCGACGCGGTCGGTGAAGTAGAACGGCCGCAGCGCCGACAGCACCTCGCTCGACAGCCGCGCCGGGTTGAAATAGCTCATCTGCAGCATGTACTCGGGCTGCTCGGCGACGAGCCGCGTGGCGATCGGGATCAGCCCCGACGGCGGGATGGGCGCGACCAGCGCCGCGCCGGGCAGCGCATGGCGCTGGATGATCCGCTCGACGACCGCGGCGCCCATCGAATGCCCGATCAGCACCGGTGGCGCGCCCAGCGTACGCGCCACGTGCAGCACGTCGGCCGCGTAGTCGTCGAGGCTCGCGCCGAACAGCGTCTCGTGACCTTCGCTCGCGCCGTGGCCACGCAGCGACAGCGCGTGCGCAGCATGGCCCTGCGCGGCGAACCAGGGCAGGAAGTAGCGTTCCCAGCACCAGGCGTCGCAATAGCCGCCGTGCACGAACAACAGCGGTGGCCGCGTGGTGCGCGTGCGCGCGGACGGTTCGGCGGAGCGGAGTTCCAGGTGGGGGGCGTGGGCGGGCATGCTAACGTTGGACGCCGCGGTGCGCACAAGCGGCGCCGCGTCGCGCCCATGGCGCGCCATCGAATCCGTCCATGAGTCCCGCTCGCAAAACCGCCATTGTGCCTGCGCCGCCGCCGCACGCGGTGTACGACGCGTCATGTCGCCGCTGTCCGCGGCTCGCCGCCTTCCTCGACGCCGTCGCGCGCGAGCATCCCGCGTACTGGTGCAAGCCGGTGCCGCCGTTCGGCGATCCCGCGGCGCGGCTGCTGATCGTGGGCCTCGCGCCCGGCATGCATGGCGCCAACGCGAGTGGCCGCCCATTCACCGGCGACCATGCCGGCATCCTGCTGTACGGCACGCTGCATCGCTACGGCTACGGCTCGCGCGCCGCGTCCACCGCGCGCGACGACGGCCTGGTGCTCACCGGGTGCCGGATCAACAACGCGGTCAAGTGCCTGCCGCCGCAGAACAAGCCGGCGCCCGACGAAGTGGCGCGCTGCAACGCGTGGCTCGCGGCGGACCTCGCGACGCTGCCGGCCGGTGCCGCCGTGCTGGCGCTCGGGCGCATCGCGCACGACGCCGTGTTGCGCGCGATGGGCGAGCGCCGTGCGTCGTACGTGTTCGCGCACGCTGCCGCGCATGCCGTCGGCGGCTTCACGCTCTTCGACAGCTATCATTGCAGCCGCTACAACACCAACACCGGGCGGCTGACGACGCCGATGTTCCACGCCGTGTTCGACGCCATCGCGCATCACCTCGGCCGGCCGCTGCCAGCATGAGCAAGGTCTCTCGGCTGTCGCGCATCGTCAACCCGCCGGTCGCGCGCGAACCCGCGCCGGAGGTGGAGGCGCGCCCCGCGCCCCAACCCGGCAGCGTGGCCGCGTTCGACGCGCGCGAGCTCATGCG
>JBGAIC010000004.1:0-83887 GCA_044225845.1 Casimicrobiaceae bacterium
CCGGCACGTCGAGCGCGCGCAGCTCGCGTGCGAAGTCGTCGGGGTCGTCGACCAGCGGCAGCAGGTCCGTCAGCGGGATGAGCTGGCAGTTGTCGAGCAGGCCGGCGACGAAGCTCGCATAGCTGTCGCGCCGCTGCTCGGCACGCTGTCGGCATTCGCCGTGGGCACGCTGTTCCTCGAGTTGTGCACGCCGCGCGCCGGCGAGCTGTCGGTGCTGCGCGCACTGCCTTCGCATTTGCGCATCGGCGTCGGCGTCGCGAACCAGAAGCTGGCGACGCCGGACAGCGTGGACGCGATCGAGGCGCGGATGCGCGCGGCGATCGCGCTGTTCGGCGCCGAGCGCGTGCTGTTCAACCCGGACTGCGGCTTCGCGACATTCGCGGACAACCCGGTCAGTTCCGCGGCGGCGGCGGAAGCACGGCTCGCGGCGATCGTGCAGGCCGCGGCGCGGCTCTGAGTCGAGCGGGAGAACGGGACGGCGGCCGCGGCATGCGCCGCGCGCCCGGCGCTACACGGCGACCGGGGCCTTGATCGCCGGGTGCGGGTCGTAGGCCACGAGCGCGATGTCGTCGTACTCGTAGTCGAAGATCGACGGCGGCTTGCGCCGGAACTCGAGCGTCGGCAGCGGGCGCGGCGTGCGCGCCAGTTGTTCGTCGACCTGCGCGAGATGGTTGAGGTAGAGGTGGCAATCGCCGCCCGTCCACACGAAATCGCCCACGGCGAGGTCGCATTGCTGCGCCACCATGTGCGTCAGCAGCGCATACGACGCGATGTTGAACGGCACGCCCAGGAAGATGTCGGCGCTGCGCTGGTACAGCTGGCAGGAAAGCTTGCCGTCCGCGACGTAGAACTGGAAGAACGCGTGGCACGGCGGCAGCTTCATCCGCGGGATCTCGCCGACGTTCCACGCGGACACGATCAGGCGGCGCGAATCCGGGTTGCGGCGGATGTCGCGGATCACGTCGGCGATCTGGTCGATGGTGCCGCCGTCCGGCGTGGGCCACGAGCGCCACTGCACGCCGTACACGGGACCAAGCTCGCCGCGCTCGTCGGCCCACTCGTCCCAGATCGTCACGCCCTTGTCCTGCAGCCAGCGCACGTTGGACTCGCCGCGCAGGAACCACAGCAGTTCGTAGACGATCGACTTCATGTGCACCTTCTTCGTCGTCAGCAGCGGGAAGCCCGCGGCGAGGTCGAAGCGCATCTGATGGCCGAAGACCGAAAGCGTCCCGGTGCCGGTGCGGTCGTCCTTGCGCACGCCGTGGTCGCGGACGTGGCGCATGAAGTCGAGGTGTTTGCATGGAAGGCGTCCGTCGCGACCATTCTAGCGGGTTCGCCGCCGCCTGGCGCACGCGTCGTGCAGCGCACTCAGGCGCCGCCGCGCGCGCCGGCGTGGTGCCAGTGGCAGCGCCTGGTCCATCGACCACGGGCGCACGCCCACCGCGAAACCGACGGTCTCGCGCGCCGACGCGCGCAGCGGCGCGTCCAGCTCGGCGAGCTCGTGGAATTCCGCGACCAGCCGCTCGAGCTTGCGTTGCAGCAACTCGCGGGATGCTCGCGACAGGTCGCTGAACTCGAACGCGAAATAGCCGCCGACGTCGGCGAAGCGGGGCGCGAGGAAGTTGGCCACGGCCTGCGCGCCGTACTTGCGGCGGATCGGACCGTCCGCGAGCAGGCGCGTCTGCCGGGGAACACGCATGCGGATGCGGTTGCCCGGCATGAAATCGATCAGCTTCAGCTTGTCGAGGCGGGCGAGCCAGCCCGTGCATTGTGCCGCGCTGACGGCGTAGCGCTCGACGATCTCCGCGAAGGTCCACCCATTGAACGCGAGGTAGAACGCGGCGAGGAGCTGCGGGTCGGCGGCGAGCGCCGTCTCCTGCGCCAGTGTCATCTCGCGCGGAGCCTCGTCGCTGCCGCGCGCAAGCCGCGCCAGTTCCAGGAAGTCGACGTCCAGCACGGCACAGATGGACTCCAGGCGCGCCAGCGTGAACGTCTCGCGCGAGAAGAGCCGCTTGACGCTCGCTTCCGACAGGTCGAGCCGGGTGGCGAGTTGCGCGTACGTGAGGCCGCGGCTGCGCAGCAGTTTCTTCAGCGTGGCGACGAGGCGGGCCGTGTCGTTCATGGGACGGTCACCGCGAGTATCGAGAAATGATACTACGTGAAATCGGTATTGCAATCATGGCGGCCCGGCGCAGGATGTCACCGTCACGGGCCACCAGGAGAGCGTCCTTCAAGTGGGAGCATGTGGTGTCGAACCTGACCAGCAGCGAGGCCATCGGCCGTGCGGCGTTTGTGCCGGCGCCGCGACTGCGGTACAAAGACGCCGGACTTGCGACGAGACCCCGATGACTGCCGCCGAAGCGACCACCGCGCATCCCGCGAACCCCGCCCCCAACCAGTTCGCGCTGCTGAAGCAGAAGCGCTTCGGCCCGTTCTTCTGGACGCAGTTCGCGGGTGCCGCCAACGACAACGTCTACAAGAACGCGCTGGTCATCTACGCGGCCTTCCACGCGACGACGCTGACGACGCTCGATCCCAACACGCTGGTCAACCTGGCCGCAGCGATCTTCATCCTGCCGTTCGTGCTGCTGTCCGCCACGGCGGGCCAGCTGGCCGACAAGTTCGAGAAGTCGAAGCTTATCCGCGTCATCAAGCTGTTCGAGATCGGCATCATGGTGATCGGGCTCGCCGGCTTCGCGCTGAAGAGCCTGCCGCTGCTGTTCACGGCGCTGGCGCTGATGGGCGTGCACTCGACGCTGTTCGGTCCCGTCAAGTACTCGATCCTGCCGCAGCACCTGTCGGTGGCGGAACTCACCGGCGGCAACGGCATGGTGGAGATGGGCACGTTCGTCGCCATCCTGCTCGGCACGATCGCGGGCGGGCTCATCGTCGCCGTCGAGCCCAACGGGCCCGTGCTGGCGGGCGCGACGGCCATCGCGATCGCCGTGGCCGGCTGGTGGCTGAGCCGCGGCATCCCCCACACGCCGCCGGTCGACGCCGCGCTGAAGCTCAACTGGAACCCGCTTACCGAGACCGCGCGCAACATCAGGCTCGCGTACGCCAACCGCACCGTGTGGCTGTCGCTGCTGGGCATCTCGTGGTTCTGGTTCTACGGCGCGACGTTCCTGACGCAATTCCCGAATTTCACGCGCGAGATCCTGGGCGGCGACGAGCACGTCGCCACGTTCCTGCTCGCGCTGTTTTCCGTGGGCATCGGCGCCGGCTCGCTGTTCTGCGAGCGGCTGTCCGGCCATCGCGTCGAGCTCGCGCTGGTGCCGCTGGGCTCGATCGGCATGACCGTGTTCGCCGTCGACCTGTGGCTCGCGTGCCGCGGCCTGCACGAGGCGGTGCCGGGCGGCGTGGGCGTGTTCCTCGCCAACCACGCGCACTGGCGCGTGATCGCGGACCTGGTGCTGATCGGCGTGTTCGGCGGGTTCTACATCGTGCCACTGTACGCGCTGATCCAGACGCGGTCCGATCCCGCATACCGCTCGCGGATCATTGCCGCCAACAACATCCTCAACGCGCTGTTCCTCGTCGTGTCCGCGGGCGTCGCGCTGGGCCTGCTGAAGATGGGGCTGTCCATCCCGCAGCTGTTCCTGACGCTGGGCCTGATGAACGCGGTCGTCGCGCTGTTCATCTACCTGCTGCTGCCCGAGTTCCTGATGCGCTTCCTCGCGTGGATCATCGTCCACACGGCCTATCGCGTGCGCACGGTGGGCCTCGCCAACATTCCGGACGAGGGCCCGGCGCTCATCGTCTGCAACCACGTGAGCTATGCGGACGCGATGATCGTCGCGGGCTACGTGCGCCGGCCCATCCGCTTCGTCATGGACCACCGCATCTTCCGCATTCCCGTGCTGTCGTTCATCTTCCGCACGATGCGCACGATCCCCATCGCGCCGGCGCGCGAGGACGCGGCGCTGAAGGCGCAGGCCTTCGCCGACGTCGACGCGGCGCTCGCGGAGGGCGAGCTCGTCTGCATCTTCCCGGAAGGCCGGCTCACGGATACCGGCGAGATCCTGCCGTTCAAGCCCGGTACCGCCGAGATCCTCGCGCGCCGCGCGGTGCCGGTGCTGCCGATGGCGCTGCGCGGCCTGTGGGGCAGCTGCTTCTCGCGCGCGCACGGCGGCAAGGCGATGGGCGGCTGGCTGGGCCTGCGCGCGCCGGTGGACCTCGTCGCGGGCCCCGCGCTCGCGGCACCCGACGCGACGGTGGAGCCTGCGCAGGCCGACGTCGCGGCGCTGCGCGGCGAGCGCCGATGACGTCCACGGCGGCGGACAGGGGAGGAACGATGAGCGACACGCGTGACACGCTGTTGCGCTGGAACGCGGGCGGATCGCTGCGCGACGCGTCAGTGCCCGCGGCGCTGGTCGTCGCCGGCGTTTATCCGGACGCGGCGGCGTGGGCGCGCTTCCTGCGGCTTGTCGGGCTTGTCGCCGGCGGGACGATGCTCGGCGCGGCGCTGATTTTCTTCATCGCCCACAACTGGAGCGCGATGACGCGCGCCGAACGGCTGCTGCTCGTCGAGGCGACCGTGCTGGTCACGGTGCTCGTCGCTGCGTGGCGCGGCCCGGACGGCGCGGCGGGCGGAACGGCGCTGGGCATCGCGTGCATCGCGATCGGTGCGCTGCTGGCGCTCGTGGGCCAGTCTTACCAGACGGGTGCCGACACGGACCAGCTGTTCAGCGCGTGGGCGCTCGCAATCCTGCCGCTGGTCGTGCTCGGCCGCCAGGGCGCGCTGTGGCTGCTGTGGCTCGCCATCGTCAACGGCGCCGCGGAGTTGTGGCTCGCGCGTTTCCTCGACGGCCGCGAACCCGTTGCAGCGGATGCTGTGGACGCTGTTCGCGCTGAACGGCGTGGCGCTGGTCGCCGCGGAACTCGCCTTGCGCGCGGTCTGCGCGAAAGCCCGCTGTGGGTCGTGCGCACGGTCGCGCAGCGAGCGCCATGGCCGCGACGGCGCTCGGCCACAAGGCGCGACTCGGGGCGGAGCGCGGCGCGATGGGCCTCGGCTGGCTCGCGTGGATGGGACGCGTCGACGGCTGGCGGGTGCGTCGCGCGTCGACCTGTTCGTGCTGGCGATGGCGCTGGCATCCGCGATCGTGGTGACCGTGTTCCTGACGGTGCACGTGTTCGTGCACGCGATCGTCCTCGCGCCATTGGCGATCGGCGCGCTCGTCATCGCGATGGCCTGGAAGGGCACCGTGGCTGCGACGGGTCGTTGCTGCGGAGGCGTCATGAACGTCGAGTCGCGTTGTGGGACTGGTTGCCGCGGCGCGGCTCGTCGACGGCCCTGCGCCGTCCGTGGAGCCGGCACCGGCGCCCTGGTACCTGCGCGCGCTGCCACCGGGTTCGCAGCGTGGGTGGCCTCGTGGTTCGTGCTGTCGACGATCGGCGCGTTGTCGTGGCCGGTGCTCGAATCCGCGCCGGGCGCGATCGTCGTCGGGCTGATGCTCTGCGGTGCGGCCGCATGGGGCTTGCGCAGCGGGAGACCGCGGCACGTTCGTCGAGCAGCTCGCGCTCACAGGGTCTCGCTCGCCGGCCGTGCCGCCGTCGCGTATGGGCTGATGAATGCGTTCTCGCCGCACCGGGTCGTGCCGCTGGTACTGATCATCGCGTTCGAGCTGCTGCTGGTGGCGGCCGTGCCGCATCGCGTGCACCGCGCGCTGGCACGCTCGCGGGCGCAGGCGCCGCGTTTGCTCTGCTGCTGGCCGACCTGCCGCGGCGCGCTGGTGCCCGTGTTCGCGGGCGCGTTCGCGGCAACGGCGCTCGTGGCCGATCGGCGCGCCGCGGTGTCCGCATGGGCGCTTCCGGGCCATCGACCGGGCTGGCGCTCGCCTGTGCGCGGCGGCCGGCGCGATGCCGGTCATCGACGCATTCTCGCGCCTGCGTGCCGCAGGACGCGCTCGCCCGCGCGCAATGGCTGCTGCTCGCCGTCGTGTTCGCGGCGGCCACGGCGGCCATCGTGCTCAAGCGCGGGCCCGCGGACATGCTCGCGCGTCGGCATCGCGGTGGGCGTCGTCGCACTGTGCGGCTTCGCCTGGGCGGTGCCGGGGCTGCTGGCCGCGGCCACGGTGGCGGTCGTGGCGTTTGCCATGGCGCGGCCGGCGTTGCTGGGCGTGGGTCTTGTCACCGCGCTGTGGATGACCGGTTACTACTACTACGCGCTCGACGTGTCGCTGCTCGCGAAGGCCGCGTCGCTCGCGCTATGCGGCGGGGTACTCGTGGCGATCCGGGCTCGTGCTGCCGCGCCTTGTCACGCCGGAAGAGGTGCGGTCATGATCCGCCGCATCGCACTGATCGTCGCCGCGGTCGTCGTGCTCGCCGTCGTCCATCGCGGCATCGCCGCGCGCGAAGCGTTGCTGGAGCATGGACGCACGCTGATCCTCGAGACGGCGCCCGTCGATCCGCGCGCACCGCTGCAGGGGCGACTACATGGCAGCTGCAGTGGGAGTGCGCGCAGCGTTCCCGACGCCCGACGACGTCGCCGCCGCGCCGCCGGATGGCTCGCTGGTGCTCGCGCTCGATGCACGCAACGTCGGGACGTTGCGCCGCCTCGACGACGGCACGCCGCTCGCGGCCGACGAGGTGCGGATGCGCTACCGGATCCGCGATGGTCGCGTGCGGCTCGCGACCAACGCGTGGTTCTTCGAGGAGGGGCGTGCGCGGCCGTGTTCCGGCGCGCGCTTCGGCGAGTTCCGCGCCGACGCCCACGGCGACGTGTTGCTCGTGGCGCTGCGCGACAAGGACCTCGTGCTGCTGGGTGTGCCCGTCGAAGGCGTCGTCGTCGCGCCGCGGCCCGGCTGACGCGAAGCGGCACGCCCGGCGCCGTGCCGGGCCGGGCGGGGCGCGATGCTACACTCGATCGCGCCTTCGTCCTCCTGACCTCCACGATGTCCGGCAACACGTTCGGCACGCTCTTTTGTGTCACCTCCTTCGGCGAATCGCACGGCCCGGCGATCGGTTGCGTCGTCGACGGCTGTCCGCCCGGCATGGCACTCGCCGAAAGCGACATCCAGCACGAGCTGGACCGTCGGCGGCCGGGCACGTCGCGCCACGTGACGCAGCGCCGCGAGCCCGACACCGTCGAGATCCTGTCCGGCGTGTTCGAGGGGCGCACGACCGGCACGCCGATCGCGCTGCTGATCCGCAACGAGGACTCGCGCAGCAAGGACTACACGAACATCGCCGAGACGTTCCGGCCGGGCCACGCGGATTACACGTACTGGCAGAAGTACGGCATCCGCGACCATCGCGGCGGCGGCCGCCAGTCGGCGCGCGAGACCGCGGTGCGCGTGGCGGCCGGGGCGATCGCGAAGAAGTGGCTGCGCGAGCGCTACGGCGTCGCGATCCGCGGCCTGACGGCGCTCGGTCCCAACGTGATCCCGTTCGCGGACTGGTCGGCGGTGGATGCGAATCCGTTCTTCGTCGCGAATGCCGCTGGTGCCGGAGCTCGAGGCCTACATGGACCGGCTGCGCAAGTCGGGCGATTCCGTCGGCGCGAAGATCGAGGTCGTCGCGTCGGGCGTGCCCGTGGGCTGGGGCGAGCCGGTGTACGGCAAGCTCGACGCCGACATCGCATCGGCGATGATGAGCATCAACGCGGTGAAGGCGGTGGCCATCGGCGCCGGCTTCGACGCGGTGGCGCAGCACGGCACCGAGCATTCCGACGAGATGACGCCGGAAGGCTTCCTGTCCAATCATGCGGGCGGCATCCTGGGCGGCATCTCCACCGGCCAGGACATCGTCGTGTCGTTTGCCGTGAAGCCGACGTCGTCGATCCGGCTCGACCGCCGCTCGATCGACAAGGCCGGCAACGCGGTGATCGTGAACACGCACGGGCGCCACGACCCTGCGTGGGCATCCGGGCGACGCCGATCGGCGAGGCGATGCTTGCGCTGGTATTGATCGACCACGCGCTGCGCCATCGCGCGCAGAACGCCGACGTCGTCACGGCCACGCCAAAGCTTCGCTAGGGTCCGACCCTATTTTCCGTGGCGTGCGCGCACCGAGCCCGCAGCCTTGCCCGCCGTGACGGTCGAAATTAGGTCGGACCTATTTCACGGTCGCCGCGCGTCCCGCGCGCGAACGCGATCGCGACGTCCTCGCCCGTTGCCAGCGATGTGCCGTCGATGACGATGTCGCCGTTGCCGCGCGTGACGATCGCATAGCCGCGCTCGAGCACGGCGGCCGGCGACAGGTGCGCGAGGTTCTGGGCGAGCGCATCGAGCCGGCGGCCGCGATCGCCCACGCGCACCGCCCGCGCGGCGCCAGTCGTCCCGTAGTCGCTCCAGGCGCGCGCGCGGCCGGGCACGGCGAGCTCCCATTGCAGGCGCTGCGCGGGCGCTGCGCAACGCGGCGCGGTCGTCCGCCACGCGACCGGCGCCGGCAGCGACGATCCGCCGCGCGGCATCGTCGACGAGGCGGCGCTGCACGGCGATCCGCGCGGCCGGATGCTGCAGCGTGCGCGCCGCGAGGTCGAGGCGCTGTGTCCGGTTCGCGAGCACGTGCGCAAGCGAGCGCAGTAGGCGATTCGCGAGACCGTCGACCGCGCCGCCAACGGGGGTGCCGACACGGACGAGCTGTTCAGCGCGTGGGCCGTGGCCATCCTGCCGTTCGTCGTGCTCGGCCGGCAGGGCGCGCTGTGGATCCTGTGGCTCGTCATCGTCAACGGCGCCGTGGAGTTCTGGCTCGCGCGCTTCTTCGAGGGCCGCGGGTCGCTGCAGCGGATGCTGTGGTCCGCATTCGCGCTCAATGCCGTGGCGCTGGCGGCCGCGGAAGTCGCGTTCCGCGCGGCCTGGCGCGAAAGCCCGCTGTGGGTGGTGCGCACGGTCGCGGTGGCGAGCGCGTGTGCCGCGACGGCGCTGGGCCTGGGCGCGACGTGGGGTGCGCTCGCGGAGCGCGGCGCGATGGGCCTCGGCTGGCTTGCGTGGATGGGACTCGTCTGGTACGGCTGGCGGGTGCGTCGCGTCGACCTGTTCGTGCTGGCGCTGGCCCTGGCATCCGCGATCGTGGTCGTCACCGTGTTCCTGACCGTTCATGTTTACGTGCATGCGATCGTGTTCTCGCCGTTCGCGATCGGCGTGACGGTCATCGGGATGGCCTGGAAGGGCACCGCATGGTTGCGGCAGGTCGCCGCGGAGGAAGCCGCATGAATGCCGAGGCGTTGTGGGACCGCTTGACCGCGGCGCGGCTCGTCGACGGGCCGACGCCGGAAGCAGGGCCGCCGCGCGCGCCCTGGTACCTGCGGGCGCTGACGGGGTTCGCCGCGTGGGTCGCGTCGTGGTTCGTGCTGTCGACGATCGGTGCGTTGTCGTGGGCGGTGCTCGAATCGGCGCCCGGCTCGATCGTGCTGGGACTGATGCTGTGCGGAGCTGCGGCATGGGGCCTGCGCCGCGGCGACAGCGGGACGTTCGTCGAGCAGCTCGCGCTGTCCGTGTCGATTGCGGGCCAGGCGGCGGTCGGCTGGGGCCTGGTGCGCGCGTTCTCGCCGCACTGGATACTGCCGCTCGCCTTCATCGTGGCGTTCGAGGCCTTGCTGGTCCTCGCGGTCGCGCATCGCGTGCACCGCGTGCTCGCCACGCTCGCGGCGGCGGGCGCAGCGTACGGCCTGCTGCTGGCCGGGGCCTGGTGGATTCCGCTGGTGCCGCTGTTCGCGGCGGGCTTCGTCGCGACGGCGCTCGTGGCCGATCGCCGCGCCGCGATCGCGGCGTGGGCGGAGCCGGTATCGACGGCGCTGGCGCTCGCGCTGTGCGCGGCGGCCATCGCGTGGCCGTTCGTCGATGCGTTCGCGCGGGTGAAGTCGCCGTACGGGTTCAACGTCACGCTGCAATGGGTGCTGCTGGCGGTCGTGTTCGCGGCGGCCGTCGCGGCGATCGTGCTCCGGCGCGGTCCCGACCACGTCGCGCCGCGCGTGGGTATCGCCGTGGCCGTGCTGGCGTTGTGCGTCTTCGCGTGGGCCGTGCCCGGCTTGCTGGCGGGCGCCATCGTCGCCGTCGTCGCGTTCGCGATGGCGCGACCGGCGCTGCTGGGCGTCGGCCTCGTCGCGGCGCTGTGGATGGGCAGCTACTACTACTACGCGCTCGATACGACGCTGCTCGTCAAGGCGGCATCGCTCGCGCTGTGTGGTGCGGTACTCGTGGCGATCGGGCTCGTGCTGCCGCGGCTCGTCGCGCCGGCGGGGGCCGCGCGATGATCCGCCGCGTGGCGCTCGTCGTCGCTGCGCTGGCGGTGCTCGCGTTCGTGCATCGTGGCATCGGCGCGCGCGAGGCGCTGCTGCAGCACGGGCGCACGCTGATCCTGGCGACGGCACCCGTCGATCCGCGCGCACCGCTGCAGGGCGACTACATGGCGCTGCAGTGGGAGGCGGCGCGCGGCGCGTTTCCGGCGGGCGATGTCCGCAACGTGCCGCCGGATGGCTCGCTGGTGCTGGCGGTCGATGCGCGCAACGTCGGGACGTTGCGCCGTGTCGACGACGGCACGCCGCTCGCGCCCGACGAGGTAAGGTTGCGCTACCGGATCCGCGACGGGCGTGTGCGACTTGCGACCAACGCGTGGTTCTTCGAGGAAGGCCACGGCCGGCCGTACGCGGCCGCGCGCTTCGGCGAATTCCGCGTCGACGCCAACGGCGACGCGCTGCTCGTCGCTCTGCGCGACAAGGACCTGCGGCTTCTCGGCTCGCCGGTCGAAGGCGTCACGGTGACTCCGCAGGTGAGCTGACGGCGCGATGCTAAACTCGATCGCGACTTTTCACTCGGGCGCCCACGATGTCCGGCAACACCATCGGCACGCTGTTCCGTGTCACTTCCTTCGGCGAATCGCACGGACCGGCGATCGGCTGCGTCGTCGATGGCTGCCCGCCGGGGCTCGCGCTCGCTGAAAGCGACATCCAGCTCGAGCTCGACCGCCGGCGCCCCGGCACGTCGCGCCACGTGACGCAGCGGCGCGAGCCGGACACCGTCGAGATCCTGTCCGGCGTGTTCGAGGGCCGCACCACCGGCACGCCGATCGCGCTGCTGATCCGCAACCAGGACCAGCGCAGCAAGGATTACGCGAACATCGCCGATACGTTCCGGCCCGGCCACGCCGACTACACGTACTGGCAGAAATACGGCATCCGCGATTACCGCGGCGGCGGCCGGCAATCGGCGCGCGAGACGGCGGTGCGCGTTGCCGCCGGCGCCATCGCCAGGAAATGGCTGCGCGAGCGCTACGGCGTCGTCATCCGCGGCCACCTGACCGCGCTCGGGCCCAACGTCATCCCGTTCGAGGATTGGGCGCACGTCGACGCCAATCCGTTCTTCATCGCCAACGCGACGCTGGTGCCGGAGCTCGAGGCTTACATGGACCGGCTGCGCAAGTCGGGCGATTCCGTGGGCGCGAAGATCGAGGTGATCGCCTCCGGCGTGCCGGTGGGCTGGGGCGAGCCGGTCTACGGCAAGCTCGACGCCGACATCGCGGCCGCGATGATGGGCATCAACGCGGTGAAGGCGGTGGCCATCGGCGCGGGCTTCGACGCGGTGACCGAGCACGGTACGCAGCATTCCGACGAGATGACGCCGGAAGGCTTCGCGTCCAATCGCGCAGGCGGCATCCTGGGCGGCATCTCCACGGGGCAGGACATCGTCGTGTCGTTCGCCGTGAAGCCCACGTCGTCGATCCGGCTCGACCGCCATTCGATCGACAAGGCCGGGCACGCGGTGATCGTCAACACGCACGGCCGCCACGACCCTTGCGTGGGCATCCGCGCGACGCCGATCGGCGAGGCGATGCTGGCGCTGGTGCTGATCGACCACGCGCTGCGCCATCGTGCACAGAACGCCGATGTGGTCACGGCGACGCCGAAGATCGCGGCGCAGGCGCCGGCCGACGTGATCGCGCACCTTGGACGCGGCGCGCCGGTCGACGATCCCGAGCCCGACGAGGCTTAGTCACAGCCGCACAGGAAATGGGGTCAGACACCATTTCCGCTGGGTTGGGCGGCGGAATTGGTGTCTGACCCCATTTCCTGTGACCCCATTTCCTGACGGATCGTCGCGGCGCGCGAACCGCGCGCGAACGTGATGTCGACCGCCTCGCCCGTGGCAAGCGTGGCCCCGTCCGTCACAATGTCCCCATCGCCGCGCGCGACGATCGCATAGCCACGCTCGAGCACCGCCGTGGGCGACAGGTGGGCGAGGTTCTGTGCGAGCGCGTCGAGCCGCCGGCCCAGGTCACCGACGCGCGTGGCGCCCGCGCGGCGCCAGTCCGCATGCACCTGCGCCAGTTGCGCGCGGCCCGGCAAAGCCACGCCCAGTTCGCGATGCAGGCGCTGCGCCAATGCGCGCACACCGGCGCGATCCTGCGCCAGCCTCCCGCCCGCCGCGGCGGCGATGCGCCGCGCGGCGTCGTCGACCAGCCGCCGCTGCGCCGCGATCCGCGCCGCCGGATGCTGCAGCGTGCGCGCGGCCAGGTCGAGCCGCTGCGCGCGCGTCGCCAGCCCATGGCCCAGCGCACGCGCCAGCCGCGCCGCCTGCGCGTCCACGCGCGTGGACAACGCGACGCGGTCCGG
Source organism: Casimicrobiaceae bacterium (assembly GCA_044225845.1). Taxonomy (GTDB): domain Bacteria; phylum Pseudomonadota; class Gammaproteobacteria; order Burkholderiales; family Casimicrobiaceae; genus VBCG01. Next base: position 12,551 of record JBGAIC010000004.1, read on the forward strand.
CACCAGCAGCATCGCGGCGCCGGTGGGCGTCGGCGCGCGCACGTCGGCGACGAAGTCGATGATCGTGACGTCGGTCTCGTGGCCCACGCCGGCGATCACGGGCAGCGCGGACGCGAACACGGCGGCCGCCACGACTTCCTCGTTGAACGCCCACAGGTCTTCGATGGACCCGCCGCCGCGGCAGACGATCAGCACGTCCACCTCGGCGCGCTCGTTGGCCACGCGGATCGCGGTGGCGATCTCGTCCGGCGCGCCGGTGCCTTGCACCGCCGTCGGGTAAACGACCACGCGGCCCGCGGGCCAGCGGCGCGCGAGCGTCGTGAGCACGTCGTGCAGCGCGGCGCCGGCCAGCGACGTCACGATGCCGATGCGCCGCGGATACGTGGGCAGCGGCCGCTTGCGCTCCGGCGCGAACCATCCGGCCGCGTCCAGCCGCGCCTTCAACCGCGCAAAGCGCTCGTACAGCGCGCCCGCGCCGGCGAGCTTGACGCTGTCGACGGCGAGCTGGAACTCGCCGCGCGGCTCGTACAGCGTCGCGGCGCCCGCGATCTCGACGGCGAGCCCGTCCTTCAGCGCGAAGTCGACCAGCCGCGCCTTGGTCCGCCACAGCACGCAGCGCACCTGGGCGCCGGCGTCCTTCAGGTTGAAATAGCAGTGGCCGGACGCCGCGCGGACGAAGTTCGACACTTCGCCGGTCACGCGCACGGCGGGCAGCCCGCGCTCCAGCGCGCCGCGCGCCAGCGCCACCAGCGCGGAAACGGTCAGCGGCGCACGCGGATCGCGCGGTGCGGGGCTTGCGGGCGGGGGATCGTCGAACAGCGAGGGCATCGTGGGCGGCGAGTCATGGCGCGGCGCGGAAAGCGCCGGATGACGCCGATGTTACCTTGGTGTTGCATCCGGAAGACATCGCCAAGTGCTTGAATCGGCGCTCGAAAATAGCGGTGCTATTTTAGGCAGCGCCAGCGTTCTCACGACCCCTGCACGACTTAGCGCGCGAATGTACAAGATATCCACACGTCCATCCACAGGAATTGTGGACAACGCGCGACGCGCACGCGCGGCGCAACCGGAATCCGTCGCGCGGAACGCCGCCGGCACGCGCGCGGATGCTGCCGTGCGGCATTGAGGAAGACCCTTGCCGCCTCAAGGGGCCCGCGCGTCGCGGCTGGCGGCGCTCGCGTCGCCGCAGAGCGCGACGATCGCCGACCGCGCCTTCCTCTCCGCGCGCTTCGACGAGGCGGCGGCGCGCCACCCCGGCGACGACGTGCCGCGGCCGCCGCACTGGGGCGGCTACCGCGTCATCCCCGACGCGTTCGAGTTCTGGCAGGGGCGGCCGTCGCGGCTGCACGACCGCATCGCCTACGCGCGCGCCGCGCCCGGGTGGACGCGGCGGCGCCTCGCGCCCTGAGCGCCCGGCGTCAGGCGCGCTTCAGCCGGTCCGCGTACGCCTTGCGGAACTTGGACACCTTGGGCGCCACGACGAACATGCAGTAGGGCTGCTGCGGATTGCGCTCGAAGTACTCCTGGTGGTAGCCCTCGGCCGGGTAGAACGGCGCCGCGTCGGCGATCTCGGTGACGAGCGGCGCCGGGTACAGCTTCTCCGCGGTGACTTCGGCGACCACGTCGCGCGCGATCGCCTTCTGCTCCGCGTCCTGCGCGAAGATCACCGACCGGTACTGCGTGCCGACGTCGTTGCCCTGGCGATCGCGCGTGGTCGGGTCGTGGATCGTGAAGAATACGCGGAGAAGGTCGGCAAACGCGATGCGCGCCGGGTCGAACGCGATGCGCACCACTTCGGCGTGGCCCGTGCGTCCCGTGCACACGTCCTCGTAGCTCGGCGCGGCGCCGGGGCCGCCGGCATAGCCGGATTCGACGGACACGACGCCGTCCAGGTCGCGGAACACGGCGTCCAGGCACCAGAAACAGCCGCCGCCCAGGACGGCGTAGTGGAGGGTGGGGGTCGAGGTCATGGGGAACTCCTTTCCGGATGGGAAATCGGTGCTGGCGCACGCGATTTCAATGACGGCACACGGTCGTGCGGGAGGGGATGATCCTTACATCGCATGCGATAATCCGCGCCCGTTGCAGCTCCTCCGACGGGTTATCCCATGCCGCTCCTGCCGCGTGAAGGCCGGTTCTTCGAATACTTCAACCAGCATGCGACGCTGGCGGCCACCGCCGCCGGGGAGCTTGTCGCCGTGTTCGCGGACCTGGCCGCGGCGCCGGTGCACGCCAAGGCGATCCAGGCGGCCGAGAAGCAGGCGGACCGCATCACGCACGACACCGTGCACCTGCTGCACCAGACGTTCATCACGCCGTTCGACCGCGACCAGATCCACGCGCTGATCAACGCGATGGACGACATCCTCGACCTGATGGAAGACGTCGTCGAATGCCTGGACCTCTACGACGTGCGCCGCATCGGGCCGCAGGCGCGGATGCTCGCCGACCTGTGCGCCACCAGCATCGGGAAGGTCCGCGACTGCGTCGCGATGCTCGAGTCGATGAAGAACGCGACGAAGATCCTCGCGCTGTGCGCGGAGATCGACCGGCTCGAGAGCGAGGCGGACGGCGTGTTCCGCTCGGCGCTGTCGACGCTCTTCCGCGAGGAGCCGGACGCGAAGGAAATCATCAAGCAGAAGGAGGTCTACCTGCTGCTGGAGGAAGTGACCGACCGCTGCGAGGACGTCGCCAACCTGATCGAGGGCATCGTCCTCGAGAGCGCCTGACGCCGTGGAAGGTGGCGCGCTCGGACTGCCGCTCGTCGTCGCGCTGGTCGCGCTGGCGCTGGCCTTCGACTTCCTGAACGGCTTCCACGACGCTGCCAACTCGATCGCCACCGTCGTCTCGACGCGCGTGCTGCGGCCGCAGTACGCGGTGGCCTGGGCCGCGTTCTTTAACTTCGTCGCGTTCCTGTTCTTCGGGCTCGCGGTGGCCAACACCATCGGCACCGGCGTCATCGCGCCGCGGATCGTCGACGCCTGGGTCTTGGTGGGTGCGTTGACGGGCGCGATCGCGTGGAACGTGATCACGTGGTGGGTGGGCCTGCCATCGTCGTCGTCGCACGCGCTGATCGGCGGCCTCGCGGGCGCCGCGGTGGCCAAGGGCGGCTTCGGCGCGCTGGAGTTCGCGGGCTTCGCCAAGATCAGCGCCGCCATCGTGCTGTCGCCGGCGCTGGGCCTGGTGCTGGGCATGCTGCTGATGACGGCGGTGTCGTGGCTCTTCTTCCGCACGCCGCCGCATCGCGTGGACCGCTGGTTCCGCCGCGCCCAGCTCGTGTCGGCGGCGCTGTACAGCCTGGGCCACGGCGGCAACGACGCGCAGAAGACGATGGGCATCATCGCGCTGGTGCTGGTGGCCGCGGGCCAGCTGCCGCCGGCGTTCAAGGCCGACGACATCCCGCTGTGGGTCGTGCTCGCCTGCCAGAGCGCCATCGCGCTGGGGACGCTGCTGGGCGGCTGGCGGATCGTCAAGACGATGGGCATGAAGATCACGAAGCTCAAGCCCGTGGGCGGCTGTTGCGCGGAGACGGCCGGCGCGCTGACGCTGTTCCTCGCCACGCACCTGGGCATCCCGGTGTCGACGACGCATACGATTACCGGCGCGATCGTGGGCGTGGGCGCCACGCGCAAGTTCTCGGCCGTGCGCTGGGGCGTCGCGGGCCGCATCGTGTGGGCGTGGATCCTGACGATACCCGCGTCGGCGCTGATCGCCGGCGCCGCCTGGTGGTGCGCGGCGCATCTCGCCGGCGCCGCCGGCCGCTGAGGACGAAGGATGGCCTTCTGGCAGAACGCGACGGCGCAGCTCCGCGAGGTCGCCATCAGCAAGACCGCCGCAGCGCTCGCCTTCACGACGCTGCTGGGCCTGGTGCCGCTCGCGACGGTGGCCATCGCCATCGTCGCGCAATTCCCGATTTTTACGACGTGGATGGCGGCGCTCGAGACCTTCCTGCTGCGCCACATGCTGCCCGTCAGCGCGTCCGCCGTGGTGCACGAGTACGTCGTGGGCTTCGCCGATCGCGCGGCGAGCCTGTCGACGGTGTCGGTGCTGATCATCGCGATCACGGCGCTGATGCTGATCGCCACCGTGGAGTCGGAGCTCAACGCGATCTTCCGCGTCACGCGCGGGCGGCCGCTGCACCGCCGGCTGCCGCTGTACCTGTTCGGCATCACCGTGGGTCCCATCCTCGTCGGCGCCAGCATCTGGCTGTCGACCGAGATCGCGGCAGAATCGCGCGTGATGCTCAACCGGCCGACGCTGTTCCACGGCTGGATCGTGGCGCCGATTCCCTTCCTGCTGACGACGGTCGCGTTCACGCTGACGTACAAGCTGGTGCCGGCGCGCCTGGTGCGCTGGCTGCCCGCGCTCGTCGGCGGCATCGCGGCGTCCGTCGTGTTCGAGCTGATGAAGCGCGGCTTCGCGCTGTACATCGACGCGGTGCCGAGCTACGAGCTGATCTACGGCGCGCTGGCGGCGCTGCCGGTGTTCCTGCTGTGGCTCTACCTGTGCTGGGTCGTGGTGCTGGCCGGTGCGGCGCTGACCGCGGCGCTCAACGGAACCGGCCGCGGCTGAGCGGGTCCATGCCCGGACGGATGGGTTAACATCGCGCCTTCGGGTGCAAGGAGCAGTACATCGTGTGGTCCCTGATTGAAGCGGCCGGCTGGCCGATCTGGCCCCTGATCATCGCGTCGGTCGTCGCGCTGGCGCTCATCATCGAGCGCTTCTGGTCGCTGCGCTCCAGCGTCGTCGCGCCGCCGGGACTCGTCGACAAGGTGCTCGTCGAGTACCGCGAGCGGGGCGCCACGCCGGAACTGCTGCGCGCCACCGCGCAACGCGGGCCGCTCGGCCGCATCCTGGCCGCCGGCCTTGCGAATGTGAAGGCGCCGCGGCCCGTGATGCGCGAGGCCATCGAGGAAGTGGGCCGCGTCGTCACGCACGACCTCGAGCGCTTCCTGACCACGCTGGGCACGATCGCCGCGATGGCCCCGCTGCTGGGCCTCCTGGGCACCGTCATCGGCATGATCGAGATCTTCGGCTCGCAGAGCGCGGCCGCGTCCAATCCCATCGCGCTGGCGCACGGCATCTCGGTGGCGTTGTACAACACGGCGATGGGCCTGATCGTGGCCATCCCGAGCATGATCTTCTACCGTTACTTCCGCGGCAAGGTCGACGCGCTGATCATCGAGATGGAGCAGCAGGCCATCAAGCTCGTCGATTTCGCGCACGACGATCGCAAGTAGGGCGGGCGGCACGATGAACCTGCGACCGCGCCTCGGCCGCGACGATCCGGAGATCAACCTGATCCCGCTGATCGACGTGCTGCTGGTGATCCTGATCTTCCTGATGGTCACCACGACGTACCAGCGCGTGGCCGAGCTGCAGATCACGCTGCCCGAAGCCAACGCCGAGGCCTCGCCCGAGCGGCCGAAGGACATCGTCGTCGGCATCGACGCGCAGGGGCGCTTCTCGATCGACCGCGAGATCTTCCAGTACACGTCGGCCAACGACCTCGCGGAGCGGCTGCGCCGCGCCGCCGGCAGCCAGAAGGACCCCGTCGTCATCATCAACGCCGACGCCAACAGCACGCACCAGTCGGTGGTGCACGTGATGGAAGCCGCGCGGCTCGCGGGCCTCGTCCACATCACGTTCCAGACGCAGACGCCGGCGGGAGGCGCGGCCGCGGGCAAGTGACGCCGGGCTCGCGCGTTCGCCGCCACGCGCCGTTGCCTCGATGAGCGCCTCGCGCCTCGTCGCCGCCTGGTACCAGCCGCACCTCACGCCGCTCACCGCGGCGCTCTTCCCGTTATCGTGGCTGATGCGCGCCGGCGTGCGCGTGCGCCGTGCGCTGTACGACGCCGGCTTGATGGCCGTCGAGCGGATGCCGGTGCCGGTGGTCGTCGTCGGCAACCTCGCCGTCGGCGGCGGCGGCAAGACACCCGCTGCGCGCGCGCTGGCCAACGCGCTGGCGATACACGGCCACCGGCCGGGCATCGTCAGCCGCGGCTACGGCGGCAGCGCGCGCGCCGCGACGGCCGTCATGCCCGACTCGGATCCCGCGCTCGTCGGCGACGAGCCGCCCATCCTCGCCGGCGCCGGCCATCCGGTGTTCGTCGCCCCGCGGCGCGCGGATGCCGCGCGTGCCTTGCTCGCCGCCCATCCCGAGTGCACGGTGATCGTCGCCGACGACGGGCTGCAGCACTATGCGCTGGCGCGCGACGTCGAGATCGCGCTCGTCGACGGCACGCGCGGGTTGGGCAACGGCCAGCTCCTGCCGGCCGGGCCGCTGCGCGAGCCGCCGTCGCGCCTTGCGAGCGTCGACGCGGTGGTGACGCTCGTGCCCTACGACGCACCGTTTCCCGCGCCGCGCGACAATGGGCGGGAAAGCGCGATGGCGCAAATCCCGCTCGCGTTCCGCAACGTCGCCGATCCAGCGCTCACGGCCGGGCCCGAACGTTTCCGCCGCGCGGACGTCCACGCGCTGGCGGGCACGGCGAATCCGGCACGCTTCTTCGCGTCGCTCGCCGCGCTGGGCATCGAGGCGACGCCGCACGCGTTCGCGGACCACCATCGTTACGCGGCCGCGGACGTCGAGTTCGCGAATGCCGCCGCGGTACTGATGACCGAGAAGGACGCGGTAAAATGCCGCGGTTTCGCGGACGCCCGGTTCTGGTACCTGCCGATCGAGGCCCGCCTCGACCCCGCGCTGGTGATGCGGGTGGTCAAGCTGATCGGAGCCCGATGATGGATGCCAAGCTGCTCGAGATCCTGGTGTGCCCGGTGACCAAGGGGCCGCTCGTGTGGGACGCCGCGAAGCAGGAGCTCGTGTCGCGTTCGGCGCGGCTCGCCTATCCCGTGCGCGACGGCATTCCGGTGATGCTCGAGGACGAGGCGCGCAAGCTCGGTCCCGACGAGCACGCGTGACGCCGCCGATGGCGCGCTTCGTCGCCCTGATCCCGGCGCGCTATGCGTCGACGCGCCTGCCCGGCAAGCCGCTGGCCGACATCAACGGCAAGCCGATGGTCGTGCGCGTGGCCGAACGCGCGGCTGCGAGCGGCGCTTCGCGCGTCGTGGTCGCCACCGACGACACGCGAATCGTCGATGCGGTCCGTGCCGCGGGCTGCGAGGCGCTGCTGACGCGCGGCGATCACCCCACCGGCACCGACCGGCTCGCCGAGGCCTCGCGCGCGCTGGGCCTTGCGCACGACGACATCGTCGTCAACGTGCAGGGCGACGAGCCGCTGCTGGAGCCGGCGCTGATCCGCAGGATGGCCGAGGTGCTGGCGCAGCATCCGGACGCGTCGATCGCCACGGCCGCGCATCCGATCGAGGACGTCGCCGAAGCGTTCAACCCCAACGTCGTAAAGGTCGTGTGCGATGCGCGCGGCTACGCGCTGTACTTCAGCCGCGCCACCATACCCTGGGCGCGCGATGCGTTCGCCGCAGGCGCGCCGGCCAGGCTGCCGGCCGGCCTGCCCATCCTGCGTCACTACGGCCTCTATGCTTACCGCGTCGCGTTCCTCGCGCGCTATCCGGAACTGGCGCCCGCGCCCATCGAGCGCTACGAGGCGCTCGAACAGTTGCGCGCGCTGTGGCATGGTTACCGGATCGTCGTCGAGCTGACCACGGGCACGCCGGCGCCCGGCGTCGACACGCCCGACGACCTTGCGCGCGTGCGCACACTGCTCTGATCAACGATACCGACAAGAAGACGACGTCATGCGACTGATACTGCTGGGACCGCCGGGGGCGGGCAAGGGGACGCAGGCCACGTTCATCAAGGAGGCGTACGGCATACCGCAGATCTCCACCGGCGACATGCTGCGCGCCGCGGTGAAGGCGGGCACGCCGCTCGGACTTGCCGCCAAGGCCGTGATGGACAGCGGCGGCCTCGTGTCCGACGACATCATCATCGGCCTCGTGCAGGAACGGCTGAAGGCGCCGGACTGCGCCGCCGGCTACCTGTTCGACGGCTTCCCGCGCACCATTCCGCAGGCGGATGCGATGAAGGCGGCCGCCGTGCCGATCGACTACGTGCTGGAGATCAGCGTGCCCGATGCGGCGATCGTCGAGCGGATGACGGGCCGGCGCGTGCACCTCGCGTCGGGCCGCACCTATCACGTGGTGTTCAACCCGCCCAAGGTCGCGGGCAAGGACGACGTCACCGGCGAGGACCTGGTGCAGCGCGACGACGATCGCGAGGACGTCGTGCGCAACCGGCTCGCCGTCTATCACGCGCAGACGGAGCCGCTGGTGTCCTACTACCAGCAATGGGCGAGCGCGGGCGACAAGGCCGCGCCGCGCTACCGCGAAGTGAACGGTCAGGGCAGCGTCGATTCGATCCGCGCGGCCTGCCTCGCTGCGCTGAAGTCCTGACCGGGTCCGACGTGCCGTCGCGATGACCGCCGCCGCGACGCCGCTCGTCAGCATCGTCATCCGCAGCATGGGACGGCCGACGCTGCCGCGTGCGCTCGCGTCGCTGGCGGCGCAGGACCATCCGCGGCTCGAGGTAATCGTCGCCAACGCGCGCGGCGAGGGTCATCCCGCCGTGCCTTCCGCAGCGGGTCCGCATCCGCTGCGCTACGTCGATTCGCCGCGCCGGCTCACGCGACCCGAGGCCGCCAACGCGGGCCAGGACGCGGCCGCCGGCGACTGGATCAGCTTCCTCGACGACGACGACGAACTCGCGCCCACGCACGTCAGCGGCCTGGTGGCGGCCACCGCGCGTGCCCGCGACGCCCGCTTCGTCCACTCGCTGGCACATGCGGTGTTCGACGGCGGCACGCAGGTGTTCGGCCAACCGATGGCGCTCACCGAGCTCTATGCGCGCAACTTCATCCACATGTCGACGGCACTGTGGGCGCGCTCGCTGGTGGCGGAAGGCGCCCGCTTCGACGAGCGCTGCACGACGCACCAGGACTGGGACTTCTTCATCCAGTGCGCGCAGAAGACGCGCTTCCACTTCGAGCCGCTGCGCACGTTCACCTGGCACGCCGACGAAGGCGACTCCGGTACCTGGGGCGGGCGCAACGTCGACGACGCGCAGATCGCACGGATGTGCGCGCTGATCTTCGACAAGTGGAAGGCGCAGCGCGAAGCGCTCAACGCCGCCGCCGGCCAACTGCGCAACGCCGCCGTGGCCGCCGCGCAGCGCCGCGACGGTACCGCCGCGCGCGCCAAGCTGACCGAACTTTTCGCCCTCAACCAGAACGACCCGGTGGGCCTCGCCATCCTGGCGGGCATCGAGGTGGCGTCGCGTCATCCCGACGCCGCGCTTGCCGCGCAGACGCTCGCCGTCGCCGTGCGGCCGCGCGACGCCGGCCTGCTGTTCGGCCTTGCGCGCCTTTACGCGATGCGCGGTGACGCGGATGCCGCGCGCGCCACGGCGCAGCGCGTGCTGCAGGTCGATCCGCAGCACGCAGGCGCCACCGAACTGCTCGCACCAGCGGTGCGCGCCTGACTCCTCCTTACGTCAATCCACGTTTCCATCATGGCCACGAAGAAACCGAAGCCGCGCAACGCGTTCTATGCCCAGTCCGGCGGCGTGACCGCCGTCATCAACGCCAGCGCCGCGGGCGTCATCGAGACCGCGCGCAAGCACAAGGCGAAGATCGGACGCGTGTACGCGGGCCGCAACGGCATCATCGGCGCGCTGACGGAAGACCTGATCGACACGTCGAAGGAGTCGGCCGCGGCGATCGCGGCGCTGAAGCACACGCCGGCCGGCGCGTTCGGCAGCTGCCGCTACAAGCTGAAGAGCTTCGAGGATTCGCGCGCGCAGTACGAGCGGCTGATCGAAGTTTTCCGCGCCCACGACATCGGCTACTTCTTCTACAACGGCGGCAACGACTCGGCCGACACCTGCCTCAAGGTGTCGCAGATCAGCGAACGGCTCGGCTATCCGGTCGTCGCCGTGCACGTGCCCAAGACGGTGGACAACGACCTTGCGATCACGGACAACTGCCCCGGCTTCGGCTCGGTGGCCAAGTACGTCGCCACGTCGATGCGCGAGGCGGCCTTCGACGTCGCGTCGATGGCCAAGACGTCCACGCGGCTCTTCGTCATGGAAGTGATGGGCCGCCACGCGGGCTGGATCACGGCGGCCGTGGGGCTCGCCGACGACAAGGACACGCCGATCCCGCTGCTGCTGCTGTTTCCCGAAGTGCGCTACGACGAGGCGAAGTTCATGGCCGCCGTCGAGGCCAAGGTGAAGGCGTCCGGCTATTGCTGCGTCGGCGTCAGCGAAGGACTGCTCACGCCCGACGGCAAGCTGATGTCCGACTCGGGCGTGCGCGACGCGTTCGGCCACGCGCAACTGGGCGGCGTCGGCCCGATGATCGCGCAGCGCGTGAAGGACAAGCTGGGCCTCAAGTACCACTGGGCCGTCGCCGACTATCTGCAGCGCGCCGCACGCCATCTCGCGTCGAAGACCGACCTCGAGCAGTCGTATGCGGTGGGCAGGGCGGCCGTCGAACTCGCGCTTGCGGGCCACAATGCCGTGATGCCCGCCATCAAGCGCGTCGCGGACTCGCCGTACAGGTGGACGATCGAGATCGCGCCGCTGTCCAAGGTGGCCAATGCCGAGAAGATGCTGCCGCGCGACTTCATCACCGCGGACGGCTTTGGCATCACCGCGAAGGCGCGGCGTTATCTTGCGCCGCTGATCAGGGGCGAGGCGCCGCCGCCGTTCAAGGATGGCTTGCCGCGCTACGTGCGGCTCAAGAACGTCGCAGTCAAGCGCCGGCTGGCTACGCCGTTCGCCGTCTAGGCCGTCCTCCGGCGCCCCAAGCGGGGCGACTCGACCAGCCTGCCCGCGGGCTGGCACAATACGGGGTTATGCGCGGCCCGGAGGGGGCGGCGCCAGCAGGGAACGCGGGAAGCCACGGCAGGCGGGAGCGAAGAGGTTCCGGGCCGGGGCCGGACGAGGGTGCAGCGGAATGCCGTTGGAATGGTCCGCCAGCGCTCCACGCAGTCGAAGCCATTTCACCGGGAGAACCCATCGCATGTCCAACGCACTGATCTTCGCGCTCGTCTGCGCGGCCGCCGCGATCGTCTACGGCATCTTTTCCATCACGTGGATCATGGCCAAGCCGGCCGGCAACGCGCGCATGCAGGAAATCGCCGCGGCCGTGCAGGCGGGCGCCAAGGCCTACCTCAACCGCCAGTACATGACCATCGCCATCGTCGGCGTGATCCTGTTCATCGTCATCGGCGAGTTCCTCAACTGGCGCACGGCCTTCGGCTTCGCCATCGGCGCCATCCTGTCGGGCCTCACGGGCTTCATCGGGATGAACGTGTCGGTGCGTTCCAACGTGCGCACGGCGGAAGCGGCGCGCACGGGCCTGAACGAAGCGCTGGCGGTCGCGTTCCGCGGCGGCGCGATCACCGGCATGCTGGTCGTCGGCCTCGCGCTGCTGGGTGTCACCGGCTTCTACATCTGGTTGTCGCGCGGTGCGGACGTCTCGGCCGAGAATTTCCACGCCGTCATCGAGCCGCTCGTCGGCCTGGCGTTTGGCGGCTCGCTGATCTCGATCTTCGCGCGTCTCGGCGGCGGCATCTTCACCAAGGGTGCGGACGTCGGCGCGGACCTGGTCGGCAAGGTCGAAGCGGGCATCCCGGAAGACGACCCGCGCAACCCCGCGGTGATCGCGGACAACGTCGGCGACAACGTCGGCGACTGCGCCGGCATGGCGGCGGACCTGTTCGAGACCTATGCGGTGACGATCGTCGCCACGATGTTGCTCGGCGCGCTGCTGCTGCCCAAGATGGCGGTCACGGCGGTCACGTATCCGCTGGTGCTGGGCGGCTTCTCGATCCTGGCGTCGATCGTGGGCTGCTTCTTCGTCAAGGCGAAGCCGGGCGGCAAGATCATGAACGCGCTGTACCGCGGCCTGATCGTCGCGGGCGTCATCTCGGCGATCGGCTTCTGGTTCATCACGTCGCGGATGATGGCCAACGTCGGCGCCATCGACCCGTCGCTGTCGCCGATGAAGCTGTGGCTCGCCACGCTGATCGGCCTCGCACTGACGGCCGCGATGGTCGTCATCACCGAGTACTACACGGGCACGGACTTCAAGCCGGTCAAGCACGTCGCCGAAGCGTCGACGACGGGCCATGCGACGAACATCATCGCGGGCTTGGGCGTGTCGATGAAGTCGACGGCGTGGCCGGTGCTGGCCGTGTGCGTCGCCATCCTGCTGTCGTTCTGGTGCGCGGGCCTGTACGGCATTGCCATCGCGGCCACGGCCATGTTGTCGATGACCGGCATCATCGTCGCGCTCGACGCCTATGGCCCCATCACCGACAACGCTGGCGGCATCGCGGAAATGTCGGACCTGCCGGACAGCGTGCGCGCGATCACGGATCCGCTGGACGCCGTCGGCAACACGACGAAGGCGGTGACCAAGGGCTATGCGATCGGCTCGGCGGGCCTCGCCGCGCTGGTGCTGTTCGCCGACTACACGCACGCGCTGCAAGGCCAGGGCATCAACATCTCGTTCGACCTGTCGAACCACATGGTGATCGTGGGCCTCTTCATCGGCGGCCTGATTCCCTACCTCTTCGGCGCCATGGCGATGGAAGCGGTGGGACGCGCGGCCGGCGCGGTGGTGCACGAAGTGCGCCGCCAGTTCCGCGACATCAAGGGCATCATGGAAGGCACGGCCAAGCCGGAATACGGCGTTGCGGTCGACCTGCTGACCAAGGCCGCGATCAAGGAAATGATCGTCCCGTCGCTGCTGCCGGTGCTGGTGCCCGTCGTCGTGGGCCTGGCGCTCGGTCCGCAGGCGCTGGGCGGCCTGCTGATGGGCACGATCATCACCGGCATCTTCGTCGCGATCTCGATGACCACCGGCGGTGGCGCGTGGGACAACGCGAAGAAGTACATCGAGGACGGCCACTTCGGCGGCAAGGGCTCGGACGCGCACAAGGCGGCGGTCACCGGCGACACGGTCGGCGACCCGTACAAGGACACGGCCGGTCCCGCGGTGAACCCGCTGATCAAGATCATCAACATCGTCGCGCTGATGATCGTGCCGCTGCTTGGCGCCTGGGGCATCGGCAAGGTTGCCGCTGTTCCGCCCGCGGCGGCGCCGATGGCGGTGTCGGCCCCGGTGACCATCAATATCGTGAAGCTGTACTTCGCGAGCGGCAGCGGCGACCTCGCCGCCGACGAGAAGGCCAAGCTCGACGCCTTCGCGGCCGCGGCCAAGGCCGGCGACAAGAAGCTCGTCGTGTCCGGCTACCACGATGCGACGGGCGATGCCGCCGCCAACGAAGCGCTCGCCAAGACCCGCGCCGAGAAGGTGCGCGACGCGCTGAAGCTCGACGGCATCGTCGAGGAGCGGATCGTGCTCGAGAAGCCGATGCTCACGCAGGGCAACGTTGCCGGGGACAACCCGGAAGCGCGGCGCGTCGAGGTGACGGTGAAGTAAGCGCCGACGTTGCGCCATGAAAAAGGGCCGCGATTGCGGCCCTTTTTTTACGCGGAGCGCGTCATCCGTACTGCCGCGCCGCCCGCTCGAAATCCGTCGGGAACGGGATCAGGTTCGAATCCTGGTTGACGTTCTGCGACGGCCGCGATTCCTCGCGCGGACCCGCCGTCGACACGGCGAGGTTGCTCCGCTGCGGCAGTTCGAAGCCGTTGCGCGGGTCGTCGACCGCGACAATCGAGACGCGCGGCGCATAACTGCGCACCGGCCCGAACATCGTCGCGAACGGCACGTCGGCGGCGTCGCGGCCGGTGGCCAGGCGCACCAGGCCCGTACGCGGCGAAATGCCCGTCGCGTCGAACACGTACCAGCGGCCCGACAGCCACACCTCGACGTAGGCGTGGAAATCGCAGGGACCCAGCGACGGGTCCGCGCCGTAGTCGATGCCGGTGACGAAGCGCGCGGGAATGTTGATCGCGCGGCACAGTGCCACCATCAGGTGCGCGAAGTCACGGCACACGCCCTTGCGGTCGGCCAAGGTGTCGAGCGCGCCCGTCGACGTCGTCGACGTGCCGATCATGAACTTCACGTGATGGTTGACCCAGTCACGGATGGCCTGCACGCGCGCATAGCCGGGCGGCAGCGAGCCGAACTCGGCGTGCGCGAATTCGACCAGGCGGTCGGACTGGCAGTAGCGGCTGGCGTACAGGTAGGGAATCACGTCGCCGGGGAGGTCGCGGACGTGGCTTTCGTTGATCCCGGCCGGGTCCGACACCAGCGCGTTGATGTCCACCGTAGCCGCGTAGGTGATCTGCAGCGGACCGCCGTCGACGCCGACGCGCAACAGCCGGTTGCCGTAGTGCGGTTCGCTGAACCACGTGACGGCGGCCTGGCGGTTGATGTCCAGCCGCTCGGCGACGACCGTCTGCTGCGGCGTGCGCGCGGCGGCCATGTTGAACAGGAAGTCGGACGAGCCGTTGACGTCGTACGACAGGTCGATCGTGAATTGGAGACGTATCATGGGGTTGTCTTCGATGGGGCCGGCTGGTGGCCCGAGCAACCCGCATTATCCCCGCGGAAGAGGGCTTCCTGCATCGGCGCGCCGCCCGGACGGTTGTCGGCGCCTGGCCGACAACCGAAGGGGGCGCCGGGGCCCGGCGGATCAGCTGCCGGTCTTGTCGCTGAAGATGCGCATGACGTCGTCGGTGGACAGCATGCCCTTGTGCATCTTGTCCATCGAATCGAACTTCTTCTCCATCATCGCCATGAACTCCTTCTTGCTGACCATGCCGTTCTTGTCGGCCATCATGGTGACTTGCTGGCGGAAGCTCTGCATGCCGTCGCCGTCCGCGGCCAGCGCGGGCTGCGTGGCGAGCGCGGCGAAGCCCGCGAAGGCGAGGGTGGCGAGCGTGCGCTTGAGGGATGTTGCGTTCTGCATGGAATTCTCCTGGGTGGGGATGACGTGGGTGCGGCTGCGGCCGCGATCGATGCGGCGGGCTGCGGGCCCCGCAGGGGTCGCGACTCCGCGCATGGCCAGTGGTCGGGCGCTGCGCCCGGCGCTTACGCCGAATGACGCGCCGGTGACTATTTCTTTGCGCGCTGTAAGGGCCGCGCGGCAAGCGGCGACCAAGGCCGCCTTGCGGGCCGCGTTGGCAGTGCTCGCGGCTTGCGCGGGCACGACGGCGACCGCGCAGCCTGTCGCGATCGCGCCGGAAGCCGCTTCAGGCTGGCACGACAAGGCGCTGGTCACGGCGCATCGCTGGATGGTCGCCACGGCGAATCCGCTGGCCACCGATGCCGGCTACTGTGTGCTGGCAGCGGGCGGCAGCGCGGTGGACGCGGCCATCGCGATCCAGTTGGTGCTGGGCCTGGTCGAGCCGCAATCGTCCGGGCTCGGCGGCGGCGCGTTCATGCTGGTGCACGACGCGCGCACGGGCCGCGCAACGGTGTACGACGCCCGCGAGACGGCGCCGGCCGCCGCGACGCCGCAGCGCTTCCTCGACGCCGACGGCCAGCCACTCGCGTTCCACGCAGCCGTCGTCGGCGGCCGCTCGGTGGGCGTGCCCGGCGTGCCGCGCCTGCTCGGCGACGCGCACAAGGCGCACGGGCGCCTGCCCTGGGCCAGGCTGTTTGAGCCCGCGCTCGAGCTCGCGGAACAGGGCTTTGCGGTGTCGCCTCGCCTGCATGCGCTGATCGCGTCGGAACGCTACTTCCGGCAGCCGCGCATCCGTGCCTATTTCCTGGACGCCGACGGTGCGCCGCTCGCGGTGGGCGCGCATCTCGCGAATCCCGCCTACGCCGCGACGTTGCGCACGCTCGCGCACGAAGGCGCCGATGCGTTCTATCGCGGCGCCCTCGCGGACGACGTCATCGCCACCGCCAACGGCTATGCGCCGAATCCCGGCGACCTCACGCGTGACGACCTCGCGCGCTACCGCGTGGTCGCGCGCGAACCGGTGTGCGGGACGTATCACGCGCTGCGCGTCTGCGGGCCGCCGCCGTCGTCGTCCGGCGGCATCACGCTGCTGCAGATGCTGGGCATGCTGGAGCCCTATCCGCTGGCGGACATGGGTGCGGCATCGCTCTGGAGCGTGCATTTCATCGCGGGCGCCGGTTCGCTTGCGTACGCGGATCGCGACGCGTTCATCGCCGACCCCGCGTTCGTCGACGTGCCCGCGGGCTTGCTCGATCGCGACTACCTGCGCGAGCGCGGGCTGCTGATCCGCACGGACCATGTGTTCGACCGCGCGCTGCCCGGCAACCCGCGGGGCGCTGCGCCGGCCACCGCCGCGGCGGCGGCATCGCTCGTGGGGACGCCGGCCGCGGCGCGCGGCGACATTGCGACGACGCCCGAATTCCCGTCGACGTCGCATTTCGTCGTCGTCGACGGCGATGGCAACGCGGTGACGATGACGACGACGGTCGAGGACCAGTTCGGCAGCCGGCTGATGACGGCCGGCGGCTTCATCCTCAACAACCAGCTGACCGATTTCTCGTTCGTGCCGGAGCGCGACGGCAAGCCGGTGGCCAACCGCGTCGAGCCCGGCAAGCGGCCGCGCTCGGCGATGGCGCCGACGATCGTCTACGACGCGCAAGGGCGCGTGCTGCTGCTGCTCGGCTCGCCGGGCGGCAGCGCCATCATCAACTACGTGGCGAAGACACTGATCGCCATCGTCGACTGGCATCTCGATCCGCAGGCCGCGATCGCGCTCGGCAACTTCGGCAGCCGCAACGGGCCCATCGAGCTGGAGCGCGGCACGCCGGTGGCCGACCTCGCGCCGCGGCTCACGGCGATGGGCCACGCGGTGGTCGTCAACGAGCAGACGAGCGGCGTGCAGGCCATCCTGCGCACGCGGGACGGCTGGGCGGGCGGGGCCGATCCGCGGCGCGAGGGCACGGTGCGCGGCCGTTGAAGCGCGGCGCCGCATGCACCCCTACAATGGCGAACATGGGCGTGGCCTCGATACTCGTGCTGATGTCTTTTTTCGCGACAACCGCGCTGGCGCAGACAAGCGCCCCGCCGGCCGCGCCCGCCGCTCCGCCGCCGAGCGCGCTGTACCGGGTTCCCGGGCAAGGCCTGCCGGCGTCGACGATCGTCGGCGGCGAGCGCGGCCGCGCGCCGTATGCGCCGGAGGCGCTCGACGACGACGAGACCGACAGCGATCCCGGCCTTGCGAGCGTCGTGTTCGACCACGATGGCGCGCAGCGCATCGAGGAGCTGAAGGCGCTACGCTTCTCGGCCACGGTCAACGTCTACGGCAAGCCCGAGGATCCGCCGCCGCCGAAAATCAAGCCGTACGCGCGGCGCTTCGGCGACACGACGCCCAAGGCGCGCTACCTGGGTGACTTCGGCAACGACTACGGCGCCAACGCGAAGCCCTGCGCGGCCTTCCCGTCGCAGGCCACGAGCGGCCTGGGCACGCAATTCAACTTCTACGGCTTCTGCCCGTGACGGCCGTCGTCCAACGCCTGTCCGGCTCCGCGCGCGAGGCCTACCGCAAGCATCTCGCGGCGCTGCCGCCCGCGGACGTCTACCTGCGCTTCGGCGCGCCGATGAAGCGCGAGGCCATCGACGCCTACGTCGGCCGCATCGACTTCGACCGCGACGTCGTGTTCGCCATCCACGATCACGAGCTGCGGATGCTCGGCGCGGCGCACGTGGCGTTCGGCGACGACGAGGCGGAGCTCGGCGTCTCGGTGCTGCCGGGCCATCGCGGCCGGGGCCATGGTTCCGCGCTGGTGGCGCGCGCGACCGAACACGTGCGCAACCGCTTCCATCGCCGCATCTACATGCACTGCCTTGCCGAGAACGCGAGCATGATGCGCATCGCGCGCAGGGCCGGCATGGACATCGTGCTCGAGATGGGCGAGGCGGATGCCTGGCTTGCGCTGCCGCCGGCCAACCCGATGTCGGTCACGCGCGAGGCGATCAGCGACCGCCTCGCGCTGTTCGACTTCGCGCTGAAGGCCAACGTGGCGACGATGGCGCGCGTCCGCCGCGCGCTGGGCGGCGCTGCGAACGAAGGCGACGAGGAGCCCGCATGACCGCCGCGCTGTTCTCGACGACGATCCTGTTGCTGCTGGTCGTGGACCCGTTCGGCAACGTGCCGCTCGTCGTGTCCACGCTGGCGCGCGTGCCGCCCGCGCGCCGGCAACGGGTAATCCTGCGCGAATGCATCTTCGCCTACGTCATCCTGCTGCTGTTCATGCTGGGCGGCCAGGCCTTCCTGGACCTGTTGCACCTGTCCGACGAGTCGCTGACCATCGCCGGCGGCGTGATCCTGTTCCTCATCGCGCTGCGGATGGTGTTCCCGCGGCCCGAAGGCGTGTTCGGCGGCGTCGAGGGCGGCGAACCGCTGCTCGTGCCGCTCGCGATCCCGATGATCGCCGGGCCTTCGGCCATCGCGACGGTGATGCTGCTCGCCACGCGCAACGCGGGCCACATCGGCGAGGCGATCGTCGCGCTGACGCTCGCGATGGCATTCACGACCGTGGTGCTGCTCGCGTCGTACAAGCTGCAGGACGTGCTCGGCGAGCGCGCGATGGTGGCGCTCGAGCGGCTGATGGGCCTCGTCCTCACCGCGCTGGCCGTCGAGATGCTGCTGGGCGGCATCCGCAATTTCGTTTTGTCGCTGGCAAGCCACTGACCATGAGCGAACCCGTCACCGCCGCCGATCCCGTCGCCGTGCCCGTCTGGGACTGGCCGGTCCGCGTCATCCACTGGGCGATCGTGATCCTGGTCGTCGTGCTCGTCGCGACAGGCCTGAAGGGCGCGATCGAATGGCACATGCGCGCGGGCCAGGTGCTGCTGATGCTCGTGCTGTTCCGCGTGCTGTGGGGCTTCTTGGGCAGCCGCAACGCGCGCTTCGCGGCTTTCCTGTACGGCCCCGTGCGCGTGCTCCGCTACCTCGGTTCGCTGCTGCGCGGCACGCACGAGACGCATGCGACGCACAACCCGGCCGGCGGCTGGATGGTGGTCCTGCTGCTGGTCGCGTTGCTGGCGCAGGCCTGCCTCGGGCTCTTCGCCAACGACGACGCGGGCGCCAACGGCCCGCTGATGCGCTACGTCAGCGACGACCTGTCGAACACGCTGTCGAGCCTGCATCGCAAGCTCTGGTGGGTGATCGTCGGCCTCGCGGCGCTGCACATCGCGGCGATCGTGTTCTACCGGCTGCGCTTCCGGGACAACCTGGCGCGCGCGATGATCACCGGCGCCAAGACGCTGCCGGCCGGCGCCGCCGATCCGCGGGACGCGGCGACGCCATGGCTGCGCGTGGTGGTCATCGCCGCGCTGTGCTTCGCGGCGATGTGGCTCATCAACCGCTGATCAGCGCTCGCGGAAGCTGCGGTGGCAGTTGCGGCAGGCGTCGGACACCGCGCTGAAATCGCCCTTCCATTGCGCCACGTCGCCGGACTTGGCGCTGGCCGCAAGCTTCGCCGTGGCGGCCATCAGGTCGTTCTGCAGCGACTTGAACTTGTCCGGATCCTTCCAGATGTCCGGCTTGGCCTTCGTCGGCGCGCCCTGGTCGGTGCCGGGCCCGAAGGCGCTCCACGGCATGTGCGCGAGCTGGTCGACGAACATCGCCGATTGCGCGGCGAGCTCCTTGTTCGGCGGCATCTCGCCCTTGACCATCGCGGCGAGGATGTCGAAGTTGTAATCCATCGCGCGCAGCACGGACTGGCGGTACTTGATCGCGCGGTCGGGCTTGGCGTCCTGTGCCGCAGCGTCGTGCGCGAACGTGAGGCAAACGGCTGCGGCCACGGCCGCGGTGACGGCGCAAAGACCAGTTACAACTCGCATCGGCGGATCTCCATCGTCAATTGAAGGGCGCGCGGGCGGCGCTCGCATTGGACCGCGGGCCATGCGCTCAGTTCTCGCCACGCACAGCATCGGCATCGCGGCAAACGCTCAGCAGGGTACCAGCATTCCCGCGTCGACACGGGCGGCGCCCGCCCGCAGGAGATCCGCCACGAGCCCGTCGGCCAGCGCGGCCGGTTGCAGGTGCAGCAGCGCGTCGTTCAGCTCCGCGTACATCGGCACGCGCGCCACGTAGTCGGGCAGCGTGGCGACGGGCTCGGCACGGACGTCGAGCAGGTGGAACATCAGGATCACCTTCAGCGCCTGGCGCGCCGTGCGCACGTCGTCGTCGACGAACGTGGCCAGCCGCGAGCGTGCGCGAGCCAGCGCGCCGTCGACGTCGGTGAAGGGCTCGCCGTGGCCGGGAATCACGACGCGGACGTCCAGCGACTCGATCAGGTCGAGCGTGCCCGCGGCGGCTTCCATGCCCGTGGCTTCGAAGGCGCGCGGCATCAGGAAGCCGAAGCCGTTGGCCCACAGCGCGTCGCCCGCGATCAGGATGCCGTGCTCCGCATTGAAAAACACGAGCGCGCCCATGTCGTGGCCCGGCGCGGCCAGCGCGTCCCAGTCGAGCCCGCCCCAGCGATGCCGCGAGCCGGGCGCGATGCGCTGGTCGATGGCGAAGCGGTCCACCTTCTGGTCCGCATAGCCGTACAGCAGCGCGCGCTCGTCCCAGCGATCGACCAGCGGCGCTTCCCTGGCCGGAAACGCGATCGGGCAACCGTAGCGGCGTTGCAGCGTCGCGTTGCCGCCGACGTGGTCGCTGTGCCCGTGCGTATTGACGATCAGCGCCAGCGGATCGTTGCCGAGCACGTGCGGCTCCGCAAGCAGCGCGGCCGTGAACGGCGCGTGCGTCGCATAGCCCGTGTCCACCAGCACGTGGCCGTCGGGACCCTTCAGGACGACGTGGTTGGCCGACAGCCAGTCGCGGACCAGCACCTGCACCGACGGCGGCAGTGCGGCATCCGTCACGCGTCGCTCACCGGTGCCGGAGCCTTGCGAAAAAATCGCGCAGCAGCGCCACGCGCTCGGCCAACGCGGGCGCCGCGCGCTCGATGCGCACGCGATCGGGCCCCGCAAAGCGGATGTGGCCGTCGCGCTGCACGAGCAGGATCAGCTCGCCGGCGTCGAACGGCGGGTTCTTGACGAACTGCAGCGTCGTTCGCTCGGGCCCGCTGTCGACCTTGACCACACCCAGCGCGCGCGCATCGAGCCGCAGCCGGTGGCTCGCCACCAGCGCCTGCGCGGGCTCCGGCATGCCGCCGAAGCGGTCGACGAGTTCTTCCTGCAACGCGTCGATCTCGTCCGGCGTCTCGGCGCTGGCGAAGCGCTTGTACAGGACCAGGCGCTCGTGGACGTCGCTGCAATACGTCGTGGGCAGCAGTGCGGGCACGTGCAGGTTGATTTCGGTGGCGACGCCCAGCGGTTCGTTGAGGTTGGGCTCGCGGCCCGACTTCAGGGCCGACACCGCCGAGCGCAGCATGTCGTTGTACAGCTGGAAGCCCACTTCGGCCATCTCGCCCGACTGCGAATCGCCGAGCACTTCGCCCGCGCCGCGGATCTCCAGGTCGTGCATCGCGAGGTAGAAGCCGGAGCCCAGGTCTTCCATCATCTGGATCGCCTCGAGCCGCTTCTTCGCCTGCGCGGACAGCGCGTCGGGCGGCGGCGTCAGCAGGTAGGCGTAAGCCTGGTGGTGCGAGCGGCCGACGCGGCCGCGCAGCTGGTGCAACTGCGCGAGGCCGAAGCGGTCGGCGCGCTCGATGACGATCGTATTGGCGGTGGGTACGTCGATGCCGGTCTCGATGATCGTCGAGCACACGAGCAGGTTCACCCGCTGCGCGTAGAAGTCGCGCATGACCAGTTCCAGCTCGCGCTCGGCCATCTGGCCGTGCGCCACCGCGATGCGCGCCTCGGGCAACAGCGTGCGCAGCTTGTCGGCGGTGGTGACGATCGTGTCGACGTCGTTGTGCAGGAAGTACACCTGGCCGCCGCGCTTCAGCTCGCGCAGCGCCGCCTCGCGGATGACCCCGGGCGAGTAAGGCGCCACGAACGTCTTGATCGCGAGCCGCTTCTGCGGGGCCGTCGCGATCACCGAGAAGTCGCGGATGCCCTCCAGCGACATCGCGAGCGTGCGCGGGATCGGCGTCGCGGTGAGCGTAAGCACGTCCACTTCCGAGCGCAGGCGCTTCAGCCGCTCCTTCTGCCGCACGCCGAAGCGATGCTCCTCGTCGATGATGACGAGTCCCAGGTTCTTGAACTCGACGTCCGGCTGCAGTAGCTTGTGCGTGCCGATGACGAGGTCGATGCGGCCTTCCTTCAAGCCGGCGAGCGCGTCCTTCACTTCCTTGGCGGTGCGAAAGCGCGACAGCTCGGCGACGCGCACCGGCCAGTCGGCAAAGCGCTCGGCGAACAGGTTGTAGTGCTGCTCGGCGAGCAGTGTCGTGGGCACGAGCACCGCCACCTGCTTGCCGTCCGCCAGCGCGACGAACGCGGCGCGCAGCGCCACCTCCGTCTTGCCGAAGCCGACGTCGCCACAGACGAGCCGGTCCATCGGCTGGCCCGACGTCAGGTCCTTGATGACGGCGGTGATCGCCGCTTCCTGGTCTGCCGTCTCCTGGAATGCGAAGCCGTCGGCGAACGCTTCGTAGTCGTGCGCGTTGAACTTGAACGCGTGGCCCTTGCGTGCCGCCCGCTGCGCGTACAGGTTCAGCAGTTCCGCGGCGGTGTCGTGCGCCTGCTGCGCGGCGCGCCGCTTGGCCTTCTCCCACTGGCCGCTGCCGAGCTCGTGCAACGGTGCCGCATCCGGCGACGCGCCGGCGTAGCGCGAGATCAGGTGCAGGCTCGACACCGGCACGTACAGCTTGGCGTCGTTGGCGTAGATCAGTTGCAGGTATTCGTTGGGGCCGTCGCCCAGGTCCAGCGTCGTCAAGCCCAGGTAACGGCCGATGCCGTGCTCCTCGTGGACGACGGGATCGCCGATGCGCACCTCGGACAGGTCGCGCACCATCGCGTCGACGTTCGAGCGGCGCGCGCCTTCGCGCCGGCCGCGGCGCACGACGCCGGCGTACAGCTCCGCTTCCGTGACGAACGCGAGGCCCGCTTCGGGCCATGCGAAGCCCGCGTGCAGCGGCGTGGCCACCAGCATCGGCGTCGGCGCATCGCGCGCCGCGACGTCGACGAAGCGCTCGCGTACCACGGGCTTGACGCCGTACTCGGCGAAGAACTGTTGCATCGTCTCGCGCCGCCCTGCGCCTTCGGCGCACAGCACGATACGGCCCTGCAACGTCGCGAGCGCCGCCTTCAGCGCGGCGAGCGGATCGGGCGAGCGGCGGTCCACCGCCACCGGCGGCAAGGGCCGCGTCGCCGCGCGCTCGTTGGCCGCGTCGACGGCGGCAGCCTGCCGCATTTCCAGCCGCCCGAACGGCTTGAGCGCGCCGTACAGCGCATCCTCGGGCAGGAACAGGTCGACGGGCGGCAGCAGCGGCCGCGCCTTGTCGCCGCGCAGCAGCCGGTAGCGCGAATCGGTGTCTTCCCAGAAGCGCTGCACCGCGCCCTGCACGTCGCCGTGCAGCACGACGACGCTGTTCGCCGGCAGGTAGTCGGTGAACGCGGCGGTGGCGTCGAAGAACAGCGGCAGCCAGTACTCGATGCCGCCGGGCGCGACGCCGTTGGAGATGTCCTTGTAGATCTGCGACTTCGACGGGTCGCCTTCGAACGCGGCGCGGAAGGCCGAGCGGAATTTCGCGCGGCCGTCGTCGTCGAGCGGATATTCGCGCGCGGGCAGCAGCCGGACCTCGCGCATCGGGTAGAGCGTGCGTTGCGAATCGACGTCGAACGTCTTGATCGACTCGATCTCGTCGCCGAAGAGGTCGATGCGATAGGGCAGCGCCGAGCCCATCGGGAAGAGATCGACCAGACCGCCGCGCACGCTGAACTCGCCGGCGGCCACCACCTGCGTCACCGCCTGGTAGCCGGCGAGCGCGAGCTGCGCGCGCAACGCATCGAGGTCCAGCCGCTCGCCCTGCTTCAGGAAGAACGTGCGGCCCGCGATGTAGGAAGCGGGCGGTAGCCGGTACAGCGCCGTGGGTGCGGCGACGACGACGATGTCGCATTCGCCGCGCGCCAGGCGGTACAGCGTTGCGAGCCGGCCGGATACGAGATCCGGATGCGGCGAGAAGTGGTCGTAGGGCAGCGTCTCCCAATCGGGGAAGTAGGCCACCGCGAGGCGCGGCGCGAACCACGCGATCTCCTCGACGAGCCGTTGCGCCGACGCGGCGTCGGCCGCAATCACGGCCAGCGTGCGCCGCGCGTCGCCATCGCTGCGTTGCGATGCGAGTTGTGCCAGCGCCAGCGCGTCGGCCGAGCCCACGAGCGGCGCCACGCGCAGCCGCTCGCCCGGCTCCGGCCATGCCGGGACGAGCGCGGGCAAGCCTGCCGGAAACGGAGGCAACGAGGGCGGTGCGGAGGTGTCCGAAGACGTGGCCACCTGCGCGTCCGCTGCGACGTCAGGTCGGACCTTCGGCATCGAACGGGCGCTCGAGAAGCGCGGACGGGGCGCCAATTATACGGCGCTCGAGGTGCGCGGCCGCGGCGCGGCGCCCATGCGCCTCGCTATACTCACGCCGCCGCGCCGTCCCCCGCGCGAAGCGCCTCCGCATGCCGTCCGCCGCACGCCCGTTGCCCGCCGTCTCGCCTTACGTCCTGCTCACGCTGACGCCGCTGTTCTGGGCGTGCAACTGGGTGATCGGCCGCGCGTTCGCGAGCGAGATCCCGCCCATGGCGCTGACGTTCTATCGCTGGCTGTTCGCCACGCTGATCCTCGCGCCGTTCGCATGGCGCCGCGCGCGCGACGCGTGGCCGCTGATCCGCGCGCGCTGGCGCTGGCTGGCGTGCATGGGCGTGCTCGCCGCCACGATCCAGAACGGCCTCGCCTACCTGGGCCTCAACTACACGACCGCGACGAACGGCGTCATCCTCAACTCGTTCATCCCGGTGCTGATCGTCGCGTTCGGCTTCCTGTTCCTCGGCGAGCGGCTGACGCGGCTGCAGGCGCTGGGCGTGGCCGTCTCGCTCGCCGGCGTGCTGACGATCCTGGCCGAAGGCACGTGGTCCACGCTCGCGCGCTTCCGCTTCAACGTCGGCGACATCCTGATCGTCGTGTCGATGTCGACGTGGGCCATCTACACGCTCGCGCTGCGGCGGCGGCCCGCGGGCCTGGACGGTGTCGCGTTCCTGTTCGTCCTCGCCGTGGCGGGCGCGCTGGGAACGCTGCCGCTGTACGTGGCCGAGACGCTGTGGTGGCGGCCGCTCGCGTGGAGTGTCGAGCACCTCGTCGTGCTCGTGTCGGTGGCGCTGTTCTCGTCGGTGCTCGCCTATCTCTTCTGGAACGAAGGCGTCGAGCGCGTCGGCGCCAACGTCGCCGGGCTCTTCGTGCACCTGATGCCGGTGTTCGGCGTCGTGCTCGCGTGGCTGTTCCTGGGCGAACGGCTCGCGTGGTACCACCTGGTGGGCGCGCTGCTGATCGTCGGCGGCATCGCGCTGACAAGCCGCGCCGCCCGCGCGCCGGCCGCGCGGCGCGGTTGATCGCCGCCGCGCGGACGCCGGCGCGTCAGGGCGTCCCTACCACCGTGTAGTAGACGCCGTTGGCGCCGTAGGCGGGGCGGAACCACGTGTTGCCGCTCAGGTAGTACGTGTTGCCGTTCTTGCTGATCGACATCGCGCCGGCCGGCAGCGCTGCGTACGCGACGCCGGTGACGTAGGTACCGGACGCGGGCAGCACGCCCACCGGAGCCGTGACGGGCGCCGGCCCGACCACGGTGGCGCCCGCTGCCACCGCGCCGTTGACGACGCCCGCGTTGTACGCGGCCGTGGTGTTGGCGTTGCCTGCCGCCACGCCGGCAGCGTAGGCATTGTTCGCGGCCGCGGCCGAGTTGGCCGACACCACGGCGGCCGTCGCCGCCATGCCCACGACGGCACCCGCGGCGGCGGCGCATCCATAGCATCCGGACGAGTATGCGGGCACCGCCACCGGCGGCGCATAGGCGGGATACGTCGGCGCGGGCGGATAGCCCGCAGGGTGATAGGCCGTCGCGCCCGACGGATACGTGTGGTACGCGCCTTCGCCGGCCCTGCCCACCGTCTGGCCACCGTACACGTTGGTGTGCTCGGTGCCGCCACCCCACGCATGCGCGGTGTTGCCGCCATACATGTTCGTGTGCTCGGTGCCTTCGCCGTACGCGTGCGACGTGCTGCCGCCGTATGCGTTCGTATGCTCGGTGCCTTCGCCGGCCACGTGCTGCGTACTGCCGCCGAAGCGGTTGGCGCTCGCCCAGCCCCATGCGGACGTCGCGAGTACCGCGCACGTGAGGCCCAGGATCGATCCTTGCCACTTGTTCATCGGCTTCCTCCTCACTTGGCCTGCGGCGCGGGCTTGGCGCGCGGCGCGGTGATCGGTCGCGCGCCCACCGGCGCACCTGGCGCCTTGAAGTCCATGCGGCCGGCGGCCTGCGCCTTCTCCGACACGAACGTTTCCGGCGGCCACGCGCCGTCGAGTTCCCAGTCGGACAGCTCCATGTCGTGCCGCAGGCGCAGCGGGTCCGCGGCGAACGTCGCGCGGATGCGCCGCGGCAGCTTGTCGTCCGTGCCGATCCAGATCTGCATGAACACGTCGTCGTTGGCCCACACGACCATGTCGGTGGGCACGCCGCCGACGTTGCCGGACGGGCCCACGTAGAACGCGAGCTTGCCGCCGTCGGTCAGCGCGCGGTACGGGTCCGCCGCGACGATGTCGCTGAACGGGAAGTACAGCGCGGCCTGCTTGAACGCGAACAGCAGCGCGGCGTCGATCGTGGCGGGCGCGGAGACGATGGCCGCGAGGTTCTCGGCCGGCGCGAACGCCGTGATCGTCT
Source organism: Casimicrobiaceae bacterium (assembly GCA_044225845.1). GTDB lineage: Bacteria > Pseudomonadota > Gammaproteobacteria > Burkholderiales > Casimicrobiaceae > VBCG01. The sequence continues at coordinate 39,244 of JBGAIC010000004.1, forward strand.
TGCCGTCGTAGTAGAACTCCGACGCGGGGCCGTCGCCGGGGATCAGCACGCGCAACTGGTTGGGCCGCTTCAGCGCGACGTCGTAGCGCACCGTGTAGACGATCGGCGGGCCGAGCTTGCTCGGGTATTCGTAGCCGACCGTCGCCGTGAACGACATCGATTGCGCCGCGGCCAGGCGCTCGGACGTCGCCTTCAGCAATGCCATGGCGCGCGGCTCGAGCGTCGGCTTCCACGCGCTGACGGCCGGCTTGGCCGGCGCGCGCGCCGCGGGAGCGGCCGGCTTGGCCGGCGCGGGCGCGGCGGTCTGCGCCGCGACACCGCCGGCGAGCACGCACCCGGCCAGCGCCGGCACGAGCGCATGCGCGACCGCGCGCCGCAGCCCGCGCAGCATGGGCGCCGCGATCACGGGATCATCCCGCACGAGAACATCTTGTTGACGACGGGGCCTGCGATCTTGTCGAAGAACGCCTGGCGCATCTGCGGGTCCTGCTGCAGCATGCCGACGATCCGCTGCTCTTCCGGGCTCTTCGGCTGGCCCTTGCTGGCCCACAGCTGCTCGCACGTCGACGTCTGGTATTTCTGGATCACGCGATTGGCCACCGCGTCCATGATCGGGTACTGCGCGACCGCCCAGCCTGCTGCGCCCCCGCACGCCAGTGCGACGGCCACGACGAGAATCCGCTTCATTGCGCGCTCCCTAGAGTGATTGACGAGCCTCGTGACGAGTACGCGCGCGTGGCGCATCAGTGCCCGGTCATCGAGGTCGCGGCCAATCTACCGCCGGTCGCGAGACGCAACTTGTCAATTCAAGACACCCGCCGAGGCGGTGAGGGTTGCACGAAAATGGGCGAGCGAAGCAACGCCATGCCGGGTCAAAGCGAGCGAAGCAAAGCGAGTGGGGTGTCAGGCGGTGCGTCCATCGGGGCGGGCTTGCCCGGAAATTGGGGTCAGACTCCATTTCGAACGCGCACCGGAGCCGATCGAACGTCACGCATGCGAAATGGAGTCTGACCCCAATTTCCGGGCAAGCCCGCCCCGATGGACTACGAAACCTCTGAATTCACCCCACCCGCCCGTACGCATCATCGAAGCGCACGATGTCGTCCTCGCCCACATAGTCGCCGCACTGCACCTCGATGATCGCGAGCGGGGCGGCGCCGGCGTTGGCGAGCCGGTGGCGCATGCCCACCGGGATGTAGGTCGACTCGTTGGGCGCCAGGTCGAACACGTCGTCGCCGCGCGTGACGCGCGCGGTGCCCGTCACGACGACCCAGTGTTCCGAGCGGCGATGATGCATTTGCAGCGACAGCGTCGCGCCGGGCTTCACCTCGATGCGCTTGATCTTGAAGCCGGGCGCTTCCTGCAGCACCGTGTACGTGCCCCAGGGCCGCGCGACGGTGCGATGCAGCTTGTAGGCCTCGTGGCCGCGCGCCTTCAGCTCGGCAACGACGTCCTTCACGCGCTGCAGGTGGTCGCGGTGCGCGACGAGCACCGCATCGGGCGTGTCGACGATCACCAGGTTGTCGACGCCGACGGTGGCCACGACGCGCTCGTCCGCATGGATGTACGTGCCCGACGTCGCGATCGACACGCGCTCGCCGCGGCCGCGATTTCCGGACGCATCCGCGGGCGAGAGTTCGGACACGGCCTGCCACGAGCCCACGTCGCTCCAGTCGAAATCGCCTTCGACGACCACCGCGTCGTCGACGCGCTCCATGACCGCGTAGTCGATCGAGATGTCGGGCATCAGCGCGAACAGCGCCGCGTCGTACTCGGACATCGGGCCGTCGGGCCTCGTGCGTGCCGCGTGGACGCGGCGCGCGGCGGCCAGCACGTCCGGCGCGTGGTGCGAGCGCCGCCAAGAACGCACGCGGCGTGAACGCGAACATGCCGGAGTTCCACAGGTGGCCGCCTTCCATCACGTAGCGCACCGCGTCGTCGCGCGGCGGCTTCTCGATGAAGCGTTCGACGCGCCGTGCGGGCGGTGCGTCGCCGTCGATGGCGTCGCCGCACCGGATGTAGCCGAAGCCGGGGTCCGGATGCGTGGGCGCGATGCCGAACGTGACGAGCCGGCCACGGCGCGCAATGTCGACGGCGCGCAACGCCGCGCGCGCGAACGCGGACTGGCGCCGGATCAGGTGGTCGGCGGGGAGCACCAGCAGCGGCACGTCGGCACCGCACAGGTCCGCGGCCGCGAGGGCGCCCAGCGTGACTGCGCCGGCCGTGTTGCGGCCGAACGGCTCGAGCAGGTAGCGCGCGTCGGCGGGACTGCCGCCGTCGAGCGTCGCGTAGACGTCCTTCGTCGCGAAGTAGTAGTCGCGGTTGGTGACCGTCAGCAGCGGGCCCGCGCCCTCGACGCCCAGCGCACGGCGCGCGGTGCGCGCGAGCAGCGTCTCGCCGTCGGGCAGCGGGATGAACGGCTTCGGCGTCGCCTCGCGCGACAGCGGCCACAGCCGCGTGCCGGCGCCGCCGGAGAGGATCAGGGGAACGAAAGCGAGCGAGGCCATGCGCGGTCCGTCGTGCGATGCCCCGACTGTAGCACCGTCAGCCGCGTGGCTTGCCGCGCGGCAGCTTCGCGAGCTTGGCCGCGGTCCGCGTCAGCGCGTTCTGGTCCAGCGTGTTGAGGCGGGCGGCGAGCGTGTTGTGCCGCTGCACCAGCTCGCCGATGTAGGCGTTGCGCTCGGCGAGCATCGTCTCGACCGCCGCCAGCTTCTCGCTGACGGTGCGCAGCGTCGCGAGCGCGCCTTCGCGCTCGGACTTGAGTTGCGCTTCGGCCACGGCGCGGCGCTGCAGCTCGTCGCGCAGCACCTGCAGCGCGTCGCGCGACTGGCGGATGCCGTCCTCGGCCGCCGTGCGCTCCGCCGCCGCGACTTCCAGCGCGTGGCGCGCGGAATCGCGTTCCGTCGTGGCGCGCGACAGCATCCGCTGCGCCATGTCGCGCGCGCGCAGCGCGGTTTCCGTTTCCGCCTGCAGGTCCGCCATCTGCACGCGCAACGCGTCGATCTCGTCGGCGACGATCGCATAGTCGTGCTCGCGCGCCTGCAGCGCTTCGCGCGTCTGCGCGAGCTCGGACGCCAGCGCCTCGAGGTGGTGGCGCGTCGACTCGCCGCGCTGCGACATGCCTTCCGCGTCGCGGCGCGCGGCCTCCAGCGCTTCCGTGAGCCGCGTGATCGTCGCGCGCTCGTCGAACAGGTCGCGGTGCGCCTGCGCGAGCTCGCTGCGCAGGCCCTCGGCCGCGCGCGGCGCTTCCGCCACCGCGGTCGTGAGCCGCAGCATCTCGCCGCGCGCTTTCGTGAGCTCGTCGAGCAGCGTGGCCCGTTCGCGCGCGCCCTGCTCGCGCAGCGACACGAGCTCGGCGCGCAGGGCCGCGGCGTCCGGGCCCTGTTGCATGCGGGCGGTGTCGAGCTCCGCGCTCAGCGTGGCGGTCCGCTCGTCGCGCAGCGCGACTTCCGCCGCGAGCCGGGCGATGGTCTCGCGATCGTCGTGCAGCACGCGCTCGATCCACGGCGGGATGGCTGCGTTGAGCGCCGGCTGCACGTGCGTGGCCAACGCCTCGATCGCCGAGCGCGGGTCGTGCCAGGCGGCGCGCGCCGTCAGCGCGGCATACCCTTCGTCGATGGCGGTGTCGAGGCCGGACAGCAGCGAGCCCGCATGCGGCTTCAGCCGCGCCTCGGGACTCGCCGGCAACGCGCGCGCGGCGGCCGCGGCCTCGGGCGACGCGGCCGGCGCGAACGAAAGATCGGCGGCGACACGCTCCAGCACGCCGGTCCGGTCCGCATGCCAGGCATCGCTGGTGACGAAGATGCGCGTGAGCCCGCGCGTCGTCCGCTCCGCTTCCACGAGCGCATGCAGCCACAGCGCCAGCGACTTTTCCGGCGCGGCCTGCTGGTCGCGCGCCTGCGACGCGACGAACACGTGGGGCCGCGTGGCCACGATCACCGCATCCACCGTGAAGCCCGCGCGCTCGAACACCTGGCGCCAGAACGGGAAGCCGCGCGCCACCGCGATGTCGTCGACGATGACGGTGTCCGCCTCCGCGAGCGACTCGCGCACCTTCGCGTGCGCGGCCGCCGTCAACGTGCCCACCTGCAGGTCGCGCACGCGCTCGGGCGCCGGCGACGGCGCATCCCAGGTGATGCCGGCGCGCGCGAGCACCGCGTCCGCGAGCGGGCGCAGCGCGTGCGGCGCGGCCATGGCGTCGGCGGCGCCGCCCGCGACGACGCAACGGCCGAGCGCGGTGGGGCCGTCGGCACGCGGACCGACGATGAACAGGGCTTGGCGGGGCATCGCCTGTTGGGTCGCAAGCATTGTGCCAATCCGGTGCGGTGCTTATAACCTCATGATTACATGAAGGATATTGCTTGTAATCGACACTGCGTGCATGGCATCCGCAGGCTCCGTGCAAGCCAGGAGGCTGCGCGCGGCGCGGGGTGGCACATGGCGCAATGCTAGCCGATGCGCACGCCGGGCGGGCCGCGCCGCCATCGCGGTGCGCGCAAGCACGCATGCGATAATCGTCGCAAGGGGGCCGTTAGCTCAGTTGGTCAGAGCAGAGGACTCGACGGAGAACTCCTCAACGCCCGCCGGCGCGGGCGCATGGAGCCATCCACGCGGGTTGCCCAAGGCAAGTTCACTCTGCCTTGACGGTAGAACTTCTCAAAGTCGGCGAACGCCCACGGCCCCGCAAGGGACCCGGCCAACGCCGAGCGAAGCTCCGCAGGACGCGGGGAACGTGTAGAGACTCGACGGGAAGGCCGAAAGGCAAGACAGAGTCCAGACCACGAACCGGAAACGGGCGGCGGAAGCCGAAGTGGTACGCATAATCCTTTGGTCGCTGGTTCGAGCCCAGCACGGCCTACCCCACGCAATGCGCCGCGGCCGCGGCGCCGCAGCGCACGCGGCACGCCGAAAGGGGACATGGAACACGCGCTGGCGCACCTGCTGATGCCCCGTTCGGTCGCCGTCGTCGGCGCGTCCGACCGCGCGAGCGCGCTGGGCGGCAAGGTCTACGCCAACGTCAAGGCCGGCGCGTACAAGGGTGCCGTCTATCCGGTCAACGCGCGGCACGAGCGCGTGCAGGGCGATCGCGCATGGCCGACGCTGAGCGCGATCGGGCAGCCGCTGGACCTCGCCGTCGTGGCGGTGCCGTCGGCGCAGGCGCTCGCGGTGATCCAGGACGCCGGCCGCGCGCGTGCGCGCGATGCTGATGCTCACCGGCGCGCCGGACGGCGACGCCGCGCTCGCCGCGCAATGGACGCGCGACGTCGCGGCGGCCGCGCGCGCGGCGCACGTGCGCCTGCTGGGTCCGCGCGCCTACGGCATCGCGCGCACGGACATCGACCTCGCCGCCACGTTCTCCGGCGTCCGCGCGTTGCCGGGACGCCTGGCGGTGGTCTCGCAATCGGGCGCCGTGTGCACGGCGCTGCTCGATTTCGCGACGCCGCTCGACATCGGCTTCTCCAGCGTCGTCGCGGTCGGTGGAGCGGTGGACGTGGACGTCGGCGAGATCCTCGACGCGCTCGCGCTGGACGGCGGCACCGACGCCATCCTGCTGTACGTCGAGGACGTGCGCGACGCGCGCGCGTTCCTGTCGTCGCTACGCGCCGCGGCGCGCGTGAAGCCGGTGCTCGTGCTGCGTGCCGGGCGCTCCGGCGACCTGCGGCCGCATGCCGCGTCGCCCACGCACGACGCGGTGTTCGGTGCCGCACTGCGGCGCGCGGGCGCGGTCCGCGTCGACACGTACACGCAGCTCTTCGCGGCCGCACGCGCGCTGGCCGGCGGCCGCATCCCGCGCGGCGACCGCATCGCCTTCGTCGCCAACGGCCGCGGGCCCGCGCTGCTCGCCGCGGATCGCGCGCTGGACATCGGCCTGGCGCTCGCGCGCTTCTCGCACGCGACGGAGGGCCGCCTGCGCCATGCACTGCCGCGTGGTGTCGTGCCTGCCAATCCGCTGGACCTGCTGGGCGACGCCACCGCGCGACACTATCGCGAGTCCGTCCGCGCGGTGGGCGACGACGACGGTGTCGACGCACTGATCGTGTTGCAGGTACCGCGGCCGATCGACACGCCCGCCGCGATGGCGCGCGCGGTCGCCGAGGCCGCGCGCGACGTGCGCAAGCCCGTGCTCGCCGCATGGCTCGGCAGCGTCGACCGCGGCGCGATCAAGGCGGAACTCGACGCCGCGCACGTCGCCAATTTCTACACGCCCGAGAACGCGGTGGAAGCCATCGGCTACCTCGCGGCCTACCGCCACAACCAGACGCAGCTGCTCGAAGTGCCCGGCTGGCAATCCGAACGCGCGCCCCCCGACCTCGCGGCCGCGGAAGCGATCCGCGCGCGCTATGCGGGCCGCGGGCCGGTGCGGCTCGCCGATGCCGACGCGGACGCGTTGCTCGCCGCGTTCGGCGTCGTGCGCCGCGCGCCGCGCGCCGGGCCGGCCATCGAGCTTGCGCTCGGCGTCGATCGCGATCCCGTGTTCGGGCCTGCGATCACGCTGGCCGGCGGCCAGCGCTTTCCGTTCGCGCCGCTGGCCACCGCGCTGCCGCCGCTCAACGAGCGGCTGGCCCACGACCTGATCGACGCGAGCGCGTTCGCGTCCGTGCCGCCGCATGCGCGCGATGCGCTCGCCGCAGGGCTCTGCGCGCTGTCGACGCTGGTGTCCGCGCTGCCTTTCGTCCGCGACATCCGGCTCGATCCCGTGTTCGTCACGCCCGACGGCATGACGATCGCCGCGGCGGATATCGACGTCGACGTCGATGCGGAACCCGCCGCAGCCGCGCCCGGCTATCCGCACATGGCCATCCATCCGTGGCCGGCGGAACTGGTCGGCGACCTCACGCTGCGCGACGGCACGACGCTGCACGTGCGGCCCATCCGGCCGGAAGACGGCGAGCCGGAGCGCGCGTTCGTCGACGGCCTGTCCGCCGAGACACGCTATTACCGCTTCTTCTATCGCTTCAACGCGCTGACGCCGGCGATGGTGGTGCGCTTCACGCAGGTGGATTACGACCGCGAGCTCGCGCTGGTGGCGCTGGCGCCGGACGCGGACGCGCCGGGGGGCGCGTCGTTCGCGGGCATCGCGCGCTACATCCGCAACGCCGATCGCAGCACCGCGGAGTTCGCCGTGGTCGTCGGCGACGAGTGGCAGCGCCGCGGGCTCGGCGGGGCGTTGATGCGCCGCCTGCTTGCTGCGGCGCACGAGCGCGGCATCGAACGCTTCGAAGGCCCGATCCTGCGTGAAAACACCGGCATGCTGCGCTTTGTCCAGGCATTGGGCTTCACGGTGAGCGACGACCCCGACGACTACGCCAACCTGTTGACGAGCCGTCCAACCGGTCCGCAGGAATAATCTCCAGCATGACGCTGTTGTGATGTCTGCCGCGACGCGATTCGCGGGGACAGGGCCGAGCGGCCATCCGGCACGCGAAAGCCCGCGTGGCACATGCCACCTGACGGGGGAGAACGACGATGGAGCGGACGCAGGCAGGTCGGAAAGTCGTGCAGATGGGGCTGGTGGCGGCGATGATCGCGCTGGCCGGGTGTTCGACGATGAACGCGGACAAGGGCCCGTCGTTCTTCGTCACCAGCAGCAATCCCGGCAAGGGCGCGGACTTGGGCGGCCTCGCGGGCGCGGATGCGCATTGCCAGGCGCTCGCGACGGCCGCGGGGTACGGCGGCCGCACGTGGCACGCTTATCTCAGCACGCAGCCGACGGCGGGCACGCCGGCGGTCAACGCGCGCGATCGCATTGGCAGCGGACCTTGGACCAACGTGAAGGGCGTCGTGATCGCCAACAGCGTCGCGGACCTGCACGGCGCCAACAACCTCAACAAGCAGACCGCGCTGACGGAGAAGGGGGCCACCGTCCTCGGCCGCGGCGACACGCCCAACCAGCACGACATCCTGACGGGCACGCAGCCCGACGGCAACGCGTTCCCCGCCGGCGAGGACAAGACCTGCCGCAACTGGACGAGCGGCGGCGAGGGCTCGGCGATCGTCGGCCACGTCGACCGGATGGGTCTCGACACGACGCCGCCCGCGCTGTCGTGGAATTCGTCGCACGCGACGCGCGGCTGCAGCATCCCGCAGCTCAACACCACGGGCGGGCAGGGTTACCTGTATTGCTTCGCGGTGAAGTGAGCGTCGGCTACGCGAGGCGCAGCGTCATGAACACGCTGTTGGGATCCTCGCGATAGCCGGCAAACGGGCCGCAGGTCTCGAAGCCGAAGCTGCGGTACAGCGCCTGCGCAGGCTTGAACGCGTCCTGCGTGCCCGTTTCCAGCGACAGCCGCGCGTAGCCGCGCGTGCGCGCGACGTCGACGATGTGCGCGAGCAGCGCACGGCCCGCGCCGCGCCGCCGCGCGATGGCGGGCGTGCGCATCGACTTGATCTCGCCATGCGTGGGGTCCAGCTCCTTGAGCGCGCCGCAGCCCATCAGCGTGTCGCCTTCCCACGCGGTCCAGAACGTGATTTCGGGAACGCGCAGGCGGTCGAGGTCCAGCGCGTGGACGCTTTCGGGCGGCGACCATTCGTACATGTTGCGCAGGTGCTCTTCGAGCAACGCGTGGATCTGCGGGCGGGTGAGGTCGTCGAGTTCGATGCGCATGCGGGCGTGGGGCTTGCCGTGGTCGTGGAAGCGCCCATACGATAGCGCATGGCCTCCACACTGTCCGCGCCCGACCTCATTACGCAGAAGATTGCCGCGCTCGGCGACTGGCGCGGCGCCACGCTCGCCCGCGTCCGCGCGCTGATCCGCGCCGCGGATCCGGACGGCGTCGAGGAGTGGAAGTGGGACGTGCCGGTGTGGTCGCACGACGGCATCCTGTGCACCGGCGAGACGTACAGGGCCGTGGTCAAGCTCACGTTCGCGAAGGGTGCGTCGCTGCCCGATCCGCACAAGCTGTTCAACGCGAGCCTCGAGGGCAACACGCGGCGGGCGATTGACTTGCGCGAGGGCGCCACGCTCGATGCCGTCGCGTTCAAGGCGCTCATCCGCGCGGCCGCGGCGTTCAACGCCAGTTCCGCGACGAAGAAGACCGCCGCGAAGAAAGCCCCGGCGAAGAAGCCCGCGACAAAGAAGACCGCTACGAAGAAGGCCGCGACGAAGAAGCCGGCGCGGGCGTGACGAGGGCGGCGCGCGCCGTACCGTTCAATTCACGACGTCGGTGGCGTGCAACAGCAGCCAGTCGTAGTACATCCGGCGCACGCCGGGCGCCACCGAGTAGTGCGCGCCCATGCCCTTCGCCTTGTCGCCGGCCAGCAGGCGCGCGCCGAGCGCCACCTGCCGCGGCGCGTGGTAGCCGTCGAAATCCACGAATTTGTAGTGCAGCAGCTTGGCCTCGATGGGCGCCATCACGACGTTGCCCTTGGGCGTGCACACGTGTCGTCCCGGGCGATAGTTCATCGTCTCGATCGCGTCCGGCTTGAAGAGCTGCAGCTTGTCGTGGCCGAAGACCGAGACGCCGCGCGGCACGCCTTCCGGCAGCGAGGTTCCCGCAGGTGGGAAATCCGCGCCCACCATCTCGTAGCCGCGCGGATGCACGACGGTGGCGCCAAGCGTGTCGCAGCGCGCGAGGTAGTTGCGCATGCCGTCGCGGTGCCAGATGTATTCGTCGACGTTGGACGCCAGCACCCAGTCGGCGCGCCCGCGCGCTTCCTTCCACGCCTCGTTCCACAACTCGAGCGCCTTCAGCACGAACGATTCGCCCTTGGCGGGAAACGGCCGCACCTCGACTTTGGGCTCGCGCGCCAGGCGCTCGCGGGTGCCGTCGTCGGACGCGTCGTCGAAGACGACGATGCGGTCAACCCACGGCAGGTAGTAGTCGAGGAAATATGGCAGCATGCGCATCTCGTTCCATGAAATCGTGTAGAGCTCGATACGCATGAGCGAAGCCTCAGGGGGGCACGCATGTTAGAGGGCAAGCAGGACGGCGCGTCGGTCACGCGCAACCACAAGCTTCTGCGACGCTATCCGGACGGCGTCACGGTGCACGACGTCGCCAATATCGTAACGCGGAATGGCCTCACCACCGAGATCTGGCGCGCCGATTGGAATACCGCACCCGCGCCGCCGCAGCAGGCCATCTTCATCACGTTGCGCCCGGGCGTCGTCAGCGCCTGGCATCGTCACGCCCGCCAGCTCGACCAGCTCTTCGTCGTCGGCGGGGCCGTGAAGCTGGTGCTGTTCGACCCGCGCGACGGCTCGTCGACGCGCGGCCAGGTGTTCGAGCTGTTCCTCGACCGCGCACGGCCTTGCCTCGTCACCGTGCCGCCCTCGATCTGGCATGGCTTCCAGCCGCTGGGCAACGAGCCCGTGTCGATCGTCAACTTCTTCAGCGCGATGTACGACCACGCGGACCCGGACGAATTCCGGATGCCGCTCGATTCGCCCGACATCCCCTATCGCTTTGCCTGAGGATGTCGATGCGCTTTGCGCTGTGGACCGCGGACCTGGCGCTTGCCCGGGCAGCGCTTGCGGCGAAGATCGACATGGTCGGTCCCGACCTCGAGATCATCGGCAAGGAAGCGCGGCAGGCCGGCACCGACAGCCTCATCTCGCGGCATCCGGTGGAGGTGCTGGCCGACATGCGCGCGGCGGGTGTCGGACCCGCGCTGTTCGCGCGCTGCAACCCGCCGGCCCACGCGCTGGGTGCGGAGATCGAGCGTTTGCTGGATGAAGGCGTGCGTCACCTGATGGTGCCGATGTTGCGCACGCCGGACGAGATCGCGGCCGTCACGCGGCAGGTGGCGGGGCGCGCGCGCGTGATCGCGATGATCGAGCACGCGGATGCGTTGCCGCACGTCGACGCCATCGCGGCCGTCGACGGCGTCGACGCGCTGTACGTCGGCACCAACGATCTCGGCGCCACGCTGGGCATGCACTCGCGCTTTGGTGCCATGCTGCCGGACGTGCTCGAGCCCATCGCCGCAGCCGCCGCCCGCTACCAGCGCAGCTTCGCGTTCTTCGGCCTTGGCCGCGCCGGCGACGCGTCGCTGCCGGTCCCCACCGAGCTCGTGTTCGCCGAATGGGCCCGGTTGAACGCGGACTTCTGCCTGCTGGCACGCTCGTTCCGCGCGTCGCCGGCGACGCTGGCCGCCGACATCGGCGACGCGCGCGCGGCGATTGCGCGCTCGCGGTACGCCCCGCCCGGCGAGCTGGACGCGGCTCATCGCGAATTCGTCGCGCGTTGCGAGGCCGCCGAGCGCGCGGCGGCGCGACCGCATTCCTGATCCCTCACTTGGAGAACGACCATGCGCATCCTCGCGCCCACCGACGGTTCCAAGGCTTCCATCGCGACGCTCGAGCAATTGCTCTCGCACCTGGGCTGGTTTGCCCAGCCGGTGGAACTCGCACTGATCCACGTCCACGAGAAGATCCCGTACGGCGCAGCGTCCGCTTGGGTCGGCAAGGACGCCGTCGAGCGCTACTACACCGAAGAGTCGGACAAGAGCCTGGCGCCGGGCGTGGCCGTGCTGCAGACCGCGGGACTCGCGTTCACGCAGGTGCGCAAGGTGGGCGAGCCGGCCAAGGAGATCGTGCGCTTCGGCGACGAATGGAGCGCCGACCTGATTGCCATCGGCCGGCACGGCCATACCGCATTGCAGAAGCTGTTGATGGGATCGGTGGCGCAGAAGGTGGTCGCCGACGCCAGGGTCCCCGTGTTATTGCTCGGCTAGCGCACCCACCGCTTCGAGCGTCACCGGCACGCCGGCACGCACGGTGTTGTGGATCTCCGCCACCGTGTCGGTCACGCGCAGCAACTCGCGGATGTGCTCCGTAGGCGCGGGCGAGCTGACGAAGGCGCTGTAGCGGATATTCGTGGCGGCGAGGCCCACGCCGTCGAAGTCCGCGCTGGCCTGCACTTCCACTGCATCGACGACGATGTTCATCCGCGCCGCCTCGCGATAGAGGTCGTTGCAGTAGCACGTCGCGAGCGCCAGCATCAGGAACTCGCCGCCGTTGACGGCCGAGCCCTGGCCCGACGGCTTGGCAGGCACGTCCAGCGTGCGCGTCGAGTCGCCCGTGCTTACCGTGGTGTCGTGGGTTTGCGCCTTGTTGCGGATGGTGGCGGAGATTTTCATGGGGCGAGGCGTTGGCTGCGGACGTGCATTTTAGCAATCGCCCTCCGCAAACCGCGCTGCGTCCATTTGCGCCGAGCATGATAGGCATGGGGCCGCGCGGTGTGGGCGTCGACTAAGATCGATCCGCAGGCGGAAACGAGCCCACGTTGCTGCATTTGCACGAATCCGCCACGAGGTGCCGACCACCTCCGCCGAAGCCCTTGTACTCATAGCCCGCGAATCCCGCTTCCCGGCAATGCGCCGCGCACGAGTTCTCGCGCTCGCGAACGACGAGATAGGACACTCCCAGCGCAACGGCGAAAATCAGAAGCAATATCGCGACGACGGCGTCAGTGCGCATGTCCGAAGGCGATCATGGTCCGTACGTCTTTGCGGGGAATTCCACCTGTCATTGGCCGCTCGATTCGTGCGCGAACGTGATGCGCCATCCTTCCGGCCGTTTGCGCCATACCGCGGAGTACGCAAGCTGTTTCGCGATGATGGTGCCGTCTTCGGCTTCCCTCGTCGCCGCGATCAGGATCGTCGTGATGCCTGCGTCTTCGCCCACGAGCTCGACCATGGGATCGCCGACGTAGCGATACGAGCCGGTGGCCTTGCCGTCACTCCACCATTGCCTTTGCAACTCGCGGAGTTGGTCCCACCCGCGGACGATCACGCCGTTGAATACGAACGTCAGCGCCGGATCGCGCGCGTACGCGGCCATGTGACGATCGGTGTCGTGGGCGTTGGCGGACGCCTCCAGCTCGGCGAGCAGCGGCGTTACGGCGGCTTTGAACGAGTCGTGAGACATGGCCGGGGCGGTCAGGATTCGGGATGTGCCAAACGCACACGGCAGCCCCAGAGTCGGCCTTTCCAACCGAATATGATCGAGCAGATGACCGCAATCAGCCAGATGCCTACCAGCGTAAGCAAGGTAGTCGACTCCCTTGGGGAACAGCGGTTGCGGATCTCACAGTCTTCGGAAAGAAGCGCCACTGCGGCGAGCGAAACCAGCACGTAGGCCAGTACGCTGTAGGCGGCGATCACGACCACACGACGCATGCGCGAAGGCATCGCGACAGGATCGTCGATCACTTCTCGCTCCGTTACGTAGTCCGACAGCGAAGCCTTTGCCCGATCGCGAATTCGCACCGTTGAGCGCGTCAGGACGTCATGCAGGGCCTGGTTGCGTCGCGTGAGAGTCATGGATGCGAACGAGGCCCATCCGAGCACACCCTTGATGCCGGTACGCGCAACGGCTTTGAAGAAGGCGAGATTCCCGTCCGTGCGATCGTCGACGACCTGCAAATTGGTGATGCGGTGGCCAATGGTGCCGCCAAGCAGCGCGACGAGTACGGGTTCGTAAAGCACGATGGCCACCAGGGTTGCGATCCAGAGCGCGCGGCTCACGTGATCGTCGGGTGCGACGGAATGAATGACTACTGCGCCGACATAGAACAAAGTTGCGATGACGGTTGCGTCGAGCAACAGCGCGCGCAGCCGGCGAGGAAATCGAGCATAGGCGTGGGTGTCGTTCATTGCTGCCGGCGGCTTCGCACTCCGTTTGTGCAATAGTAGATGTGCGCGTCGGGATACGCCATAAGGATCGGCGAATGCGTTGCAATGATGAACTGCGAGTTGGCTTGCACCAGGTCATGAATGCGCGCGAGTGCCGACAACTGTCGTTGAGGGGAAAGCGCGGCCTCGGGTTCGTCGAGGAGATAGAGGCCGTCTCCGCCGAATCGATTCATGGCAGCCTGCGATCAGTGCACAAGCGGTGATGTCGCGTCTCCCGTGACGCTATCGTGCCACGACAGGTATCGCTTCGCCCACGAGAACCACTCGCGATTGGCGGCGTCGGGGTCTTCGATGAAGCGATAGTCTTCCTCCTTGAGGCGTCGTAAGACCGGAATTGCCTTGGCCACGGCACGAACGAGCGCCGAGAAGCGAGGAGGGGCGCCTGGCATCTGCTGCGGATAGTTCTCCAATGCTCGGCGTACGAAGCGCGCTGCATTGTCTCTGTCATCGCGTCGTACGTATATTTCCCCCAATAGCTTGAGAGCTTCGAAATCGTGTGCGTCGATCTGCAGAATGCGCAGCGAAACCGCGATCGCTTCGTCATCGCGTGCGGACCAATGGCGGCATGTCGCCAGGAGGCCAAGCCAATACATACTGTCGGGCTCGATGACGAGGCCTGCCTCGATTTCTGCGATGGCACCGGCGAAATCGCGACGCCCGATCAGCTTCGCGACGCGGAACGTCCTCGGGCTCATCGGCGATCGCGCTTGCCGCATCGTGGCCGGGCCGGGTCTCAAGGGCACCCCGCGGTTATGTGGAACAGTCACCTTTTCCACGCCATGCGTCGGATCAGGACCCGGAGTCGCATGAGCCCGCATCGCCGCCTCCGCCGCCACAGTCACCGCCACCGCCACCGCCACCGCCACCGCCACCGCCACCGCTATGGCCGTGGGACGAGACATTTGCCACCGATGCTCCGGCACTGCTCGAAAGGCTAAATCCCGGATCGTCGCCGCCGCCGTGCGTCGCGTGTTGACCGAGCGGCCCGGGAAGCCACGCCTTCGCCACGCGAGCGGACACCGCAATCCACGCGAAAAGACCGATGATGCCGACGCCCAGTGCTTTCGTTCCCCAATCCGGACGAACGACCGCGACACCAGCGCAGACAATGAACAGCAGGCCAATCAGAAGGTGGTGCATCGGGATGTGCGGTCAGGGGTCCTTCCTGACCCGAAATATCGCACACAGCTTGTTGCCGTCGGGATCGCGCACATAGGCGAGATGCATGGCGCCGAGGTCGCCGGATCGCAGGCCCGGCGGCTGCTCGATCGACTGGCCACCGTGTCTGACGGCGACATCATGAAATTCGCGGACTTGCTCCGGCGAGTCGCATTTGAAGCCGACGGTCCCGCCATTCGCGCAGGTTGCGGGCTCGCCGTTGATCGGCTCGGTTACGCAGAACGTGCTGCCGGTGTGGCGATAGAAGAGGCGCGTATGCCCGGACTCGGCCCGGTGGCGAAGCGGCTCTCCGTCACCAAGCGTACCGAGAACTGCGTCATAGAAGCGCTTGGAGCGCTCGATGTCGTTAGAACCGACTACGACGTGGTTCAGCATGGAACGGAGCTCCTTTCGCCAATATGGATGGCGCCGAGTTGCCGATTGCGCTGCCTGGCCATTCGTCCGAAGTACACGGGAGGAGGGTTACCCGCATCTTGCATACAAGAGACGGCGACGTCCACGTACCAGTGCTCATCGCAATCGTGGACTTGGAATGGCCTCTGAGCCTGCCCGCCAAACACTGGGAAGCACTCAGCAAGCAAGCGTCGCCGGCACGCCGATGTTCGCCGACTCGTTATAGCGACCGCTGCGATTGATATCGGCGGTACCGTCTCTCTTCCAGGTACCACGCTCCCAGGCTCCCGCCAATCCAAACGATCACGAGTACAGGGACCCACTTCAACGCCGGCATTTGGAAGATCGTCGGTTCGCCAAGGATTGACGACATGGCGATCATCGTGCCGATGACCAGGACCATCCGGAGCGCACCCCTCACGAGAATGAAGTGCAGTAGCCCGCGGCTACGCACCGATCCCCAGCGGACATACTGCTGTTCGGCTTTGGCCCAGTAGTCTGTGGTCATGGCGGTCAAACGTTGGAGTTACCAGGGTTTGGTGGAGAGGATAAATTTGAAGCGTTAGCTTGATGGGACCGATTGCGATGAATGCTGGCACCGACCGGGTACGCAGGTGGAATTCCCCCAACGTCCCGGACACAACGTTTAGCCCGCGAAGCTCTTTTCGAATTCCATTGGGCTGACCTGTCCTAGCGTCGAATGCCGGCGCCGGGAATTGTAGAACCCTTCGATGTAGTCAAAGATGTCAGCGCGTGCATCGTCGCGGGTCGCGTAGATCTTGCGATGCACGCGTTCCTTCTTTAGCGATGCAAAGAAGCTTTCCATTGCGGCGTTGTCCCAGCAGTCCCCGCGCCGGCTCATGCTGCAGGTGATGCCTTCTGCAGCCAAGAGGCGTTGGAAGTCCTCGCTCGTGTATTGGCTGCCCTGATCGCTGTGTACCAAGAGCTCCGAGGGCTTGTTCCGGCGCCACAGCGCCATCATTAATGCGTCGAGTACGAGCTGCGCTGTCATGCTGGGCTGCATTGACCAACCGACCACGCGGCGACTGAAAAGATCGAGCACCACCGCCAGAAATAGCCAACCTTCGCCAGTCCAGATATAGGTGAAGTCCGCGACCCATTTCTGGTTGGGCCAGGGCGCCGTGAAATCGCGCTCCAGCATGTTGGCGCGCGATACTGTGCTCAGGCCGCACTCCGGTGTCACCAGGCTTGCGTCGCGGCTTGGGATTGGCTTGGATGTTAGCGCCGCGCATCAGGCGTGCCACACGATTCTCGCTGCACTGCTCGCCCGCAACCCGGAGATCCTGGTACCACGCGCGGCGAGCCGTAGGTTCCGCCGCTCAGCGCGTGGCTTTCGCGAATGCGCGTCAGCAGCTTCGCGTTGGCCAACGATCGCGCGCTCGGGGCCCGCCCTTGCCATTCGTAAAAGCCGCTGGTCGAGACACCCAGCATCTGACACATCGGCCGCGTTGGCCACACCTGCCGATGCTTGGCGATGAAGGCAAACTTCACGTCGGCTCTTTCGCGAAGTAGCCCAGCGCTTTTTTAAGATGTCGCGCTCCATCTTCACCTTGGCCAGCTCCCGCCGCAGCTTCTCGTTCTCCTGCTGCTGCGCGGACTTCAGTGGCAGACTCGCGTCTTTCTCGTACTTCCCGGCCGCAAAATTCTTGACCCATCGTTCGACCACCGAGCGATCGACATCCAGCTCACGCGCGACCGCCGTCAGCGACCGTCCAGGCTGGCCAACCGCCTTAACCGCTTCCCGCTTGAACTCGGGGGTAAATTTCCGTCTTTCCCTGCGTGCCATCGAACACCTCCAGCTGCCAGTTTGGCATTATTGGATGTGTCCGGGAAATTGAGGGAATTCCAGGTGCCGGGCGAGCACAGCAGCGGTCCGCATCGGCGCCAGGGTGCGATCACCAAGGCCGGCAACTCACCGGCGCGCCGCATCCTGGTCGAGATCGCCCACCACTATCGTTCACCCGCCCGCGTCACGCTCATCATCGCGCGCCGCCAGAACGGCTTGCCCAAGAATGTCACCGACATCGCATGGGCCGCGCAGACGCGCCTGTGCAGCCGCTTTCGCCGGCTCGCCGCACGCCGGCTGATGCCGACCAAGATCATCGTCGCCATCGCGCGCGAACTGTGCGGCTTCATCTGGGCCATCGCACGCGAAGTCAGCATGCCGCAGCCGGCCCACGCCTGATCCTTCCATCGACGCGCGAAAGGAGGTGCCAAGTACGAAACATCCATTTGCCGCAGCGGGAACGCGATGCAGCCACGGTCACACCGGGCAACCCTCGGAAGCGTTATTGGCAGCGCAGCGCAAGCTGCGCGATCGCAGACCCTGGAGCGCAGGAAGGCCCGCGACGAACACATGAACTGCCGGTACCCAATCCGCGAATATCAGCATGATCAACCGTCGCTATCGCACCCGGCTCCGTTGCGTTCCCGCTGCGGCTCGTGTTGCAACGACGCCTCTACAACGAGGCAGGGGACGGTTTCGCCTCTTGACAGGAACAAGCCATATCAACATTTCAGGTGACGGGCGCGCGGCCGACGGGTCCGCCATGACGTCAAATGTAGCCGGCGTGTCCCGTCAACCGCAGGGTTAGCTGGCGTTGGTTGACTGTCACGAAGCCTGCAATTCTTCACGCAATACCTTCCGCAAGACGCTAACCGTAAGCGGAGCGTCTTCCTTCGACGAACCCTTGGCTTGCGATGCTGCTTCACGCAGCGCGGCATTGATCATTGTCTGATAACCGATTCCATTCGCTTCAGCTAATTCGCGATAATGCTCAATGACGTCATCATCGAGCATTATGGTGATGCGGGTTTTTCCCGGCGAGGCGATGACGGGGCCGCGCTTGCCCTTCGAAAAGTCGTATTGCTTACGCATGATATTGAGCCGCTTCTCCGCGGCTTGCTTTGCGCGCAGAGATCAATCTGACGACATCTCCGCGCGGAGTGTGAACAATCACCAAGATTCGCCCAAGCGCGTCCATACCTAGAGTAACGAAGCGCCGTTCGCCCTCCGCGTCTGGGTCCTCGATCGTCACTGCCTGCGGATCACGAAGCGCTTGCTCGGCGTGGGCAAAGCTGACCTTGTGCTTGACGAGATTCGTTCGAGCTTTCTCAGGGTCGAATTCGACTTGCACCTGGCAATTATGCATATATGATGCATATTGTCAATGCTCGCCCGTGAAGCCAGCTAACGATAGAAGGTAACCAGCGCGCCGCCACCGCGGCTAGCCAGGAGATCGAACGTGCCCGGCACGTCCGCGTTGACCGAATAGAAAGGACTTCCCCTACTCACAACGGCAGCGAAGTGCCACGATCGAATTTCCACGTTCAATCCAGGAGAGGGGAAGTCATGGGCGAGATTACTACTGTGGGGCTCGATCTGGCAAAGCGCGTCGTCCCTTGTGTGCCGCCGACGGGGGTGGTCATGTCGTGCTGCAACGGACGTTGCGGCGCGAGGCGGTGCTGGCCTGGTTTGCGCAGCGGCCGCCGTGCCTTGTTGGGATGGAATGCCTGTTCCAGTGCCCGTTGGTTCTCGCGGGAGCTCACTGCGCTGGGCCATACGCCGCGGATCATCGCGCCGGAGTTCGTGCGACCGTTTCGGCTGTCCGGCAAAAACGACGCCAATGACGCCGCTGCAATCTGCGTCGCCGTTCGCCAGCCGCATCTGCATTTCGTGACGATCAAGAGCGTCGAGCAGCAAGCTCGCCTCGTTGTCCACCGGCTGCGGCAGGGCTGGCAGGAAGAGCGCACGGCGGGGCTCAATCGGCTTCGCGGGATCCTGGCTGAATTCGGGCTCGTCTTTGCGCAGAGCGCTGGCGCCATCCTGGAGGGCGCGCGGGACGCGCTGGTCAATCCGGCGTTACCGGGCACCTTGCACACCGGGATTGCGCGCCAGCTCGAGCATCTGCGCGAGCTCGATGCCCATATCGACGAGTGTAATCGCGAGATCGCGCAACAGGCGCGTGACGATCCACGGGCCGTGCGCATCGCCCGGCTGAGTGGCGTTGGCGCGCTGACCGCCAGCGCGGTGACCGCCACCGTCATCGATGCCGCCCAGTTTCGCTGTGGCCGTCAGTTCGCCGCGTGGCTCGGCCTCACGCCGCGCCAGTACTCCACGGGTGGCAGAGCGAGACTCGGACGCATTACACGGCGCGGCGACACCTACCTGCGCGGGCTGCTCGTCCAGGGCGCGCGATCAGCCTTGCAGGCAGCGCTACGCGCCGCGCCCAACCGGCGCACCAAACTGGCGGCTTGGATCGTCACCACGTACGAGCGCATCGGCTATCACAAGACGCTCGTCGCTATCGCCAACAAGCATGCGCGCCTGATCTGGGTTCTCCTGACCCGCGACGAACCCTTGCGAGCGCAGGCAGCCATGAACTGATCGGATCCCCCTCACCGACTGCGAGGCATTTCGCTACGACGACGGTCAGACCGACGCTGCGCGCACCTGGCTAACCTGACGGCCGCTTCTGGAGGCCGATGAACGAATGAGGGCGCAGCGCGCGGTTTCTAGCAGGGCCCGAGCGGAGATCCATCGCTCAACACGGCCGGATACAGAGTTGCAGTCTGATTCTTCGTCGACGTTATTGCTCTTGCTTTCCCGGGGAAGTCCATACAGACGGGTTAGGAATCAGACGCGGGAACAAATGGAAGCGGATCGCGGAAGATATGTAGATACCAAAATATCGGAAAGGCAACGATCGAGCCGAAGAGGAGGAACATGACCCAAGCCTTGCGCTTGTCGGGGTTAACACTCGGCAACCGGTATGCGAGGGCGATGCATATAGCAATGAGCGCCGCTCCAGAAAGCAACAGTGCGGCATCGCCCGCAGAAGTCGAGAGGTAGCCAGTCCCTTCCGGTTCTGGGCCGCCAATGAGCATGCGCGCCAACCCGTAGATCGCGTATGCCGCTGGTGCGGCGAAAAGCACGCCAAGTGGAATCTCGAAGAGGCGCCGCACGTTCACGGATGATTCCTAACGTTCGAGATGAGCGGCAGCCTAAAGGACGCGAAGCGACCTTTGGGCTGTCCGCTCGATTGAGGGGTTAGGCCGCACACAGCACCGAGACGAATGCGGACGCTTCCCACAGCTTGCGATCAGAGACTTGACCATCGCCCAGCTCGATGAGCCTCCATTCGCCAGACACCGATTTCGCGAGATCGATCGAGAAAAAGGGGCTGTCGATTCGTGTGGCAAGAGCTCGAGCAAGTTCAGGCGGCTCGCCCTGTCTCGCGTATGCGACACGGTTGAGGGCAAAGTAGCGCTCCTCGGTGCCTGGCGCGAACTCCTCGAACCTTCTGACGCAGATACCACCTTCGATCGAACCACGAAATTTCTCGATGAGCGAGGCGATCTCGCCAACCTCGGCCGGACTTCCAGCGAGCGAACCGCGTCCGGTAGAGAGGGACTTGACGTAGTCCTTTACAAAGTAGCCCTGCCAACCCAGACCTTTAAGTTCCAATTCGAAGTTGGCAGAAGCCGCCAGGAAAACGGTCTCCGCAGTGGCATCGCGGCACTGGCTGTACCACGCTGGCAGGTGATGGGCTGCAATGTACTGAGCCGGAGACGTGAATGGCTCAGCACCTCTGCCGGAAATCGACTCGCATAGCCGCGCGTAGCCATCCGCTCGCAGCATCCACCCACGGTAGAGTGTTCGATCGGGTGATAGCGGCGGGCGCACCTTGAAGCCACCGGACTCAAAATCCTCAAACGAGAACAAGGAGGCCTGCAGACCTGCGTCCTTTGCCGCCTCATACTCCTCCGCGTACGCCTCATCTGGTTGCGAAGGTGCAAATGGGTTTGACGGATAGAGCAAGTGCAGCATTGTGAGGTCTAACGAGTCCAAGTTGAGCGGCGCGCGGATGTCGCACGCAATACTCGCGACGCATGCGCGCGTCCGCTCTGACGCGTGTTAGGGATTGCTCGGCACTTGGGCACTGGTTTTCCCCGCATCGAAGCCTCGACCTGGCGAATCACCAGCAACCCGCCAAGCCAACGGTCGCGTGTCGTTGCCGCGAAGCGTTGTGCCAACGTCGCATCAAGCTAGCTTGTTCGGCGTTGGCACAACGCTTCGCTTTTTAGCATTTTTCGCGGCCTTGCGCATTCAGCCTTTGGTCTCATCGGTCGTTCGGACGATTGCATTCGCGCGACACAACATGGTGATTGGGGTCGAGCAATCTCTAACGAGAAATAGGTCGTTGGTCTAATACCTAAGCGGATAGTCTGCGCCGGATAATCGGGCCCGGTCAACGCCCAAGTCGTTGAAACGCCCGCCAATGCCGGTGTCGGATAATCAGGACGCGCCGCCTAATCAGGCGGGCCTCGTGAAACGCGAACCAGACGGCGTCGACGCGCCGTCAAATCCGCCGCGCAAGTTGCTCGACCAGGTTCGCGATGCCATCCGCTATCGCCACTACAGCTACCGCACCGAGCAGGCGTATGTCGATTGGGTGCGGCGCTTCGTGTTGTTCCACGGAAAGCGCCACCC
Source organism: Casimicrobiaceae bacterium (assembly GCA_044225845.1). GTDB lineage: Bacteria > Pseudomonadota > Gammaproteobacteria > Burkholderiales > Casimicrobiaceae > VBCG01. Next base: position 60,968 of record JBGAIC010000004.1, read on the forward strand.
CCGCGATCTGGGAGGCGCGGAAGTGGAGGCGTTCTTGACGCATCTCGCGGTCGAGCGCGACGTGGCCGCCGCCACCCATCAGCAGGCGCTATCGGCGCTCCTGTTCCTCTATCGCGACGTGCTCGTGATCGAGTTGCCTTGGCTGGGCGACATCGCGCGGCCCAAGAAGCCCAAGCGCCTGCCGGTCGTGCTGAGCAAGGAGGAGGTGCATGCGATCCTCGCGCATGCGCACGGCCCGCCTCAACTGCTGGCCCGCTTGCTATACGGGACTGGCATGCGCTTGATGGAGTCCGTAAGGCTGCGCATCAAGGACGTGGACTTCCGGCGACGCGAGATCGTCGTACGCCACGGCAAGGGAGGACGCGATCGCGTCACGATGCTGCCGGCTTCCCTCACGGAGGACCTGCTCGCGCAGCGTGAACGCGCGCGGGTGCTGTGGAGTGCGGACCGGGCGATCGGCGCGCCGGGCGTCGAGATGCCGTACGCGCTCGCACGGAAGTACCCGAACGCGGCCACGACGCTCAACTGGTTCTGGTTGTTTCCCGCGGCGGGGCCAAGCCGCGACCCGCGGACGGGAATCGTGCGGCGTCATCATCTGCACGAGGACGGGTTGTCGCGCGGTATCCGCGCCGCGACGCGGTTGTCGGGCGTCACGAAGCCGGTGACCGCGCACACGTTCCGTCACGCGTTCGCGACGCACCTGCTGGAATCCGGTTACGACATCCGGACCGTGCAGGAATTGCTCGGTCATCGCGACGTGTCGACGACGATGATCTACACGCACGTGCTCAATCGCGGCGGCCGCGGCGTGACCAGCCCGCTCGACGTCAACGCGCCACGCTGAAAGAAAAAGGGCGCACCCAAACGGGCGCGCCCTTCGTCAGGACAGCAGCAGGCGAATCAGCCTCAGCCTTCGCCTTCCAGGAACGAACGCAGCTTCTCGGACCGCGACGGGTGCCGCAGCTTCCGCAGCGCCTTCGCTTCGATCTGGCGAATGCGCTCGCGCGTGACGTCGAACTGCTTGCCGACTTCCTCGAGCGTGTGGTCGGTGTTCATCTCGATGCCGAAGCGCATGCGCAGCACCTTGGCTTCGCGCGGCGTCAGCGTGTCGAGGATATCCTTGCACACGTCGCGCAACGACGCGTTGACCGCGGCATCCGAAGGCGCCACCGTCGACTGGTCCTCGATGAAGTCGCCGAGGTGCGAGTCGTCGTCGTCGCCGATCGGCGTTTCCATCGAGATCGGCTCCTTGCTGATCTTGAGGATCTTGCGGATCTTGTCCTCGGGCATCTCCATCTTGTCGGCGAGGGTGGCCGGGTCCGGCTCCTGGCCCGTCTCCTGCAGGATCTGCCGCGAGATGCGGTTCATCTTGTTGATCGTCTCGATCATGTGCACCGGGATGCGGATGGTGCGCGCCTGGTCGGCGATCGAGCGCGTGATGGCCTGGCGGATCCACCACGTGGCGTACGTCGAGAACTTGTAGCCGCGACGGTATTCGAACTTGTCCACGGCCTTCATCAGGCCGATGTTGCCTTCCTGGATGAGGTCCAGGAACTGCAGGCCGCGGTTCGTGTACTTCTTGGCGATCGAGATCACCAGGCGCAGGTTGGCCTCGGTCATCTCGCGCTTCGCCTTGCGCGCCTTGGCTTCGCCCGTCGACATCTGCTTGTTGATCTCCTTCAGGTCCTTCAACGGGATCATCACCCGTTCCTGGAGGTTCAGGAGCTTCTGCTGCTGCTCGACGATGGCCTGGCGGTACTTGGCGAGCTGCTCGCTGTACGGATGGGCGGCCGAGACTTCGCGGTCGATCCAGCGCAGGCTCGTTTCCGCTTCCGGGAACTTCTTGATGAAGTCGGGGCGCGGCATGCCGCCCTTGTTCACGACGAGGTCCTGGATCTTGCGTTCGTGCTGGCGGATGTTGTCGACTTCGTGGCGCACGTTGTCACACAGCTTCTCGACCATGCGCGCGGAGAAGCGGATCTGCGTCAGTTCCGCCGAAATCTTCTTGTGCAGGTCGAGGTACTTGGGCGACTTGTGCCCTTCCTTCTGCAGCACGGCCGGCATCTTGGCGTAGTGCTTGCGGATGGACGCGAAGCGCTCCATCGCGGCGACCTTCAGGCGCTCGAGGTTCTCGGCGGCGATGGCGCCGGCATCGGCCTCGTCGTCCTCTTCCTCGTCGTCCTCGTCGTCGTCATCCGACTCTTCGGCGGCGGCGGCGACCGGCGTGCTGATGTCCTCGTTGAAGTCCATCAGGCCGTCGACGACGTCGTCGATCTTGAGCTCGTCCTTCTCGATCTTGTCGGCGAGCGCCAGGATCTCGCCCACCGTCATCGGGCAGGCGGAGATCGCCATGATCATGTGCTTCAAGCCTTCCTCGATGCGCTTGGCGATCTCGATTTCGCCTTCGCGCGTCAGGAGCTCCACCGAGCCCATCTCGCGCATGTACATGCGCACGGGGTCCGTGGTGCGGCCGAATTCGCTGTCGAGCGTGGACGCGGCGGCTTCCGCTTCTTCCTCGACGTCCTCGGTGGGCGCCGTCGGCGTGGTGTCCGCCATCAGCAGCGTGTCGGCGTCCGGGGCTTCGTCGTACACCTGGATGCCCATGTCGCCGATCATCGAGATCACGCCTTCGATCTGGTCGGCGTCGACCAGGTCGTCCGGCAGGTGATCGTTGATTTCGGCGTACGTGAGGAAGCCGCGCTCCTTGCCGAGCACGATCAGCGACTTGAGCCGCCGCTTGCGCGCCTCGATGTCGGCGGCCGTGAGCTCGCGCGGCGCCGCGTCGGCGTTCTTGCCCTTGCCGCCCTTCTTGCTGGCGGCGTCCTCGGCGCGCTTGCCGGCGATGCGCGCGGCGATTTCACCGGCGGTGGCGGGCTTGGACGGCGCGGCTGCGGGCGCCGCGGCACCCTTGGCGGGCGCGGCGTTCTTGGCAGCGGGCGCAGCGGCCTTGGTCGCGATGGCGGCGTTCTTGGCGGCTGCGGGAGCGGCGGCGGGCGCCGGCGCGGCCGCCTTGCCGCCCTTCACCGGAGCGGCGGCCTCGACGGCCTTGCCGCCGACGAGCTTCAGCTGCGGCTTGCCGGCGACCGGCTTGGCGGGGGCTTGCGCCTTGGCGGTGGCGGCGGCGGCTTGCTTGGTGGCGGCGGCAACCTTGGTGGCGTGCGCCTTCGCGGCGGCCGCGGCCTTGGCGGCGACCGGCTTGGCCGCGACCTTCGGCGCCTTGGCGGCCGGCTTGGCGGCCACGGGCTTCTTCGCCACCGGCTTGCTCTTGCTGCCCGGCGTCTTCTTCGCGGGCTTGGCGGCCGGCTTGTGGGCGGGCTTGGCCTTCTTGGCGGCCGCCGGCTTGGCCTTGGGCGCGACGCGCGACTTGGCCGCCGGCTTCTTCGCCTTGGGGGCGGCAGCGCGGGTGGCGGATTTGCGGTGCTTGGCGGCGGGCTTGCGGGCTTGCGTCTTGGCCATGGTCATTCCGGGGTTTTCTGTGGGGTCGCTTCTGGTGCCGGGAAGGGCATGTAACCGTCCGGCGACTCCCTAGATGGGGGCGCGCGGAAAACCATAAAGTATAGCACGTGAAGGGGTCTTTTCAGACGGGGCGGCGGGCCGCGCGGCCGGCGCGCAGTGCATCCCGCAGTGCATCCTTTTGGTCGGCGCTCATCTCGCTGAACGGTGTTTCCAGCATGCGTCCCGTTTCACGGGCCGCGCGCTGCTCGACCCAGTTGGCGATGCCGTCCCGCCACGCTTGGGCGACTTCCGCGGCCACAAGTTCCTGGTCCTCGGCGGCGGCGAGCGCGGCGACGATGGCGGCCTCATGCACGGTGCCAAGCATTTGTTGGACCACGCCGGGCGTCGTCGGGGCCACCGTGCTGTCGCGCGCCAACGTTGCGGCCGCCACCAGTGCCGCGGACGCGGGCGTGGCGTCGTCCAGGTCCGGCGGCAGCGGTTCCTCGCGTGCCAGCGAGGGGTTCACGAGCAGCGCCTGCAGCAGCTTGGTGGCGAGCGACGGCGCGGTGCGCTCGGGACGAAACGCGCGCGGCGGCCGACGCTGCGCGGCGGGGCGCCAGGGTTGCGCGTCGTCGTCGCCGCTGTCGTCGATGGGCGGCGCCGATATCGGTGCCTGCGGGATCAACGCCTGCACTTCTGCTTCGCCGAGTCCCGTGACCGCCGCCAGCTCGCGGCGCAGCAGCGCGCCCAACACCGGTGCACGGATCGCACCGATCAGGTCGCGCGCGGCGTGCGCCAGTGCGGCCTTGCCTTCGGCGCTGTCGGGCGGGTGGCGCTTCTTCAGCTCGTCGAGCAGGTAGGTGGACAGCGGCACGGCCTCTGCGAGCGCGTGCTCGAACGCGGCGCGGCCGTGCTTGCGGACGTAGTCGTCGGGGTCGTCGCCGTCGGGCAGGAACAGGAAGCGCACGTTCTTGCCGTCCGCCAACGCAGGCAACGTGTTCTCCAGCGCGCGCCACGCGGCCTTCATGCCGGCGGCGTCGCCGTCGAACGAGAACACGATCGTGTCCGCCTGGCGGAAGAGCTTTTGCACGTGCATCGGCGTGGTGGCGGTGCCGAGCGTGGCCACCGCATAGCCGACGCCGTGCTGCGCCAGTGCGACGACGTCCATGTAGCCTTCGACGACGACCACCTTGCCCGCATCGCGGATCGGCACGCGCGCCTGGAAGAGGCCGTACAGCTCGCGGCCCTTCGAGAACACCGGCGTCTCCGGCGAGTTGAGGTATTTGGGCTCGCCGGCGCCGAGCACGCGGCCGCCGAAGCCGATGACGCGGCCGCGCGTGTCGTGGATGGGGAACATCACGCGGTCGCGGAAGCGGTCGTAGCGTTTGTCGCCTTCGCCGGTGATGACCAAGCCTGCGGCTTCGAGCTCGGGATTCGCGTAGTTGTCGAACGCGGCGGTGAGCGGCTGCCACGCGTCGGGTGCATAGCCCAGGCCGAAGCGCGCGGCCACCTCGCCGGTGAGGCCGCGGCCTTTCAGGTACTCGATGGCGCGCGGGCTGTCCTTCAGCGCGGCCTTGTAGAAGCGCGCGGCCATCGCGAGCAGCTCGGTCAGGTCCGCAACCTGCTCGCGGCGCTCGCGCTCGCCGGGCCGTTCTTCGTGCGGGACGTCGAGGCCCGCATCGCGCGCGAGCTCCTCGACGGCGTCGGGAAACGTCTTGCCGCCGTACTCCATCAGGAAGCCGATCGCCGTGCCGTGTGCGCCGCAGCCGAAGCAGTGATAGAACTGCTTGGACGGGCTCACCGTGAACGACGGCGTCTTCTCGCTGTGGAACGGGCAGCAGGCCGAGTAGTTGGCGCCGGCCTTCTTGAGCGGGACGTAGCGGTCGACGACTTCGACGATGTCGACGCGGTTGAGCAGCGTCTGGATGAAATCGTTGGGGATCACGGCGCGCGGCAAGACAAGCATCGCGCACGGCCGGTCGCGAACGGCCGGTCGTGCGGACGCATCACACGGCAGGAAGCGAGGTCATTATGGGACGCTCGCGCGTCCCTGTCGACGGCCCCGCGGGTCAAGCGGTGAGCTTCGCCTTGACCTTGGCGGAGACGGCCGCCATGTCGGCGCGGCCGGCCAGCTTGGGCTTGAGGATGGCCATCGCCTTGCCGATGCCGGCCGGGCCGGCGGCGCCGGACGCCGCGATGGCATCCGCCACGGCCGCGTCGATCTCGGCCTCGCTCATCTGCGCGGGCAGGTAGTGCTGCAGCACGTCGATCTCGGCGCGCTCGTTGGCGGCCAGGTCCGGACGGTTGCCCGCCTCGAACTGGGTGATCGAGTCCTTGCGCTGCTTGATCATCTTGTCGACGATGGCCAGCACGTCGGCGTCCGTAAGCGTTATCCGCTCGTCCACCTCGCGCTGCTTCATCGCGGCGAGCAGCAGGCGGATCGTCGACAGGCGCGCCGTTTCCTTCGCGCGCATCGCGGCCTTCATGTCCTCGGTGATCTGGTCTTTCAGCATGGTGCTTGCCTCGCGGGGTGGCGGGCGGCGGGGGCTTGCGGCCGGCCGGCGCTGGAAATGCAAAAAGGGCGAATCGCTTCGCCCTTATTCTTGGCCCCTCTGGAAGGGTGCTGCAGGGGCCGCCCGTGGGCGGCCGTGTATCAGTACAGCTTGGGCGGGAGCTGCTGGCTGCGGATGCGCTTGTAGTGGCGCTTCACCGCGGCCGCCTTCTTGCGCTTGCGCTCGGCGGTGGGCTTTTCGTAGAACTCGCGCGCGCGGAGCTCGGTCAGGAGGCCGGTCTTTTCGATCGTGCGCTTGAAACGGCGAAGCGCGGCCTCGAAGGGCTCGTTTTCGCGGACGCGGACGGAAGGCATGTGTCTGTTTTCCTTGAAGCTTGTTGGGCTTTTGGGTAGCCGCTGACTATAGCACGGGGCTGCGGGCCATGCAATGGGGTCAGACTCCATTTCTTCCCTGGCGAGGACGCGCGGCGCCGAGGGCGGCGTCGGAAGAAGTAGAGTCTGACCCCATTTAAAATGGGCGGATGCGTGTACTCGGCATCGAAACCTCCTGCGACGAAACCGGCGTTGCGGTCTATGACACTGACCGGGGCCTGGTAGCGCACGCGCTGCACTCCCAGGTGGACCTGCATGCCCGCTACGGGGGCGTCGTGCCCGAGCTGGCGTCGCGCGACCATGTGCGGCGGCTGGTGCCGTTGATCGAGGAGGTGGCCGCCCGCTCAGAGTTAGCACTTACTGACTTGGATGCCATCGCGTACACCGAAGGCCCCGGCCTGGCCGGCGCGCTGCTGGTGGGCGCCAGCGTCGCGCATGGCCTGGGGATGGCCCTGGACCGGCCGGTCATTGGCATCCACCACCTCGAAGGCCACTTGCTGTCGCCGCTGCTGGCCACGCCCGCGCCCACGTTCCCGTTCGTCGCACTGCTCGTCTCGGGCGGCCACACGCAGCTGTTCGACGTCACCAGCGTCGGCGCCTACCGGCTGTTGGGCGACACGCTCGACGACGCGGCCGGCGAGGCCTTCGACAAGACGGCACAACTGCTGGGCCTGGGCTATCCCGGTGGTCCCGCGCTGTCGGCGCTCGCGCGCGACGGCCGCGAAGGCGTCGTGCATCTCCCGCGCCCGATGCTCGATTCCGGCGACCTGACGATGAGCTTTTCGGGCCTGAAGACCGCGGTGCTGACGCTGGTCCGCCGCCACGAAGCGGACGGCCGGCTCGACGCCGCCGCGCGCGCCGACATCGCGCGCGAGTTCGAGGCTGCGATCACCGACGTGCTGGTCGCGAAGGCGCTCGCGGCGCTGGATGCCGCCGGCCGCGACCAGCTCGTCGTCGCGGGCGGCGTCGGCGCCAATCGCCGGCTGCGCGAGCGGCTGTCGGCTGCGGTGGCGCAACGCGGCGCGCGCGTGTTTTATCCGGATGTCGCGTTCTGCACCGACAACGGCGCGATGATCGCGCTGGCGGGCGCGCTGCGGTTGGCCGAAGCGCGGCCCGGTGACGCGTCGGCGTTCGGCATCCGGCCGCGCTGGGAGCTGGCGTCGCTGGCCGCGCCTGCGCGCGCGGCCTGACAGCCGGGTCTATCTGGCGCGCGGTCCGCGCGACGTCAGGACTGCTTCCCGATCACGCGCTCCTCGCCACGCGCGAGCGCGACGATGTTCTTGCGATGCCGCCAGAAGATCAGCACGGCGATGACGATGCAGGCCAGCGTCGCGTCCGACATCCCCGTGCGCCAGTACATCCCCACTGGCATCAGCACCGCCGCCGTCAGCGCGGCGAGCGAACTGATCTTGAAGCCGAACACCAGCGTGAGCCACACGACGAGCAGCACCAGGCCCAGCGGCCAGTACAGCGCGAACACGATGCCGGCGGCCGTCGAGACACCCTTGCCGCCGAGAAAACGGAAGAACACCGGGTAGAGATGGCCGACGAACACGGCCACCGCCGACACCGGAACCGTCCACTCGGGCAGCAACCAGTGAACCGTCGCCCACTGCGCAAGCGCCACCGCGACGTAACCCTTCGCGAGATCGCCCAACAATGTCAGCAACGCAGCCTTCCTGTTGCCGCTGCGCAGCACGTTGGTGGCACCGGGGTTGCCCGAGCCGTAGTCGTGCGGATCGGGCAAGCCGAACGCGCGCGAGACGATCACCGCGAACGACAGCGAGCCGATCAGGTAGGCAGCTAGGACGACGGCGACGGCGATCATCGCGGGCCTTGGTTAGAATCGTGCGGCGATTGTACGGGAGCGCGGCCACCGGCCGCGGCCCGCGCCCCGGGAAACGAGCGACGCATGAACACGATCTTCATCCATGACCTGCGCGTCGAGACGACGATCGGCGTCTATCGCTGGGAAGCGAAGCTGCCGCAGACCATCCGCCTCGACCTCGAGATCGGCATGCCCTCCGACAAGCCGTTCACCACCGGCGACTTCGCGGACGCACTCGATTACGCGGCGATCGTGCGCCGGATCAAGGCGTACGCCGCGGGTCATTCGTATCCGCTGCTCGAGCGCTTTGCGCAGGGCCTGGCCGACATCGTGCTCGACGAATACCATGCGCCCTGGGTGAAGCTGCGTGTCGCCAAGCTCGCCGCACTTCCGGGCGTCAAGGAAATCGGGATCGCGATCGAGCGGCGGCGCGACGGCAACGCCTGACGCGCGCCGGCCGGTACGTCACGCCGCGGGGCGCGGCCGCGCGGCCCGTCACCTTTGAGGCGCCACCAACGTCGTTCCCTCGCGCAGGCGCCGCGCGCGCCGGACGAAGTCCACCAGCACGCTGCCCGACCAGCCGAACGTGAACAGGCCGGAGATCGCGATGATCGGCGCCAGCATTTCCCATTTCGGCGGCAGCAGGAACGTGCCATAGCCGATCGTCGTGTACGTGTTGCCGACGAAGAAGCCGGCCGCGCGCCAGTTGGGGATCAGGCCCGATTGCGCGAGCACGACCGTCCAGAACACGTTCTCGCCGACGTGCAGCAGCAACAGCAGCGCGATGGTGTTCGACATCAGCAGGTGCGCGCGCCAGGCGCTGACGCGCGGCGCCAGGATCTGCTCGCGCTTCGTGAAATGCCCGCTGATGAAGCCGATGCCCGCCGCATGCAGCAACACGACGAGGATCAGCATGATGCCGCCGAACACCAGGTCCGCCGGCGGGAACGCCTCGGAAAGCTGCAGCAGCAGCGGCCACTGCGTGATGTCGTCGGGGAGCTGGCCGATCGCGGACACGCCCTGGCGTAGCGCGTCCTGCAGCTCCAGCGGTTGCACCGTGCCCGCGCTCATGCGGGCGCCGTCGCCGCGTCGACGAGCGTGGGTGCCAGCACGCGCACGAGTTCGGCGGGTTGCATGCCGACAAGATAACCCTTGTGCCCGCCGTTGACGTACACGTAGGGCAGGTCGACGATCGTGCGCTGCAGGTAGACCGGCATCGCCTTGCGCGTCCCGAACGGGCTCGTGCCGCCCACCTGGTAGCCGGAGTGGCGGTCCGCCACCTGGGGGACGCAGGGCGTGATGGACTTCACGCCGATCGCGCGTGCCAGGTTCTTCGTCGACACCTCGCGGTCGCCATGCATCAGCACGATCAGCGGGTGGTGCTGGTCGTCTTCCATGATGAGTGTCTTGATGCAGGCGTGCTCGTCGATGCCGAGTTCCCGCGCGGAGACTGCCGTGCCGCCCCGTTCTTCATACGTGTACGGATGGTCCGTGTAGGCGACGCCCGCCGCGCGCAGCGCGCGGATCGCGTTGGTGACGGGCAGGCGGTGCGTGGCCATCCCGCATTCTAATTGGGGTCAGACACCATTTCCTTGCCCTCGCAGCGTCACGTTCAATGCGACGTCCGCGTGACCCGTACCCGGAAATGGTGTCTGACCCCATTTCGCGTGGATCGTATATGATATATCGATCATCCCGCGCGCCGAAGCCCGCATGAAAGCTGTCCTGGTCCTGTTCGATTCGCTGAACCGCCACGCGCTGTCCTGCTACGGCGCGGACGCACGCACGCCCAATTTCGCGCGCCTCGCGGCCCGCGGCGCCACGTTCGACACGCATTTCGTCGGCAGCCTTCCGTGCCTGCCGGCGCGCCGCGACATCCAGACCGGCCGCCTCAACTTCCTGCACCGTGGCTGGGGCCCGCTCGAGCCGTTCGATCATTCGCTTGCCGACCTCCTGCGCAGCGCCGGCACGTACGCGCACCTGATCACCGACCACTACCACTACTTCGAGGATGGCGGCGCGGGTTTCCACGGCCGCTACTCGTCGTGGGAGTTCATCCGCGGGCAGGAGAAGGACAAGTGGCAGCCGACGCTCGGCTTCGACGAGCGCCCGCACGCCGAGCGCTTCCACCCGCTGCAGCACGATTTCTCGCCCGACATCAATTCCAAGCTGCCGTACTTCGCCAACCGCGCCTTCCTCGAAGCGGAGGGCGTGTTCCCGATGGAGCAGTGCTTCGCGGCGGCCAACCGCTTCGTCGGCGATCATCACGCGCGCGACAACTGGTTCCTGCACCTCGAGTGCTTCGACCCGCACGAGCCGTTCTTCGCGCCCGAGCGTTTCCTCGCCGACAAGCCGGACGCGCTGGGCGGCAAGATCTTCGACTGGCCGAGCTATGGGCGGCTGGGCGACGTCGACGCCGCGCTGCTCGCGCAACTGCGCGCCCGCTACACGGCCCTCGTCGAGGCCTGCGACCACTACCTCGGCACGCTGCTCGACACGTTCGACCGGCTGGACCTGTGGCGCGACACGTGGCTCGTGCTGTCGACGGATCACGGCCTGCTGCTCGGCGAGAAGGAGTTCCTGGGCAAGAACCGGCCGCCGTTCTACAACGAGGTCGCGCAGATTCCGCTGCTCGTCGTGCCGCCGCGCGGCGAGGGCCACGCCGGTCGGCGCGTGACGGCGCTCACGCAGACGATCGACCTGATGCCGACGTTCCTGGACCTGTTCGACGTGCCATGCCCGCCCGAGGTCACCGGCGAAAGCCTCGTGGCGCTCGCACGCGGCGCCGCGGAGCGCACCGCGCGCGACGGCTGCATCTACGGCCAGTTCGGCGCGGCGATCAACTACACGGACGGCCGCCATACGTACTTCCTGTATCCGCGCGAGCCGTTCGAGCGGGACCTCGTCCAGTACACGCTGATGCCGATGCACATGCGCACATACTTCGAGGCACGCGAATTCGAAGGTGCGCAACGTGTCGATGCGTTGCCGTTTACCCGCGGCTATCCGTTGTGGCGGCTGCCCATCGCCAAGGACGCGCCGGCCAACATGACGCGCCGCTATCCGCTGCTGGACGCGCGGACCGCGTTGTTCGACATGACCGCCGACCCCGCGCAACTTGCCCCGCTCGACGATCCCGCCGTCGAAGCGCGCATCCGCCGCGCGATCGTCGCGCTGCTCGAGGCCAACGACGCGCCGCCCGAGGTGTTCCGGCGCTACGGTCTGGACGCGCTGTGCGCCGCCGCATGAAGACCCACGCGATGCGTCCGGTGCGCGCCGTCAGCCTGGTGGACCAGGTGTACGCGGCCGTGCATCGCGAGGTGAGCAACGGCGATATTCCGCCGGGCGCCGCCGTCAACATCGCGGACCTTGCGCGCCGGCTGGAAGTGAGCGCCACGCCCGTGCGCGAGGCGCTGGCGCGGCTGGCTGCCGAAGGGCTGCTGCTGTTCGAGGTGAACCTCGGCTATCGCACGCCGCCGCTGCCCGCCGCGCGCGACTATGTCGACTGGGCCGTTGCCCGCGTCGTGGTCGAGTGCAACGCGCTCAAGTACGTGCTCGGGCCGCTGGACACGCGCGTCCTCGACGAGGCGGCCGCGCTCAACGACGCCATCGCGCGCAGTTCGTTCGGCAACGACGCGGCCGGCGTGCGGCGCTTTTCCGAGCTCAACTGGCAGTTCCACGCCAAGCTGATCGAGCTCGCGCGCAATCCGCTGCTCGCCGAGATCCATGCGCGGCTCAACGCGGCGCCGCAATTCTCGCGGATCTTCCTGAAGCGCGGCATCCTGTACCAGGCGCGCGTGGCGGCGGAGCATCGCGCGATCCTGGCCAAGCTGCGGCGCAACGACCGCGCGGCTGCGGTTACCGCGTTGCGCGACCACATCCTGCACAGCCTCGAGCGCGACTCCAGGCTCGCCGACGTCGCCGTGTCGCTGCGGCGCATCGAGCAGGTTCCCGCATGAACGTCGACGCGGCTCCAGACCGCGGCGCATAACCACTAGACCAACCCGGAGGAGAACTCACGATGATCCGTACGCTTCGATGGCTGGCGGCCGCCTGTGCGGCGCTGACGGTGCTCGCGGCACCGCTCGCGGCGCACGCGCAGGCCTGGCCCGCGCGACCCATTACGCTCGTCGTCGGCTTTGCGCCCGGCGGCGGCGTCGACATCGTCGCGCGCCAGCTGGCCGACCGCCTCGGCGCGCTGCTGGGGCAGCCGATCGTCGTCGAGAACAAGGCGGGCGCGGCGGGCAACGTCGCGATGGACCTCGTCGCGCACGCCAGGCCCGACGGTTACACGCTGCTGATGGGAAACCTGGGCATGCTGTCGGCGAACCCGTCGCTGTACTCCGGGCTCACGTTCGACACCGGCAAGGACTTCGCGCCGATCGCGCGCGTGGTGGTGACGCCGCTCGTGGCCGTCGTGCCCGCGGCGCTGCCGGCGAAGAATGTCGCCGAGTTGCTGGCGCTCGCGCGCGCCAGGCCCGGCGAGTTCAACTATGCGTCCGGGGGCAACGGCAACATCAACCACCTGGCACCGGCACTGCTCGCGTTGCAGTCGAAGACGCCGATGCAGCACGTGCCGTACAAGGGTAGCGCGCCGGCGATCGCGGACCTGGTCGCGGGTCGCGTGCAACTGATGATCGACGGCGGCAACGTCGTGCAGCCCTTCGTCAAGGCGGGCACGGCGCGCGCGCTGTTCATGACCGGCGAGACACGTTCGTCGGCGATGCCCGACGTCCCGACCGCGAAGGAAGCGGGGCTCGACGACTTCGTCATCTACGGTTGGCAGGGCGTGCTGGCGCCCGCGGGTACGCCGCAGGCGGTGATCGACCGCCTCTCCGCCGCCGTCAAGGACGCGCTGGCAACGCCGGATCTCGCCGCGAAGCTGTCCGCGCAAGGCACCGAGCCGGCCTACCTGCCGCCCGCCGCGTTCAAGGCGTTCATCGACGGCGAGTCCAAGCGCTGGGCCGGCGTCATCAAGGCCGGGAACATCAAGGTCGATTGAATGGGGGTCAGACACCAATTAGCTCGCCACCACGCGGAAATGGAGTCTGACCCCATTTCCTAGCCGCGCGGGTGGTGCTGCGCGTGCAGCTGCTTCAGCCGCTCGCGCGCGACGTGCGTGTAGATCGTCGTGGTGCCGATGTCGGCATGGCCCAGCAGCAGCTGCACGACGCGCAGGTCCGCGCCGTGATTCAGAAGGTGCGTCGCGAATGCATGGCGCAGCACGTGCGGCGACAGGCGCTCGCCCGGAATGCCCGCCACGACGCCGTAACGCTTGATCAGCGCCCAGAACGCCTGCCGCGTCAGCGGACCATGGCGGCGCGTGACAAACACGTAGTCGGAGCGCGCGCCGTCGAGCAGCGCGGGCTGGACGTCGCGCAGGTAGCGCGCGATCCACGTTACCGCTTCCTCGCCCAGCGGCACGAGTCGCTCCTTGCTGCCCTTGCCCATGACGCGTACGACGCCCACGTTGAGGTCCGTCAGCGCGCGCTTCAGGCCCACGAGCTCGGACACGCGCAGGCCGGTGGCATACAGCGTCTCGAGCATCGCGCGGTCGCGCACACCGAGCGGCGTCTCCACGTCGGGCGCCCCGAGCAGCGCCTCGACCTGCGCCTCCGACAATCCCTTCGGCAGCATCCGCGGCCGCTTGGGTGCGCGAACGCGCACGGTGGGGTCGTCGGAACGCGATCCACGCTCGCGCTGCATCCGGTAGAAGCGTTTGAGCGCCGACAGCCGCCGCGCGATCGACGTCGCCTTCGCCTTGGCGCGGTATTGCGTCGCGAGCCAGTCGTCGACGTCGCTCGACTGCGCGTCGGGCAGCGAGCGGCCGTGTTCCGCAAGCCACGCGGCCCACGCGGTAAGGTCCCGCCGGTACGCGGCGAGCGTCGCCGCCGCGAGTCCGTCCTGCAGCCACACCTGGTCGCAGAACGCGTCGATCAGCGCGGCGTGCGGCGCGGCGTGCGGCGCGGCCGGCGCGCTCATCGAATCACGCGAGGCCGAAGCGCCGGCCCTCGTGCGCGAGCAGCCAGCGCTTGACGGCGAGCGGCCCGTCGCCGGCCGAGTGCATGAACCCGCCCAGCGTGCCGCGACTGCCGACGACGCGATGACAGGGAATGAGCAGCGCGATCGGGTTGGAGCCGCAGGCCTGCCCCACGGCGCGCGGTGCGGACAGCAGCTTCTGCGCGAGTTCACCGTAGGTGCGCGACGAGCCCACCGGAATCGCGGCAATCGCTTCCCATACGCGAAGCTGGAAGGCGCTGCCGGCAGGCGCGAGCGGCACGGTGAAGGCGTAACCGGGATCGTCGATGTAACGCCCGATCTCGCGCGCGGCGAGCGCAGCCACCGCATCGCGTGGCCCGAGCTCCGCAGCATCGGCCTCGAGATAACGCACGCGCGTCACCGCGCCGCCGCCCGTGACGATGCCCACCGGCCCGAACGGCGTGCGCACGACGGACGCGTAGTCGGGCAAGGCGTGCACGCCGCGCGGCAGCGGCATGGTCCCGGCTGCGGACGACACGCAAGCCGCGCGCTCAGCCACCGATCTTCATCCGTGTCGGCAGCGCCGTGATCAGGTCCGGCGCCCACCAGATCAGCAGCACCGCGAAGATCATCAGGAAGAACATCGGCAGCGCGTGTTTCGCGATGTACGTGATCTCCTTCTTCGTCATTCCCTGCAGCACGAACAGGTTGAAGCCCACCGGCGGCGTGATCTGCGCCATCTCGACGACCAGCACGATGAAGATGCCGAACCAGACGAGGTCGATGTGCGCCGCCTCGATCGACGGCTGGATGACGCCCATCGTCAGCACCACCATCGAGATGCCGTCCAGGAAACAGCCGAGGATCACGTAGAACACCGTCAACGCCATGATCAAAGTGAACGGCGTGAAGCCCTGCGCGGCGATCCACTCGGCCAGGTGGCGCGGCAGGCCGATGTAGCCCATCGCCAACGTCAGGAACGCGGCGCCGGCGAGGATCAGCGCGATCATGCAATACAACCGCGTCGCGCCCATCACGCTGTCGCGGAACGATGCCCACGTCAGCGAGCGCTGCGCCGCCGAGATCGCCAGCGAGCCCAGCACGCCGAACGCCGCCGCTTCCGTCGCCGTGGCGAGCCCGCTGTAGATCGAGCCCAGCACCAGCGCAATCAGCAGCACGACGGGAATCAGGTGCCGCGACGCCGACAGCTTCTGCGTGAACGTCGTGTACTCGGTGGCGCGCGGCACCTTGTCCGGATTGGCCAGCGCCCACACGACGATGTAGCCGGAGAACAACGCAGCCAGCAGGATGCCGGGGATCACGCCGGCGATGAAGAGATGCGCGATGGACACGTTGGCCATCACGCCGTAGACGATCATGATGATCGACGGCGGGATCAGCAGGCCCAGCGTGCCGGCGCCCGCGAGCGTGCCGATGGTGATGCCTTCCGGGTAGCCGCGGCGCTTCAGTTCCGGCAGCGTCATCTTGCCGATCGTCGCGCAGGTGGCGGCGGAACTGCCGGACACCGCGGCGAAGATCGTGCAGCCGATGATGTTCGTATGCAGGAGACGGCCCGGCACGCGCTCGAGCCAGGGTGCGAGGCCCTTGAACATGTCCTCGGACAGTCGCGTGCGGAACAGGATCTCGCCCATCCATACGAAGAGCGGCAGCGCGGTCAACGTCCACGACGACGCGGTGCCCCAGATCGTCACCGCCATCGCGTCGCCGGCCGGTCGCGAGCTGAAAAGCTCCATGCCGATCCACGCGACGCCGGACAGCGCGAGGCCGATCCACACGCCGCCCGCGAGAATCGCGAACAGCGCGAGGATCAGCAGCAGCGTGATGCCGCCGTCACTCATTGTGCAGCGCCTCCGCCGGCATCGCGGGCAGCCGCGCGCCGCGCAGCTCGGCGACGAACTCGTCGACGAACGCGATGGCCAGCACGATCGTGCCCAGCGCCATCGCGATCTGCGGGATCCACAGCGGCGTCGCGTCGTTGCCGGTGGAGATGTCGTGGAAATCCCACGACTGGTACGCGAGCCGCGTGCTGTAGAACGCGAACGCGAAGGCGAGCAGCGTGGCCACGGCGAGCGCCGCGATCTCGAGCCCGCGCCGCGAGCGGCCGGTGAGGCGCTCGAGGATCAGCGTGACGCGGATGTGCTCGCCGCGCTTCAGCGTCGCCGCGAGCGCCAGGAAGCCCGACGCGGCCATGCAGTAGCCCGCATAGGCGTCGGTGCCCGGGATGTACCAGTCGAGCAGGCGCCCGCCGATGCCCAGGCACACGAACACGAGCGTGCCCACCATGAACACCGCCGCCAGTGCGGCGGCGGCGGCATAGAGGCGGTCGAGTGCCGCGCGCATCCGGCTACTGCTGCGCGCGGTACGCGGCGATCACGTCCTTGCCTTCGGCGCCGGCCTTGCGCTGCCATTCGGCCAGCATCACGTTGCCGACGCGGCGCAGGCCCGCCATCAGCTCGGGCGTCGGCGTGACGATCGTCATGCCCTTGTCCTTCAACTGCGCGTAGTACCAGCTGTTTTTCTCCTGCGACATTTTCCAGCCGCGCGTCTCCGCTTCGGCCGCCGCCTTCAGCACCGCGGCCTGCGTCGGCTTGTCCAGCGCCTCGAAGGCCTTGCGGTTGACGATGATCGCGTTCTTGGGCAGCCAGGCCTGCGTGTCGTAGAACTTCTTGATCGTCTCGTAGGTCTTCGAGTCGTAACCGGTAGCGCCGGACGACATGTACGAGTCGATGACGCCGGTGGCCAGCGCCTGCGACACTTCCGCCGCCTGCACGGTGACGGGCTGCGCGCCGACGAGCTCGGCGATCTTCGACGTGGCCGGGCTGTACGCACGCCACTTGAGGCCCTTCATGTCGTCGACCGTCTTCAGGTCCTTGTTCGCATAGATGCCCTGCGGCGGCCACGCCACCGTGTACAGCAGCATCATGCCCTGCTTGGCGAGCAGGTCCTCGAGCGGCTTCTTCTGCGCCTTGTACAGCTTCCACGCATCGCCGTAGGACGTGGCGAGGAAGGGGATGCCGTCGAAGCCGTACAGCGGGTTCTCGTTCTCGAAGTTGACCAGCAGGATCTCGCCGGCCTGCGCCTGCCCGCCCTGCACGGCGCGCTTGATCTCGGGCGCCTTGAACAGCGACGCGTTCGGGTGCACCTGGATCTTGAGCTTGCCGCCCGTCGCCTTGTCGACGTCGGCCGCGAACTGCATGACGTTCTCGGTATGGAAATTGTTGGCCGGATAGGCGGTGGGCAGGTCCCACTTGGTTTGCGCAACGGCCGGCGACAGCGCGGCGCCGAACGCGAGTCCCGCGACCAGCGCGGCGGACAGTACGGGCTTCATCGGGAGTTCTCCATGGGGAAGGCGACGGCAGCGGTCGAGTTTAACCACAAACGGGGCAGGCCGGAACACGACCCGCGACGGTGCGCCGGCGGGTCCATCGCGGTGCGCTGCAGCGGCGTTCATCGCGGCCGCGGACGGGCCGGTATCATCGGTCCCTTCCGACGACGAGGCCGCTTCCGATTGTCTTCCCGCTGGCAGTTCTGGATCGACCGTGGCGGCACGTTCACCGACATCGTCGCGCGCAAGCCTGACGGGCGCCTGGTCACGCACAAGCTCCTGTCCGAGAACCCGGAGCGCTACAAGGACGCGGCCGTGCAGGGCATCCGCGAGCTGTTGGGCGTGCCGGCCGGCGGCCGCATCCCGGCTGAAGCGATCGGCGCCGTCAAGATGGGCACGACGGTGGCCACCAACGCGCTGCTCGAGCGCAAGGGCGAGCGGACGCTGCTGCTGATCACGCGCGGCTTCGGCGACGCGCTGCGCATCGCGTACCAGAACCGGCCCAAGCTGTTCGTGCGCCGGATCGAGCTGCCGACGCTCCTGTACGAGCGCGTGATCGAGGTCGACGAGCGCATCGGCGCGCACGGCGACGTGATCGTCCCGCTCGCTGCCGCGGGCGCAGCCGCGGCGCTGGCGGCGGCGCGTGCGGACGGCTTTGCCGCCGTGGCGATCGTGCTGATGCACGGCTACCGCTACCCGGCGCACGAGAAGGCGCTGGCCCAACTCGCGCACGACGCGGGCTTCACGCAGGTGTCGGTGTCGCACGTCGTGTCGCCGCTGATGAAGCTCGTCGCGCGCGGCGACACAACCGTTGTCGACGCCTACCTGTCGCCCATCCTGCGCCGCTACGTCGAGCAGGTGGAGCGCGATCTCGGTGGCGAAAAGGCCGCGCCGCGACTGCAGTTCATGCAGAGCAGCGGCGGCCTCACCGATGCGCATCGCTTCCAGGGCAAGGACGCGATCCTGTCGGGGCCCGCGGGCGGCATCGTCGGTGCCGTCGAAGTGACGCGGCGCGCGGGCTTCGCCAAGATGATCGGCTTCGACATGGGCGGCACGTCGACGGACGTCACGCACTGGGCTGGCCAGTACGAGCGCGCGTTCGACACCGAAGTGGCCGGCGTGCGGCTGCGCGCGCCGATGATGAAGATCCACACGGTGGCGGCAGGCGGCGGCTCGATCGTCGGCTTCGACGGCAAGCGCTTCCGTGTCGGGCCGCAATCCGCGGGAGCCAATCCGGGGCCGCGCGCGTATCGACGCGGCGGGCCGCTGACCGTGACCGACTGCAACGTGATGGTCGGCAAGATCGATCCCGCGTTGTTCCCGCACGTGTTCGGCCCGCAAGGCAACGAGCCGCTGGATGCGGAGGCTGTCCGCGCGGGCTTCGCGGCGCTGGCCGACGAGGTGAACGCCGTCACCGGCGGCCGGCGCACGCCCGAGGAAATCGCCGAAGGCTTCCTGCGCATCGCCGTCGAGAACATGGCGAATGCGATCAAGCACATCTCCGTGCAGCGCGGCTACGACGTCACCGGCTACACGTTGTGCTGCTTCGGCGGCGCGGGCGGCCAGCACGCATGCGCGGTGGCCGACGCGCTGGGCATGACGCGCGTGCTGATCCATCCGCTCGCGGGCGTGCTGTCGGCGTTCGGCATGGGCCTCGCCGCCGTGCGCACGCTGCGTCAGCGCGCGCTGGAGGCGCGGCTCGACGATGCGGCGCTCACGCTGTCCGACGAAGGTCTCGTCGAGCTCGAGCATGCGGCCCGCGCCGACCTCGCCTCCCAGCAGAGCGCCGCCGACGCGATGACCGTGCACCGCTCGCTGCACCTCAAGTACGAAGGGACCGACACCACGCTGGACATCGCGTGGCAGCGTGACGTGCCTGCGCTGGTCGCCGATTTCGAAACCCGCTACCGCCAGCAATACGGCTTCCTGATGCCGGGCCGCGCGCTGGTGATCGAGGCGCTTGCGGTGGAAGCGGTGGGCCACGACGCGACGGCCGATACATCGACCGACGCGCTGCCGCCGCGCGCCGGACCGCCGCCGGCCACGAAGACCGTGGCGCTGTGGACGGAAGGCGCAGCGCACCGCGCACCCGTCTACGTCCGCGCGGACCTGCGCCCCGGCGACGTGCTCGCCGGCCCCGCGATCGTCAGCGAGCCGAATGCGACGACGGTCGTCGAGCCCGGCTGGCAGGCCGAGCTGACGCCGCGCGACGACATTGTGCTGACGCGCGTCGTGCCGTTGCAGCGCGCGCACGCGATCGGCACCGCGGCCGACCCCGTGCTGCTCGAAGTGTTCAACAACCTGTTCATGGCCATCGCCGAGCAGATGGGCGTGACGCTCGCCAACACGTCGTACTCGGTCAACATCAAGGAACGGCTCGACTTCTCGTGCGCGGTCTTCGACACCGCGGGCAACCTGATCGCCAACGCGCCGCACATGCCGGTGCACCTGGGCTCGATGGGCGAGAGCGTCGCTACGATCATCGCGCGACGCGAGGGCCAGATGAAACGCGGCGACGTGTACGTGTTGAACGCACCGTACAACGGCGGCACGCACCTGCCGGACGTCACGGTGGTGGCACCCGTATTCCTCGACGGCGCGGCGCCCGAGTTCTACGTCGCCGCGCGCGGCCACCATGCGGACATCGGCGGCATCACGCCGGGCTCGATGCCGCCGGATTCCGCGACGGTGGAAGAGGAGGGCGTGCTGCTCGACAACGTGCAACTCGTCGCGGAAGGCCGCTTCCTGGAAGCGGAAATGCGCGCAATCCTGCAGGGCGGCCGCTACCCGGTGCGCAACGTCGAGCAGAACCTCGCGGACCTCCGCGCCCAGGTTGCGGCGTGCGCCAAGGGCGCGGCCGAGCTTGCCAAGATGGCGCAGGACTTCGGCCTCGACGTCGTCCGCGCCTACATGCGCCACGTGCAGGACAACGCGGAGGAGTCGGTGCGCCGCGTGCTGTCGGTGCTGAAGGACGGCACGTTCGCCTATCCGCTCGACAATGGCGCGGTGGTGAAGGTGGCGATCAGGGTCGATCGCGAGGCGCGCAGCGCGGTGATCGATTTCACCGGCACCAGCGCGCAGCTTGGCACCAACTTCAACGCGCCGTCGGCCGTGTGCAAGGCTGCGGTGCTGTACGTGTTCCGCACGCTGGTCGACGACGAGATCCCGATGAACGCGGGCTGCTTGAAGCCACTGACGATCGTGATTCCGGAAGGCTCGATGCTCGCGCCGCGCTATCCGGCGGCGGTGGTCGCCGGCAACGTCGAGACCTCGCAGGTGGTTACGGACACGCTGTACGGTGCGCTGGGCGTGCTCGCCGCGTCGCAGGGCACGATGAACAACTTCACGTTCGGCAACGCGCGCTACCAGTATTACGAGACGATCTCCGGTGGCTCCGGCGCGGGACCGGGCTTCGACGGCGTCAGCGTCGTGCAGACGCACATGACCAACTCGCGGCTCACGGATCCCGAAGTGCTCGAGTGGCGCTTCCCGGTGCGGCTCGACAGCTTCCGCATCCTGGACGGCACGGGCGGCGCCGGCGCATGGCGCGGCGGCAACGGCGGCGAGCGGCGCGTGCGCTTCCTGGAACCGATGACCGCGGTGATGCTCGCGAACCATCGGATCGTGCATCCGTTCGGCGTCGCGGGCGGCAGCGACGCGCAGGCCGGACGCAACTGGGTCGAGCGCGCCGACGGGACGCGCGTCGACTTCGGCGCGACGGCGCGCGTCGACATGGAGCCCGGCGACGTGTTCGTCGTGCAGACGCCGGGCGGCGGCGGTTACGGTCCCGCGACCGAGCGGCCGCGCGGATGAAGCCGCCGCGGGCCACGGGGCTCGACTGGGTCGTCGGCGGCGCCAATCCGGACGCGCCGCTGGCAGTGCGGCTGTCGTGGCTCGAGTCGACGGTGCGCTGGATCCAGGCGCCGCACCGCGACGACGCGGCCGGCAACCCGGAGACGCGGCTGCGCTTCCTGCTGCAGATGCTGGAGCGCAATCCGGAGACGCGCCGCGCGGTGGCGCGCACGTTCGCGCGGACGCTCGGCGACGTGTCGGCCGTGGCGCTGCTGTGCGAGATCGGGCTGCCGCGCGCGCATGCTTTCCTGCAGGAGCTGGGCCGCCGCGTCGCCGAGAAGTTCCTGCCGCCGCCGCCGGCCACGGCCGACCTGGCGACGGTCTTCACGCGCGTGTTCCCACGCGCGGGCGATGCCGACTGGCTCGCCACGTTGTCTCCGGCGATGCGCCAGGCGGTCGTCGAGTTGTTCAAGGAAGGCGACGACGACGGCGTGGCGGCGCGCGCGCAGGTCCGCGACGTGGAGGATGCACTGCTCGTGCTGGCCACCGACGCGCAGGCCATCGGCCTTTCGTGGCGCGTGCGGCAGCGCGTGGCGGCGGTGCGCCCGCGCGACCTGCCGTTCGCCGACCTCGCGCATGCGGTCCACGCGTGGATGGACGCGCCTCCCGCAACCGCCGAACGCGTGGCGGCCCGCGCGCGGCTCGAAGGCACCATCGTCGAGTGCCGCGCGGCGATCGCCGACGCGATGGGCCATCTGGAGCAGTACGGCGTCTCGCTGGACCTCGTCTACACGCTGGAGCGCGCGCGGCTGGTGCTGAAGCGGATGCAGCGGCTGCTGGAGCTCAGCGTGCCCACCGCCGCGCGTGACGGCACGATCGCGCGCTTCATCGTGCGCCTGGCCGACGCGCACGCCGGCCAGCAGAGCGTGCGGCTGTTGCTGCGCGAGAACAGCCGGCTGCTGGCGCGCCGTGTCGTGGAGTCGACGGGCCGCACCGGCGAGCACTACCTCACCGGCGACGCGCGCGAGTACGGTGCGATGCTGTGGTCGGCGGCGATCGGCGGCGCCGTCACCGCGGTCACCGTGCTCATGAAGTTCGTGATCACGGGCCACGGCACGCCGCTGGCCATCGAGGGGCTGGAGGCGTCGCTGAACTATGCGCTGTCCTTCGTCGCGATCCACCTGCTGCACGGGACGCTGGCCACCAAGCAGCCGGCGACGACCGCCGCGACGCTGGCGGCAAGGCTCGCCGGCGCGCACACGCGACGGCGGCTGCACGGCTTCGTGTCTGCGGTGGCGAGCCTCGTGCGCTCGCAGATCGCGGCCATCGCGGGCAACCTCATCGTCGTGGCGCCGCTGGCACTGGCGATCCAGTGGCTGCTGCTCGCGGCGGGCGCGGGTCACCTGCCGGACGCGGAGCATGCGCAGCATTACGTCGACAGCTTCTCGCTGCGCGGGCCCACGCCGCTGTACGCGGCGCTCACGGGTGTACTGCTGTGGCTATCGGCGCTGATCGCCGGCTGGTTCGAGAACTGGGCCAGCTACCGCAAGCTGCCGGAAGCGCTGGCGCGCGCGCCCTGGCTCGTCGCGCGGCTGGGCGAGGCGCGCACCAAGCGCTTCGCGGCGGGCATCGAGCGCAACGTGCCCGCGCTGGGCG
>JBGAIC010000004.1:83939-107436 GCA_044225845.1 Casimicrobiaceae bacterium
GCCACCGGCCAGCTCGCGCTCGCGTCGTATACGCTCGGCAGCGGCGTGTTCGCGACGTCCGCGTTCTGGTGGGCGGTGGCGGGCATCGCGATGACCGGCTTCATGAACCTCACCGTCTCGTTCTGCCTGGCGATGTGGGTGGCCATCCGCTCGACGGCGGTGGGCATCGTGTCGCAACGCCGCCTGTTCCGCGCCGTGCTCGCACGCATCGTGCGCCGGCCGCTCGAGTTCATCCTGCCGCCGCGCGCGGCGCCCTCCGTGACCTGATCGAAAGGCTCCCGATGACCACCGTCACCGATTTCACCGTCGACACCATCGACGGCAAGCCGCAGAAGCTCGACCTGTACAAGGGCGAGGTGCTGCTGATCGTCAACGTCGCCAGCAAGTGCGGCTTCACGCCGCAGTACAACGGGCTCGAAGAACTGCAGAAGCGCTTCCACGCGCGCGGCTTCGAGGTGCTGGGCTTCCCCTGCAACCAGTTCGGCGGCCAGGAGCCGGGCACGGAAACCGAGATCGCGCAGTTCTGCGAGCTCACGTTCGGCGTGACGTTCCCGATGTTCGCGAAGGTCGACGTCAACGGAGCAAACGCCGCGCCGCTGTACCAGTACCTCAAGGCCGAGAAGCCCGGCATCCTGGGCAGCGAGGCGATCAAGTGGAACTTCACGAAATTCCTCGTGGGGCGTGACGGCACGGTGCTGAAGCGCTATGCGCCGAACGATGCGCCCGACGCCATCGCGCCCGATATCGAAGCCGCGTTGTGACGCGGCTTTTCGCGTGCGTCCTCGCTTGCGTGGCCGGCGCCCTGCCGGTCGTGCAAGCGCAGGCCCCCGCCCGCGACTTCGGCAACCCGGACAAGGTCCTGCACGTCGCGTTCATCGCGGCGGAAACGGGCTTCGACCCGCAGGCGGCGGGCGACCTCTACTCGAACTACGTGAACCGCGTGCTGTTCGAGACGCTGTACCGCTACGACTATCTTGCGCGGCCCTATCGCGTCGTGCCCAACACGGCGTCGGCGCTGCCGGAGATCAGCGCCGACGGCCTCACGTGGACCATCCGCATCAAGCCCGGCATCTACTTCATCGACGATCCGGCGTTCGGCGGCAAGCCGCGCGAGCTGACGGCGGCCGACTACCTGTATTCGTGGAAGCGCGTGCTCGATCCGAAGACGCGCTCGCCCAACCTGCAGACGCTCGACAACATTTTCGTCGGCGTCGACCCGTTGATCGAGGCCGCGCGCGCGGGCAAGCCCTTCGATTACGACGCGCCGGTCGCGGGCATGGTGGCCATCGACCGCTACACGCTGCGGCTCACGTTGAAGCGGCCGTCGTACAACCTGATCGACGACCTGACGACGTCCGTGACCGCCGCCGTCGCGCGCGAGGTGGTGGAGAAGTACGCCAATCCGAATGGCTGGGTGATGGACCACCCGGTGGGCACCGGGCCTTTCCGGCTCGGCGAATGGCGGCGCGGCCAGCGCATCGTGCTGCTCGCCAACCTCGCGTACCGCGACGTGCGCTTCCCGGAGAGCAGCGACCCGTCCGACCGCGACATCGTCCGCGCGATGAAGGGCAAGCGGCTGCCGCAGATTGGCCGCGTCGAGATCTCGATCATCGAGGAAGGCACGCCGCGCATCCAGGCCTTCGAGCGCGGCCACCTGGACATGGTGACGGTGCCCAACGACGTGGCATCCAGCGTGCTGGTGCCGCGCCCGCGCCAGGACCCGGCGCTCGCGCCGCGCTTCACCGCCGCGGGCGTGCGCCTCGCGCGCGGCGTGCAGCCGTCGATCGTCTACACGTACTTCAACATGGACGATCCCGTCGTCGGCGGCTATACGCGCGACAAGGTGGCGCTGCGGCGCGCGTTGTCGATGGCCTACAACACCGACGAGGAGATCCGCGTGATCCGCCTCGGCAACGCGCTGCCGGCGACGCAGCCGATCCCGCCCGGCGTGGGCGGCCACGATCCGAAGCTCGACGTCGCCGCGCATTACGATCCGGCCGCGGCGCGCGCGCTGCTCGACCGCTTCGGCTACGTCGACCGCGACGGCGACGGCTGGCGCGAAACGCCCGACGGCAAGCCGCTGGTCGTCACGATGGCGGCGCTGCCCCACGCCAACGACCGTCCCTATCTGGAACTGTGGCAGCGCGGCCTCACCGCGATCGGCGTGAAGATGACGACGACGGTCCAGCGCTTCCCGGACCTGCTCAAGATGGCGCGCGCGGGTCAGTTGCCGATGTGGACGTTGGCGAATACGAGCACCACGACCGACGGCTATTCGTTCCTGGGATTGCTGTACGGCGGCCATGCGGGCCTGTCGAACCTCTCGCGCTTCGCGCTGCCGGAGTACGACAAGCTGTACGTGCAGTCGCGCGGGTTACCGGACGGTCCAGAGCGCACGGCGCTGTTCCGCAAGATTTCGGAACTCGTCGCCGCGTATGCGCCGTGGGCCATCGACGCCTACCGGATCGAGAACGTGCTGACCTATCCGTGGATCCGGGGCTACAAGTACAGCGCGATCGACCAGAACCCATGGCAGTATTACGACATCGATCCTTCCGTGCCGCACCGCCCGGTGCAACGCTAGGACGGCGTCGCGAGCGGCGAGGACCTCCATGCACGTCCACTTCGCGGCCGCCGGGACGCTCGAGTGCCTGTCGCTGCGCGCAGGCGGACTGCTGCGCTGGTACGCCCGCTGCTGCAACACGCCGGTGGCGAACACGCTGCGCCAGCCGTGGATCGCCTATGCAAGCGTCGTGCACAGCTGCCTCGAAGGCGGGCAAGCTGCACGCGAAGCCACGTTCGGAAGCCGCTGCGTTGCGGTCAACACGCGCTCGGCGCTGGGAGCCGTCGACGAATCGAAGGCGGCGACGCTGGCCCTCATGGCGCGCGTGGCGTTTGCGGTGGCCGCGGCGCGCCTGTCGGGTGCGTGGCGGCATTCGCCCTTCATGCGCGACGGCGCGCCTGTCCGGGTCCCTGTGATATTGGCCGACGACGCACGCGAGCGCGCGTATTCCCCGCAGCGGCCCGCGGGCGGCGCGCCGGAGCTTCCGCCGGACCGCTGACCGTAGCCGACGTCACCCGTGGCAATATGCCGCTACGGTTTCCGACTCCGCCGATCGTTTCCCCATGACGTCACATTCCCTTCCTGGTCGGGTGTGTATTGCCTGGCTGCTCGCATTCTTCGCGGCCGCGCCCGCGTCCTCCCTCGCCGCGCCCGCGTGGGCCGACCCCGCGAAGACGCTGCGCGTGATGTTCCCGGTGGCCGAGACCGGCTTCGATCCCGCGCCTTCGCAGGACTACTACTCGTCGCACGTCATCCGCAACATCTTCGACGCGCTGTACGTGCCGGACTACCTGGCGCGTCCGTTCCGCGTGGCGCCCAACACGGCGGCCGGCATGCCGAAGATCTCGCCCGACGGCCTCACGTGGACGATCACGGTGAGGAAGGGCATCTACTTCGCCGACGATCCCGTGTTCAAGGGCCAGCGGCGCGAGTTGATTGCGCAGGACTACGTCTATTCGTTCGAGCGTGTCGTCGACCCGAAGGTGCGCTCGCCCAACGCCTACTACCTGACCGGCAAACTGGTCGGTCTCGACGACGCGGTGGCCAAGGCGAAGGCCACCGGCAAGTTCGACTACGACGCGCCGGTTGCCGGCCTGCGCGCGCTCGACCGCTACACGTTGCAGTTGAAGCTCGTCGAGCCCGATTACACGCTGATGAACTACCTGCTGCAGTCGGCGCTGTCGGCGGTCGCGCGCGAGGTGGTCGAGGCGTACGGCGACGGCAGCTCGTGGGTGATGGACCATCCGGTGGGCACCGGCCCGTACAAGCTGGCCGAATGGCGGCGCGGGCAGAAGATCGTGCTCGTCGCCAATCCCGGTTTCCGCGAGGAGTACTACCCGCCCGCACCGCCGGGCGCGGATGCGGTCACGCAGGCGGCCGCTGCGGCGATGAAGGGCAAGCGACTGCCGCAGGTCGGGCGCATCGAGATCTCGATCATCGAGGAATCCAATCCGCAGCTGCTCGCGTTCAGCAGCGGTGCGCTCGACTACGCCAACGTGCCGGCGGACATGATCCCGAAAGTCGTCGGTGCCGACGGCAAGCTGCTGCCCGAGTTCGCGTCCGCCGGCGTCACGCGCCAGCGCGTCACCCAGCCGGCGCTGGCGTACACCTACTTCAACATGGAAGACCCGGTGGTCGGCGGCATCACGCCGGACCGGATCGCGTTGCGCCGCGCGATCGTCATGGCGATCAACGTCGACGAATTCGTCGCGATCAACTGGCAGGGGCAGGCGCGGCCCGCCACGCAGATCGTGCCGCCGGAGATGCTGGGGCACATGCCGGATCTCGACATCCGGCCGCCTTACGACCCGGCCACCGCCAACGCGCTGCTCGACCGCTTCGGCTACAAGGAGCGCGACGCCGACGGCTTCCGCAAGACGCCCGACGGCAAGCCGCTGACGCTGACGATGGGCTCGTCGCCGACGGTGCGCGACCGCGACCGCGACGAGCTGTGGTCCAAGAACCTGCGCGCCATCGGCATCCGCCTCGACTTCGTCAAGCAGAAGTGGCCCGAGCTGCTCAAGATGGCGCGCGACGCCAACCAGTTGCAGATGTGGGGCGTGGGCTGGATCAACAACAGCGGCGACGGCGACGCGTTCATGCTGCTGCTGTACGGTCCCAATGCGGGCCAGTCCAACCTCGCGCGCTTCCGCAACGCGGAGTACGACAAGCTGTACGTGGCGAGCAAGCGCGTGCCCGACGGACCCGCGCGCAACGAGCTGTACCGCAAGATGAACCTGATCGCGCAGGCCTACACGCCCTGGGACCTGGGCATCTACCGCTACGAGAACACGCTGGTGCGGCCGTGGGTGCTGGGCTACGTCAAGAACGCCTCGCTCGAGCACGGGTGGAAGTTCATCGATATCGACCTCGCGCGGCTCAAGGCCGGGCGCTGACCGTCGCAGCCTTGGCGCGGCGCCGGTACCACGCATACAGCAGCAACGCGACGGCCGGGAACGCGGCGCCGGTGACGCTCGCGCGCGGCCATCCGCCGGTCGCGTAAGCCCAGCCCGCGCTCGCCGAGCCCAGCGCGCCGCCCAGGAAGAACAACGCGAGGAAGAGGCCGTTCAGGCGGCTGCGCCGCTCCGGGCCCAGGTCGAAGATCGCGCGCTGGCCGACGACCAGGTTGGCGGACACCCCGGCGTCCAGCACGATGGCTGCGAGCGTCAGCAACGCGAGATGCAGCGCGCGCGACTCGACGGGTACCGCAGCGAGCGCGAATGCGGCGAGCGCCGCGCCCATCGCGACGATCGTCACGCCCCGGCCGTGGCCCTGATCGGCGAGCCGTCCTGCGACCGGCGCCGAGATGGCGCCCGCGACGCCGGCAAGCGCGAAGAGTCCGATGCCGCGTTGCGACAGCCCGAACGCCGCCGACGCCAGGTACAGCGGCACGGCGGTCCAGAACAGGCTGAACGCGCCGAACAAACAAGCCTGGTAGGCGGCGCGCCGGCGCAGCACGGGCTCCGTGCGCAGCAGCGTCCACAGCGAACCGAGCAACGCGGGGTAGGCGAGCGAGGGCGCGGGACGGCGTTCCGGCAATGCGCTGACGAGCACGATCGCGAGCCCCGTCATCAACACCGCGGAGATCGCGAACACCGCGTGCCAACCGGCGAAGTCCGCGATGAAGCTCGCCGCCGGCCGCGACATCATGATGCCGAGAAGCAGGCCGCTGACGACGCGACCGACCGCGCGGCCGCGCATCGCATCGGGCGCGAGGTGGGCAGCGAACGGGACGACGACCTGCGCCGCGGTCGCCGCCACGCCCATCGCGGCCATCGCGACGAAGAACGGCAGCGCCGCGGGCGCCCACGCGGCCAGCGCAACAGCCGCCGCGCAGACGGCGACGAGGATCGCGACGAGACGCCGGTTCTCGACGATGTCGGCGAGCGGGACGATGACGAGCAGTCCTGCGCAATAGCCCACCTGCGTGACCGTCACGATCAGTGCGGCGACGTGCGGCGGCAAGTCGAGCGACGCCGCGATCGGCGCGAGCAGTGGCTGCGCGAAATACAGGTTGGCGACGATGACGCCGGTGGCGAACGCCAGC
Organism: Casimicrobiaceae bacterium; assembly: GCA_044225845.1. Lineage (GTDB taxonomy): Bacteria > Pseudomonadota > Gammaproteobacteria > Burkholderiales > Casimicrobiaceae > VBCG01. Next base: position 90,050 of record JBGAIC010000004.1, read on the forward strand.
AGCGTCGTGACGCGCGGCAACGCGGCTGCGGACGGCGCGGGTGGCGCGCTCAACGCGGAGCGCGCTGGAAGTCGCGCTGGAAGTCATACACGCTGCCCAGCCGCAACAGCGTCGTCAGCTCGTCCAGCGCGCGCCGCGATTCATCGAGCAAGGCGGGGTCCGCGAGATCCGCGGCGACGACGCGATCGCGATAGTGGCGACGGACCCAGGCTTCAAGTTCGCCGAACAGCGTGTCGTCGGCGAACACGCGCGCACCGACCGCCGCGCGCTCGCCCGCGGTCAGCGCGACGCGCAGCCGCAGGCATGCGGGGCCGCCGCCGTTGCGCATGCTCTGGCGGAGGTCGAAAGTCAGCACCTCGGCGAGGGGGCCGCCGCTCGCCAGCGCGTCGTCGAGCCAGCGCGCGGTCGCCGGATGCTCGCGGCATTCGAGCGGTGCGACGAGCGTGTAGCGGCCGTCGGGCCGCGCGAGCAGCTGGCTGTTGAAGAGGTAGGTGGACACGGCCGCGGCGAGCGGCACCGCGGCGTCGGGCACGACGAGCGCGGCGAAGCCGTCGCCGACGGCGGCGCCCAGGCGCGCAAGCACCGCGCCCTGGTCGATGAACGCGCGCTCGTGGCAGAACAGCAGCGTGCCGCTGCCGACGGCGATCACGTCGTTGTGGAAGACGCCGGCGTCGATCGCGGCGGGCAGCTGTTGCGCGTGCACGGTGCGTGCGGCGTCGAGGCTGTGCCGCCGCGCGATCGCCTCGCACGCTTCGCGCGTCTGTCGCGCCGGGTAGCGCGCGGGGCGGGGCGCCGCCAGGTCGTACGCGCCGGCACCGTGCACGAAGAACTCGACACCGGCGCCGCCGGCCGCGCGGGCGAAGCGCGTGTGGTTCGCCGCGCCTTCGTCGCCCATCTGCGGCGCGGAGGGCAGCGGATCGTGCACGGCGAAGCGCGTGCCGTCGGCGAAGATCGCGCGCAGGATCCGCGTCGTGACGGGCCCTTCGAGCGAGCGATGGAAGTGCGAGACGAGATTCGCGGGCGTGAAGTGCACGCGGCCGTCGGCCGTGTCGGGCGACGGGCTCACCGTCGCGGCGTTCGCGGTCCACATCGCGGCGGCCGACGAGCAGGCGGCGAGCAGCGTCGGCGCGGCGCGCGCGGCGGCGGTGACCACCGCGTGATCGTTCGCGCCGTCGAAGCCCAGCGCGCGCAGCGCCGGCACGAACGGCCGCTCGTGCGGCGGCAACACCGCTTGCGCGTAGCCGCGCGCCGCGAGTGCGCGCATCTTCGCTAGCCCCTGCAGTGCAGCGCCGCGCGGATCGGCGGCTTGCGCCGCGTTGCGCTCCGCCGCGAGGTTGCCGTGCGCGAGCCCCGCGTAGTTGTGCGTGGGACCCGGGATGCCGTCGAAATTGATCTCGGTCAGCATCGCTTCGTCGGGACTCAGCGATCGGCAGGCGACAGCGGCACGGCGCGCACGGACGCGCCGTCGTCGATCTCGAGCGCGGCGGCGGCGTGCGTCGGCAGCGGCAGCGTGGCGTCCACCGGCGACGCGGCGACCACGATCGCGCGATAGCCTTCGAAGCGGCGGTTGGACACGAGCCACCACGCGTCGCTCGCGGCGCTGTCGGGCACCGGGTCTTCGTCGCCGACCGTCGCGGTGAGCAGCTGCGAGCGGCGCACCGCGTCGATCGCGTCGCGATAGCACTCCACCGTCGGTCCCGCGTCGAAGATGTCGACGTAGCCTTCGTAGCGGAAGCCCTCGTCCTCCAGCATCGCGCGCGCGGGCTCGGTGTCGGCGTGGACCCGCGCGATCGCGTCGCGCGCCGGCTGCGGCAGCAGGTTCACGTAGACGGGATGTTGCGGCATCAGCTCGGCGATGAACGACTTCTGGCCGATGCCCGTGAGGTAGTCGGCGCGCGAGTATTCCATCGCGAAGAAGTGGCGGCCCAGTCCTTCCCAGAACGGCGAGCGGCCATCGGCGTCGACGCGCCCGCGCAGTTCGGCGATTACCTTCGGCGCGAAGCGCGCGCCGAACTCGGCGATGAACAGCAGGCGGCTCTTCGCGATCAGCGGGCCGTTCTTCGCGCCGCGGAACGCCTGGTCCACGAACAGCGACGCGAGCTCGCTGTGGCCCGTGTGGTCGTTGGACAGGAACAGCGTGGGCATCGCCGTGTACACGTCCAGCGTGCGCGACGCGTGGACCAGCGTGCCGACGCGGAAGTTGTACCAGGGCTCGTCCAGGCCGACGTGCGCCATGATGGCGCTGATGCCGACGACGCGGCGCTCGCCCGCGGTTTCCGCCAGGACGAACACGTAGCACTCGTCGGCGGGCCTGGCGCGGCCGGCGAACGACGCGAGCGAGCGCTCGATGCGCGCGGCGAGCCGCTCGCTGTCCGCAGGCAGCGTCGTGAGTCCGGTGCCCGTGCGCTCGGACAGCGCGAGGACTGCGGGCAGGTCGTCGCGCGCGACGGGCCGGACGACGAACATCGCGACGTCGCGTTCCGGGCGCGCGCTCAGTGCGGCAGCGCGGCGTCGATCGCGCGCTCGAGGCGTGCGAGGCCCTCGAGGATCTCGTCCAGCGAAATCGTCAGCGGCGGCGCAAGCCGCACCACGTCGGGACCCGCCATCAGGATCAGCACGCCCGCGTTGCCGGCGGCCTGCATGACGGCGCCGGCCTTGCCGCGATGCGCTTCCGCAAGCTCGCAGCCGAGCCACACGCCTTCGCCGCGCAAGTCCGCGAACACGTGACGGCGCTGGTTGATGGCGCGCAGGCCTTCCATGAACAACGAGTGCCGCGCCTTGACGCCGTCGAGCACTTCCGTCGTGTTGATGACGTCGAACACCGCACCGGCGACGTGGCAGGCGAGCGGATTGCCGCCGAACGTCGTGCCGTGCACGCCCACGCTGAATGCGGACGCGATCTCGGTGGTCGTCAGCATCGCGCCGATCGGAAAGCCGCCGCCCAGGCCCTTGGCGCTGGTCAGGATGTCGGGGACGATGCCCTTCTGCATGTACGAGAACAGCGCGCCGGTGCGGCCCATGCCGCTCTGGATCTCGTCCAGGATCAGCAGCGCGCCGTATTGCGTGCACAGGCGCCGCGCGGTCTGCAGGAACGCGGGCGTGCCGGGCGTCATGCCGCCTTCGCCCTGCATCGGTTCCAGCAACACCGCGCAGATGTCGTTGCCGCCTTCGGCGAACACCGCTTCCAGCGCGCCCACGTCGTTGTACGGGATGTGCGTGAAGCCGGCCGGGTTGGGGCCGAAGCCGCTCGAGTACTTGGCCTGGCCGCCGGCCGTCACCGTCATCAGCGTGCGGCCGTGGAACGAGTTCTGCGTCGAGATCACGCGCACCTTGTGCGCGCCGTGGCGGTCGTGCGCGTAACGGCGCGCGAGCTTCAGCGCGGCTTCGTTGGCTTCCGCGCCCGAGTTGCCGAAGAACACGCGCTCCGCGAACGTGTGGTCGATGAGCCGCTGCGCAAGGCGCAGCGCGGGCTCGTTGGTGAACCAGTTGGACACGTGCCAGAGCTTGTTGCCCTGTTCGTCCAGCGCGCGCACCGCCGCCGGATGGCAGTGGCCCAGCGACGACACCGCGACGCCGGCCGCGAAGTCGACGTACATGCGGCCTTCCTGGTCCCAGATGCGCGCGCCTTCGCCGCGCACCGGGATGAACTGCGCCGGCGCGTAGCAGGGCACCATGATCTCGTCGAACAGCGCGCGCGTGACGGGCATCGTCGCCTCGGGCGACGTGGCCAGCGCTGAGCGCGAACCGGACGTCCGCGCCACCGCGGCCGTCGAGGGGAGGTCCGAAGGATTCATCGCGAGCCCTTACAGTGAAGCGACGACGACGATCTCGACGCGGTACGCGGGGTTGGCGAGCTTGGCCTGCACCGTCGCGCGCGCGGGCGTGTCGCCGGCCGGCACCCAGTGCTCCCACACCGCGTTCATCGCGGCGAAGTCGGCCAGGTCGGGCAGGTAGATGGTCGCCGACAGGATCTTGCGCTTGTCGCTGCCCGCTTCGGCGAGCAGGCGGTCGATGTGGCCCAGCACTTCGCGCGTCTGGCCGGTGATGTCGGCGGCGTGGTCGTCGGCGACCTGGCCGGCGAGGTAGACGAGGCCGGACGGCCGGTGCACGACCATGTCCGAGAGGCGCTTGCCGACGTGGTGGCGTTCGATGCTCATGGTGTCTCGAGGTTTCCTGCAGCGGGGTGAACCGTCGATTCTATGCGAATCGGGTGGCGGGCGCGGGAAAGGGGTGCGTGGCGCGGTGGCGCGCGTGGCCTACCATCGCGGGCATGAACGCACGGTGGGCTCTCTTCTGCGGGACGGTGGCGATGGCGCTCGCCGTCGCCGCGGGCGCGTTCGGCACGCATGCGTTGCGGGCCGCGCTGGCGGCGGACCGCTTTGCCATCTGGCAGACGGCCGTCACTTGGCACGTCGCCCACGCGCTGGCGCTGATCGGCGTGGGGCTCTTCCTGCAGCGTGCGGCCAGCCGTGCGGCCGGCTGGGCGGGGACGCTGTTCGCGCTCGGGATCGTGCTGTTCGCCGGCAGTCTCTACGTGTACGCGCTGACCGGCGTGCGCGGCGTGGCCGCCGTCACGCCGCTCGGCGGCCTCGCGTTTCTCGCCGGCTGGCTGTACTGGGCCGCTGCGGCCTGGAATATGGGGTCAGGCAGGGAAATGGGGGTCAGACACCAATCAGCGGAAATGGGGTCAGACACCAATGGGGAAATGGGGTCAGACACCAATTAGCCGCCATGGGCGCAAGCGGCTAATTGGTGTCTGACCCCATTTCCCCATTGGTGTCTGACCCCATTTCGCTGATTGGTGTCTGACCATTTCCTCATTCGACCTTGGCGCCCGACGCCTGCACCACCTTCGCCCACTTGGCGGTCTCGGCGGCGATGTGCTTCGCGAAGTCCTCGGGCGTGCCGCCGGCGGCGATGGCGCCTTGCGCCAGCAGCTTGTCGCGCGCGTCGGGCGACGCGAGCCAGGCGTTGGCCGCCGCGTTCAGCTTGGCGACGACGTCGGGCGGCGTTCCGGCCGGCGCCAGCAAGCCGAACCAGCTCGACGCCTCGAAGCCCGGCACGCCCGCTTCGGCCACCGTCGGCACGTCCGGCAGCGCCGCGGCGCGCGTCGTGCTGGTCACCGCCAGCGGGCGCAGCTTGCCCGCCTTGATCATCGCCAGCGATGACGGCAGGTTGTCGAACATCAGCTGTACCTGGCCGCCGACGAGGTCCTGCAATGCCGGCGCGCTGCCCTTGTAGGGGACGTGCTGCATCGACACGCCGGTCATCACCTTGAACAGCTCGCCGGACAGGTGGATCGACGTGCCGCTGCCCGACGACGCGAAGTTGAGCTTGCCGGGGTTCGCCTTCCCGTAGGCGATCAGCTCGGCGACGCTGTGCACCGGCAGCGCGGGATTCACTTCGAGCACGTTCGGCACGCCGGCCACCAGCACGACCGGCGCGAAGTCCTTCACGTGGTCGAACGGCATCGATTTGTACAGCGAGGCGTTGATCGCGTGCGTGCCGACGGTGCCCATCAGCAGCGTGTAGCCGTCGGGCGGCGACTTGGCGACCAGTTCGGCGCCGATGTTGCCGCCGGCGCCGGGCCGGTTGTCGACGACGAACGACTGGCCCAGCCGCTCGCTCAGGTTCTGCGCGAGCGCCCGCGCCAGGATGTCGGTAGTGCCGCCGGCCGGGAAGGGCACGACGATGCGCACGGGGCGCGACGGGTACGGCGTCTGTGCCGACGCGGGCAACGCGAGTCCGGCGACGACGGCGGTCAGCGCGACGATCCTCGCGAGCTTGCGAAACGCTTGCAGCATGGTGATGCCTCCTGTTGCGCGCCATCGTGGGCGCCCCGCGCCGCGGCCGTCATGGCAGCCGCCTGGAAATGGGCCAGACTCGAGTCGACCGGCTGATTGGTGTCTGACCCCCAATTCATGTGACCAATTCAACCCCCAATTCGATCCTAGTCGACCTTGGCGCCCGACGCCTTCACGATCCGCGCGTACTTGGGCACCTCGGCCGCGATGAACGCGGCGAACGCCTTCGGCGACATCGGATCGACCTCGGCTCCCTGCGCCGCGAGATTCTGCTTCACGTCCGGCGTTTCGAGGATCTTCGTGACCGCCGCGTTCCACTTGTCGACGATCGCGGGCGGCGTGCCGGCCGGCGCGAGCAGCCCGAACCACGTCGCGATGTCGAAGCCCTTCAGCCCGGCCTCGGCCATCGTCGGGATGTCGGGCGCAAGCTTCGAGCGCGTCGCCGTCGTCACCGCCAGCGCGCGCAGCTTGCCGGCCTTGACCTGCGTCATCGCGCTGGCCAGGTTGTCGAACATGAACGCGGTGTCGCCGGCCAGCAGCGCCTGCATCGCGGGCGCCGCGCCCTTGTACGGGACGTGGATCACCTCGGTGCCGGTCTCCACCTTGAACAGCTCGCCGGCGAGATGGCCTGCGCTGCCGATGCTGCCGGAACCGAACGCGAGCTTGCCCGGGCTCGCCTTCGCCGCGGCGACGAGGTCCTGCACCGACTTGATCGGAGAGTCCGCGCGCACGACCAGCACGTTGGGCGTGACGGCGATCATCGTGATCGGCGCGAAATCCTTCACCGCGTCGTAGGGCATGGACGGGTAGAGCGTCGGGTTGACCGCGTGCGTCGACAGCGCGCCGACGACTACCGTGTAGCCGTCCGGCGCGCTTTTCGCGACGAGGTCGGCGCCGATGTTGCCGCCCGCGCCCGGCCGGTTGTCGACGATCACGTTCTGCCCCCAGTCGGCGGTCAGTCGCGCCGCGATCTCGCGCGCGGTGACGTCGAGCGGGCCGCCGGCCGGGAACGGCACGACGATGCGTGCGGGATGCGTCGGAAACGCGGCTTGCGCCGCGGCGATGTTGCCGTGCAGCAAAGCTGCCGCAGCGAGCGCGGCCAGCGCGATGGACGGGAACGTGCGGAAGGAGCGAGGAGACATGATTGTGGTGAACGGGGCGTGCAGGGCAGGAATGCCGGCTGCGCGATGGTAACAATGGTTTGCGGCGTGCTTCCGGCTGTAGGCATAATCGTCATCCGGGAGAAGCGAGCGCAAGGCGCCCTTACGTGATGAAGATTGCAGTCGTGGGCGGCGTCGTCGTCGGTCTCGCGTTGGCCGCGTACGCAGGCTATTGGTTCGGCCACGCGGACAGCCGCGGCACGCCCGCGCCTTCCACGGCGTCCGCGCCGGTGAAGGGCGGTCCCGGCGGTCCGGGGCCGGGCGCGCAGGCGGTCTCCGTGGAAATCGCGCGCGTTTCCGAGATGGCGCTGCCGCAGACCATCACGACGGTTGGCAGCCTGCGCTCCGACGAATCCGTCACGTTGCGCCCCGAAGTCGCCGGGCGCATCGCGTCCATCCAGTTCCAGGAAGGCCAGCGCGTCGCCAAGGGCGCGCTGCTGGTGCGGCTCGACACGTCGATCAACGAGGCCGAGGTCCAGCAGGCGAAAGCCAACTACACGCTCGCCAAGTCGAAGTACGACCGCGCCGTGGACCTCGCGAAGAGCAACTTCATTTCCGGCCAGGCGCGTGACGAGGCGGAGAACAATCTGCGCGTCGCGGAAGCGGCGGTCACGCTCGCGCAGGCGCGGCTCGACAAGACGCAGATCCGCGCGCCGTTCGCGGGCGTCATCGGCCTGCGCTCGGTATCCGCCGGCGACTATGTCAAGGAAGGCGCCGACATGGTCAACCTGGAATCGATCGATCCGCTGAAGGTGGACTTCCGCGTGCCCGAGGTCTACCTCACGCAGGTGAGCACGGGACAGGTGCTGTCGGTGGTGCTCGACGCCTTCCCCGGCAAGGAATTCCCGGGCCGCGTCGTCGCCGTGAACCCGCTGATCGACGCGGCCGGCCGCGCCGTCGTCATTCGTGCCCAGGTGCAGAACGCGCAGCAGACGTTGCGGCCTGGCATGTTCGCGCGCGTGCGGCTCGTCACGAAGGACCTCGGCAAGTCGCTCGTGATTCCGGAGCAGGCCGTCGTGCCGCAGGGCGACGAGCAGTACGTGTTCCGCGTCGTCGACGGCAAGGCCGTGCGCACGCGCGTGGAGACCGGCCAGCGGCGCGACGCCAAGGTCGAGGTCGTCAAGGGCCTGACGCCGGCGGACGTCGTCGTCGTGGCAGGGCAGCTGAAGCTGCGCGACGGCGTGCAGGTGGCGGTGGCCAATCCGCCGCCGGCGCCCGCCGCGGCCGGCGCCAACCCCGCCGGCGCCGCCGCACCGGCCGCCCGCGCGGCGGCCGTCGCCGACGCGCGCTCTGACGCACGGCGCTGCGCGCGAAGGCCTTCGCCCCGAGGTCTCATGCAACTGCCCGAAATCTGCATCAAGCGGCCGGTGTTCGCCACCGTGCTGTCGCTGATCATCCTGCTCGTCGGGTTGATCTCGTACCAGCGGCTGTCCGTGCGCGAATACCCGCGCATCGACGAGCCGGTGGTAAGCGTGACCACCACGTACCGCGGCGCGTCGGCCGAGGTGGTGGAGTCGCAGGTGACGAAGATCCTCGAGGACTCGCTCGCCGGCATCGAAGGCGTCGAGATCATGACGTCGCAGAGCCGCTCGGAGCGCAGCCAGATCAACGTGCGCTTCACGCTGAAGCGCGACCCGGACAGCGCCGCCGCGGACGTCCGCGACAAGGTGGCGCGCGTGCGCGCCAAGATGCCGGACACGATCGACGAGCCGGTGATCGCGAAAGTGGAGGCGGACTCGCAGCCCGTCATCTACATCGCCGTGCAGGCGGGTTCGCTGACGCCGCTGGAAGCCTCCGACTACGTGAAGCGCTACGTGCAGCCGCGGCTTTCCGTGCTGCCCGGCGCGTCCGACGTGCGCATCTTCGGCGAGCGCCAAGTGTCGATGCGCGTGGACATCGACCGCACGCGGCTCGCCGGCTACGGGCTCACCGTGCAGGACGTCGAGAGCGCCATCACGCGGCAGAACGCGGAGATCCCCGCGGGCCGCGTCGAGTCGACGGCGCGCGAGTTCACCGTCGTCGCCGAGACGGACCTGCAGACGCCGGAGCAGTTCAACGACATCATCATCGCCAACGTGCGCGGCTACCCGGTGCGCATCCGCGACGTCGGCAACGCCTACATCGGGCCGGTGGACGAGCGCACGATCTCGCGCTTCAACGGCAAGCCTTCGCTGAACATCGGCGTCATCAAGCAGGCGGTGGCGAATCCGCTGGAGCTGTCGCAGGCGGTGCGCGCCGAGGTGGACCGCATCAACGCTACGCTGCCGCAGGGCACCAGGCTGGTCGTCGCCTACGACACGTCGGTGTTCATCGACCGCTCGATCAACTCGGTGTTCCACACGATCGTCGAGGCGATCGTGCTGGTGGTGCTGGTGATCTTCTTCTTCCTGCGCTCGTTGCGCGCCACGATCATCCCGATCGTCACGATCCCGGTGGCGCTGATCGGCGCGTTCGCGGTGATGTACGCGTTCGGCTTCACGATCAACACGCTGACGCTGCTGGCGATGGTATTGGCCATCGGCCTCGTCGTCGACGACGCGATCGTCGTGCTGGAGAACATCTTCCGGCACATCGAGGAAGGGATGCCGCGGCGCGAGGCGTCCATCCGCGGGGCGAAGGAAATCGGCTTCGCCGTCGTCGCGATGACGCTGACGCTCGCGTCCGTGTTCGCGCCGCTCGCGTTCGCCACCGGACGCACCGGGCGCCTGTTCATCGAGTTCGCGCTGACGCTCGCCGGCGCCGTGCTGGTGTCCGGTTTCGTCGCGCTGACGCTGTCGCCGATGATGTGCTCGCTGCTGCTGCGCCACCAGAAGAAGCACTCGTACCTGTACAACCTGATCGAAGGCTGGTTGAACGGGATGACCAACGGCTACCGGCGCGCGTTGACGTGGACGCTGCACCACCGCATCGTCGTCGTGATCGCATGGTTCGCCGTGCTCGGCGCGGGTGCGTGGCTCTTCACGCACCTGAAGAGCGAGCTGGCGCCTACGGAAGACCGCGGCGTCGTGTTCGGGCTGGTGACGGCGCCGCAGGGCTCGACGCCGCAATACACGGCGGACGTGCTGAAGCCCATCGAGGCCATCTACGCGACCATCCCCGAAGCCGAGGCCTATACGGCCATCGCCGGCTTCCCGACGGTAGTCGACGGCAACGCGGTGCTGCGGTTGAAGCCCTGGGAAGAGCGCACGCGCAAGCAGCAGGAGATCGCCGAGGCGATCCGGCCGGCGCTGTCCGCCATTCCCGGCGGCCTCGCGTTCGCGCTCAACCCGCCGTCGCTGGGCCAGTCGTTCCGCTCGACGCCGATCGAGTACGTCGTCATGTCGCAGGTGGCGTATCCGGAGCTGTCGCGGATCGTCGACCGCTTCCTCGACGAAGTCCGCAAGTACCCGGGCATCGTCAACCTGCAGACGGACCTGCGCCTCAACACGCCGCAGCTGCGCGTCAACATCAAGCGCGACAAGATCTCGGACGTCGGCGTCGCCGTCGACACGCTGGGCCGCACGCTGGAGACCTACCTGGGCGGGCGCCAGGTGACGCGCTTCAAGAAGGACGGCGAGCAGTACGACGTGATCGTGCAGGCTGCCGCCAACGACCGCACGGTGCCCGCCGACATCAGCGACGCCTACGTCCGCGGGCGCGACGGCGCGATGGTGCAGCTGTCCAACCTCGTCGACGTGCACGAGGGCGTCGCGCCGCAATCGCTGAACCACTTCAACCGGCTGCGCGCCGTCAAGATCACCGGCACGCTGGCGCCCGGCTATTCGATCGACGACGCGCTGAAGGCGATGGACGCCGCCGCCAAGGTGGCACTGCCGCCCACGGCGCAGACGGACCTGGACAATCAGTCGCGCGAGTTCCGCAAATCGGGCGGCGAGATCTATTTCACGTTCGTGCTGGCGCTGGCGTTCATCTACCTCGTGCTGTCCGCGCAGTTCGAGAGCTTCGTCCACCCGTTCGTCATCATGCTGTCGGTGCCGCTGTCGATGACCGGCGCGCTGGCGATGCTGTACTTCTTCGGGCAGACGCTCAACATCTACAGCCAGGTGGGCCTCGTGACGCTCGTGGGCCTGATCACCAAGCACGGCATCCTGATCGTCGAGTTCAGCAACCAGTTGCGCGACAAGGGCGAGAAGCTGTACGACGCGGTCATCGACGCGGCCACGCTGCGGCTGCGGCCGATCCTGATGACCACCGGCGCGATGGTGCTCGGCGCGCTGCCGCTGGCGCACGCCGTGGGCGCCGGCGCGGAGTCGCGGATGCCGATCGGTTACGTGATCGTCGGCGGCATGACGTTCGGCACGCTGCTGACGCTGTTCGTCGTGCCGACGGCCTACACGCTGCTCGCCAAGCGCCGGCGGTCGGAATCGTTCGCGGACGCCGCGCCGCACGCGGCGCCGGCACCCGCGCCCGCGCACGGCGACTAGCCGAACGGCGGCGCGCCGTCATAGAATTGCCATTCCAAGAAGGCAGAATCGCCCGTTCATCCCGAGAGGAGCAACCCATGAAGTTCCGTACCGCAGCCCTGCGCGCGGGCCTGTTCGCCGCGTTGCTCGGTGTCGCCGGCGCCGCATCGGCCGTCACCGAAATCCAGTGGTGGCACTCGATGACCGGCGCCCTGGGCGACCGCGTCAACAGCCTGGCCGACCGCTACAACAAGAGCCAGTCCGACTACAAGATCGTGCCGGTGTACAAGGGTTCGTACCCCGAGTCGATGACGGCGGCCATCGCGGCCTATCGCGCCAAGAACCCGCCGGCGATCGTGCAGGTGTTCGAAGTGGGCACGGCCACGATGATGTACAGCAAGGGCGCGATCAAGCCCGTGTGGCAGCTGATGGCGGAAGCCGGCCAGAAGTTCGATCCCAAGTCCTACGTGTCCGCCGTCTACGGCTATTACGCGACGCCGGACGGCAAGCTCGTGTCGTTCCCGTTCAACAGCTCGACGCCGGTGTTCTACATCAACAAGGACGCGTTCGAGAAGGCGGGCCTCGACCCCAACAAGCCGCCGACGACGTGGCCTGCGGTGGCGGCCGACGCGGCGCGGCTGCGCGCGGCCGGCGAGAAGTGCGGCTTCACGTTCGGCTGGCCGTCGTGGACGCAGCTCGAGAACTTCAGCGCCTGGCACAACCTGCCGTTCGCCACCAAGCAGAACGGCTTCGGCGGCATGGACGCGCGGCTGCAGATCAACGGCCCGCTGCAGGTGCGCCACATCACGAACCTCAAGGAGTGGATGGACAAGGGCTACATCACGTACGCGGGCCGCACCAACGAAGGCGAAGCCAAGTTCTACACCGGCGAATGCCCGATGATGATGTCGAGCTCCGGCGCCTTCGCCAACATCTCCAAGAACGCCAAGTTCAAGTTCGGCGTGTCGCAGCTGCCCTACTACCCGGACATCCCCGGCGCGCCGCAGAACTCGATCATCGGCGGCGCCAGCCTGTGGGTGATGTCGGGCCGGCCGGCCGCGGAGTACAAGGGCGTCGCGCAGTTCTTCTCGTTCCTGTCGCAGCCGGAAATCCAGGCGGAATGGCACCAGGCGACGGGCTACCTGCCGATCACGTACGCGGCGTACGAGCTCACGAAGAAGTCGGGCTTCTATGAGAAGACGCCGGGCCCGAACATCGCCGTCGAGCAGATGATCACCAAGACCACGAGCAACTCGCGCGGCGTGCGCCTCGGCAGCTTCGTGCAGGTGCGCAACGTGATCGAGGAAGAACTCGAGAACGTGTGGACCGGCAAGAAGCAGCCCAAGGCCGCGCTGGACGATGCGGTGACCCGCGGCAACGAGGTCATCGAGAAGTTCCAGAAGGCCAACCAGTGATGGACGCGGGGCGGCGGCACGCCGTCGCCCCGTTGCCCGCCGCGAGGCGCCATGGCGGTTGAGAAGCGCGTCGTATTCGGTTCGCGGTGGCTGCCGTACGCGCTGCTGGCGCCGCAGATCGCGGTCACGGTCATCTTCTTCTTCTGGCCGGCCGTCCAGGCGCTGTGGCAGTCGCTGCTGGTCGAGGACGCGTTCGGCGCGTCCACGCAGTTCGTCTGGTTCGACAACTTCCGCGCGCTGTTCCGCGACGACGCCTACCTCGATTCGCTGCAGCTGACGCTCGTGTTCTCGGCAGCCGTGGCTGTCATCGGGCTGTCGGTGTCGCTGCTGCTCGCCGTGATGGCGGACCGCGTGGTCCGCGGCGCCACGTTCTACAAGACGCTGCTGATCTGGCCTTACGCGATCGCGCCGGCCGTCGTGGCCGTGCTGTTCGTGTTCCTGTTCAGCCCGTCGCTCGGCATCGTCTCGCACCTGCTGGAGCTGATGGGCATCCACTGGGACCACCTGCTGAACGGCACGCAGGCCGTGATCCTCATCACGATGGCCGCGGTCTGGAAGCAGATCAGCTACAACTTCCTGTTCTTCCTCGCCGGCCTGCAGTCGATCCCCAAGTCGCTGATCGAGGCCGCCGCCATCGACGGCGCAGGCCCGTTCCGCCGCTTCTGGACGATCGTGTTCCCGCTCCTGTCGCCGACGACGTTCTTCCTGCTCGTCGTCAACGTCGTCTACGCGTTCTTCGACACGTTCGCGATCGTCGACGCCGCGACGCAGGGCGGCCCCGGCACCGCGACGACGATCCTGGTCTACAAGGTGTACATCGACGGCTTCAAGGGCCTGGACCTCGGCGGCTCGGCGGCGCAGTCGGTGATCCTGATGGGCATCGTCATCGCGCTGACGTTCGTCCAGTTCCGCTGGGTCGAGCGCAAGGTGCAGTACTGATGGTCGAGAACCGCCCCTGGCTCACGTTCCTCCGCCACGCGCTGCTGCTCGCGGGCATGGCCGTGGTCGCGTTTCCGTTGTACGTGACGTTCGTCGCGTCGACGCTCACCGCCGACCAGGCGCTGGAAGCGCCGATGCGGCTGTGGCCGGGCACGGAGTTCGTCCGCAACTACCTGTTCGTGCTCGGGCACGGCTCCGGCAAGGGCGCGGGCGCGCCGGTGGCGCAGATGATGGTCAACAGCCTGGTGATGGCGCTGGTGATCGCCATCGGCAAGATCGCCATCTCGCTCCTGTCCGCGTTCGCGATCATCTACTTCCGCTTCCCGTTGCGCAGCCTCTTCTTCTGGATGATCTTCGTCACGCTGATGCTGCCGGTGGAAGTGCGCATCCTGCCGACGTACAAGGTGGTGGCCGACCTGGGCATGATCAACACATATGCGGGCCTCACGATCCCGCTGATCGCGTCGGCCACGGCGACCTTCCTGTTCCGCCAGTTCTTCCTGACGATACCCGAGGAGCTGACGGAGGCGGCGCGCATCGACGGCGCGGGGCCCTTGCGCTTCTTCGTCGACGTGGTGCTGCCGCTGTCGCGCACCAACATCGCGGCGCTGTTCGTGATCCTGTTCATCTACGGCTGGAACCAGTACCTGTGGCCGCTGCTGGTGACCACCGACGAGTCGATGTACACGACGGTGATCGGCATCAAGCGGATGATCACCGGCGGCGACGCGGCCACCGAGTGGAACCTGGTGATGGCCACGGCGATGCTCGCCATGCTGCCGCCGGTGCTCGTCGTAGTGCTGATGCAGCGCTGGTTCGTCCGCGGCCTGGTGGAGACGGAGAAATGACGATGCAACCCGCAACCCTGCAACCTGCACAGGGAGCCTGACGCGCCATGGCCAAGCTCGCCTTCCGCGACGTGCGCAAGAGCTACGGCACGCACGAGGTCATCCACGGCATCACCACGGACGTCGCCGACGGCGAGTTCGTCGTGATCGTCGGCCCTTCGGGCTGCGGCAAGTCGACGCTGCTGCGGATGGTCGCGGGCCTGGAGCCCATCACCGCCGGCGAGATCGTCATCGGCGACCGCGTCGTCAACAAGTTCGAGCCCAAGGACCGCGACATCGCGATGGTGTTCCAGAACTATGCGCTGTACCCGCACATGAGCGTGTTCGAGAACATGGCGTACGGGCTCAAGATCCGCGGGCTGCCCAAGGACGACATCAAGGCGCGCGTCGACCGCGCGGCCGGCATCCTGGAGCTCGCGCCGCTGCTCGCGCGGCGGCCGCGCGAGCTGTCGGGCGGCCAGCGGCAGCGCGTGGCGATGGGGCGCGCGATCGTCCGCGAGCCCGCGGCCTTCCTGTTCGACGAGCCCTTGTCCAACCTCGACGCCAAGCTGCGCGTGCAGATGCGCTTCGAGATCCAGAAGATGCACCGGCAGACCGGGACGACGAGCCTGTACGTGACGCACGACCAGGTGGAGGCGATGACGCTCGCGCACCGGATGATCGTCATGAATGGCGGTCGCGCCGAGCAGATCGGCGCGCCGATGGAGGTCTACGACAATCCGTCGACGCAGTTCGTCGCGGGCTTCATCGGTTCGCCGGCCATGAATTTCATGGCGGGCAAGGGCGCGGGCGCCGGTCGCATCGCGCTCGACGCCGGCGGCATCGTCGCGCATGCCAAGGGCATCGTGGAGACGGGCAAGGCCGTCGTCGTCGGCATCCGGCCCGAGCACCTGACGCCCTGCAGCGCGGCCGACGCGGCGATCACCGGCAGCGTCGAGCTCGTCGAGCAGCTCGGCGCGGACACGCTCGCGCACGTGGGCCACGGCGGCGCGATGATCGTCGCGCGCTTGCCGGGCGGCACGGGCACCGAGGTCGGCAGCACGCTGACGCTGATGCCGGATCCCGCGCGCGTGTACCTGTTCGATCCCGCGAGCGGCGCGAGGCTGCGCGGATGACCGCGCTCGCCGACTGGCCCTATCCGCGCCTGTGCGCTCATCGCGGCGCCGGCAAGCTCGCGCCCGAAAACACGCTGACGGCGATGCGCGTGGGCCACGCGCACGGTTACCGGATGGTGGAGTTCGACGCCAAGCTCGCCGCCGACAACGTCGCGTTCCTGCTGCACGACGCGACGCTCGACCGCACCACCAGCGGCCGCGGCCGCGCCGACGCGTTGCCGTGGCGCGAGCTCGCGCGGCTCGACGCGGGCGGCTGGCATTCGGCCAAGTACGCGGGCGAGATGCTGCCGACGCTCGCGGCGATCGCGCGCTGGGCGCGGGCGCACGACGTCCGTTGCAACGTCGAGATCAAGCCCACTCCCGGACGCGAGCGCGAGACCGGTGCCGCGCTGGCGCTCGACGCCGTCGCGTTGTGGCGCGACGCCGACGTGCCGCCGCTCCTGTCGTCGTTCGCGCCCGAGTCGCTGGTGGCCGCGCGCGAGGCCTTGCGCGACGTGAAGGCGACGATGCCGCTGGCGCTGCTCGTCGATGAGCTGCCCGCGGACTGGCTCGACCAGCTCGCCGCGCTCCACTGCTCGGCGCTCGACGTCAACCACCAGCACGTGACGGCCGACGTCGTGGCCACCGCGCACCGCCATGGCTACCGCGTGGCGTGCTGGACGCCCAACGATCCGGTGCGCGTGTCGGAACTGCTCGGCTGGGGCGTCGATACGGTCATCACCGACGCGGTCGACCAGATCCCCGCGGGCTGAACCAAAGGCCAGTACCCGCGCCACCTGCGCGGGCTTAGTTTAGGCGGGCGCCTCGCGACGCCCGTCATGACCACTTCGATCGACCTCACCGTCAACGGCCGCAAGCAGCGGCTCGTCGTGGACGACCCCGGCATGCCGCTGCTGTACGCGCTGCGCGACCAGCTCGCGCTGCACGGGCTGCACTTCGGCTGCGGGCTTGCGCAATGCGGCGCGTGCACGGTCCATTACAACGGTAGTGCGCTGCGCAGCTGCGTGATGCCGGTGTCCGCCGTGGCCGGCGCGAGCATCGTGACGCTGGAGGGGCTCGGCACGCCGACGCATCCGCATCCGTTGCAGCAGGCCTTCGTCGACGAGCAGGCCGTGCAATGCGGCTACTGCATCAACGGCATGATCATGCAGGCAGCGGCCTTCCTGGCGCAGAACCCGCGTCCCACCGAGGACGCGGTGCGCAACGCGCTTGCGCAGAACCTCTGCAAGTGCGGCACGCACGTGCGGATCATCCGGGCGGTGATGCGCGCCTCGCTGCGGATGGGCTGACGCGCCGTGGCGGCCACGCGACTGCCGCGGCGCGCGTTCCTGAAGGGCGGTGGCGCGCTGGTCGTCACGTTCGCGTTCGATCCGCCGGTCGCGCGCGCCGCCGGCAAGGGCGACGCCTTCGCCACGCCGCCGGCGGACGCCGTGGCGAGCTATCTCGCCGTGGGCGCGGACGGGCGCGTGACGCTGTACTCCGGCAAGGTGGAGATCGGCACGGGGGCGCTGACGGCGCTGATGCAGATTGCGGCGGAAGAACTGGCCGTCGCGTTCGACCGCATGCGCGCGGTGCAGGGCGACACGGCGCGCACGCCCGACCAGGGCCCAACCTACGCGAGCCTGTCGATCCAGGCGGGCGGCGCGCAGATCCGCCAGGCCGCAGCCACGGCGCGCGCCGCGTTGCTGGCCGCGGCCGGCCGC
>JBGAIC010000081.1:0-11425 GCA_044225845.1 Casimicrobiaceae bacterium
GGTGAACCGGCCGCGCGCGACGATGTTCATCGGCGATGTCGGCGCAGTGCCGCTGGGCTTCGCGGCCGGCACCGCGGGCGTGGCGGGCGTGCTGGCGGGCGCATGGCCCGCGTGGCTGCCGCCGCTCGCATTCCTGCCCTTCGTCGCGGACGCCAGCGTAACGCTCGCGCGGCGCATTGCGCGTGGCGAGCGCCTCGTCGACGCGCACAAGGCGCACTACTACCAGCGCTTCCTGCAGATGGGCGCGGGCCACGCCGGCACGCTCGCGCTGTACGGCGCACTGGCCGCGGGCTGCGCGGCGACGGCGGTGGCCTGCGCATGGCTTGCACCCGGCGCGGGCTGGCTCGCACTGGCCGCCTGGTGCGGCGTGCACGCGATCGTCTTCGCGGCGATTGACTATCATTGGCGCCGCTCCCGGACGCCGCCATGACCCGCCCCATCAACTGGCGAATCGCGCTCGCGTTCGTCCACGACGCCTGCGCCGCCGCGCTCACGTGGGTGGCGATGTACTGGCTCCGCTTCAACCTGGAGATCCCGGAGCCCTACCTTGCGGACATGCTCCGCTCGCTGGCCTTCATCGTGCCGATGCAGGCGGCGATCTTCCTCGCGTTCGGCCTCTACCGCGGCCTGTGGCGCTTCGCGAGCGTCGTCGACCTGCGGCGCATCGTGCTCGCCGCGGCCTTTGGCGCACTGCTCGTACCGCTGCTGCTGTACATGTTCCGGCTGCAGGCGGTGCCGCGCAGCGTCATCGTGCTGTATCCGATCGTGCTGATCTTCCTGATGGCCGGCAACCGCTTTGCCTACCGGCTGTGGAAGGAGCACCGCCTGTACAGCCCGCTCGCGGCGCTGGGCGAGCCCGTCATCGTCGCCGGCGCGGGCGAAGCCGGCGCCCAGCTGACGCGCGAGCTGGCGCGCAGCCGCACGTGGCGCGTCGTGGGCCTGGTCGACGACGACCCGGTCAAGCTGGGCGCCCACCTGCACGGCGTGCGCGTGCTGGGGACGATCGCCGAGCTGCCGGCGCTGGCGAAGCGGATGGGAATCACGAAGGCGATCATCGCGCTGCCGTCCGCGTCGCACACGGTGCGCCGGCGCGTCGCCGAGATCTGCGCGGCCGCGGGCATCGAGGCGCTGACGGTGCCGGCGTACGAGGAACTGATCAGCAAACGCTCGGGCGTGGCGACGCTGCGCAACGTGGAGCTCGACGACCTCGTCGGCCGCGACCCGGTGGTGCTGGACGAAGGCGGCCTCGACGGCTGGCTGCACGGCCGCGTCGTGCTGGTCACCGGGGCGGGCGGCTCGATCGGCAGCGAGCTGTGCCGCACCATCGCGCGCTTCGCGCCCGCGCGGCTCGTGCTGCTGGACGTGTCCGAGGCCGCGCTGTTCGCGGTGCAGACGACGCTGTCCGACGAGTTCCCCGCGCTCGCGCTGCTGCCGCGCGTCGGCGACGTGCGCCAGCCCGGCCTCGTCGCCGACGTCCTCGCCGGCGCGCGGCCGGACGTGGTGTTCCACGCGGCCGCCTACAAGCACGTGCCGCTGATGGAGGAAGGCAACGCCTGGCAGGCGGTGCGCAACAACGCCTACGGCACGTGGGTGCTCGCGCGCGCCGCCATCGACGCGGGTGTCGGCAAGTTCGTGCTGGTGTCGACCGACAAGGCGGTGAACCCGACGTCGGTGATGGGCGCATCCAAGCGGCTCGCCGAGATCGTGTGCCAGAGCATTCCCGCCAACGGCACGGCCTTCGTCATCGTCCGCTTCGGCAACGTGTTCGGCAGCACCGGCAGCGTGATCCCGCGCTTCCGCGAGCAGATCGCGCGCGGCGGCCCGGTGACGGTGACGCACCCGGAGATCACGCGCTACTTCATGTCGATCCAGGAGGCGACGCAGCTGGTGCTGCAGGCGGGGCTGATGGGCCGCGCCGGCGAGATCCTGGTGCTGGACATGGGCGCGCCGGTGCGCATCGCGGACCTGGCGCGCGACCTGATCCGGCTGTCCGGCCGCGATCCCGGCCGCATTGGCATCGTGTTCACGGGCCTGCGGCCCGGCGAGAAGCTGTACGAGGAAGTGCTGGCCGGCGAGGAGACCACGTTGCCGACGCCGCATCCGCGGCTGCGGATCGCGCAGGCGCGGCCGGGCGACGCAGGCGTCGTGGCCGCGCTCGTGCGCTGGTGCGAGGCCGATCGCGTCGTGGCCGACGAGGACGTGCGCGCGACGCTTGCGCGCTGGATCCCCGAGTACGCGCCGGCGGCTAGCGGGGCATCGCCAGCGGCGTGACCGGCTCCATCCGCAGCCGCGTGTCGACGGCCGGGTTGGCGCGCATCGCGGCGGCGGCGAGCAGCGTCGCGTTCAGCACCCAGAACAGCTTCGCGTTGCTGCGGATGAAGAAGTCGTCCGTCAGGTTCTTGACGACGAAGCCCACCACCAGCACGACGCCGACGATGCCGATGAGGCCGCGGAGCCGGTCGACGGAACGTGCGGCCTGCAGGTGGCGCCACAGCAGCGTGCCCATCATCGCCACGTACAGCGCGAGGCCGATGCAACCCGTCTCCAGCCACTGGCCGACGAGCGTGTTGTGCGGATGCGTCAGCGCGCGGTCGTTGAGCTCGGTGGGCAACTCCTCGCGCAGGATGCCGCGGCCGAAACCGTAACCCAGCCACGGCGCCGCCTCGATCTTGTCGACGACGCGCTTCCACAGCCCGATCCGCGGGTCGTTCTCCAGCACCTGCGACACCGTCATCGACGGCGGGTAGTACATCTCGGCCTTGTCGCGGACCACGTTGGCGAACAGCGCGGCCAGCACGACGAAGAGCACCGCGATCATCGCGACGTGCCGCGCGCGCACGGCCTTGCCGGTGCGCCGCCCGCGCCACGCGAGTGCGGCGCCGGCGACGCCGTAGATCGCCGCGAAAGCGACCCAGACGATGCGGTTGTCGGTCAGCCGCGCGTTGACGAGCAGCAACGCGAGCAGCACGACGAACGCCAGCGTGCCGATGCGCCGGCCGCGCGCCGTCGCCGGCGCGAATGGCAGGAACAGGAGCAGCGGGGCGACCAGTACGGTGCGTCGACCACATTCCGACGTCGTGATGCCACCGCGTCGGGTCGAACGCGCCCGTCGCGCCGTCATGACCACGGCCGCGACGCCCAGCGCGCCGAACGCGACGAGCGCCGCGACGACCAGCGTGCGCGCGTCGCGCGGGTCGCGGACGGCGACCAGCGTGGCGACGAACACGAAGATGCCGTACTGCATCTCCGTCTCCCACTCACGCAGCGAGAAGCGCGGCTCGATCGTCCACGCGAGCGACGCCGTGCACCACAGCGCCCACAGCAGCACCGTCCACAGCACCGGCCCCGCGCGGCGCAGGTGGGCGAGCGTCGCGGCCGGATGCGTGGCCGCCGTCAGCAACGCAGCGGCGCACATCAGCGCGAAGAACAGCGAGCGCGGCCACACGAGGTTGTTGGTGAGCAGCATCGCGGCGTAGCCGGTGGCGAACACCATCAGCGCCGCCGGCAGCCGCGGCGCCAGCGTGGGCAGGAATCGCGTTCATCGCACGAGCTCCGGCACCAGCGCGACGAGTGCCGGCCACGCTTGCGCGTCGTCGAGCGCATCCATGCAGCGCGGATGCGGGCATTCGAGCGGCGAACGGCCGCAGCGGCGCACCCACGCGATGTCGCGGCCGAAGAGGCGCGTCTGGTCGCGGCACGGGAACGGGTCGACGGTCACGGCACGGTAGGGGCTGTCGCGCCAGAAGTCGCCGGCGCCGCACAGCACCGCGGAACGCGGCCCGAACAGCGTCGCGGTCGGCGTGCCGACGATGCGGCCCAGGTGCGCGACGCCGGTGTCGGGCGCGACGAGCAGGCGCGCGCCGGCGACGAGGTGCCACAGCTGCGCGAGGTCGAGCGCGCCGGCAACGCTGGCATATCGCCCATCGGGATCGACGGCGCGGACGACCGGCTCCTCGCCGGGGCCGGCGGACCACAGCGGCGTGATGCCACGCGCCGCCAGCGTGTCCGCGAGCGTGGCGAAGCGCGCCGGGTCCCAGCGCTTCAACGGCGTGCTGGCGCCGAGCGTGCAGCTGCAGCGTACGCGCCCGGCGGCTGCACGAACGCGCGACATGGCGGCGCCGGCCAAGTCCACGTCGTCCGGTAGTGCGCAGGCGGCGGGCCGTCCGCAGGCTCCGGCGAGGTCCCCCAGGCGCCCGGCGTCCAGGCGATAGGCGCGGAACTCGTCGACGGGCCAGCTCTTGCGCCGTGAACGCGCTCGCCGGCGAAGGCGACGATCCAGCGCGCGCGCATCGCCGCCGCGAGCCAGGCGTAGCGGTTCTCGCCCGGCACGTAGGCCACGTCGAACGGGGCTTCGGCGAACAACGCCACCGACGGCTCGCGTGGGCTCCAGGCCAGTGCGCGCACGCCATAGGGACGCGTCGCGTACAGCGGCGCGATCGCGGTGGGCACCGTCATCGCGATGTCCGCGTCCGGGTGCCGCGCGCGCAGCTTCGCGAGGAGCGGCGTCAGCATCAGCGTGTCGCCGAGCAGCAGGTGGTGGGCCACCAGGATGCGCCGCACGGCGTCCGGCTGCGCGGGCGCGGCGCGGCGCGATGCGCGCCGCCAGCGCGCGGGCGACGACGTGCACGCGGCCACCGAAGCGGCCCCGCGCCCGCGGCGGCGCGACGCGCCGAAGCGCGGTTGCGGCGCTCATCGCCGCGTCGTCGTAGGCCCGTCACAGCGGCATCGCCGCCTGCTCGGCGGCGTGCTGCGCGCGGAAGCGGCGCGCCTCGCGGCGCTGCGCGTTGACGCTGCGCACGAAGCGCACGGGCGACGGCAGCGCGGCTCCCGCGGCGCGGACTTCGTCGACGACGTCGATCCAGCGCGCCGCCAGCGCGTCGCGCGTGAACGAGGCGCCCCGTTCGCGGCCGCGCGCAACCATCGCCGCATACGTCGCCGGCTCGCGCTGCAGGCGTTCGACGGCGGCGACGATGCCGTCCGCATCGTGGACGTCGAGGTAGTCGAGCGGACTCGACCGGAGGCGCGCGAACGCGGGCTCCGGCGCCAGCAATGCCGGTACGCCGGCGAGCCACGCGTTGTACAGCTTGGACGCCGGCTTCTGCAGCAACATCGACGGGCTCTCAGTGCGCACGGCCAGTGCGACGTCCACGTCTCGATAGTCGTTCCACGCGTCCTCGCGCAGCTCGAGCGCGACGCCGATCGCCGCGAGCCGCGCCGCGAGCTCGCCGCCGCGCATCCACCCGGGCACGCGGCCCATGCGGCCGAAGTAGCCGACGGTGCGCACGGTGGTCCCGCGGGCGGGATCGCGCGGCACGAGTCCCGGCTGCGGCCACAGCGCGATGTAGCGCTCGCAAGGCGCCAGCGGCCCGATGTCGTTCTGCACGATCACGCGTTCGCAGCTTTCGAGCCGCGAGCGGTCCGCGCGCACGCCGATCACGTGCGCGCGGTGCGCTCCGTTGAACAGTGCGTTGAGGTCGTCCCAGTGCGCGATGCCGATGCCATGCCACGGGTGGCGCGAGCCGAACCTCACCTCGTAGCCGCGGGCCGCCAGTGCGTCGCGCAGCAGCACGTAGCTTTGCGCGATCCACACGTCGATGCCGCTCCGGAAGCGGTGCTGCTGGCGATCGACGTCGGCGGGCGTCAGCGTGGCGATGTCGGGCCAGCGCGCGCAATCCTTGCGGTCCGCGACGAAAGCAACCACCGGCCGCACGCGGCTCATCACGCCGCCTTCGCGCGTGCGGCGGCGCCGTCGCGCTCGCCGCAGGCTGCGCGGAACACGGCTTCCATCCGGTCGAGCATCGCGTCCAGCGTGTACCGGGCGGCGACGAGCTCGTGCGCACGCGCCGCCAGCCGCGCGGCGCGTGGCGGGTCGGCCAGCAGCGCGTCGATGCCGGCCGCCAGCGCCGCCGCGTCCTCGCGCGCCACGACGAGCGCCGTGTCGCCGTCGCGCGCGATCTCGGGAATCGCGCCGGCGTCGGTGGTGACGCAGGGGATGCCGGCGAACATCGCTTGCAGCAGCGCCTGCGGCACGCCTTCGTTCGCATACGACGGCAGCGCGAACACGTCGAGCGCGGCGAGCCAGGGCGCAACGTCGTCCTGCTGGCCCGCGAACACGACGCGGTCGGCGAGGCCCAGCGCGGCGACCTGCGCAGCGAGAGCTTCGCGTTGCGGGCCGTCGCCGACGATCACGAGCCGCGCGTCGCGGCGCGCCAGGCGTGGCAGCGCGTCGACGAGATAACGATGGCCCTTCCAGCTGCGCAGCGTGGCGACGATGCCGACGAGCGGCACGCCGTCCGGCAGGCCGAGCGCGGCCCGCGCCGCGTGCGGGTCACGGCTCGCGAAGCGCGCCGGGTCGATGCCGGTGGGTACCGACACGACGCGCGCCGGATCGAGGTCGAGGTCGCGGACCAGCGTGGCGCGCAATGCGTCGCCGGTGGTGACGATCCGCGCGGTGGCCTTGCGGTACAGCCATCGCGTCGCGCGCGTGTTGGCCACCGGCACCGAGACGTGGCGCGTGCGCACCAGCGCCGGCGTCGGCCGGCCACGCGCGCGCAGCCAGCGCAGCGCCAGCGCGGTGAGCCAGCTGTCGGTGGAGCTGTGCGTGTTGACGATATCGACCGGTTGCGCGCGCAGCGCGCCCAGCATCGCGACGATGCCGCGCGCGCTCTTGCGGCCGACCGGCATCGCCGCGAGCGGCACGCCGAAGCGCGCGGCCTCGGCCGCGATCCGCGATTCGGGCGGGGCGCAGACGAACACGTGGTGCCCGCGCGCGATGAACCCGGCTGCTTCCGTCAGCACGCGGATTTCCTGGCCGCCCCACCCAAGCGAGGCCTCCGTGTGCGCGATCGCCAGCGGGCCGCCACCCGTCATCAGGCCGCGGCTTTCGCGAACTGGATCCGGTGCAATCGCGCGTAGGCGCCGCTGCCGTCGACGAGGTCGCGGTGCGTGCCCATCTCGACGATGCGCCCGGCATCGAGCACGACGATGCGGTCCGCGTGCTCGATCGTCGACAGCCGGTGCGCGATGACGAGCGTCGTGCGGCCTTCCATCAGCGTGTCGAGCGCGGTCTGCACCATGCGTTCCGATTCGGAGTCGAGCGCGGACGTCGCCTCGTCGAGGATCAGGATCGGCGCGTCCTTCAGCACGGCGCGCGCGATGGCGATGCGCTGGCGCTGGCCGCCGGACAGCCGCAGGCCCTGCTCGCCGACCATCGTGTCGAAGCCCTGCGGCAGCGCGCGGATGAAGTCGAGCGCGTTGGCGGCGAGCGCGGCGCGTTCGATCGCCTCGCGCGGCGCGCCGGCCATCGCGCCATAGGCGATGTTCGCGGCGATCGTATCGTCGAACAGCAGGATGTCCTGCGACACGAGTGCAATCTGCGCGCGCAGGCTCTTGACCGTCAGCGTCGTGATGTCGTGGCCGTCGATGAAGAGGCGCCCCGTCGACGGCGCGTAGAAGCGCGGGATCAGGTTGACGAGCGACGTCTTGCCGCTGCCCGACGCGCCGACCAGCGCCACGGTCTCGCCGGGCGCGATGTCCAGCGACACGTCGGTGAGCGCCTCCTGCTCGCCGCCCGCGTAGCGCAGCGACACGCGCTCGAAGCGGATCTGGCCGTGCGCGCGCTGCAATTCGATCGTGCCCGAGTCGGGTTCGTCCTCCAGGTCCAGCATGCCGAATATGCTCTCGGACGCGGCCATGCCGCGCTGGATCGACGCGTTGATGCCGGACAGCGACTTCATGCGGTCGAGCAGCGTGATCAGCGTGAGTGTGTACGACAGGAATATGCCCAGGTCCAGCCGTCCGTCCTGGCTCTGCTGCAGGGCGACCCAGACGATGAAGCCGATGCCCGTCGCCGCGAGCAGCACCGACAGCGGTGTGCTCGCCGCGCCCGCCGATGACTGCTTGGTCATCGAGTGGCGCAGCGCGTTCGCCGCGTTGACGGCGCGCTCGCGCTCGTAGGCCTCACCGCCGAACACACGGACAATCCGGTGCCCGGTGATCATCTCCTCCAGCGTGTGTGTCAACGCGGCGGTGCGCGTCTGGATGTCGCGCGCGAAGCGGCGCAGCCGCCGGCTGAAGTAACGGGTAATCAGCGCGATGACCGGCATGATCACGAATACAAGCAGCGTGAGCTTCCAGTTGAGGAACAGCAGGTAGCCGACGCTGGCGACGATCGCGAAGAAGCCGCGGATCGCCGTGGCGATCGTCCCCGATGCGGCCGACGCGAGCTGGTGCGCGTCGAACGTGAGCTTCGACTGCACGGTGCCCGATGCATGGTGGTCAAAGTACGACGTTGGCAGCCGGAGCAGCTTGCCGATCAGCTCGCGGCGCAGGTCGAACACGACGCGCAAGCCCGTATACGCCATCGCGTAGTCGGACACGTAGGAGCCAAGGCTTCGCAGCAGGAACACTCCGACAAGTGTCAGCGGCAGCCAGTGCATCGCGTCGGCAGGCGGCATCGGCACGGTTGCCGCCGCGGCCGCCGGCAGACCGGGCGCCTGGAACGCGCGGACGATCGGGATTACCAGGTAGGACATCATCAGGTCGCCGGCCGTGACGACCAGCATGCCCAGCACGGCGAGCGCGAAGATGCCGCGATAGGGTCTTACGTAGCGGAGGAGACGGCGGTAGAGATGGAGGCCGGACGTCGGCGCGCGTGGCGTCAAGGCAGGCGGGGCGCCGGGATCCGGGAGGACGGCGTCGAGGTGCGGAACGGCCTCGAAGTATAGCGCAGCGCCGCTAGCGCGCCGCGCGCGGGGCCCGGTGCGCGACGCTGACGGCGAGCAATTCCTTGTAGAGCAGCACGAGCTGCAGCGTCATCGCGGACGGCGTGAGCGGCGCCACCGCGGCGTGCGCGCGCTCGCCCATCGCGGCGCGCGCTCCCGCGTCGAGCAGCGTGCCCATGTGCGCGGCGAACGCGTCGACGTCGCGCGCGTCGGCGACCAGGCCTGCATCGTGTTCCAGCGCGATCTCCGCGGCGCCGCACTTGGTGCTCGTGACGAGCGGCAGCCCGCAGGCCATCGCCTCCAGCGCGGCGTTGGGGCAGGGGTCGTAGAGCGTCGGCAGCACGAATGCGTCGGCGGCGGCGTAGAACGGCAGCGTGTCCGTCTGCGGGCCCGTGATCGTCACGCGGCCCGAGAGCTTCAGCGAGCGCGCGAGCGCCGCGTAGCGCGCGAGCCGCTTGTCGCGGCCGACGACGACCAGGTGCGCGGGCGCCGGCAACGCGGCCAGCGCGCGGATGGCCGTCTCCACGCCCTTGCGCGCATAGCCGGAGCCGACGAGCAGGAACGTCACCGCGTCGTCCGCGAGCTTGAGCCGCGCGCGCGCCTCGGCGCGCGCCTCCGGCGGCGCCGGTTTGAACACGTCCGGGTCGACGGCGTTGTAGATGACGTGCAGCTTGTTCTCGGCCACGCCGAAGTGCGCGCGGATCTCGTCGCGCACCATCCTCGAGTTGCAGATGACGGCGGACAGCCACGGGCTCGCGAACAGCCGCTTCTCCATGTCCAGCAGCCAGCGGTGGTGCAGGTTGATCCGCGTGCCGAAGCGCTGCAGCGCGGA
This sequence comes from Casimicrobiaceae bacterium, assembly GCA_044225845.1. Classification (GTDB taxonomy): domain Bacteria; phylum Pseudomonadota; class Gammaproteobacteria; order Burkholderiales; family Casimicrobiaceae; genus VBCG01. The sequence continues at coordinate 9,556 of JBGAIC010000081.1, forward strand.
CGCGCCGCGGTCGCGCTCGGCGAGCCACACGGCGTGCACCCCGTCGCCGGCACGGTAGATGTCGCAGCACGTGAGCCGCTCGTGCGACTGCACGAGGTCGAGGCGCGCGCTGCCGACGGCGCGGCAGACGCCGCGCGCGAAGCTCCAGTCGCGCCACAGGCTGCCCACGAAGAACGGGTCGACGATGTGCGGCTCGATCAGGCCCAGCGACGTCTGCGGCCACTCGCGCGTGTACAGCGTGATCGCGACGTCGCGCTCGAGCAGCGCCTCGAGTCGCGCCACAGGCTGCCCACGTAGAACGGGTCGACGATGTGCGGCTCGATCAGGCCCAGCGACGTCTGCGGCCACTCGCGCGTGTACAGCGTGATTGCGACGTCGCGCTCGAGCAGCGCTTCCAGCGCGCCCTCGACGAAGCGCTCGGCGCCGCCGAAAGGCGTGTAGCGCTGGCGGATGATCGCGAGCCGCATCGTCGTCGCCTAGCCGCCCGCCAGCAGCGCCTGCACGGCGTCGACGACGCGCGCCACGGGGAGCGTCGTCAGGCACTCGGACACCTTGCCGCCGCCGCAACCGTCCTGGCCGCAGGGCCGGCACGGGTGCACGGTCGACGCGACGATCCGGTGCGCGACGCCGAACGGTCCCCACTCGAGTTCGCCCGACGGCCCGAACAGCGCGACGGTGGGCACGCCCTGGGCGGCGGCGATGTGCATCGGCGCCGAGTCGACGCCGACGAAGAGGCGCGCCCGGCCCGTGAGCGCCGCGAGCTCCGCCAGCGACAAGCGGCCGGTGAGGTCGACGACCGCCGCGCGCGTGGCCGGCGCCACCGCGGCGAGGCTCGCCGCCACCAGCGCGGCCTCGCGCGGATCGGGCGCGCCGGTGACTACGATCCGGTGGCCGCGTGCGACGAGCGCGTCGAACAGCGCGGCCGTCTGCGCGGCGGTCCAGCACTTGAACAGCCAGCGCGAGCCGGGATGCGCGTGGATGAACGCGCCGGGCGCGAGGCCGTGCTCGGCCACCAGCGCGTCGGCCCGCGCTTCCGCATCGCGGCCCGGGTGGATCGACAGCCGCTTGTCGCCGGCCACGGGCTGCACGCCGATGCGCCGCAGCGCGTCCAGGTTCTTCTCGACCGTGTGCCGCGGCGTGTTGCGCGGCTCGCGGTAGAAGTGCGTGTAGTAGCGGCGCCACAGCCACGTGCGGCCCGCATCGGTATCGGGCTCGCGCGTCACCGCATAGCGCGGCGCGCAGATGCGGGCGAGGTTGATGCCGCGGGGATGTTCGGTGAGATGGAGCAGCAGGTCGTAGCGGCGCGCGGCGAGCGTGCGGTTCAGCGCGCGCTCCGCGCCGAGCTTGGTGGCGAGTCCCGCGTCGCGCCAGCGCCGGTCGATCGTGTGGATCGCCGCGATCGCCGGATGGTTGGCGAGCATCGGCGCGGTCTCCGCATAGACGAGCGCGTCGATCTCGGCGCCGGGCGCCAGGCGCTTCAACGTCGAGAACACGGGCGACGTCAGCAACACGTCGCCGTGGTGGCGCAGCTTGGTGACGAGCACGCGGCGGACGCTCGCGAGCGGCACCGCATCGGCCGGCACCGGCGCAAAGGCGGCGGGCGTGGCGGCGGCGGGCGTTGCGGGCATGCCTTACACGATAGCAAAGTCCGTCGCAGTGGCGCGAGGCGCGTCAGTGCTCACTTGGCCGCCAGCGCGCGTCACGAAAAGGATTGCGGCGTTCGGGTACAATCGCCGCCCACCCGCACTGCGCCCGTCCCGGCGCCTTTCGTTGCCTGCCATGACCGACGACGCCGTCAACGCCGCGCAGAAGGCTCACATCCTGGCCGAGGCGCTGCCTTACATCCAGCGCTTCCACGACAAGACGATCG
>JBGAIC010000005.1:0-107568 GCA_044225845.1 Casimicrobiaceae bacterium
CGAGGTGGACTGGTACGAGCAGGTGCAGACCGACCTCGTGCCCCTGCTGCGCCGCAATGCCGAGATCGTCTTCGGCCCGTCCAACCCGCAGGGCTACATCAGCGGGATGCGCTTCAACCACCTCCATGCGCCGTTCAACAACGTCAAGCTGCGTCGCGCCGTCCAGATGGGCGTGAACCAGGAAGACTACATGACGGCGATCATGGGCACCGACCGCTCCAACTGGCAGGTGTGCCGGACGCAGTATCCCTGCGGCACGCCCTACGGCGTGCAGACCGACCTGCCGATCCTCAAGGGCGACATCGAGACCGCACGGAAGATGGTCAAGGAGTCGGGCTACAACGGCGAGAAGGCCGTCATCATCAACCCGAGCGACTTCCCCACCATCGGCCCGCTGGGCGACATCACCCACGACCTGTTCAAGCGCATCGGCATCAACTCGGAGCTGGTCACCACCGACTGGGGCAGCGTGGTGCAGCGCCGCGCCTCGAAGGAGCCGGTGGAAAAGGGCGGCTGGTCGGTGTTCCATACCTGGTTCACCGGCGGTTTCATCCTGAACCCGATCATCACCCCGCCCTATCGCGGCAACGGCGAGAAGGGCTGGTTCGGCTGGTACGACAATCCGAAGATCGAGCAGCTGACCAACGACTGGCTCGACGCCAAGGACGATGCCGGACGCCTGGCGGTCGCCATGGCCATCCAGGCCGAGAACTACGACAAGGCGCCGACCTGTAACCTGGGCCAGTTCCAGATCCCGACCGCCTGGCGCAAGAACCTGACCGGCAAGCTCGAAGGCACCGGGCCGTTCTTCTGGAACATCCGCCGGGCCTGATCGCTGCCACCGGCCGGGGGCGGCTTGCGGCCGCCCCCGCACCGGCCCAGTCTCCGTCCACGTTGCGACGGAGACGACCATGACCGAACCCTGCGACCTGACCGCGACGGAAGCCCGCCGCCTGATCGGCGCGAAGCAGCTGTCTCCGGTCGAGCTGCTGGCCAGCTGCCGCGCCCGCATCGACCTGGTGAACCACGCGGTGAAGGCCGTCACCGACACCATCTGGCCCCGCGCCGAGCAGGAGGCGCAGGCCGCCGAGCAGGCCGTCATGCGCGGCGATGCGCTGCCCGCGCTGCACGGCCTGCCGCTGGGCGTGAAGGACCTCGACGATGCCGCGGGCCTGATCAACAGCTACGGCTCGCCGATCTTCGCCAACAACCGGGTCACGCAGGACGATCCGATGGTGGCGCGCTGCCGCGCCGCCGGCGCCATCGTGGTGGGCAAGACCAACGTTCCCGAGTTCGGCGCCGGCGCCAATTCCAACAACCCGGTCTACGGCCCGTCCGGCAATCCGTTCGACCCGGAGCGCAACCCCGGCGGCTCCTCCGGCGGCTCGGCCATCGCGCTCGCCACCGGCATGCTGCCGATCTGCACCGGCTCCGACGGCGGCGGCTCGCTGCGCATTCCCGCCGCCTTCTGCGGCATCGTCGGCTTCCGCCCCTCGCCCGGCCTGGTGCCTACAGACCGGCGTGGCCAGGGCTGGAACATGATCCCCACCCTCGGCCCGATGGGCCGCACCGTCGCCGACACCTGCCTGCTGCTCTCCGCCCAGGCCGCCTTCGACCCGATGGACCCGCTGTCCCGTCCGATCGACGGCGCCCAGTTCCTCGATCCGCGCCCGGTCGATCCCGCCACGCTGCGGATCGGCTGGACGCTCGACTGGGGCACCTGCCCGATCGAGCCCGGCATCGCCGAGACCTTCCACGCCCGCATCGCCCGAATCGCGCCGCTGGTGCGCAGCTGCCAGCCGATCGCCCCCGACATGGGCCACGCCCACGAGGCCTTCGGCGTGCTGCGCGCCACCGGCATGCTGCAGTCCCAGCGCGCCAACTACGCGAAGCACCGCCACCTGCTCGGCCCCAACATGATCGCCAACTACGAGGAAGGCCTGCGCTACAGCGCCGACGACGTCTCCTGGGCCCAGGCCGAGCAGACCCGCATCTACCGCGCCGTGCAGGCCGTGTTCGCCGAGTGCGACCTGATCCTGTCGCCCACGCTGGCGGTCGCGCCCTTCCCGTGGAGCCAGCTCTACCAGAACGAGATCGGCAACCAGCGCCTGCGCACCTATTTCCACTGGTTCTCGCCCACCTACATGATCTCGCTCACCGGCAATCCCAGCCTGTCGCTGCCGATGGGGCTGGAGCCGTCGGGGACGCCGTTCGGCATGATGGTCACCGGGCCGGCGGCGGCCGACCTGTTCACACTGCGTGCCGCGCTCGGGCTGGAGCAGGCTCTGGCCGGCGATGCGCAAACGCGGCGGCCGGTGCCGGATATCGCGGCACTGGCGCGGGCGCCGCGGATCACCAGCGAATACAAGGTGTCCACGCCGGCGCTCGATGTGCAGCCTTGGAGAGGCATTCCCGGGTAGGAAGGGCCTCCGGCGGGCAGGCGGGCTCAGAGCCCCCCTGCACCCCGCATCCTGTAGTGCAGGCGCTCCATCACAGAGACTGCGCGCGCGACGCCATCCATGCCGTCGGGCGTCGCGCTGTCCATCGCCGCCTCGAGCATCCGCAGCATGCCCAGCACCGGCGCATCGAGCCATGGCGCATGGCGCACCCCGTCATCGCGATGCACCCGCACCGCCGCCGCCAGCGGCACCGCATGCACCGACTGCGCCGCCCCCATCGCCTCGATCTCCACCTCGCCAAGCCCCGGCGCGGCCAGGCTGGCCGGCAGGCAACGCGACAGCTCCACCGTCGCCACCACCTCGTCCGCCCCGCGCAGCAGCAGCACCGCCGTGTCCCGCGCCGCGCCGAACAGCGCGCCCGCGTTCAGCCGCACCCGCTCGATCTCCCCCGGCATCGCCGCCAGCACGAAATCCAGCGACTCCCACCCCAGCACGTCGAGCACGTCGCCATCGCCGCCGCGCGCCTGGCGGATGCTCACATAGAGCGAGCGCAGTGCGCCGAATTCTTCCGAGCGGATCGCCGCCAGCGCCCGCCGTCCGGCCTCCGAATGCGCGATCTCCCCCGCCGGCAGCAGCCGCCCACCACCCTGGCGTTGCGCCGCCCGGAGCAGCTGGAGCTCGCCCGCATCGCGCGCCACCGGCGGCGGGCACAGCACGATCCGCCCGGCGGCAAGCGCTGCCGCCACCGTCGCCGCCCGCCCTTCCGCTGGCCCCAGCACCAGCACGGCGTCGGCCTCGCCCTCCACCAGCCGCACCCGCCCGAGCGGCGCCCCATGGGCGCGCAACGCGTCCTTCGCCCGGCCTTCGCCGAGCACGGCCAGCCGGATCGCGCTCACAGCACCACCTCCAGCCCCGTCCGCGCCGACTCGACCGCGGCCAGCGTCAGTGCCAGGGCTGCCCGCGCCTCGGAAGGCGGCATCACCACCGGGCGGTCGGCCCTGATCGCCGCCACCAGCTCCGCCAGCTCGCGCGCATAGGCGGGCAGGTTGTGCAGCAGCATCTCGTACCCCCCCAGCCGTTCCAGGCTGCCGGCGGAAAAGCGGCTCACGCTCGCCAGCTCATGGTCCTTCGCCCGGATCGCGCCCTCGGTTCCGTAGATCTCCAGCTGGTGGAAGGCCGGGAAGCCGGGCGGGGCGCAGTTCAGCACCTCGGCCGAGCCGATCGCCCCGTTGGCGAAGCGCGCGGTCAGGGTGATGAAGTCGATCACGCCGACATTGCCCTCGATGGTCACCCCCGTCTCCGCCTGCACCGCGACCGGCTCGGCACCGATGAACCAGCGCAGCAGGTCGGCCTCGTGGATCGCGTTCATCATCGGCGCACCGCCGCTGACCTGCGGGTTGCCGGTCCAGTGCGCCGGCGTCCACCAGACCTGCGGAGCGCCGCGCGGGCGGCGCTCGTTCTCGCGCATCAGGCGGACATCGCCGATCTCGCCGGCATCGATCGCGGCGCGGATTTCCATGTAGCGGCGGGTGAAGCGCCGGCTGTGGCCGACCAGGAACTTCACCCCGGCCGCGGCGCAGGACGCGATCATGCGGTCGGCGTCTTCCAGCGTGCGCGCCATCGGCTTCTCGCACAGCACGTGCAGGCCCACGGCGGCGGCGGCGCAGACCTGGTCGGCATGGAGATATTCGGGCGTGGCCACCACCACCGCCTGGACGCCCGGATGGGCGAGCACCTGGCGCCAGTCGGTGGAATGCGCGGCGCCCCAGGGCTTCGCCGCCGCTTCCGCCGCGGCGGGATCGATATCGGCCGTCGCCAGCAGCACGACGTCGTCCGCCAGCTTCGCCATTGCCGGCAGGTGGGCCGAGCGGGCAATGCCGCCGCAGCCGATCAGCCCCAGTCCGATCCTGTCCATCACGCCCCCAGCAGGTCGGCGAAGGCCAGCACGTCCCGCGCCAGCGCCACCTTGTCGTCCAGCGTCTTCATCAGCGTCTGCGTCACGATGTCCTTCACGCCCAGCGTGCCCGACACGTCCGCGTCCTCGTGGTCCAGCACGTAGCCGCGCAGCAGCCCGGCATAGTGGCGCGCGACCGCGGCGGCGCTCGGCTCGGTGCCGAGCTCGGCGAACATCTTGGCCGTCGGCCCCTTCACCGCCCTGCCGCCGATGATCGGCGAGACCGCGACCACCGGGGCCGCGCAGCTCGCCAGCGCGTCGCGCACGCCGGGCACGGCCAGGATCGGCCCGACCGAGATCAGGGGATTGGACGGGCAGACGATCACCGCGCGCAGGCGCGGGCTCGCCAGCGCCGCCAGGAAATCCGGCTGCGCCCGCGCAGCCGCGGCGCCGCGGAACGCCAGCTCCCGCACCACCGGCCGGCATTGCTGGCGCACGAAATAGTCCTGGAACTCGATCCAGCCTTGCTCGGCGCGCACCATCGTCCGCACGGGATCATCGCTCATCGGCAGGACGCGCGGCCCCACCCCGAGCCGCGCCGCGAGATCGGCGGTGATCTCCGCCAGGCTCTCCCCCGCCGCCAGCCGCCGTGTGCGCTCGACGTGCATGGCGAGGTCGCGGTCCCCGAGCCGGAACCAAGTGGCGCCGCCGATGGCCTCCAGCGCCGCCATGAAGTTCCAGCTCTCGTCCCGCCGGCCCCAGCCCAGCTCCTGGTTGTCCAGCCCGGCCAGCGTGTAGGCCAGCGTGTCGATGTCGGGCGAGATCGACAGGCCAAGATGCGTGAAATCGTCGCCGGTATTGGCCACCACCAGCAGGTTCTGCGGCGCGACCACATGGCTCAGCCCCAGCGCCAGCTTGGCGCCGCCGATGCCGCCGGACAGCGCCACCACAAGGTCCCTGCTCACCGGAACAGATCCTCCGCCGCCGGCCGCACCAGCTCGGCCGCGTTGCTGTCGGGGGCCGACCAGTCGAGGCCGCGCACCAGCACCGCCGGCCGCCCCTCCGCCGCCTGGCCCATCAGCAGCGATGCCGCCGCCGCGATCTCGTCGGCGAAGCCGATGAGGCTGACTTCCAGGATGCGCCCGAACAGGTCGGGCGTGCCGCGCAGGTCGAGCAGCGTGGGCAGACCGGCCGCGCCGATCGCGATCCCGGCCGTGCCGCGCCGCCACGCCCGGCCGAAGCTGTCGTTGATGATCACCGCGAGCCTCACGCCGAAGCGCGCCGACAGCGCCACGCGCAGCCGCTCCGCCGACGCATCCGGGTCCTCCGGCAGCAGCAGCACCTGGCCCGTGCCGCCGATATTGGACTGGTCCACGCCTGCGTTGGCCATCACCCAGCCGCGCCGATGCTCCACGATCAGCAGGTTGGGACGCGAGCGGACCACCCGCACCGACTCGCCCAGGATCACCTCGACCAGCCGCGGGTCCTTGCCGATCTCCGCGCCCAGCGCGACCGCCCGCGCGGACGGCGTCACACTGTCCAGCGCCACCAGCCGTCCCTCGGCCTTGGAGACGATCTTCTGCGCCACCACCAGCACGTCGCCGTCCTGCGGCGGTGGCATCGCGTCGCCGAGCAGTCGTGCCAGATCGTCGCCCGGGGCGACCATCGGGACGCCGCCCAGGGCCGTCAGCGCCAGCGAAGCCATCAGCCGAAGCGCTTGCGCAGGCGGGGCAGGACGTGCTCGGCGTAGAGCGCCATGAACCGCGCCTGGTCCGGCCCCGGCGCGTGGAACACCAGGTGGTTGAAACCGAGCCCCACGTAGGTGCCGATCCGCTCGACATGCTCGTCCGGGTCGTCGGAGACGATCCATCGGCTCGCCGCCCGCTCGATCGGCAGCGCATCGGCCAGCGCCTCCATGGCCGCCGGGTCCTCGACCGACATCTTCTCCTCCGCCGAAAGCGCCAGCGCCGCCCAGTGCCGCGTGTCGGCCAGCGCGCGGGCCTTGTCGGTGTCGAAGGAGACCTTGACCTCGATCATCATGTCGTAGTCCGGCCCCCGCTTGCTCTCGGCGCGGCCGGCGGCGACGTTGGGCAGCAGCGTCTCGGTGTAGAGCGCGGGCGCCTTGCCGGAGGTGCAGATGAAGCCCTCGCCCATGCGGCCGGCGTATTTCGCCACCATCGCGCCGGCGGCGGCGACGTAGATCGGCACCATCGTCGCGGGCCGGTCGTAGATGGTGGCGTTCTCGGTGCGGTAGAACTGGCCCTCGAACGACACCCGCTCCTCGCTCCACAGCTGCCGGATCAGCGTCACGCTCTCGCGGAAGCGGGCAAAGCGTTCCTTGAATTCGGGCCAGGGCTGGCCGGTGGAGGGCACCTCGTTCAGCCCCTCCCCGGTGCCGATGCCGAGCACCACGCGGCCGGGGAACATCGCCCCCAGCGTGCCGAAGGCCTGCGCCACGATCGAGGGATGGTAGCGGAAGGTCGGCGTCAATACCGACGTGCCCATCACGATCCGCGACGTCCGCGCCCCCAGCGCGCCAAGCCAGGCCAGCGAGAACGGCGCGTGGCCGTCGGTGTGCTTCCAGGGCTGGAAATGGTCGCTGATGAAGACGGAGTCGAACCCGCCGGCCTCGGCCATGATGCCGAACTCCAGCAGCTTCGACGGCGCGAACTGTTCGGCCGAGGCCTTGTATCCGAGCTTGAGCACCGCGTGCGTCCCTACCTGATCGTGCGAAGGTTAGCCGGCCGGATGCCCAGCGTCACGCCGCCGCCGGCGGCCCCCTGCCCTGCGCCCGCCCGCATCTTGACCTGCCGCCGGTGCGGCGGAAACTGGCCGCGGCAGGCGAAGGGCGCTCTCCATGACCATCCAGCTCATCCAGGCCGATCGCGTCATCGACGGCACCGGCCGCCCGCCCATCGAGGGTGGCGCCGTCCTGGTCGAGAACGGCCGCGTTGCCGCCGTCGCCCGCCGCGCCGATCTCGGCCACCCCGATGGCGCCACCCTGGTCGAGCGCCCCGGCGAGACGCTGCTCCCCGGCCTGGTCGACGCCCATTCCCACGTCTCGATCATCCCGGGCCTCGGCAACCAGCTCGGCCAGCTGCGCGAGCGGGCGGGCAAGGCCATGCTCCGCGCCATCCCCAACCTGCGCACCGACCTGCTTTCCGGCGTCACCACCATGCGCGTGATGGGCGAGGAGCATTTCCTCGACGCCGACCTCAAGGCGGCCATCGAGGCCGGCCGCGTGCCCGGCCCCCGCCTCGTCATCTCCACCCGCATGCTCGCCGCCCGCCACGGCCACGGCATGGCGCTGACCGCGAGCGACGGGCCGGAGGAGATCCGCCGCCATATCCGCGAGAACCTCGCCGCCGGCGCCGACTTCATCAAGTTCTTCGCCACCGGCGGCACGTCGAGCGCACGCGCCGCCGCCGACACCTGCTTCTATTCGGAGGAGGAGATCCGCCTGATCGTCGCCGAGGCGCATCGCGACGGCCGCCCGGCCGCCGTCCACGCCCATGGCGGCCCCGCCATCCGCCTCTGCGTCGAGGCCGGGGTGGACACGATCGAGCACGGCAAGCTCTGCACGGCCGAGGACTTCGCCCTCATGCGCCGGCACGACACCTGGCTGGTCACCAACAACGCCATCAGCTTCCACCCCGACGGCATCGAGAAGGGCGATGCCCACACGCCCGCGATCATGGCCAAGCTGAACCAGGGCCGCGCCAACACGCCGAGCATGTTCCGCCTGATGCTCGAGTCCGGCGTGCGCTGGGCGCTGGGCACCGATTCCATGCACGGGCTGCTGTGGTACGAGGCGCAGAAGGCGGTCGAGTTCGGCGCCAGCAACGCGCTGGCGCTGGCCGCCGTCACCCGCAACGCCGCCGAGGCCATCGCCCGCCTGCACGAGATCGGCACGCTGGAGCCCGGCAAGCGCGCCGACATCGTCGGCGTCCGCGGCAACCCGCTCGCCGACATCGGTGCCCTGCGCGAGGTCGGCCTGATCCTGAAGGACGGCGCGCGGATGGACACGCTGTCCGCCAACTGAATCTACTTGAGCAGGCTGTCCTTGCTCGCCCGGCGGTTCATGCCGCCGGGGACCGGCCGCGCGTCACGCTCGGCCTGGCAGTCCACGCAGGTGCGCACGCCCGGCACCGCCTTGCGCCGTCCCTCCGGGATCGGCTCCCCGCATTCCACGCAATGGGTCTCTCCCGGTCCTGCCGGCATCCGCGCCCGCGCGCCAAGCACCCCGTCCTTCACGGTGTCGTCGATCTGGTCCTGCACCGCCCCGTCGCGCGCCCATCCACCGGCCATCGGATCCTCCCCCAACGGACAGAAGTCTTTTTGCTTCTTTTTCTACAGAAAAAGAAGGTTCTTCCTTCCCTCACTCCGCCCCGTTCCTGAACCCCCCGATCCCCCGCTCGATGCTGGTCACATGCTCGGGCCGGAATTCTCCCGCATTGGCCGCGCCGCAGGCATGGGCGATGATCTCCACCTCGTCGCGCACCCGGATCGCGTAGCGGCTGACGCGCACCGCCTTGTCCGCCGGGTCCAGCCCCGCGATCAGCTTCGGCTCGGCCGAGGTCACCCCGGTCGGGCAGCTGCCGCTGCCGCATTTCATCGCCTGGATGCAGCCCAGCGCGAACATGAAGCCCCGCGCGGAGGACACGAAATCCGCCCCCATGCACAGCGCCCAGGCCACCTTGTCGGGCGTGACCAGCTTGCCGGAGGCGATGATGCGGATGCGGTCGTGCAGCCCGTGCCGGTCCCGCGCCTCGGCCACCATCGGCAGCGCCTGGGTGATGGGCAGGCCGACATAGTCGGCCAGCGGTGCCGGTGCCGCCCCGGTGCCGCCCTCGCCGCCGTCGATCTGCACGTAGTCGGGGCAGCCTTCCGGGTGCTGCACGCAGTGGCTGAACCAGTCGTCCAGGAAGCCCGGGGCGCCGGCGACGAACTTCACCCCGACGGGCTTGCCGGTCACGGTGCGCACCCGGTTCACGAAGGCGCCGAGTTCGCCGATGTTGGCGATGTCCAGGTGCCGGTTGGGACTGATGCTCGGCTCGCCGACCGGGATGCCGCGGATGGCCGCGATTTCCGGCGTCACCTTGGCGCCGGGCAGGATGCCGCCCTTGCCCGGCTTCGCGCCCTGGGCGAGCTTGACCTCGAAGGCGCGCACCTGCGGATGGGCCGCGATCTCGCGCAGCTTCTCCTCCGACAGGTTCCCGGCCGCGTCGCGCACGCCGTATTTGGCGGTGCCGATCTGCATGATCACGTCGCAGCCGCCTTCCAGGTGGAACGGCGACAGGCCGCCTTCGCCGGTGTCCATCCAGCAGCCGGCAGTGGCCGCCCCTCGCGACAGCGCGCGCACGGCAGGCTCGCTGATCGCGCCGAAGCTCATGCCCGAGCAGTTGACGACCGAGCGCGCGGTGAACGGGTTCTCGCACCAACTTTCGCCGATGACGAGCGGCGGCGTTGGCAGGCGGTCGGATTCGAGCACCGGGAACGGCGCGTTGACGAAGATCAGCGCGCCGGGCGCGTGCAGGTCGTACGTGGAGCCGAAGCCGATGACGCCGCCTTCGTCCTTCGCGAGCCGGTAGATCCAGCCGCGCGTCGCGCGGTTGAACGGCATCTCGTCGCGGTCGCCCGCGAAGAAGTACTGGCGGAAGTACTCGCCGAGCTGCTCGAACCAGTAGCGGAAATGCCCGATGACGGGGAAGTTGCGCAGCACCGTGTGCTGCTTCTGCGTGACGTCGCGCAGGAACAGCGCGAGCAGCGCGACGAACAGCAGCAAAGCCGAGAACGTCGCGAGCCCGGTCCTGATGTACGGCATCATGTCGCCCATGGGCGGCGCCTCCATCGATGCTACGGGCCGCGATGGTAACGCGCGCGGCGGAACGCGTCTTGCGCGCGGCGCGTCAGCCCGTTGACGGGCGCTGCGCGCTCTTCGGGCGGAACGCCTTGCATACCGCCTCGTGCGTCTCGACCCAGGGCGCGCCGATCAGGTCCAGGCAGTAGGGCACGGCGGGGAAGACACCGTCCAGCGTTTCCTTGATGGCCTTGGGCTGGCCGGGCAGGTTGAGGATCAGCGTGCTGCCGCGGATCACGCCCACCTGGCGCGAGAGGATGGCGGTGGGCACGTAGCGCAGGCTTACCGCGCGCATCTGCTCGCCGAAGCCCGGCAGTACCTTGTGCGCGATGGCGAGCGTGGCCTCCGGCGTCACGTCGCGCGGCGCGGGCCCGGTGCCGCCCGTCGTCAGCACCAGGTGGCAGTGCGCGATGTCGGCGAGCTCGACCAGCGTGCGCTCGATCACCGGCTGCTCGTCGGGGATGAGCCGCGTCTCCATCGTCCACGGCGACGCGAGCGCGGCGGTGAACCACTCGGTGAGGCCGGGCAGGCCCTTGTCCTCGTAGACGCCGGACGACGCACGGTCGCTGATCGACACGAGGCCGATCTTCAGCGCGGGCTCAGTCATCGGCGTTGTCGTCGTCGGTGGCGTCCGCGCCATGGCCAGGCGCGCCGGCCGACGCCGGCGCATCGCCGCCCGGCTCCAGCGTGTCGAGCTTGCGGAACAGTTCGCGGAAGCGGCGGGGCGCGCGACCCGCGGCGCGCTCGGCGCGCGCTTCCCGCGCCAGCGCGGCGAGTTCCTCGCGCGGCGCGTCGGGATGGCGGACGAGGTAGTCGGCCAAGCCGTCATCGCTGCCCAGGATGCGGTCGCGCCAGTGCTCGAGCGTCGCGAAGCGCGCCTTGGCGATGCGCGGGCCTTCGTCGAAGCGCGCGAGCGCGGCCGCCACCGGCGCCGCGTCGATCTCGCGCATCAGCCGGCCGATGTACTGCATCTGCCTCCGCCGGCCTTCGTGCGCCTTGATCGAGCGGACGGCCACCAGCGCGTCGACGAGCCGCTCGGGCAGTTGCAGTTGGGCCAGCCGCCGGTCGTCCAGCGCGACGAGCCGCTTGCCCAAGTCCTGCAGGTCCAGCATCGCCTGCTTGCGGCGGGTTTTTGACGGGCGCCCGGCGTCCGGGTCCGGTTCGTGGGTTTGTCGCGGGTCTCGCATGATTTCCCGGCCTCGCAAGCGCCGTCCGGTAACGCTTTGCTATCATAACCGAGGCGATCTCGAGTCGAGGGGGACGACCCAATCCGCGCGTGCTGCACGCCTTGCACGCGCGGTCCTGCGGCGGCATGACCATGTCATTAAACGATGCTGCAACGCGCGGCGGCGCCGCGATGCGTCCCCAAACCCCGCGCGCCGCGCAATTTCCCGTCGCGAGCGCCGTGCTCGAGGCGGTCGCCGCCGAGGTGCTCGCGCTCGCACGCGCCGGCGGCGCCACGGCGGCCGAGGCGGAAGTGAGCCAGGGCATGGGGCAGAGCGTCACCGTGCGCCGCGGCGAAGTCGAGACCATCGCCTATCACCGCGACAAGGGCGTGTCGGTCACCGTCTACCTCGGCCAGCGCCGCGGCCATGCGAGCACAGCCGATTTTTCGTCGGCGTCGCTCGACGCCACGGTGGGCAAGGCGCTCGCGATTGCGCGCTACACCGCCGAGGATCCGTTCGCGGGGCTTGCCGATCCGGCGCGGCTCGCGACGCACTTCCCCGACCTCGACCTGCACCACCCCTGGCATGTGACGGTGGACGATGCGATCGCGCTCGGCCGCGAGACGGAAGCGGCGGCGCTCGCCGTCGACCGGCGCCTCACCAACACCGAAGGCGCCACGGTCGCCTGCGGCGAAGGCGAGTTCGTCTACGCCAACACGCTGGGCTTCGCGCACGGCTATCGCACCTCGCGCCACAGCATCGACTGCGCGGTCATCGGCGAGCACGACGGCGCGATGCAACGTGACTTCTGGTACACGTCGGCACGCGCGCCACAGGATCTCGAAAGCGCCGCGGACGTGGGAAGGCGTGCCGGCGAGCGCACGGCGGCGCGGCTGGCCGCGCGGCGCGTGCCCACCGGCGACTATCCGGTGCTGTTCGACGCCACCGAAGCGGGCGACCTCGTCGACGCGTTCGTCGGCGCGGTGTCGGGGGGCAGCCTCTATCGCCGCTCGTCGTTCCTGCTCGATTCGGCGGGCACGCAGGTGTTCGTGCCCACGCTTTCCATCCGCGAGGAGCCGCATCTCGCGCGCGGCCGCGGCAGCGCGCCGTTCGATGCGGAAGGCGTGGCCACGCTGCCGCGCGACGTGGTCCGCGACGGCGTCGTGCAGGGCTATTTCCTCGGCAGCTACAGCGCGCGCAAGCTGGGCCTCGCCACCACCGGCAACGCGGGCGGCGCGCACAACCTGATCGTCTCGCACGGTGACGACGACCTCGCCGGCCTGATGAAGAAGATGGGCCGCGGCCTCTACGTCACCGAGCAGCTGGGCCGCGGCGTCAACCCGGTCACCGGCGACTACTCGCGCGGCGCCGCGGGCTACTGGATCGAGGACGGTGTCGTCGCGTATCCGGTGGAAGAGATCACGATCGCCGGCAACCTCAAGGACGTGTATCGCGGCATCGTCGCCATCGGCAACGACGTCGACCGCCGCGGCTCCACGCACATCGGCTCGGTGCTCGTCGACCGGATGACGGTGGCCGGCGAATGATGGATCCGCTGCTCGGCTGGCTGCGCACGCTGAACGACCCGCTGCGCAATCCCAAGCAGGCGGCGCGCTGGATCGGGCAGCTGCAGGCGGCCGACCCGATGGGCACGCAGAAGGAAGCGCTGGAGCTCGTCTCGAATTTCCCGGGCCCGCGCCGCGAGGCCGGCATCGGGCAGGTGGAGGCGCTGCTGCGCATCGACGCGCGGATGGAGCCGGTGATCGCGCACTTCACGCAGCAGTACACGACCAACTACCAGAAGAGCTCGTCGGTGGAGTCGCGGCTGTGGCACGCGACGTTCGACCTGGTGAAGGCGTTCATCGCGGCTTACCAGCTGGCGCTGAAGTCCGGCTATCCGAAGCTCGGCCAGAAGCGCTGGCGCGCGCTGCTGCCCTGGGTCGTCGTGCGGCTCGCGTATTACCGCGGGCTCGACGCGAAATTCCGGCTGTTCCGCTACAGCCACTGGATACCCGCGCAGTGGCGCGAATACCACGAGCTGGCGGAGTTCGCGCGGCAACGCGGCTGGCAGCGCGAGCAACTGGTGCTGGGCGGTGGCGGCTTCGCCAAGCCCGGCGTCACGTTCGAGCAGGAATTCGTGAAGACGCTGATGCTGATGCGCCTGGACTCCGGCAACTTCACGCCCGACCAGGTGGAGTGGGTGGCGCGCCAGCTCGAGGACTGGACGCCGTCGCTGACGCTGACGTCGCGCGACACCGGAGACCCCACGTTCTACGTCGACCTCACCGGCCAGCACGGGCTGCGCCGGCGCGAGCGCGCGACGCACGGCGGCCGCGTCTACTACCTCGACACGGGACCGGTCTACCAGCGCGTCGTCGAGCGGCTGCGCTACCTGCCCGAGAGCGGCGACGAGCCGCTCGCGGCCGGCGAGCTGCCGCCGCGCGAGCAACGCCTGCTGCTGATGCGGCTCGCGTCGCTGTTCGGGCCCGACGCACTGGCGCAGGCGCCGCGCGCGCAGCGCGTGCGCGAGCAGGGCGAGGTGCGTGTCGTCGTGGGTCTGCAGGCGCTGACGCGCGCGGTGGCCGAGATCGATCGGCTGCCCGCCGAGGCGCGGGCGGCCGGCGTGGGCACGAGCTACGACGAAGTGACGCAGATGGTGGCGCCGAATCCCAATCCGGAAAGCGTCTCGCGGCGCGTGCGCGGCACGATGTGGCGCGTCGTCGACCGCAGCGAGACGGGGTGCCGACTGTCGGCGCCGGTCAAGGAAGCGCCGATGAAGCTCGGCGAGCTGATCGGCATCCGCGAAGGCGACGAATGGCATCTCGCCGTCGTGCGGCGGATGCAGCGGCTGCAGGTGGACGAGGTGACCGTCGGCGCCGAGATCATCGCGCGCCGCCTCGTGCGCGTGCTGATGCGCAACTGGGTGCCGCCCGCGGCGCTGGCGATGACGGTGACCGGCGAGCGGCCGTTCTTCGGCATCTACCTGCCCGCGCATCCGGAAAACAAGGAATCGACGCAGCGCAGCCTGCTCGGCCCCGAGGAGAAGTTCACGCTCGGCGGCATGGTGGAGCTCGACACCGGCAACGCGCACTACCTGATCCGCTTCACGCACGTGATCGAGCGGCAGGCCGGGTGGGCGTGGGCCACGTTCAGCGCAGTGCGCAAGCTCGCGCCATGAAAATGGGGTCAGACTCCCTCCGGTCCGTGTCCGGAAGTGGAACCCTGACCCCGTACGCCAAGGCGGCGCGGGCGCCGCTAAATGGAGTCTGACCCTATTTCTTGGGCGCGGCGCGCGACGCGCGCTGCGACGCGATCATGAAGTTGTCGAAGCGGTTCTCGGCCACGCTGAACCATTCGATTTCGCTGGCGCGGAACTCCTTCCACGGCCCGTACACCTTGGCGAAGTTGGCGTTCTTGCTGGCGATCTCGTCGTAGGTTTCGGTCGTGGCCTTGTAGCACGCGGCCATGATCTCGTTCGAGAACGGCGCGAGCTGCACGCCATTGGCCAGCAGCCGGCGCAGCGCCGCGGGATTGCGCGCGTCGTACTTGGCCAGCATGTCGACGTTGGCCTCGGCGGCAGCGGATTCGAGGATCGCCTGGTAGGTTTTGGGCAGTTCGTCGAAGGCCTTCATGTTGACGAACATGTCGAGCTCGGGACCGCCTTCCCACCAGCCGGGGTAGTAGTAGTGCTTGGCCACCTTGTAGAAGCCGAGCTTCTCGTCGTCGTACGGACCCACCCACTCGGCCGCGTCGATCGTGCCCTTCTCGAGCGCGGGATAGATGTCGCCGCCGGGAATCTGCTGCGGGATGACGCCCAGCTTCTGCAACGGCAGGCCGCCGGTGCCGCCGATGCGCATCTTCAGGCCCTTCAGGTCGTTGACGGTCTTGATCTCCTTGCGGAACCAGCCGCCCATCTGCGTACCCGTGTTGCCGGCCGGGAAGTTGTAGATGTTGTAGTCCTTGAAGAACGCGCGCATCAGGTCCATGCCGCCGCCGTGGTACATCCACGCGTTCTGCTGGCGCGCGTTGAAGCCGAACGGCAGCGCGCAGGCGAAGGCGAACGTCGGGTCCTTGCCGAAGAAGTAGTAGGGCGCCGTGTGGCAGGCCTGCACGGTGGCGTTCTGCACGGCATCCACCACGCCGAACGCGGGCACGATCTCGCCGCCCGCGTACACCTGGATCTGGAACTTGTTGTCCGTGGCGGCGGCCACGCGCTTGGAGATGACCTCGGCGGCGCCGTAGATGGTGTCGAGCGACTTCGGGAAGCTCGACGCCAAGCGCCACTTCACTTCGGGTTGTGCCTGCGCGTAAACCGGCGCCGTGCCGGCGGCGAGGATTCCCGCGAGACCTGCGTGCTTGATGAATGAACGACGTTCCATCCGATGCTCCTCCTGTTGGATTGAACCGGCCTTTCCCCGCCGGCGATCGTTCCTTTCGCCGTGTCCGCTCGTCCTTGCGCAAGGCAGGCGGCGGATCTTGTCGACTCGGGACGCCAGCGATTCTAGCGCGCCCGCGCAAAAAAGACCCCGCCGTGGCGGGGTCTGTAGGCTACGGCGGAGTCCGCCGCCGGGGTGGTGTCCCCGTTACTTCTTCGGCGCCGCGGCGCGGGCTGCACGCTGCGAGGCGATCATGAAGTTGTCGAAGCGGTTTTCCGCCACGGCGAACCATTCGATCTGCGACGAGCGGAATTCCTTCCACGGGCCGTAGACCTTGGCGAACTTGGCGTTCTTGCTCGCGATCTCGTCGTACGTCTCCGTAGTGGCCTTGTAGCAGGCGGCCATCACGTCGTTGGAGAACGGCGCGAGCTTGACGCCGTTGGCCAGCAGGCGGCGCATCGCCGGCGGGTTCAGCGCGTCGTACTTGGCCGTCATGTCCATGTTGGCTTCGTAGCACGCGGCTTCCAGGATCGACTGATAGTGCTTGGGCAGTTCGTCGAACGCCTTCATGTTGACGAACAGGTCGATCTCGGGACCGCCTTCCCACCAGCCCGGGTAGTAGTAGTACTTGGCGACCTTGTAGAAGCCGAGCTTCTCGTCGTCGTACGGGCCCACCCATTCGGCCGCGTCGATCGTGCCCTTTTCCAGCGCCGGGTAGATGTCGCCGCCCGGGATCTGCTGCGGGATCACGCCGAGCTTCTGCATCGGCAGGCCACCCGTGCCGCCGATGCGCATCTTGAGGCCCTTCAGGTCCTCGACGGTCTTGATCTCCTTGCGGAACCAGCCGCCCATCTGCGCGCCCGTGTTGCCGGCGGGGAAATTGTAGATGTTGTAGTCCTTGAAGAACTCGCGCATCAGCGCCATGCCGCCGCCGTGGTACATCCACGAGTTCTGCTGGCGTGCGTTGAAGCCGAACGGGATGGCCGCGGCGAACGCGAACGTCGGATCCTTGCCGAAGAAGTAGTACGGCACCGTGTGGGCGCATTGCACGGTGGCGTTCTGCACGGCGTCGACGACGCCGAAAGGCGGGACGATTTCACCGCCCGCGTAGACCTGGATCTGGAACTTGCCTTCGGTGGACGCCGCGACGCGCTTGGAGATGACTTCGGCGCCGCCGTAGATCGTGTCGAGCGACTTGGGAAAGCTCGACGCCAGGCGCCACTTCACTTCGGGCTGAGACTGCGCGTACACCGGCGCCGTGCCGGCGGCGAGTATGCCCGCAAGCCCGGCGTGCTTGATGAATGAACGACGTTCCATTCGACTCCTCTCGATTGTCATGAATGCCGGCGGGCGCCGGCGACGACTTCCACGCCCGGTGCTGCCCGCCGCACTCTCGAGGACGCGAAGGGAAGAACTCTTGTGTGGCGCAAAGCTCGCGTGGATTCTAGCAGCCACGCGAGCCCTTTTCACGGTTTGGCGGGTGGCGGCGCGCTGCTTCCGGTGGCCGCGGGCGGCGTGCCCGATTGCGGTGCAGTTCCCGGTGTCGCATCGGCAGGCGGCGTTTCACCCGCGGGCGGTGCTGCGAGCGCTTTCTCCAGCGCATCTTCCGCCTGTTCCTGCTCGGACGGCTGGTCGCCGCCGCCGGGCGCGGACATCGGCGTCTCGTCCATCGGAGTCTCGATGTGGATCGTGCTCGGGTCCACCTTCGGCGCGTCGTCCTTGTACACCATGACCATCTGCGGGAACGCGATGACGAGCGCCACCATCAGCACCTGGATCAGCACGAACGGCACGGCGCCCCAGTAGATCTGGCCCGTCGTCACCGGTGCGATCGTCTTGGCCGTGATCTTGTCGACGTAAGGCTTGGCGGCCGCGACGCTGCGCAGGTAGAACAGCGCGAAGCCGAACGGCGGGTGCATGAACGACGTCTGCATGTTGACGCCCAGCAGCACGCCGAACCAGATGAGGTCGATGCCGAGCTTGTCAGCCACCGGCCCCACCAGCGGGATGATGATGAACGACAACTCGAAGAAATCGAGGAAGAACGCGAGGACGAAGATCAGGATGTTGACGACGACCAGGAAGCCCAGTTGCCCGCCCGGCAGGCTCGTCAGCAGGTGCTCGACCCACACGTTGCCGTTGACGCCGTAGAACGTGAGGCTGAACACGCGCGCGCCGACCAGGATGAACACGACGAACGTCGACAGCTTGGCCGTCGTGTCCATCGCCTGCTTGAGCAGCGGCAGGTTGAGCCGCTTGCGCGCGAAGGCCATGATCAGCGCGCCCGCCGCGCCCATCGCACCGCCTTCCGTCGGCGTCGCGACGCCCAGGAAGATCGTGCCCAGCACCAGGAAGATCAGCGCGAGCGGCGGGATCAGCACGAACGTCACGCGCTCCGCGATCCGCGACAGCAGCCCCAGCTTGGCCACGCGGTTGATCACCGCGGCGACGAACGCGACGGCGGTGCCGACCACGGTGGACACGACGATCGTCTCGTCGAGCGGGCTGCCCTGCATCCGGAAATGCGCGTACGCGAACGCGGCGATCACCGAGAGCAGCGCGAGCACGCCCAGCGAGCGCACGCCACTGTCGCCGTTGTCCTCGCGGATGGTCCGCGCTTCCGGCGGCAGCGCCGGTGCCCACGCGGGCTTGGCCATCGTCACGCCGAACACGTACAGCGCGTAGATGCCGGCCAGCACGATGCCGGGGATGAACGCGCCGGCGTACATGTCGCCGACCGAGCGGCCCAGCTGGTCCGCCATGATGATCAGCACGAGCGACGGCGGGATGATCTGCGCCAGCGTGCCGGACGCCGCGATGACGCCCGACGCGAGCCGCCGGTCGTAGCCGTAGCGCAGCATGATCGGCAGCGAGATGAGGCCCATCGAGATGACGCTCGCCGCGACGACACCCGTGGTGGCGGCGAGCAGCGCGCCGACGAAGATCACCGCATAGGCCAAGCCGCCGCGCAAAGGGCCGAACAGCTGGCCGATGGTGTCGAGCAGGTCCTCGGCCATGCCGGAGCGCTCGAGGATGAGCCCCATGAACGTGAAGAACGGCACCGCGAGCAGCGTGTCGTTGGACATCACGCCCCATACGCGGTCCGGCAGCGCCTGCAGCAGCGAGAAGTCGAGCAGGCCCAGGTTGATGCCGATGAAGCCGAACACGATGCCGACGAAGCCCAGCGAGAACGCGACCGGGAAGCCGAGCAGCAGGATGATGATCAGGCCGATGAACATCATCGGCGGCAGGTTGGCGGCGAGGAAAGCGCTCATTGGACTTCCCTCCGCGCTGCGCGCTCCGGGGTGAGCGCTTGGGGGCGGCCCGGCGCGCTCATGCCTTGGCTCCCGCGGCGGCGTCACGCTGGCGGGCGATTTCCTCCGCCAGCTCTTCCTCCGCGCTCTTGCCGCCGTGCTTCTCGAGCGGATCCGGGATGAGGCCCATCAGGAACGCCACGCGCTTGATCAGCTCCGAAATGCCCTGCAGGATCAGCAGCGCGAAGCCCGCAGGCACCAGCGCGCGTGCCGGCCAGATGATGAGGCCGCCCGCGTTGGTGGACACCTCGTTACGGTTCCACGATTCGACGAGCAGCGGCCACGACAGCCACGCGATGAGGCCGCACATCGGGAACAGGAAGAACACGATGCCGATGACGTCGATCCAGTTGCGTCCGCGCGCGGACAGCCGCGACGAGATGATGTCGATGCGCACGTGCTCGTTCTTGAGCAGCGTGTAGCCCGCGCCGAGCAGGAACACCGCCGAGAACAGGTACCACTGCACCTCGAGGTAGGCGTTGGAGCTGTAGTCGAACAGCTTGCGCACGGTGGCGTTGGCGGCGCTGATCAGCACCATGGCCAGCACGAGCCAGGCAAGGAGGCGGCCGATGCGCGTGGAGAACGCGTCGATGGCGCGGGACAGGGCGAGCAGGGCGTTCAAGCGGAATCCTCCTGGAAATCGGAACTTCGCAACCCCTGTTTTCGACGGTCTCTGATGGCGCCCCGGGAGCGAAAGCGGGCCGATTATAAGGGAAGGAGGCCGTTTTGGCCGATGTTAGAATCGTCTGCTGACATCCTCGCGCGCCCTTGCCGGCGACCGCCCCATGTTCCCGCCCGACACCACGCTCGCAGCCGCCGACCCCGAACTGTGGGCGGCCATCGACGGCGAGAACCGCCGCCAGGAAGACCACATCGAGCTGATCGCGTCCGAGAACTACGCGAGTCCGGCGGTCATGCTGGCGCAGGGTTCGCAACTCACGAACAAGTACGCCGAAGGTTACCCGGGCAAGCGCTATTACGGGGGCTGCGAGTTCGTCGACATCGCGGAGACGCTGGCGATCGACCGCGCGAAGAAGCTGTTCAAGGCCGGCTTCGCCAACGTCCAGCCCCACTCGGGCGCGCAGGCCAACCAGGCGGTGTTCTTCGCCGCGCTGAAGCCGGGCGACACGGTGCTGGGGATGAGCCTGCCGCACGGCGGCCACCTGACGCACGGCTCGCCGGTGAACCAGTCGGGCAAGTGGTTCAACGTCGTGGCTTACGGGCTCGACCCGGAATCCGAGCTCATCGACTACGATGCGGCGGAGCGGCTCGCGCACCAGCACAAGCCCAAGTTGATCGTGGCCGGGGCTTCGGCCTACTCTCGCGTGATCGACTGGAAGCGCTTCAAGGCCATCGCGGATGCCGTCGGTGCGCCGCTGATGGTGGACATGGCGCACTACGCTGGCCTCGTGGCCGCGGGCGTCTATCCCACGCCGGTCGGCATTGCCGACTACGTGACCACCACCACGCACAAGACGCTGCGCGGCCCGCGCGGCGGCATGATCCTGGCCGGCGAAGACCGCGCCAAGGAGATCAACTCGGCGGTGTTCCCGGGGTTGCAGGGCGGCCCGCTGATGCACGTGATCGCGGCCAAGGCCGTGGCGCTGGGCGAGGCGATGCACAAGGACTTCCGCGTCTACCAGGAGCGCGTGCTGGAGAACGCCCGCGTGCTGGCGCGCGTGCTGCAGGACCGCGGCCTGCGCATCGTGTCCGGCGGCACCGACTCGCACATGTTCCTGCTGGACCTGCGCGCCAAGAAGATCACCGGCAAGGACGCGGAAGCGGCGCTGGCGCAGGCCCACATCACGGTCAACAAGAACTCCATCCCCAACGATCCGGAGAAGCCCTTCGTCACCTCCGGCATCCGCATCGGCAGCCCGGCGATGACCACGCGCGGCTTCGGCGAGATCGAGGCCGAGGCGCTGGCTCACATCATCGCGGACATCCTCGACGCGCCGGCGGACGCCAAGGTCGTCGCGCAGGCGCGCGAGCGCGTGGCGTCGCTGACGCGCCACTTCCCCGTCTACCGCGCGCCCGCCGGATGAAGTGCCCGTTCTGCGCGAGCGACGACACGCAGGTCATCGACTCGCGCGTGTCGGAGGCGGGTGACTCCATCCGCCGCCGGCGCCGCTGCCTCGCCTGCCAGAAGCGCTTCACGACGTACGAGAACGTGGAGCTGCGGCTGCCGCAGGTCGTCAAGTCCGACGGCTCGCGCGCGGACTTCGACGAAGCCAAGGTGCGCGTCGGCTTCCAGCGCGCGCTGCACAAGCGCCCGGTGCCCACCGAGTACGTGGACGCCGCCATCAAGCGCATCGTCCAGCACGTGCTGTCGCTGGGCGAGCGCGAGATCCCGTCGCGCGAGATCGGCGAACGCGTGATGGAGGAGCTCAAAAAGCTCGACAAGGTCGCGTACATCCGCTTCGCGTCCGTCTACCGCTCGTTCCAGGACATCAGCGACTTCCAGGACGCGATCAAGGAAGTCGAGGCGCCTGGCGCGCGCCGCGCCGCCAAGCGCTGACGGCGGCCGGCAATCCGATGCAGCCCCCGCGCGACGTCGACGTGCGTGCCGCGATGCTGCGCGCACTGGAGCTGGCGGGGCGCGGCCTTTACACGACGGAACCCAACCCGCGCGTCGGCGCGGTGATCGTCCGCGACGGCGCGATCGTTGCCGAAGGCTGGCACGCATACCCGGGCGGCCCGCACGCGGAAGCGGCCGCGCTGGCCGACGCACGTGCGCGCGGCGTCGACGTCCGCGGCGCCACGATCGTCGTCACGCTGGAGCCCTGCAACCATCACGGCCGCACGGGACCTTGCGTCGATGCCATCCTGGACGCGAGCCTTGCGCGCGTCGTCTACGCGATCGACGACCCTTACCCGGCGGCCCGTGGCGGCGCGGCGCGCCTGCGCGCGGCCGGCGTCGACGTGATCGCGGGCGTCGAGCGCGACGCCGCGCGCGAGCTCAACATCGGTTTCTTCACGCGCCTCGAGCGGGGCACGCCATGGGTGCGCGCCAAGGTGGCGATGTCGCTCGACGGCCGCACGGCGCTGGACGACGGCACCAGCCAGTGGATCACCGGCGAGGCGGCGCGTGCCGACGGACACGCGTTCCGCGCGCGGGCCGGTGCGATCGTCACGGGCGTTGGGACCGTCGAGAAGGACGACCCGCAGTTGACGGTACGGGCGGTGGCGACGACGCGCCAGCCGTTGC
This sequence comes from Casimicrobiaceae bacterium, assembly GCA_044225845.1. Classification (GTDB taxonomy): domain Bacteria; phylum Pseudomonadota; class Gammaproteobacteria; order Burkholderiales; family Casimicrobiaceae; genus VBCG01. The sequence goes on from JBGAIC010000005.1 coordinate 22,218, forward strand.
GCGTGATCGTCGACCGCCATTCGGCCATGCCCGCCGCCGCGCGCGTGCTCGCCGATGGCCACGCGCTGATCGTCACCGCGGGCGCGCCGCCGCGTGCGGATTGGCCGCGCGGCGTGGAGGTGCTGGCGTTGCCGGACCCGGCGGGCCGCGTGGATCTCGCGGCGCTGCTGCGCGAGCTCGCGCGCCGCGACGTCAACGAGGTGCACTTGGAGGCCGGCGCGCGGCTCACCGGCGCGTTCGTCGACGCCGACCTCGTCGACGAATGGCTCTGCTACGTGGCGCCTGCGGTCATCGGCGACCCGGCGCGCGGCGTGGCCGCGCGGCGCAAGCCGCTCGCGTCGCTGGCGGAGCGCACGCCGCTGCGCTGGCATTCGATCGACCGCGTCGGCGACGACCTGCGGATACTCGCGCGGCGCGCCGCGCTTGGGCGGGAGCTGACGCCATGTTCACGGGCATCGTGCAGGCGGTGGGAAGCGTCGTCGCGCGCGAGGCGAAGGGCAACGGCGAGCGCATCGTCGTCGCCGCGTCGACGCTCGGCCTCGACGACGTCGCGCTCGGCGACAGCGTCGCGGTCGAAGGCTGCTGCCTGACGGTGGTGGCGCGCGATGGCGACGCGCTCGCGTTCGACGTGTCGCGCGAGACGCTGGACCTCACCGCCGGGTTCGCGCAGGGCGCGCGGGTGAACCTGGAGAAGTCGCTGCGCCTCGCCGACCATCTCGGCGGCCACCTGGTGCAGGGCCACGTCGACGGCCGTGGCCGCGTCGCCGCGTTCGCGCCGGTGGCGGGCGACGAGGGCCGCAACTGGCGGCTGGACGTCGACGTGCCGCGCGCGCTGGGGCGCTACGTCGCGCAGAAGGGCTCCGTGGCGATCAATGGCGTGAGCCTCACCGTGAACGGTGTCGCGGACAGGCCGGGCGGCGCCGACGGGGCGCACGTCACGCGCTTCCACGTGAACCTGATCCCGCACACGCTCGCGGTGACCACGTTGTCCGCGTTGGCGCCGGGCGCCGCCGTCAACGTCGAAGTGGACCTGATGGCGCGCTACGCGGCGCGGCTGGCGGAGGCGGGCGCCTGAGCGTCAGCGGTCGATGCGCTCGCCGCGGCTGTTCGTGGGCCCGTCGATCTCGAACCGGAACTCGATGATCGTCCAGTAGGGAACGAGCTTGCCTTCGCGCTCCGCCGGCGTGAAGCGGGCGTTCTTGAGCGCCGCGACGATCGCCTGCACGAACGGCGGATCGTCCGGCATCACGCGCACCTCCGTGACGCGGCCGTCGGCGCTGATCGTCAGCAATGCGGCGAGCTTCAGCGACCGCCCCTCGCGCGCCGCGCGCGCTGGATACAGCGTGGGGAACGCGCCGATCGGCACCGGCGTGCGCGCCGCCGCTTGCGGGAAGCGCTGCTTCATCTGGTCGGCGATGTTGGCACCGAACTGCGCGCGCCCGTTGCCGAGCGTGTTGACGATGTGGCCCACCGGCGCGAACGGTTCGTCGATGATGAACGTCGCGGGATCGACGGAGATGCCCGGGATCGGCGTGCGGATGATCGGCGACACGTCCGCGAGCGACGGCGGCAGCGGGCTCATCGGCAGCGGCGTCAGCGGCATCACCAGCGCGGGCAGCGGCTCCGGCACCGCATTCTGCGATGACTTCAGGGCTTCGTCACTTCGCGGGCGACACGTCGGCCAGCATCGCGGACAGCGGCGCAGGCGTGGTCGCATGGCGGGGCGCCGTCACGGCGGGCATCGCGCGGATCAGCCACGCAAGGACTGCGAACACGAGAACGTGGATCGCGGCGGACACCGCGAACGATGCCGGCAACTGCATGCGCGGAAAGCGCCTGCGGCGGAACGCGGACCGGGATCGTCGTCGTGGTCATCGGAGGCAATTGTGCGAACCCCAAAGCAAACCGGCCGCGCCGCTTTGAGCGGCGCGGCCGGGAATGGATGCCATGCGAACTACTCGTTCAGCACGCGCCACGACATCCGGTGCGCGTACAGGAAGCTCGGCGGGTGGATCCCCTTGACGATCGTCTTGCCGCTGCTGCCCAGCGTGATCACCACGCTCATGTTCGGCACATAAACCCCTGACGAGTCGTCGCCGCCGGACAGGACGATGAAGTCTGCACGGCGCCACCGCGCCGTTGTCGGACGAACCGTAGTTGGCGCAGCAGGTCCCGTCGTCGTTCTCCGTGCGAGTCGCCATGCGCATAGCCGCGGACGTAGACGTCGGCCGGCTGACCCAAGACGCAAGGGGTCCGTGTTCGGCGACGTGGCCGAGAACGCGACGGCAAACAGCGCGGTCTGCAACGGCGTGACGATGCGCTGGCCCGACTTCGGAAGGTCGATCTTCCAGCCGACCGGCGCGGCGGTCGCAAGACCCGCAGCATCCGACACCGGTGTCAAATCGGCGTTCGCGTCGAGCGGCGTGGACGGGATGGGACCCGGCACCTTGGTCGTCCCGTCGCGCATCGCGTAGAACGACTGCTGGTCCGTGTTCGACAGGTCCGAATCGGCCAGCAGCTTGCCCGTGCCCACGAAGACCCAGCGGTCCGTACCGTTGGTGATGTCCACTTCCATCCGCGGAGGTATGGTGACCGGCTGCGCTTTGCCGCCCGCGCTGAACTTCGCAAGCTGGCCCACCTTCCAGTTGTCCGGGTCGGTGTCGAGCATGTCGAAGCGCCACAGGTTGCCGTGCAGGTCGCCGGCGTACACCTGGTCCGTCATGTAATTGCTGTACTTCTGCGTGTAGCCCGCGATCTGCGCCAGGCCCGACGGGTCGGCCGGCGTGCCGTCCGTGGTGGCCATGGTCTTCAGCAACGAGCCGTCCTTCGGGTCGATGAAGAAGATCTTGCCGACGCCCGACGCGTTGTTGTAGCCGCTCGGCACGATGACGACCCACTTGCCGCCCCAGGCGCGCGTCTTGGTGACGAGTGGCGAGCCGTACGTATAGCCAAGGTCGCTGTTCGTGAACTCCCACTTGATCTTCTTCGCGATCTCGGTTTCGGACGTGAAGTCCGCCGGATCGGTGACGTCGATCGCATAGTAGGCCTTGCCGCCCTTGCCGAGGCCGCCGATCAGCATCGTGTGCCAGTCCTCCGAGTCGGGCGCATCAAACGTCAGGTCCGTGGCCGTCGGCGTGCTGTCGACGAAGAAGTGGTGGACGAACGGGGGCAGGCCGCCGAACTGGTACGTCAGCGAACCCAGGCCCGCATCCGACGGGTCGCGGTACAGCGCCTTCGGCACGTAGCCGAAGACCTCGTTGCCGTTGGCGTCGTCGAAGCCGTGCAGCATGCCGTCGTTGGCGCCGACGTAGACGCGCCCCACGCGCGTCGACTTGGACGACTTGAACGTGCTGTAGCCCTTGTCGTCGATGTCGAGGTAGGGCGCGTTGGGGATGCCCACGTACACGGCGGAGCCGTTCACGATGTCGCCCAGCGCACCCGCGTAACCGGCCGTGGCCGTGTAGTCGCGCTTGCGGAATTTGCCGATGACGCTGTTGTCCTCGTTCGACTGGTCGCCGCGCAGCCACGCGAGCACCTTCTTGCCGCGGTCGGCATTGCCCGGTGCCAGTGCGTCCTGCTGGGCGGCATCGATGCTGTCCCACAGGAACGGAACCGTGGTGCCGTCCGTCTTCATCGTGACGACCTTGCGCGAGTCCTTCCACGGATCGGGTATGGCGATCGTCGGCGTCAGCATCAGCGCCAGCTGCTTCTCCGCGTGCCAGACCTCCGATACTTCCGCCGCGTTGGCGTCGATCTTCACCTTGACGAGCGTGCCGCCCCAGCTCGGCTGGAACGTGGCCCGGTAGATGTAGTTGTTGCCCGCCGTCGAGAGGTTGGTGCTGGTGAACGCGACGCCGCTGCGCGCGCCCTGCGTGTTGAGCGCATCGGCCAGGATCTGACCCATGCCCACCTGCAGCTCGGCCACCGACTTGGCGTTGACGAAGCGGCCGCGCGCGTTGATGGCCGCGTGCCACAGGTCGTCGACGCCCGACGCGTCCGGCTGGTTGGTCGACGGGTACGGCACCGTCCACTGCAACGCGCCGGCGGACAGCTGCGTCTCGATCGCCGTCTGATTGCCGGTGGCGAGCTTGCCGTCGGTGCCGAGCGACAGCGCCGCGAAGTTCACGTGCTGCCACGTGGCCGGGTCGGAGGCACTCGCCGAGACGTTGTTGGTGCTCTGCGCGCCCGTCGTCCGCAAGTCCTTCGTCCAGTACTGCATCGCGTAGTCGGACGCCGAGTTGTCCGTCGTCTTGACATTGCTTTCGCGGAACGGCGCCGGCCAGTTGTCGCCCACGTTCAGCGACATGACGTCCTCCGGCAACGCCGCCAGCAGCGTGTCGTCGACGTTGCCCGGCTTGTACGTCGGCAGCTTGGTCTGGTTGGTGATGCCGTCCGTGAACAGCATGTGCCAGTTCTTCTGGCACGACAGGATGATCGGGTCGGTGGCGCCCGACAGATCGTCGCTCCGGCCGTTCAGGTAGTAGTCGCCGACACGGACCATCGCGTTCAGGTTGGGCGTCTGGTTGTTCATCGGGATGTCGATGCCGTACAGCTGCGTCGCCCACTTGGTCTTCTGCGTGACGTCGAAGCCCTGGATGTCGACGAACGACGTGACCGGGTCGTTCGACAGCGTCTCGAGGCCCACGCGGAACTTGTTCTCGTCCAGGTTGAACGTGCCGTCGGAGTTCGTGCCCAGGAAGGACAGCGACGTCGCCGCCTTGACCGCCTGGATCCGCGTGCGGTAGTACGCGAACCAGTTGGCGTAGTTCTCCATTTCCTGGTCGTAGGAGCGCGTGATCGTCGTCGTCTCGCCGGTTTCCGTGTCGGTGAACGTGTGCGTGTACGTCGCGCCCACCTTCAGGTCGACACGGGCGAACGCGGCCGTCGTGTAGTTGCTGACCGCGTCCGTACCCGAGCCGAACTGGTAGAAGCGCGGGTAGATGTGCGAGTCGTCCTTGAACGACTGGCACGTGCCCGTGCTGTTGTCGCCGTAGCCCACCCACTTGTCGCCCGCCGTGCTGATGGCGCTGCTGCACCACTCGATGCTGGTCTTCCAGTAGTGGCGCGGCACGTTGGCGTAGTGGTTCGTGGCCGAGCAGCCCTGGCCCGCGACAAGTTCGCCCATCACCGGCGTCGTGTACTTGCCGCTCGGGTAGTTGAAGCGGCTGGCCGGCACGCCCGTGTAGGCGTGGTTGTTGCGGCGGCAGGCCTTGCCCGCGCCGTTGGCGTCCATCAGCAGCGTGGTGGTCGCGCTGCCGCTGACGCCCGTCGAATCGCAGCGGGCGGCATTCGGGTTGATCGGCACATCCACGTTCGCGCATTCCGCGTTCGTGAGGCAGGCGGTGCCGGTCTGGATCGAGCAGTGGCCATACGTCGGGCAGTTGGCTGCTGAGGTGCACGCATTGCCCTTGTAGCTGCAAGTGCCGGTGACCTGCGCGCAGGTGGTGGCTTGGTTGGCCACCGTGCAGGCCGCTCCGTTGTTGCTGCACGTGCCCGCGGCGACGGCGCATTCGCTCGTCGTGCCGTTGGTGGTGCAGACCGCGCCGACATTGCCCGTCTGGCAGATACCCGTGGCCGTGCACTGCGAGCTGGCTGTGCAGGTGTTGCCAACGAGACCCGCCGTGCACTTGTTCACTGCGCCGCACGCCGCCTGCGCGCCGGTGCCGGTGCAAGTAGCGCCCGTATTAGCACCGCTCGCGCACGTGCCGTTGACGTTGCACTGCGCAGCCGTCGTGCAGCTCGTGGTGGCCGGCTGGCCGGCGGAGCACTTGTTGACGGCGCCGCACGCGGCGACTGCGCCGGTCCCGGTGCACGTGGCACCCGTGTTCGCACCGCTGGTGCAGGTACCGTTCACGTTGCACTGCGTCGCGGTCGTGCAGCTCGTGGTGGCCGGCTGGCCGGACGTGCACTTGTTGACTGCGCCGCACGCGGATTGCGCACCGGTACCCGTGCACGATGCTCCCGTGTTGGCCCCGGTGGAGCAGGTGCCATTGACGACGCAATCGGATGCAGACGTGCAGGTCGTGGTATTGGGCTTACCCGCCGAGCACTTGTTGATCGGGCCACAAGCCGAGTTGGTGCCATTGGCGGTACAGCTCGCTCCCGTGTTCGTGCCGGTCGTGCACGTGCCGTTCACGTTGCAGTCCGAGGCGGACGAACAGGTGGTGGTGTTCGGCTTCCCAGCGGAGCACTTGTTGATCGCACCGCAGGTTGCATTGGCACCGGAACCCGTGCACGCCGTGCCGGTGTTAGTACCCGTCGTGCAGGTGCCGGTCGTGTTGCACTGGGCGTTGGTGGTGCACGTCGTGGTGTTCGGCAGGCCGGCGGAGCACTTGTTGATCGGGCCGCACGTGGCATTGGCGCCGTTGCCGGAGCATGCCGATCCCGTGTTCGTCCCGGTCGTACACGTACCCGCCGTGTTGCACTGGGCGTTGGTCGTGCAGGTGGTCGTGTTGGGCAAGCCAGCCGAGCACTTGTTGATCGGGCCGCAGGTCGCGTTCGTGCCGTTGGCCGTGCAGGCCGTGCCGGTGTTCGTGCCCGTCGTGCATGCGCCGTTGACGTCGCACTGGTTGTTGACCGTACACGTCGTCGTGTTGGGCTGGCCCGCCGAGCACTTATTAACCGGGCCGCACGTTGCGTTGGTGCCGTTGGCCGTACAGGCGACGCCCGTATTGGAGCCTGTGGTGCAGGCGCCGGCCTTGTTGCAGTCGGCGGCGGCCACGCACGAGCTCCCCGTATTGCCGGCGGTACAGGTGCCGGTGACCGTGCACTGCGAGTCGGCCGTGCAGACGCTGCCCAGCTTGGAGCTGTTCTGGCAGACCTTCGTGCAGTCAGCCACCGTCGTGCAGCTGCCGCCCGTGTAGGACGCGTACGTGCAAGTGCCGCTGCCGGAAACCACCGGGCAGGACGCCGAGTTGGCCTGGACTGTCGTGCAGGTCGTGCCCGTGGTCGTGGCGCAATGGTTCGGGAATGCTGTGCAGTCCGAATTGCTGTTGCAGACGCCGTTCGTGACGCCGCTCGTGTTCTTGTAGTTGCAGGTGCCCGCGGCCGCGCAGTCGCCGTCGATCGAGCAGGACTTGCCGGTCTGGATGCTGCAATGGCCGCTGGCGATCGTGCAGTCGGCCTGCGTCGAGCAGACGCTCGTCGTGCCGTTGCAATAATTGAGGCCGGTACAGTCGGCGGCCGACGAGCAGCTCTTGCCGGTCTGCAGGCTGCAAGTGCCCATGATTGTCGGGCAATCGGTGGCCGCGGTTGCCGGCGTGCAGGTGTTGCCCTTGATGCTGCAGGTGCCCTTGTACGTGGGATCCGGGCATGTGGTCTTATAGACGCACGCGTGCTCCGGGTCTGGCGTGATGTTGCAGCCCGGCGGGTCCCAATTCGACGTACACGTTGACGCGTCGGGCGGGATGGCCACGACGTTGGCGCAGGTCTGCGGGCCGCCATAGCCGTTGCAGGATTGCGTCTGCGCGTCGCACGTGCGCTTGGTACCCACGCAGGTCTGCGGCGAGAACGCGGAGCATGAAGCCGCCGTGCCAGCGACGCAGGCCTCGCGCGTGGCAGAGCAGCTGACCGGAGAGCCGCAGCTCCCCGCTTGGCCGCCGCCGCAGGCACCGGCCACGTAGCCTGCGCAATTGCCGTTGGCCGTGTTGCACGTGCCGGCGGTGAAGCCGGAGCAGTTGCCGTTGGCCGTGTTGCAGGTGCCGTTCGTGCTGTTGCAGTTGCCGTTGCCGGTATTGCAGGTGCCGGCCGTACCGTTGCAGTTGCCGTTGCCCGTGTTGCAGGTGCCCGTGGTGAAGCCGGCGCAGGTGCCGTTGGTCGTATTGCACGCGCCGGCGGCGTAGCCGGTGCAGGTTCCATTCCCCGTGTTGCAGGCGCCCGCCGTGAAGCCGGTACACGTCCCGTTGCCCGTGTTGCAGACGCCCGCCGTATAGCCCGAGCAGGTGCCGTTGCCGGTGTTGCACACGCCGGTGACGGCGCCCGCGCACGTGCCGTTCGAGGTGGCGGAACAGGTGCCGGCGGCGAGGAAGCCGTTACAGGTCTGGACGATGGGGTTGAGCCCCAGGTCGCACGTCTGCGGCAGCGAGCCGACGCTGGTCTGCGGCCAGTCGGCGCTGGTGACGTCGCACCACAGGACGTTGTCGTTCTCGTAGAAGAACTGGCCGAGCGGGTGCGCCGTGTCGGCGATGCGGTCCGTCCACGCCGTTTTCACCGTCGCATTCGCGTACGGCATCGTCGTGTAGTTGATCGTCGACGTGTCGACCTTGGACGTCACGTCGTTGGGCGACAGCAACGGCGGCGCCCAAGGGTAGTTGTAGTCGCCGATGTTGGCGGGCGTGCTGTCGCTGCCCGACGTCGAGATGTTGCCGTTGCTGCGGCAATGCTCGGCGTTGGACGCGAAGGCGACGCCGCTGTCGTCGTTGCCCTGCGTCCAGTCGGAGTTGCACCACAGGCCGACGGTCACCGTGGCGGTGAGGTCGATCAGCGGGTTGCGCAGGTCCGCCGCATAACCCCAGGGGTTGTCGAGGTGGCGGTAGGGATTGGCTGGCACGCGGGTCCACCCCGTCGTGGCCGTCGTGGTCATCGACGGGTACGACGTGCCATCGCCAGCCACCGGCGGCAGGTACGTGAGCCGCGGGTTGTAGTAGAGGCGGTTGAGTTCGCTGTTGTGCGCCGGCGCGGGCCACAGCAGCCAGTATTCGTAAGGCTTGCCCGCGAGCGGCGAGCCGCTGGCGGACGGATAGGTGGACACGCCCGGCAGCGCGCCGGGATCCACGCCGCCCGAGCACGTGAACGGATAGACGGTGGTGTTGCAGCCGGCGCCGGGGCCTGACTTCGGGAAGTTGTTGTCGTAGCCCTGGTACGGATAGCCGGCCTGTTCCCAGATGTACTGCGGCGACGAATAGCCGGTGATGCAGGTGTTGGTGGCGACGTCGAAGTTCACGCACACCGGGAAGCCGTTGTAGCCGCACGAGGCGTTCATGCCGCCGCTGCCGTCGCGGCAGTACGTGTTGACGACGGTGTCGGGCAGGAAGTCGTAGAGCATCGACGTGGAGTCGTCGATGGTCAGCATGATGTTGGGCTTGGCCTTGACCTGGGCGCCGAGCGGCTGGTCGGCGAGGTCAGTCAGGGCATAGACCGGCGTGGCGGCAGGCCCCAGGCTCAGGAGCAGCGATAGCAGGCTCGCAAGTACGCGCGTGAACTTCGAGGCGGGCTTGCGGTTCTTGTTTTCGTTTTTCACTATCGAATTCTCCCTGTACTACCTTCCAGCTTAATGCAGCCAGGCCTGCACGAATGACGTGCCGGTGTTGGCGGGGCCGTCGACCCGCACCGTCACGCGGAACAGCGGCGCCGTGCCCAGCGAAACGGAGGTGTTCGTCACCGTCGTTCCCGAGCCCTTCTTCGGGGGCATCATGTCGCAGTACGTGGCGTCGGCCGTGCCCGGCAGGCGGCACATGCGCTCGATCACGTAGCGCACCTCGTTCTTGCTGCCGTCGACGTAGGGCACGAACGGATACGCGGACTTCTTCAGCAGCACGGCCGGGATGCCCGGCGGCACGTTGGGGTTGGCCGACGTCGTCGACTCCACCGCCGGCGTCGCCGCGTAATCCTGGTAGGTCGCGTAATAGTTGTTGGACGTGTCGTCCGCCTTGGTGTCGCCGATCAACGCGGAGCCGGTGCGCGACTCGTCGCTGTAAATGGCGGACGTGGCCTGCTCGATGGCCCAGTTGGCGGCGAGCAGCGACGACTGGCGGAACGCGATGTTGCCGACGACCGACGTGGCGGCGTCCGTCGAGCGGATCAGCGCGACGCCGGCGAGCGACAGCGCGACCATGATGATCAGCGCGATGAACAGCGCGACGCCGCGCTGGCGCGCGCGCGGGGCGGAAAGGGTGCGAGGTTTCATTTCTTTTCGATGTTCCAGATGGCGTTGCGCAGCGGAATCACCGTTTCGTAGACACGGAAACGGTAATTGCCGTCCGGACCCGTCTGCTTCGGCCAGGTCATCGCCAGTGCCGTAGGGCAGGCGGTGAGGCCGTCGCAGTCGGCGAAGACCTTGGGCGACGGCGACCAGTCGCCCAGGCTGCGGTCGAACTGGTCGCTCCGCACGACGACCGCGAGGCGGATCGCCTTGATCCGCGACAGGTCCGCGTAGCTCATGGCCAGCACGCCGGCGGGCGAAAAGTCGCCGTCGGAACCGTCGACGGCCTTGACCCATTTGTCCGCGAGGCCGTCGTTGTCGGTGTCGATCCCGTACTGCGCCTTCATGTTGACGACGTTCGACGCGATGGGTTGCGGCGCCGTGTCCTGGATCAGGTCTTTCGAGCGCAACGCCTCGCTGTCGATGTCGTACTGGATGCGTTGCGGCGTCGGGCCCACGTTCAGTACCACTGCATCGGCGTTGTACGAGATGGACGGCAGGTTCGCGGTGTGATGCAGCGACACGTAGCCGTTGGCCGTCGAGATCGCCGCCGTCGCGCCCGCCGAGTTGTCGATCGCCGTCGTCTCGAGGCCGTCGTAGACCGCGGTGACCGTCGTCATCGCGCAACGGCCCGCGCCGGACGTGCCGGGCTCGATGATGACGACCTGGTCGCCCTTCGTGAAGCCGGTGGGGCTCTGCACGATGAAGTTGCCGTCGATCGGGATGCTCGGCAGCGACTTGAAGTTGGCGGGGATGATGAGCCGCGACGTGCTGCCGTAGTTGACGACGAACTTGTCGGGCGTCATGTCGCTGCCGCCGTCCGTGATCATCACGGGGATGGGCCGCAGCGTGGTCTTGATCTGCGTGTCGGGTGCCGTCCCGTCCGACGGGCAGGAGTCGAGGTCTTGCCCGGAGACGGCGATGCCGTTGTTGGCGTTGGACAGCTGCAGCGACATCAGGAACGACGACAGCAGGCCGTTCTGCTGCGCGTCCGCCACCGCCGTCGTGTTCCGCTTGAAGCCCTCGGACACGTTGAAGATCTGGTAGGTGACGAGCACCGCGAGGAGGCCGATGACGACCCCCACCATGATTTCGATGATGCTGAAGCCGCGCTGCGCGCGGCGCTGGGCAAGGCGCGTCATGGTGCGTTGGTTCCCACGACGGCCTGCGTCGAGTACGTGTGCCATTGCGTTTCGCCGGGGTACTGCCAGTTGATCGTGATGGTGGCGATCGAGCTGTTCTTGGCGTTGGTGGCCGTGTTGTCGAACGTGATCGTCGGCGGGTTGGCCGACGCATTGGGCAGGCCCGTGCCGGCCGCGACGATCGCGTTCTTGAAACTCGTGAAGCCGGCGCCCGACGAGCCGAAATAGGTCTGCACGGCCGTCGGGTCGTGTGCCCACATCTGAGCCGTCACCGTGGCCGCGTGGTAAGCGGCCTCTGCGCGGAATTGGGCGTCGTTGACGTGGCGCATCGACTGCGCCTGCAGGCCGACGAGCCCCAGCACGCCGAACGCGATGATCAGGATGGCGATCAGCGCCTCGAGCAGGAAGGCGCCGGCCTGTTGGCGGCGCGAGCCGCGGCGTTGCGTGTTCATCATGTCGTGGGCGGGCACGCAAGCGGATCCGGCGACGACAGCTGCGTGTCGCACATCAGCGTGCCGCCTTTCGACGTCGTGAGGCCGCCGATGACGACGCGCAGCGTGCGCGGGTTGGAGATCAGCGTCGTCGTCGCGTCGATGCGCTGCAGGGGGTCGGACGTATCCTGGTTCTTGGCCATCGGGATGCCAAGGCTCGTGAACGTGACGACGCTGCCGCCGGCCTGGTTGGAGAGCGTCGCCTTCGGGGCGCCGTTGGTGAAATCGTATTGCTTGATGACGCAATCCGCGCCGGCCGCGCACGTGGTGTTGACGGCCGAGTCGAGGTGGTTGTCGCTGGTGCAGTCCGTCGCGGAGCCGCAGTTGATCATCCGCTTCTCGTCCGTCGTGAACACGACGCGCCAGCCGGTGGTGCCCAGCAGTTCGAAGCGCACCGGCACACTGCGCCGCACGGCCTCGGTCTGTGCGAGCCGCGCGCCGGACAGCACGCTCTCGGCTGCCGTGCGCACCTGCGTGTTAGCCAGGAACTCGCCGTACATCGGCACGGCGAGCATCGCCAGGAACGCGAAGATCGACAGGCCGATCAGCAGCTCGATCAGCGAGAAGCCGCGGAGGGCAGCGATGCGCATCATCCGCACGTCCCGTCCTTGCGCGTGACCCAGCAGGTGGCGCCGCCGCCGGCCCAGCCCCTGGCGGTGTCGACGGTCACGGTGGCCTTGGCGTCCGACTGGTCGATCGTGTACTCGAACTTGTCCATGCCGCTGCCCGTGATGCCCTTGGCGTCGACGGTATAGGTCGAGACGTCGACGCCGGAGCACGAGACGGTGAACGCGTGCAACTTTGCCGACGCGGCGGTGGCCAGGTCCGAACACTTGGGCGCCGTGCCGTCTGCATAAGTGCGGCTGTCCAGGAACTTCTGCTCCATCCGCTGCCGGACATCCGACAGCGCGGTGGTCGCCTCGATGATCTTGCTGCGCTGTATGTAGCTGAAATAGCTGGGCAAAGCGACGGCGGCCAGCACCGCGACGATGGCGCAGACGATCAGTACCTCGATCAGCGTGAATCCGCGGTTGTGCAGGGTCCGGGCCATGGATGCTCCTTCGGGATGCTGGAATGCTAGAGAAATCGGCGCCAGCGCGGCATAGGGTGCCGACCAGTGGTGCCTCGCGAGGAATGGACGGCGGCGCGCCTGTTGCGCACCGAACACACCCACACAATCAAGAGTTTAGCGCGTTGCGCCGCTTCAGACGCAACGTGTCGTAGTGGCTTCCACCCGGACGCGGCCGGTGCTGGCCAGTACAACGTGGAGCGCGTTCTGGCCGGCGAGGCACACGGTGAAGGTGCCGATCTGCAGCGCGCCGGTCAGCGTCCGCGCGTGGCCCCACGTGGTGTACGACACAAGGTCGGCCACCGGACGATTGCCGCGGATGGTGACTCCGCGGGTGGCCGGCGGCCTCACCCGGATCAGCACCCCATCGGCGTCCGGCTGGCCGGTGCGGCCAGGATCCTGGTAGATGATCCAGCCCGCCTCGAACCCGGCGGGCGCGCCGCAGCGCTTCAGGTCCGCCGACTTGCAGACGTTGACGCGGGCGTTGCGCTTGATGGCCTCGGCGCGGGCGACCATCAACGACTGGTGCAGTTCGTGAGCCTCGTTGCGCAGCCGGTAGCTGGCCAGGAAATATCCGTAGGCGGGTAGGCCCATCGCAAGCAGCAGGCCCGCGACCGCCAAGCCGACGAGCGTTTCACCGAAAGTTGCCCCCGATTGGTGCGTGCGCGGGTGGCCGCCACGTGCGAGCCTCGATGTGGGCTGCGCGCTGCATCGGCCATCGGCGGCCGTCGTGGATAAGCGCATGGTCGTCTCCCGGGGAGCGGCCATCGTCGCCACAACGACAATCGCAGTCGCTCATCCGGGCGGCCTAAGCCGCGTGGCCGATTGCAACCGCCGCGAACGGCGACCTCGCGCAGAGGGCGATAATGGCGGCCCCCGTACGCAGCCGCCCACGCCGATGAACGCTCCCGACCGCCAAGCCACGAGGCCTTCGTTCCACTGGGACGATCCGCTGCTGCTGGAAGCGCAGCTGACGGAGGAGGAGCGCATGGTCGCCGCGACCGCGCGCGCCTACGCGGAGGACAAGCTGCTGCCGCGCGTGACGGAGGCCTTCCGCCACGAGACGGTGGATGCGAGCGTGTTCCCGGAGATGGGCCAGCTCGGCTTGCTCGGGCCCACGATCCCGCCCGAATACGGTGGCGCGGGGCTGGGCTATGTCGCGTATGGGCTGATCGCGCGCGAGATCGAGCGCGTCGACTCCGGGTACCGCTCGATGATGAGTGTGCAGAGCTCGCTGGTGATGTTCCCGATCTACATGTACGGCAGCGAGGCGCAGCGCCGGAAGTACCTGCCGAAGCTCGTTACCGGCGAGTGGATCGGCTGCTTCGGCCTCACCGAGCCGGACCACGGCTCGGACCCGAGCTCGATGATCACGCGGGCGCGCAGCGTCGACGGCGGCTTCCGCCTGACCGGCGCGAAGATGTGGATTTCGAATTCGCCGATCGCCGACGTGTTCGTCGTCTGGGCGAAGGGCGACGACGGCGTCATCCGCGGCTACATCCTGGAGAAGGGTATGCAGGGGTTGAGCGCGCCCAGGATCGAAGGCAAGTTCAGCCTGCGCACGTCGGTGACCGGCGAGATCGTCATGGACGACGTGTTCGTGCCGGCGGCCAACCTGCTGCCCAACGTGCAGGGCCTCAAGGGCCCGATGGGCTGCCTCAACAGCGCGCGCTTCGGCATCGCGTGGGGCGCGCTGGGCGCGGCGGAATTCTGCTGGCACGCGGCGCGCCAGTACGTGCTGGACCGCAAGCAGTTCGGCCGTCCGCTCGCCGCCAACCAGCTCGTGCAGAAGAAGCTCGCCGACATGCAGACGAAATCACGCTGGGCCTGCAGGGCTGCCTGCGCCTGGGTCGCATGAAGGAGCAGGGCAGCGCCGCGCCCGAGATCACGTCGATCATGAAGCGCAACTCCTGCGGCAAGGCGCTCGAGATCGCACGGGTCGCGCGCGACATGCACGGCGGCAACGGCATCGTCGACGAGTTCCACGTGATCCGCCACGTGATGAACCTCGAGACAGTCAACACGTACGAAGGCACGCACGACATCCACGCGCTGATCCTCGGTCGCGCGCAGACGGGCATCAGCGCGTTCTGAACGCGATGCTGCTGTACGACTACTTCCGCTCGTCGGCCGCGTACCGCGTCCGCATCGCGCTGAACCTCAAGGGCGTCGCGCCACAGCGCGCATTCGTGCACCTGCGCCGCGGCGAGCAGCGCGCCGACGGCTACCTCGGCGTCAATCCACACGGCCTGATTCCCTCGCTGATCCTCGACGACGGCACCATCCTCACGCAGTCGATGGCGATCATCGAGTACCTCGACGAGACGGTGCCGGAGCCGCCCGCTGCCGCGCTCGTCGGCGGCCCGCGCCCGCGTGCGGGCGCTGGCACTCGCGATCGTCGCGGACATCCACCCGATCGACAACCTGCGCGTGCTGCAGCACCTGCAGCGCGAGGCCGGCTTCGACGACGCGCAGCGCGACGCCTGGTATGCGCACTGGATCCAGGTGGGCCTCGACGCGCTGGACCTGGACCTTGCGCGCGACCCGGCGCGTGGCCGCTTCTGCCACGGCGACACGCCCACGCTGGCCGACTGCTGCCTCGTGCCGCAGCTCGCGAATGCGCGCCGGGTGAAGCTCGACGTCGCGCGCTGGCCGGTGCTGGCCGCGATCGACGCCGCCTGCCATGAACTGCCTGCGTTCGCCGACGCTGCCCCCGCGCGCCAGCCGGACGCCGAATGATTTTCTTTCCGTTGCGAACCCGAGAATCCCGATGAGCTATGTGATCACGAGCTGGGAACTGCCCAGCATCCCCGTCGCCGGTACCACGCACCGCTTTCCCGTGCGCCACATCTACTGCGTCGGCCGCAACTACGCGGACCACGCGAAGGAAATGGGCGGCGACGCGAGCAAGGAGCCGCCGTTCTTCTTCTGCAAGCCGGGTGATGCGGTGCTGCCGGCGGACGCGGGCCAGCGCGGGCGCATGCATTACCCGCTTGCCACGGCGGACCTGCAGCACGAGGTGGAACTCGTCGCCGCCATCGGCCGCGCGGGGGCCAAGCGCACGGCGGAGAACGCGCTGGAACTTGTCTGGGGTTATGCGACGGGCCTCGACATGACGCGCCGCGATTTGCAGATCGAGATGCGCGAGCGCAAGCGGCCGTGGGACATCGGCAAGGCGTTCGCGGAAGCGGCGCCGATCGCGCCCATCCATCCGGTCACCGAAGTCGGGCACCCGGCGAAAGGCGCGATCGACCTCGACGTCAACGGCACGCGCCGCCAGCACGGCGACCTGTCCGACATGATCTGGGACGTCGCGCACACGATCGCGTTCCTGACGACGATGTACGAACTGCTGCCCGGCGACCTGGTGTTCACGGGCACGCCGGCCGGCGTCGGGCCGGTGGTGGCCGGCGACAAGCTCGATGCGCGGATCGCGGGTCTCACGCCGTTGTCCATCGACATCGTCGGCCATTCGGCCACCTGACCGAACCGCGCGAACGATGACGCCGGAAGCGATCGAGCGCGGCTACAACAACCGCCAGGCGGTCCCCGACTACCCGCAGTGGTTCGATCGCTGGGCGCGCGAGTCGGCGGACGTGCGCGCCGCGTGGCATCCGCAGCTCGACCTGCGTTTCGGGCCGGGGCCGAAGGAAACGCTGGACCTCTTCGTGCCGCGGATGCCGGCGCGCGGGACGCACCTGTTCCTGCACGGCGGCTACTGGCGCTCGCTGGACAAATCGGACCACTCGTTCGTCGCGCTGCCTTACCTGCTGCACGGTTACGCGGTGGCCGTGGCCAACTACGACCTGGCGCCGTCGGTGTCGATCGCCACGATCGTCGACCAGGCGCGGCGCGCACTCGCCTGGGTGTGGAAGCACGGCCCGGCCGCCGGTGCCAGCACGGAGCGCGTCGTCGTGTCGGGCCATTCGGCGGGCGGCCATCTCGCCGCGATGCTGATGGCTACCGACTGGCGCGCGGAGTGGCAAGGGTCCGGCGTGCCGGAGCGCCCGTTGCACGGCGCGCTGAGCCTGTCCGGTGTGCACGACCTGCGGCCGCTGACGCAGGCGTCGATGAACGCGGACCTGAAGCTCGACGACGCCAGTGCCGCCGCGCTGTCGCCGGTACTGATGGCGCCGCGCGTCGACGCGCCGCTGCTTGTCGCGGTCGGTTTGGACGAGACGAGCGAGTTCGTGCGCCAGGCCCGCCTGCTCGTCGACGCCTGGTCCGCCGTGCCGCATCCGCCGCGGATCAAATACCTCGGCGTGCCGCACACGCACCACTTCAGCGTGCTGAACGAGCTCGCCAACGCGAACACGCCGCTCGCGGACGCCACGCTGGCGCTGCTCGGCGACCGCCGCCCGCGCAGCGTAAAATGAGCGACTTCGCGCGCTCCTTGCGCCCGCCCCCGGTGCATACCTCCGTTACCCCGTCATGACGCTTGCCGCCACCACCACGATCATCGAGGACCTGAAGGCCGGCCGCATCGTCGTGCTGGTCGACGACGAGGACCGCGAGAACGAGGGCGACCTCGTGTTCGCCGCCGACTTCGTCACGCCGGAGAAGATCAACTTCCTGGCGCGCTACGGCCGCGGCCTGATCTGCATGCCGGTCACGGCGGAGCACGCGCAGCGGCTGCACCTGACGCCGATGACGCCGCGCAACCGCTCGGTGCACGGCACCAACTTCACCGTGTCGATCGAGGCGGCGCAGGGCATCTCCACCGGCATCTCCGCGGCGGATCGCGCGCATACGATCGCCGTCGCGTCGCGGCCGGAGGCGAAGCCCGAGGACATCGTGCAGCCGGGCCACGTATTCCCGCTGATCGCGCAACCAGGCGGCGTGCTGATGCGCGCCGGCCACACGGAAGCGTGCTGCGACCTGGCGCGCCTCGCAGGCCTCACGCCGGCGGCGGTGCTGTGCGAGATCATGAACGACGACGGCACGATGGCGCGGATGCCGGACCTCGTGCGCTTCGCGGCCGAGCACCAGCTCAACGTCGGCACGATCGCGGACCTGATCCAGTACCGCAGCCGCACCGAGACGCTGGTCGAGCGCATCGCCGAGCGGCCGATCACCACGTCGGCCGGCGCATTCCGCCTGGTCGTCTATCGCGACAAGCTCACCGACGCGACGCATCTCGCCCTGGTGCGCGGGCCCATCGCGCCGGATGCGGAGACGCTCGTGCGCGTGCACGAGCCGCTGTCGGTGATGGACCTGCTCGACACGCACGACGCGATCCACTCGTGGTCGATCCCCGACGCGCTGGCGGCGATCGCCGAAGCGGGTCGCGGCGTCGTCGTGCTGCTGCATCGGCCGGAGACGGCGGCGGAACTGCGCCAGCGTGCGGTGGCCGCCACCGCGCCGGTGCCGCCCAAGATGGACCTGCGCAACTACGGCATCGGCGCGCAGATCCTGCGCGACCTCAACGTGGGCCGCATGCGGCTCCTGGCCAAGCCGCGCAAGATGCCCAGCATGGCGGGTTTCGACCTTGAGGTGCTGGGCCACATCGAGCAACCGCCCGTGCGCAAGACGTCCTGAACCGCATGCCCATCAAGCGCCTTCCCGTCAACGTCCGCGGCGCATCGCTGCGCGTGGGCATCGTGCAGTCGCGCTTCAACGCGACGATCGGCAACGGCCTGCTGGCCGGCGCGCTGCGCGCGCTCGCCGAAGCGGGCGTAGCCGACCACGACATCACGGTGGCGAGTGTCCCCGGCGCGCTGGAGACGCCGCTCGCGTTGCAGGCGTTGGCGCAGACCGGCGACTACGACGCGCTGGTCGCGCTCGGCGCGGTGATCCGCGGCGAGACCTACCACTTCGAGATCGTGTCCAACGAATCGGCGCGCGGCGTGTCGGAAGTCGCGCTGCAGTTCGGCATTCCCGTCGGCAACGGCATCCTCACGTGCGAGACGGACGCGCAGGCCGAGGCGCGGATGGACCAGAAGGGCTACGAGGCCGCGCAGGCCGCGCTGGAAGTCGCCAACCTGCTGGACGCGGTCGGCGATGACTGACGCCGCACCCGTGAAGCCGGCGCCTGCGAAGCCGGCGACGCGCGTGAGCCCGCGCCGCCGCGCGCGCGAGTTCGCGTTGCAGGGCCTCTACGCGATCCAGCTCGCGCAAGGCTCGCCGACGGCGGTGCGCCAGCAGCTCGCGGAGGACCCGGCCTTCGACAAGGCGGACGAAAAATTCTTCGACGCGCTGTGGAAAGGCGTGACCGCCGACGGCGCGACGGTGGTCGACGGCCTGACGGCGCACCTCGACCGCGCGCCCGCCGAACTGTCGCCGATCGAGCGCGCGATCCTCGTCATCGGCGCGTGGGAGTTGCAGCACAGCCTCGAGACGCCGTATCGCGTGGTGATCAACGAGGCGGTGGAGCTCGCCAAGCGCTACGGCGGCACCGACGGCCACAAGTTCGTCAACGGCGTGCTCGACCGGCATGCGGGTACCGTGCGTGCCGCGGAAGTGGCCGCGCGCTCGCGCGCCGACAAGGGCAAGTCCGCCGCGCAGGCGAAATGAAGCCCTCCGGCGGCGGCGCGCGCGACGGCGAGTTCGCGCTGATCGCGCGGCATTTCACGCGACCGCCGCGCTCGCCTTCGGTGCTGCTGGGCGTCGGCGACGACGGCGCGATCGTGCGTCCCGCGCCAGGCCATGACCTCGTGGTCACGGTGGACATGCTGGTCGAAGGCCGCCATTTCCTCGCCGGGACCGATCCCGAGCGGCTCGGCCACAAGGCGCTGGCCGTGAACCTGTCCGATCTCGCCGCGATGGGCGCGACGCCGCGCTACGCGTTGCTGGCCGGCGCGCTGCCGGACGCCGACCCGCTGTGGCTCGCGGCTTTCGCGCGCGGGCTCTTCGCGCTGGCGGACGCCGAACGCGTTGACGTGATCGGCGGCGACACGACGCGCGGCCC
The DNA here is from genome assembly GCA_044225845.1 of Casimicrobiaceae bacterium. Taxonomy (GTDB): domain Bacteria; phylum Pseudomonadota; class Gammaproteobacteria; order Burkholderiales; family Casimicrobiaceae; genus VBCG01. Next base: position 41,746 of record JBGAIC010000005.1, read on the forward strand.
CCGCAACCTGTGCCTCACGCTGATCGGCGAAGTGCCCGTGGGCGCCGCGTTGACGCGCGCCGGCGCGCGCGCCGGCGACGACGTCTGGGTGTCGGGCCGCATCGGCGACGCGATGCTGGCGCTCGCCGCGCTGCAGGGGCGCACGCGTGTCGATGCCGCGGCATTGCCCGCGCTCGTCGCACGGCTGGAGGCGCCGACGCCGCGCGTCGGGCTCGGCATCGCGCTGCGCGGCATCGCGACGGCCGCGATCGACGTGTCCGACGGACTCGCGGGCGACCTCGCGCACATCGCGGAGCGCAGTGGCGTGCACGTGGTGCTCGACCTCGACGCCATCCCGCGCGCGCCCGAACTCGATGCGCGGCTTGCGGGCGCCGAGCGCGCGCTGGCGCTGCAATGCCTCGCCGCGGGCGGCGACGACTACGAGCTCGCGTTCACGGCCCCGGCCGCGCGGCGCGCGGACGTGACGGCGCTCGCCGGCGTCGTCGGCGTGCCGCTGGCGCGCGTCGGCCATGTGTCGGCTGGCGCGGGCGTCGCGGTGCGCGAGCACGGCACGCCGCTGGCCGCCGTCCCGCGCGCGTTCGATCACTTCGCGTAACGCGCGGCACGCGCCCATGGTCCGCATCCCGCTGCCGCCGCCGCGCCCCGGCTTCCTGGTCGAGCACCCGGCGCATTTCGTGGCGCTGGGTTTCGGCGCGGGCCTCGCGCCCACCGTGCAGGGCACGTTCGGCACGCTCGTCGCGTTCCCGCTCGCGTGGCTGCTGTACGGCACGCCGCCGGCCGTCTATCTCGCCGTCACCGCGCTGGTGTTCGTCGTCGGCGTGTGGGCGTCGGCGGTGACGGGCCGCGCGCTGGGCGTCGTCGACCACGGCAGCATCGTCATCGACGAGGTCGCGGCCTTCCTGCTCGTGCTGTTCTTCGCGCGGCACACGTGGGCGATGCAGCTCGCCGCCTTCGTGCTGTTCCGCGTGTTCGACATCCTGAAGCCGCCGCCGATCGGCGCGATCGACGCGCGTTTGAAGAGCGGCTTCGGCGTGATGGCCGACGACATCCTGGCCGCGGCCTACGCGATCGCGGTGCTGCTCGCGATCCAGTACGCGGTGCCCTGGTGACGATGGACGCCCACGATGACCCGCGGCTGCGGCGCATCGAGGAATACGCGCTCGCCGTGACCAACGTAGCGCGCACGCGCTTCCACGACGGCTGGATGCTGCGCGTTGCGCCGGGCCCGTCCAAGCGCGGGCGCAGCGTCAACGCGATGTATGGCGGAAACCTGCCCGTCGGCGACAAGATCCGGCACTGCGAGGCGGTGTATGCGGAAGCCGGCTTGCCGACGGTCTTCCGCATCACGCCGTTCGATCGGCCCGCGGGGCTCGACGACGCGCTCGCCGCGGCGGGCTATGTCGCGTTCGACGCCACCGACGTCCTCGTGGCGCCCTTGACCGGCCGCGCGCGCGAATCCGTGCGCGGCGCCGAGGTGGACGTGGCGACACCCGAGCCCGCGGCCTTCGTCGAGTCCGTCGTCGCGGTGCGCGAAGGCGGTGCGCGCGAACGTGCGTTGCTGGCGGAGCGCCTGGCGAACACCGCGGTGCATTGGCGCGGCTTCGTCGCGCGCCGCGGCGACGAGCCGCTGGCGTCCGGCCAGCTTGCGTGGGAGGCGCGCGAACTCGTCGGCGTGTTCGACGTCGCCACGCTGCGCCGCGCGCGGGGACAACGGATCGCCACGACGCTGTGCGCGGCGATGCTCGACGCCGCGTGGAGCGCAGGGGCGCGTGAGGCCTACCTGCAGGTGACCGTCGACAACGCGGCCGCGCAGGCGCTCTATCGCGCGCTCGGCTTCGCGCCGGCGTATCGCTATCACTACCGTGCCCGCCCGGGGGAGGCGAAGTGAGCGCGTTGCCCGTCGTCGCGCTGATCGACGCGCTGCGCGCGCGCGGCTGGACCTGCGCCACCGCGGAGTCGTGCACGGGCGGCCTGGTCGCCGCGGCGATCACGTCCGTCGCCGGCAGCTCCGACGTGTTCGACCGCGGCTTCGTCACGTATTCCAACGCTGCCAAGGCGGAGACGTTGGGCGTCGACGCGGCGTTGATCGCCGCGCACGGCGCGGTGTCCGGAACCGGTCGCGCGCGCGATGGCGGACGGCGCGCTGGCGCGCAGTGACGCGCACGTCGCCGTCGCGATCACCGGCATCGCCGGCCCCGGGGGCGCGGTGCGGGGCAAGCCCGTCGGCACCGTATGCTTCGGGCTCGCGGTGCGCGGGCGGGCGGCGCTGGCGCAGACCGTCCGCTGGCCGGGCGACCGTGCTGCGGTGCGCGCGGCTGCGGTGCTCCATGCGCTGGAACGGCTCGCGGCTGCCGCAGCGGACTTAATCTTGATGTTGCATGTAATCAACGGGTTGGGTCATCGCATCGGCGGCTGGCGGTCAGCCGAACGGATGACTTGCGTCGAACGATCGTTCTATGCGAAGATCGATCCGGATCGAATCAAGGGCGCGCGCCGCGTGCCCCAAGCCCACGTTCAGGAGACCGCCCATGCCCCTCGACAACCCCATGGATGACCAGAAAGGCAAGGCGCTCGCCGCCGCCCTCGCGCAGATCGAAAAGCAGTTCGGCAAGGGCTCCATCATGAAGATGGGCGAGGCTCAGCAGCAGAACGACCTCCAGGTCGTGTCCACCGGCTCGCTGGGGCTCGACATCGCGCTCGGCGTCGGCGGCCTGCCGCGCGGCCGCGTCGTCGAGATCTACGGGCCGGAATCGTCCGGCAAGACCACGTTGTGCCTGCAGGTAGTCGCGCAGGTGCAGAAGGCCGGCGGTGTCGCCGCGTACATCGATGCGGAGAACGCGCTCGATCCCGTCTATGCCGGCAAGATCGGCGTCAACGTCGGCGAAATGCTGATCTCGCAACCGGACACCGGCGAGCAGGCGCTGGAGATCGCGGACATGCTCGTGCGCTCGGGCGGCGTCGACATCATCGTCATCGACTCGGTGGCGGCGCTGGTGCCCAAGGCCGAAATCGAAGGCGAGATGGGCGACCAGCTGCCGGGCCTGCAGGCGCGGCTCATGAGCCAGGCGCTGCGCAAGCTCACCGGCAACATCAAGCGTGCCAACGTGCTCGTCATCTTCATCAACCAGATCCGGATGAAGATCGGCGTCATGTTCGGCAACCCGGAAACCACCACCGGCGGCAACGCGCTCAAGTTCTACGCGTCGGTGCGGCTGGACATCCGCCGCATCGGCGCCATCAAGAAGGCCGAGGAAGTCATCGGCAACGAGACGCGCGTCAAGGTCGTCAAGAACAAGGTCGCGCCGCCGTTCCGCGAGGCGCTGTTCGACATCCTGTATGGCGAAGGGATCTCGCGGGAAGGCGAGATCATCGAGCTGGGCGTCAATCACCGCATCATCGACAAATCCGGTGCCTGGTACGCGTACCAGGGCGAGAAGATCGGCCAGGGCAAGGACAACACGCGTGAATTCCTGCGCGAGCATCCGGACATGGCGGCCGAGATCGAGGCGAAGATCCGCGAAGCCGTCGGCGTGCCGCAGCCGGGACGCGTCAAGGGGACGGCCGTCGACGACAGCGACGACGACGCCTGATCGCCCCGCGGGCGGCCCATGACTTCGCCGTGAAGCCGTTCCGGCGCGCGGCGAAGACGCCTCCGCCTTCCGTCCGCGCGCTGGCCTTGCGGATGCTCGCGCGCCGCGAGTACCCGACCGCGGAGCTGCGCGCAAGACTGATCGCCCGTGGCGCGCCGGCGGCCGACGTCGACGCGGAAATCCTGGCCTTGCAGGCCGACGGCTACCTGTCGGACGCGCGCTATGCGGTGATGCGAGTCGCCGGGATGACCGGCCGCTATGCGCGCCGCGCCATCGCCCACCGGCTGCGCGACGACGGCGTGGCCGACGACGGTCGCGCCGCAGTGGAAGATGCGCTTGCCGCCGTCGACGATGCCACCGATGCGCGCGCGCTGCTGCTGCGCCGTTTCCCGGAGCCGCCCGCCGACGAGCGCGAGAAGGCACGCCAAGTCCGCCTCCTGCAGAGCCGCGGTTACGCGCTGGCGCTGATTCTTCGCCTGCTGCGCGAGCGGGGCAGCGAGCCGCCTGACGAGTAAACGCTGCCGCCGCACCAAGCCGGCGCGGCCCCCCGCGCGCGACACAAAGGTCGTATAGTCGACGGTTACGCGATTTTTGACCGCTGCCGATGGACGCCCGCCGTTTCGAACTCAATGCCCCCGACGTGATCGCCGAGACGATCGACGGCGAGGTCATGGTGATGAACCTGCCGCAAGGCGTCTACTACAGCGTTACCGGCGCCGCCGCCGCCGCATGGCCGTTGCTGGTCGCGCACGCGGCCGTGGACGAGATCGCGGCGCGGATCACCGCCGCGCAGGCCGCAGATGCCGCGACGGTGCACGCGGATTGCGCCCGCTTCATCGAGCAACTGCTCGCGGAAGGCATCGTCCGGCCTGTCGCCAGTGCCGCCAGTGCCGCCGCTGCTGCCTCGGCGGCAGCGAGTGCGCCGCTCGCCGCCACCGCGGGCGCCTATGCGGGCTTCGGCTTCGAGCGCTTCGACGACATGCAGGCGATGCTGACGATCGACCCGGTCCACGAGGTCGGCGACTTCGGCTGGCCCAAGGCGGCCTCCGGCAAGCCGTGACGGCCGAGCACGACGCGCCGCTGCGCGACGCGCTGCGTGCGCTGGCCGCCCAGCTGGACGCGGCGGCGGCGGCAAGCGATCCGCGCGACGCGGAGCTGTATGCAATCGGCGGCGGCCACGTGCGTCTGCATGGCGCGCGCAGCCCGGCGCTTGCGCAGTTGCTCGTTGCGCTGCGGCCGCTGCGCCTTGCTGACTCCGCCACCGGCCCGGCAGACCTCGACCTGTTCGTGTGGGACGCCGCGCACGATGCGCCGGCGTTGGCGCGTTCCCCGCTGCTCGCACGCGATGGCCTGCCGCCGTCCGGCTTGGGCGGCTACAGCGACGCGGGCCTCAACGCCTTCTTCCAGCCGGAAGCGGGCGCGTTGTCGATCTACGACGCGCCGCGCCGGCGCGCGCACTGGTGGCTGCGCGACGCCGCGACGGTGCCGTATTTCGAGCGCGCCGCGCCGTTCAAGCACATCCTGCAATGGTGGACCGCGCACCGCGGCGGCGCGCTGTTGCACAGCGCGGCCGTCGCTTCGGCGGCGTCCGCCAGCGATCGTGGCGTGCTGGTCGCGGGCCCGAGCGGCAGCGGCAAGTCGNACGACCTGCTGACCATCGTCTGCGCGCATGCGGTGCCGTGGATGCCCACGTCGCCGGTGCGCTGGGTGGCGGACGCGTTGTCCGTCCTCGGCGACGCCAGGGACTTCGACTGGGAGCGCGTCTACGAAAGCGCGCGCCGCTGGCATGCGGCGCGGCCGGTCGGCGAGATGCTGGACTACCTGGCCAAGCGCTGGGGCGTCGACGTGCCGGGCGCGCTGCTGCGCGGCCTCGCCTGCGTGCCCGAATCCCGCATCGATCGCGCCGCCTACCGCGGGCTGGGTCGCGCGCCCGGCCTGTTCGACTACGTCGCGCGCCCGTGGCGAAGGTATCGGGTAAGGGCGCGCGACCGCTCGGCGCTCGCGGCGCTGCCGGGCTTCGTCGCTTACCTGCAGGTCACGCTGGGCTGCGAGCGCGCCTCGCAATTGCCGGCCGAGGCGGTGCGCCGCGTCGCGCGCTTCCGGCAGCGCCGGCGCGCGGCCGCGTAAGCGCGCCGGATCAGTCGCCCGCCCAGCGTTCGCCGGCGACGGTGATGCCGAACGTCGATTCCGTCTCCGGCCCGGGAGCGTCTGCAACGGCGTGCGCGGCGCGCGGATGGCCCGCCAGCAGCAGGCGCGTGGCGCGACGCAACGCTTCGCCATACATGCGCTCGACGACGTAGCGCGCGTTGCGCGCCAGCGAACCGGCGAGCGCGGCATCGTCGCGCAACGCCGTGGCGGCCTGCACGAAGTCGCGCGTCGAATCGCACAGCAGCGCCGAATGACCCTGCGTCAGGTAGTCGGTGAAGCCGCCACGCCGCCCGCAGATGACGGGCACGCCGGCGGACATCGCCTCGAACACGACGCGGCCGAACGCCTCGAACCACGTGTCCGCCGTCCGGTAGACGAACGCGTCGAGCGTGCGCAGGAAGTCGGCGGGGCGCTCGGCGCCCGCGGGCAGCAGCTCGATGCCCGGCACGCCGGCGAGCTCGCGCGCGAGGCACGTGGCGCCCATCAGCCGCACGCGGATGCCGCGCGCGGCCAGCGCGCGCCACAGCCCGGGGTCGTCGGCGTGATGCTTGGTGGCGTCGTCGCGCGAATAGCGGCCCACGGTGAACGGCCGCGCCGGCGCGGAGGCGGGCGCGACGAACGGGAAGCGCGCCATGTCGATCGGGCTCTCGAGCACGGGGCCGACGCCGGAGTGGCGCTTGCGCAAGGCATGCGACGTGTAGACGACTTCCGCCGTGCAGCCGGACGCGGCGATGCGCGCCAGGTTGTCGCGGAGCCAGCGCGGCTGGTCGGTGTTGAAGATGACGACGACGCGCGAAGGCCGCGCGAAGCGGATCCAGCGGCCCACGCTGAAATAGGTGCCGACGAAGACGAGCGTGCCGCCGCGGGGGAATTGCAACAGCCAGGGATTGAGGACGCGGGCGCGGGACTCGTTGGCCAGGGCGCGCGAGGCGTTGGGCGCGCACCAGACCGTCGTGGCCGCATGGGCGCCGAGCAGCTTCGCCGTCTCGATGGTTCGCCGTTCGGAACCGCCCCAGCGGTTGCGCAGCGGATTGATCAGGTGGACGGAGGGCTTGCGGGGCATCGACGTCGGCTGCACCTGAGGATTGTCGCCTCCCTCGGGGCGTCGAACGCGCCCTCCATGTGAAGTCTTGCAAACCTTCACACTTTGCAATTGTACGCACCGACACATTCGGGCTGCCACCCCGGGGGCGCTACAATGCAAGTTTCTGATTCTGCGCCCGAAAGGGCAGAAGAGCCACCCCGATGACTGCCACCGTCAACGAGATCCGCCGCCGGTTTCTCGACTTCTTCGTCGCCAATGGCCACACGGAGGTTCCCAGCTCGTCGCTGGTACCGGCCAACGACCCGACGCTGCTGTTCGTCAACTCGGGCATGGTCCAGTTCAAGGACGTGTTCCTGGGCCAGGACAAGCGGCCCTATACGCGCGCGACGACGGCGCAGCGCTCGTTGCGCGCCGGCGGCAAGCACAACGACCTCGAGAACGTCGGCTACACGGCGCGGCACCACACGTTCTTCGAGATGCTGGGCAACTTCAGCTTCGGCGACTACTTCAAGCGCGACGCCATCCACTTCGCGTGGAAGCTCCTGACCGAGGTCTACGGCCTGCCGAAAGAGAAGCTGTGGACGACGGTCTACTTCGAGGACGACGAGGCCTTCGACATCTGGACGAAGGAAATCGGCGTGCCCGTCGACCGCTGCATCCGCATCGGCGACAACAAGGGCGCGCGCTACGCGTCCGACAATTTCTGGCAGATGGCGGACACCGGTCCCTGCGGCCCGTGCTCGGAGATCTTCTACGACCACGGCCCGCACGTGTGGGGCGGCCCGCCCGGATCGCCGGAACAGGACGGCGACCGTTACATCGAGATCTGGAACCTGGTGTTCATGCAGTTCGACCGCCAGAAGGCGGCCGACGGCTCGTTCACGATGACGAAGCTGCCCAAGCCTTGCGTCGACACGGGCATGGGCATCGAGCGCCTGGCGGCCGTGCTGCAGCACGTGCATTCGAACTACGAGATCGACCTGTTCCAGGACCTGATCCGCGCGGCGGTGCGCGAGACCGGCGCCAAGGACCTGCTGGCGCCCAGCTTGCGCGTGATCGCCGACCACATCCGCGCGTGCGCGTTCCTGATCGTCGACGGCGTCATTCCCGGCAACGAAGGCCGCGGCTACGTGCTGCGCCGGATCATCCGCCGCGCCATCCGCCACGGTTACCAGCTCGGGCAGAAGAAGCCGTTCTTCTACAAGCTGGTCGAGGACCTCGACCGCCAGATGGGCGGCGCGTATCCGGAGCTCACGCGCGAGAAGGCGCGCGTGGCCGATGTGCTGAAGGCGGAAGAGGAGCGCTTTGGCGAGACGATCGACCACGGGATGAAGATCCTCGAGGACGCGCTTGGCAAGCTGAAAGCCTCCGGTGGCAAGGTGCTTGACGGCCTGACGGCATTCACGCTGTACGACACCTATGGCTTCCCGTACGACCTCACGGCCGACGTCTGCCGCGAGCGCGACGTCACCGTCGACGAGCCCGCGTTCGAACAGGCGATGGACGCGCAGCGCACGCGCGCCCGCGCCGCGTCGCAATTCAAGATGGGCGACACGCTCGCCTACGAAGGCCCGAAGACGACGTTCGACGGCTACGAGACGCTGGCCGAGGACGCGAAGGTCATCGCGCTGTACAAGGGCGGCGTCAAGGTCGACCGGCTTGCCACCGGCGACGCGGGCATCGTCGTGCTCGACCGCACGCCGTTCTATGCGGAGTCGGGCGGCCAGGTGGGCGATCGCGGCGAATTGAGCGCGCAGGGCGTGTGCCTCACGCTGTTCGCGGTGGCCGACACGCAGAAGATCCAGGCGGACGTCTACGGCCACGTCGGCGAGGTGAAGAACGGCGAACTGACGCCCGGCATGACGGTGGCGGCGCGCGTCGACACCGAGGCGCGCGGCCGCACGGTGCGCAATCACTCGGCGACGCACCTGATGCACAAGGCGCTGCGCGAGGTGCTGGGCGCGCACGTCCAGCAGAAGGGCTCGCTCGTCGACCCCGACAAGACGCGCTTCGACTTCGCGCACCACGCGCCGCTCTCGGACGACGAGATCCGTCGCGTCGAGGCCATCGTCAACGCCGAGGTACTCGACAACCACGCGACGAACGCGCGCGTGATGCCCATCGCCGACGCGCAGAAGCTGGGCGCGATGATGCTGTTCGGCGAGAAGTACGGCGACAGCGTGCGCGTGCTGGACATCGGCTCGTCGCGTGAGCTGTGCGGCGGCACGCACGTCGGCCGCACCGGCGACATCGGCCTCTTCAAGATCGTCAACGAAGGCGGCGTCGCGGCCGGTATCCGGCGCGTCGAGGCCGTGACGGGCAAGGGCGCGCTGGCCTTCGTGCAGGACCAGGAGCAGAAGCTCAACGCGGCCGCGGCGACGCTGAAGGCGCCGGTGGCGGAGATCGACGCGCGGATCGCGCAGCTGATGGAGCAGGCGAAGGCCACCGAGCGCGAACTCGCGCGGCTGAAGGCGAAGGCCGCGGCTTCGGCCGGCGACGACCTCGCCGGCAGCGCGGCGGACGTAAAGGGCGCCAAGGTCGTCGCGGCTGCGCTCGACAACGCGGATGCGAAGGCGCTGCGCGAGACCGTCGACAAGCTGAAGGACAAGCTGAAGAGCGCGGCGATCGTGCTGGGAAGCGTTGCCGACGGCAAGGTCACGCTGATCGCGGGCGTCACGCCGGACCTCACGGCCAAGGTGAAGGCGGGCGAGCTCGTCAACCACGTCGCGCAGATGGTCGGCGGCAAGGGCGGCGGCCGGCCGGATCTCGCGCAGGCGGGCGGGAGCGACGTCGCGGCACTGCCCGGCGCGCTGGGCAGCGTGCGCGCGTGGGTCGAGCAGCGGCTGTAAGCGCGGTCCGGCTGGATCGCTCGCCTTTCATGGCCCGTACGGCTCGCGCGCGGTGACGCCGCAGTTCCTCTCCGACAACAACGCCGGCATCTGTCCCGAGGCGTATGCGGCGCTGGCCGCGGCCAACACGGGACATGCGATCGGCTATGGCGACGACGAGTGGACACCGCGCGCGGCGGACGCCGTGCGCCGCGTGTTCGACTGCGCCGCGCCGGTGTACTTCGTGTTCAGCGGCACGGCCGCCAATGCGCTGGCGCTCGCGCAACTCGCGCGCAGCAGCGACGCGGTCATCGCGCACGATTTTTCCCACGTCAACGTCGACGAGTGCGGCGCGCCGGAGTTCTTCAGCGGCGGCGCCAAGCTGCTGACGATCGATACGCCGCATGCGAAGCTGACGCCCGCGTCGCTGGCGCCACGGCTCGTGGTCCACGGCGTGCACGCGTCGCGGCCGCGCGTACTGGCGCTGACGCAGGCCACCGAGCTCGGCACCGTCTACACGCCCGCCGAGCTGCGCGCGCTGTGCGACACGGCGCATGCGGCGGGCCTGCGCGTCTACGTCGACGGCTCGCGCTTCGCCAACGCCGTCGCCCACCTGGACTGCGCGCCTGCGGACATCGCGCAGCGCGCGGGCGTGGACGTGATGACGTTCGGCGGCACCAAGAACGGCTTGCCGTCCGGCGAGGCGCTGATCTTTTTCGACGCAACGCTGGCCGACGAATTCGAGCGGCGCCGCAAGCAGGCCGGCCAGCTTGCATCCAAGATGCGCTTCGTCGCGGCGCCGTGGATCGGCTTGCTGCAGGATGGCGCGTGGCTGCGCAACGCGACGCATGCGAACGCGATGGCGCAGAAGCTCGCGGCGGCGCTCGCCGGCGTACCGGGCGCGCAGTTCATGGCGCCGACGGAAGCCAACGGCGTGTTTGTGCACCTGCCCAAGCCGGTGATCGCCGGCCTGCAGCAACGCGGCTGGCATTTCTACGTGTTCGTCGGCGACACCGGTTGCCGGTTCATGTGCGCGTGGGACACGCCGGCCGAGGCGGTCGACCGCCTGTGCGCCGACATCGCGGCGCTGGCGCGCGAAGCGCGCTGAACGCCCAACCCCGAAAGGAAGACCGCATGGCCTTGCGCAAGGGAGCCACCGTCGAAGTCGCGAACTCACGCAGTGCCGGGCGGCTGCCCGAGCTGATGGGCTTTCGCGTGACGCTCGTCGAGGAGGGCCGCCTCGACGCGGAAATCACGATCCGGCCGGAACTGCTCGCGCCGAACGGCTTCCTCCATGCCGCAACAGTCGTCGCGCTGGCCGACACGGCCTGCGGCTATGCGTGCATGATGCACCTGCCCGAGGACATGGCGTCGTTCACGACGATCGAGCTGAAGAGCAACTTCCTCGGCACGGCGCGCGACGGCGTCATCGTGGCCGTCGCGCGGCCGGCGCACCTGGGCTCCACGACACAGGTGTGGGATGCGGTGGTGCGCCGCGCCGCCGACGACAAGGCGATCGCGCTGTTCCGCTGCACGCAGATGCTGCTGAAGCCGCGCTGACGCCGCGGTCCTGCATGGGACGCGGCGCAGGCGCCGCGCCAGCCAGCGTTCGTCAGCCGACGCCGCGCTGCCCCACGAGCGACAGGAACTCCTGGCGCGTCGCCTCCGACTCGCGGAACACGCCCAGCACCGACGACGTCACCATCACCGAGTTCTGCTTCTCCACGCCGCGCATCATCATGCACAGGTGGCGCGCCTCGATCATCACGCCGACGCCGGTGGCGCCGATGTTCTCCATCAACGCCTGCGAAATCTGCTCGCCGAGCCGCTCCTGCAACTGCAGCCGGCGCGCATACATGTCGACGATGCGCGCGAGCTTGCTGACGCCGAACACCTTGCCCGTCGGGATGTAGCCGATGTGGCAGCGGCCGAAGAACGGCAGCATGTGGTGCTCGCACATGCTGTAGACCTCGATGTTCTTCACGATGACCATGCTGTTGGTCTCCTGCGTGAAGATCGCGTCGTTGATCACCGTCGCGAGATCCGTCCGGTAGCCCGACGTCAGGAACTCGAGCGCCTTGGCGACGCGGTCCGGCGTCTTCAGCAGGCCTTCGCGCTCCGGATCCTCGCCGAGCTCCGTCAGCAGTTCGCGCGTCAGCGCGGCGAGGCGTTCGAGGTTGGGGGGTGGCATCGTGGGAATCGGTAAGCGGTTGGGAGGATCAGTATAGGCCTCGCGCGGGTCGGCCATCGGTCGTATGGCTCCGCGACGCGAACACGCGCGACCATGCCGGTATTCCGCGCCCGCGCGGCCCCTGCACGAGGTCCTGGCGATGGCCCTGCGCCTCGCGCTTCTGGCGTTCGCCTGCGGCACGCTCGGCGTGCAGTTCGCGGCATCGTTGCTGCCGTGGACCTCGGTTGCGTGCGCGACGGTCGCGGCCGTCATGCTGGCGCGCGGCGCGGCGCGGGAGCGCGGGCCGCGGGCGGCTCGGATCGCTTGTGCGGTGGTGGCGGCGCTGCTCGGCGGCGTCGTGATCGCGACGGTTCGCGCGCACGCCCGGCTGGACGATGCGTTGCCGCGTGCGCTGGAAGGCGTTCCGCTGTTGGTTACCGGCGTCGTGGACGGCATGCCCACACGCACGGCGGATGGCGTGCGCTTTGCGTTCCGCGTCGAGTCCGCCGAGCCGGACGCGACGTTGCCGTCGCGCCTGGCACTGGGCTGGTATGCGCCGCGCGAACGGGCGGGAACGGACACGGCGCAGGGGGACGCCGCGCCGTCGTCGTCGCGCCGCGGCAGCGCGCCGCCGCCTTCACCGCAGGCAACGCCGCTGCCCACACCGCATGCCGGTGAGCGCTGGCGGCTTGCCGTCAAGCTCAAGCGCCCGCACGGCGCGCTGAACTTCGCCGGCTTCGACGTCGAAGCCTGGCTGTTCGAGCGCGGCCTGCGCGCCACCGGCGCGGTGCGCGACGACGCGCGCAACGAGCGTCTTGCCGCATTCGCCGGCGATCCGCGTGACCTGGTCGACGTCGCACGCGAGCGCATCCGGGATCGGCTGGTCGCCGCGCTCGGCGAGCGACGCTACGCGGGTGTCGTCGTCGCGCTCGCCATCGGCGACCAGGCGGCCATCCCGGAGACGCAGTGGCGCGTCTTCAACGCCACCGGCATCGCGCACCTGATCAGCATCTCCGGGCTGCACATCACCGTGTTCGCGACGCTGATCGGCGGCGCCGCGTGGCGCATCGTTCGGCGTTTCCCGGCCGTCACGCAGCGCGTGCCGGCGCGGCGCGTGGCGGCGGCGATCGGGCTGGCCGCCGCCACCGTGTACACGTTGCTGTCGGGCGCCGAGATTCCCGCATTGCGCACGCTGCTGATGCTGGCGGTGGCGACGCTCGGCCTGTGGATGGGCCTGCCCGGTACGGCGGGCATCGTGTGGGTGTGGGCGCTGGCTGCGGTGCTCGTCGTCGATCCCTGGGCCAGCATCGCGCCCGGCTTCTGGCTGTCGTTCGGCGCCGTCGGCCTGCTGCTCTACGCGGGCACCAACCGGCTGACGCCGTGCCGGCCGCAATGCCTCGCCGCGCGAATGCGCGCCAACCTCGAGGAGGGCTGCAAGGCGCAATGGGTCGTGACGGTGGGCCTCGCCCCCGGGACGCTCGCACTGTTCCAGCAGCTCTCGCTGGTGGCGCCGCTCGCCAACGCGATCGCGATTCCGGTAGTCACGTTCGCCGTCGTCCCGCTGGCGCTGCTGGCGATCGTCGTGCCGGTGGATGCGTTGCCGATCGCGGCGCACGCAGTGCTGGAGCCGCTGATGCGCTACCTCGAGTGGCTGGCGCAGGCGCCGCACGCGGCGTGGCAGCAGCATGCGCCGCGGCCGTGGACCGTGGTCGTGGCCACGGTGGGCGTCCTGTGGCTCGTCGCGCCACGCGGCGTGCCGGGCCGCATGCTCGGTCTGGTGGCGATGCTGCCATTGGTGCTCGTCGTGCCGGCGCGACCGCCGCCCGGCCAGTTCGACATGATGGTGCTGGACGTGGGGCAGGGCCTTGCGGCACTCGTGCGCACCGCGGAGCACACGCTGCTGTTCGACACGGGCCCGCGCTTCGGCAACGGCAGCGACGCCGGCGGCCGCATCGTCGTGCCCGCGCTGCGCGCAGCGGGCGCCGGCGCGCTGGATCGGCTGGTCATCAGCCACGCGGACAGCGATCACTCCGGCGGCGCGCTGTCGGTGCTCGCAGCGCTGCCGGTGGGGCGAGTCGACTCGTCGCTCGAGTGGACGCATCCGATCGTCGCCGTGGCGGGCCCGCGCGCGCACCGCTGCGCCGCGGGCGAGCGGTGGACGTGGGACGGCGTCGAGTTCGCGATGCTGCATCCGTTCGCCAACGAATACGCCGACGCGTCGCTGCACACGAACAACCGCTCGTGCGTGTTGCGCGTGTCCGCGCCGGGCTTCACGGTGCTGCTGACCGGCGACATCGAGGCCCGCGACGAGCGCGCGCTGCTCGCCGCCGGCGCGCCGCTGGCGGCCGACGTGATCGTCGTGCCGCACCATGGCAGCCGCACGTCGAGCACGCCGGATTTCGTCGCAGCCGTCGACGCTCGCGTCGCCGTGTTCACCGCCGGCTACCTCAACCGCTTCGGTCATCCGCGGCCGGACGTCGTCGCGCGCTATGCGCGGCGCGACGCCAGCTCCGGCAGGTCAGCTGCGCGCGTACGCCAGCGTTGCGCCGCGGCTATGCCTGCCAGCATGACGCCAGCGCGAGGATCGCGAGCGCGGCAGGTTGCAGCGCGGGTACGGACGTGATCACCGGCGCCGCGACCGTCGCGGACGTTGTGGCCCGCGGAGTTGGCGATGAACAGCGCGCCGTCGCCACGAACGCGATGTATTCAGGCGCGGAAAGTCCAGGTACAGGATGGTCGCGGTCGCCGGCGCAGGTGCGCGCTTGGAATCGTCCGCGATCATGCCGCCGCTGTAGTTGGCGATGAACATCGTGCCGGCGGCGTCGAACGTGCCGACCAGGCCGTCGATGTTTGGTCGTCGCGTGGGTCGTGGCTGCGTAGGGGATGCTGCTGCCGCGGGCACCAGCTGGACCGCGCTGCTGCAATAGCTCGTGACGTACAGGTTGTCGCTGCCGTCGAACGCGATGCCGTTGGGGCAGGAGTACCCGGTCCCACGACTTCGGCGTCGGGCTGCCACCCGAGGAAGCGGACGACGGTGCCCCCGCCTTGGAGCGTCGCGTAGAGCGTGCCGCCGCTGTCGAACGCGAGGCCGGTCGGCGATCCGGTCACCGTCGCAAACAGGATCGGCGAACCGTGGCCACCCTGCGGGTAGGAGATGGTCCCCGTGCCCTGCTCCGTGATAGATGTCGCCGTCGCTGATCGCGATGGAGAACGGCCTTGAGGTCCGCGCGCCGGTCCGGTGCCGAGCCGGACGTCAGGAACGCCAGACGACTTCGGCGATCCCGGTCGGGCGTGGTTCAGCAGCCCCTCGCGTGTCGGGTCTTCGCCGAGCTCGGATCAGGCCCCGAAACGATTGGCGCGGGTTCTCCCTGACGGAAGCCAGGCGTTCGAGGTTGGGCGGCATTGCGCGCGTTCAGCGTCGATGGAAAAGGCTCGACGAATATCAGGCCAGCCCAGGGCTCGGTTCCGTAGGGCTTAGCATGGCGTCGCCTGCCTGCCCGCGTACGCGACGTCACCATGCGAATTCTGCTTCTCGACGCCGCGCATCATCATGCGGTGGCGCGCGCGGGAACGTTCCGACGATGGTGCTGCGCTGCTTACGCGTTGGTGGCGCATACATGTCGACCTGCGCGCACGCTCGCCGGTGGGGATGTAGCCGAGTTGCCGGCCGAAGAACGGGCGCGTGCTCGCACAGGTTGCCGTTCTTCACGATGACCATGCTGTTGGCCGTGAAGATCGCGGACGGTGGCGCGGTGGTGGGCATGTCAGGTGCGCGCAGGACGCGCGATGCAGGCCTTCGTGGCGGTCCTCGCCGAGTTCGTCGGCAATTCCCGCGTCAGCGCGGCGAGGCGATCGCCGCTGCGCTTCTTGCAGGCGCCGTACTGGCCACTGCGCGCGCGCATGCGCCGTTGCGGGTGAGGAGGATGCGCCGACCCGGCGCGTGCGCTGGAAGGCGCCTTTTGCTGCTGACCGTTACCGGCACCGTCGATGCTGGATGCCGACGTTGCCGTCGCCGACGGCGCGGCGTTGCGTGCTGCGCGTGGAGTCGCCTGGTCCCGCCTCGCGCATCGCTGGCCACGGCACGCGCGCGCTTGGCTGGTATCCGCGCGCAGCCGTCATCGGCGTCGTCGACCGGTGGCAACGGGGTTGCGTGTGGATGCGGTGGAGACGGCCGCGCCCTCATGAGCGCGCTGCGCGCGCGCCGCCCACGGACGAACGCGCGGCGCCTCGCGGTCGCGGTGCTCGGGCGTCCGCACGGCGCGCTCAACTTCGGCGGCTTCGACATCGAGGCATGGCTGTTCGAACGTGGTCTGCGCGCCACCGGCGCGGTCCGCCCCGGCGCGTCCAACGTGCGGCTCGCAGGATGGGCAGGCGACCCGCGCGATCTCGTCGACGTCGTGCGCGAGCGTGCGTGATCGGCTCGTCGCGGCGCTCGGCGAGCGACGCTACGCCGGCGTCGTCGTCGCGCTCGCCATCGGCGACCAGGCGGCGATCCCGGAAGCGCAATGGCGCGTGTTCAACGCCACCGGCGTTGCGCACCTGATCAGCATCTCGGGTCTCCACATCACCGTGTTCGCCACGCTCGTGGGCGGCTTCGCCTGGCGCATCGTCCGTCGCATGCCGGCGCTCACGCGGCGCATCCGGGGCGCGGCGCGTGGCGGCGGCGGTCGGGCTTTGCAGCCGCCACCGCCTACACGCTGCTGTCGGGCGCGGAAATTCCCGGCGCTGCGCACGTTGATGATGCTCGCGGTGGCGACGCTTGGCCTGTGGCTGGGATTGCCGGGCACGGCAGGGGTCGTCTGGCTGTGGGCGCTCGTGGCGGTGCTGCTGGTCGATCCGTGGGCCAGCATCGCCCCGGGATTCTGGCTGTCGTTCGGTGCGGTGGGGTTGCTGCTCTTGCGGGCACCCACCGGCTGGCGCCGCGGCGACCGCGGGGGTTCGTCGCGCGCCGCGCGCAGGGGTCCGTGAAGGCGTTGCGGCGCAATGGGTCGTGACGATCGGCCTCGCGCCCGGCACGCTCGCGTTGTTCCAGCAGCTGTCGCTGGTCGCGCCGCTCGCCAACGCGGTCGCGATCCCGGTGGTGACGTTCGCCGTGGTGCCGCTCGCGTTGCTGGCGATCGTCGTGCCGGTGCCGGCGCTGCCGGTCGCCGCGCACGCGGTGCTGGAACCGCTGATGCGCTACCTCGAGTGGCTTGCCGCGATGCCGCACGCGGCATGGCAGCAGCATGCGCCTGCACGTGGACGTCGTCGTCGCTACGCTGGGCGTGCTGTGGCTCGTCGCGCCGCGCGGCGTGCCGGGACGGTGGCTGGGTCTCGCATGGCGATGCTGCCGCTCGTGCTCGTCGTGCCTGCGCGACCACCGCCCGGCCAGTTCGACGTGCTGGTGCTGGACGTGGGGCAGGGCCTTGCGGCACTCGTGCGCACGGCAGGACACACACGCTGCTGTTCGACACCGGCCCGCGCTTCGGCAACGGGCGACGCTGGCGGCCGCATCGTCGTGCCCGCGCTGCGCGCGGCGGGTACGGGCACGCTGGACCGCCTGGTCGTCAGCCACGCCGACAGCGATCACTCGGCGGCGCGCTGTCGGTGCTGGCCTTTGCCGGTGGGCCGCGTCGACTCGTCGCTCGAATGGACGCACCCGATCGTCGCGGCGGCCGCGACGCGCGCGCATCGCTGCGCGGCCGGCGAGCACTGGCACTGGGACGGCGTCGAGTTCGCGATGCTGTATCTGTTCGCCGCCGACTATGCCGACGCGACGCTGCACACGAACAACCGCTCGTGCGTGCTGCGCGTATCGGCGCGCGGCTTCACCGTGCTGCTGACCGGCGACATCGAGGCACGCGACGAGCGCGCGCTGCTCGCCGCCGGCGCGCCGCTCGCCGCCGACGTCATCGTCGTGCCGCACCACGGCAGCCGCACGTCGAGCACGCCGGACTTCGTCGCCACGGTCGACGCTCGCGTCGCCGTGTTCACCGCCGGCTACCTCAACCGCTTCGGTCATCCGCGGCCGGACGTCGTCGCGCGCTATGCGCGGCTCGACGCGCGTTGCTGCGCAGCGACGACGACGCGCGCGCTGTGGATCGCGGCGCGCGATGGCGCGCTCGCCGTCACCAGCGCGCGCGTCGCGCAGCGGCGCTATTGGCACGACGGCGCCGTGACGCGCGCGATGGTTTGCTGAACTGGACCGATGCAGTGGCCGTCCGTGTTCCCGCGCGTGCGTTGCGCGCCGTCGCTGCGCGCCGTCGCGCTGGTCGCGGCGCTCGTCGCGGCGGTCGTGCCGCCGCGTCTGCGCGCAGGGCAACGCGCCCGAACTGAAGCTCTCCGTGTCCGTGGCGCCCGTGTTTCCACTCGGCGCTGCGGCCAAGGCGTGGAGCGAGAGCCTTGCCGGCGCGGCCGGTGGCGCGTTCACCGTCGCGTTCAAGCCGGGTGCCGCGCTGGCACGCGGCAGCGCGGTGGGCGAGTTCGAGGGGCTGGCCGCCGGCAACATCGACATCGCGGTCGGGTCGGCGCTGTTCTGGTCGGAGGCGATGCCCGCGCTCGGCGCGTTCGCGTGAGCCTGCCGTGGATGGCGCCTACCGACGCGCAGGTGGCCGCGATCGTCGCCAGCCCGGAAGCCACCGCCGCGTTGACGGCGCGCCTGGCGGCAACGGGCCTCGTGCTCGTGCACTGGGCGCCGCTCGCGCATCGCGACCTGGCGACGCAGTCCGTCGCGATCGCCGCTCCGGCGGAGCTCGCCGGTTTGCGCGTACGCGTCGCCACCACGCCGCTGGTCGACGCGACGTACCGCGCGCTGGGCGCGAAGCCCGCCGTTCTTTCGTATGCGGCCGCGCAGGCGGCGCTCGCGGCGCGCGAACTCGACGCGCAGGACGGCACGGCCGCGACGTTCGCATCCGCGAGGATCTGGGCGACGGGTGCGCGCGCGTCGTCGAGTGGGGCGCGTTCGCCGACGTGATGCTGTTCGTCGTGCGCAAGGGCGTGTGGGACGCGTGGTCGCCGGCGCTGCGCGACGCCGCGCGCGCGAGCGCGATCGCCGCGGCGCGCGCGGCGGAGCCGCTCGCCGCGGAAGCGCGCGCACGCGATGCGCTGGCCGCCAACGGTGTCGCCATCACGCGGCTGACCGCGGCCGGGCAGGCGGCGTTCCGCGCCGCGGTGCAGCCGGTCTACGACGCGCTGACCCCGAAGATGGATGCGGCGTTCACGACCGCGGTCGAACAGGCCGCGCAGCTGGCTGCACCGGCAGCCGTACCGGCAGCACCGGGCACCGGCAGCGTACCGGCAGCCGCGCCTCAGCCGCGGTAGCGCGCCAGCCGCACCGCAGTCTCGCCGCGGCGCGGGTTGCGCGTCGGCATGATCAGCACGCAGTCGTCGTAAGGCGTGCGGACTTCGCGCTCGCCGTCGCGAGCGAGCAGCGTGCCGGCACGCGGGACCACCGCCAGGCCGCCCACCGGCATCGCGAATTCGAAGCGCTCGCTGGTGATCGTCACGGCATCGGTCACGTCGAGCGTGCGCTGCGGCGGCAAGGGCGCGGCATCCAGGTGCTCGGCGACGAATGCATCCGCGAGCGTGCCGAAGTGGCGCAGGAAGCGCAGCGTGCACTGGCGCGCGACGTGCGGCGCCGCGCGTTCCCAATGCTGGCCGCATTCGACGAGCAGCGCGGCACGCGGGTCGTCGGGCGCGTCGAAGAACGCGTAGTCGCGCAGCCGCCGGCCGGCCGCATGGCCGCTGTCGACGACGATGTCGCGCGGCATGCCCACGGCACGCGCCAGCGTCTCGCCCTTGACGCGCGGGCCGGCCAGCGCGAGTGGCGGGCAGGGGTCCGTCATCGAGTGCAAGTCGAGCAGGTACTCGGCCGTCGCGTAGAACGGACGCAGCGCGCGGGCGCGGCGTCGCTCCACCGTGTCGCGCGGCGTGTCGAGCTCGCCGTCGTTCCACAGCCGGTTGAAATCCTCGTCGACGGAGCGCGAGCGGAACGGCTGGGCGGGATCCCAGCGCGCGTAGGCCTCGGTGTTGGCAAAGATCGCCGTCAGCGTCCCACGCTCCACCGTGGGCGACTGCGCGAGCAGCCAGTCGAGCGCGATGGCGCCGCACACTTCGTTGCCGTGCGTCAGCGCCTGTACCACGACGTCGGGACCGGGCGCGCGTCCCGCGAAACGCCACACATAGGGTGTGCCGGTGTTGCCGGCGGCCCAGCGCGCGAGATCCGGGAATTCGATCTCGATGGCGAGTTCGGGCCAGCGCTGCGCGGTCACGTACGGAGACTCAGCGCCGCGCACTCACCGCGAACGGCACGCGGCGTTCACGCCGCCGCCGTCAGCGTGCGCGTGAGCCGCTCGAAGAACGCTTCGCAGCGCGCAAGCTGGGAGAGCTCGCACCACTCGTTGGGCTGGTGCGCCTGCGCGATGTGGCCGGGCCCGCAGATGACCGTGGGGATGCTCGCGTTGTGGAACAGGCTCGCCTCGGTGCCGAACGAGACTTTGCCGCTGCCGTCGCCGTGGTTGCAGGCGTGGCCGATCTGCGCGATCTCGGAATGGTCGTGCGTGTCGAAGCCGGGCAGCGTCGACAGGTGGTCGAACTCGATGTAAGCGTCGCGCGTGACGGCGTGCATCGCGGGCAGGAAGCGCTCGGCATGCGCCTTGACGTCCGCGAAGAAGCGCAGCGGATCGTCGAACGGCAGGTGGCGCAGCTCGAACTCGAACGCGCAGTCGCGCGGCACGATGTTGAGCGCGGTGCCGCCGCGGATCACGCCCACGTGCGCCGTCGTGTAGGGCACGTCGTAGGCGGTGTCCTTGCCGCCGTGATCGCGGAAATCGCGTGCGCGCTGCGCGATGTAGGCGACGATCTCGCACGCGATCTGCACGGCGTTGACGCCGAGCGGCGTCAGCGACGAATGCGCCTCGTGGCCGCGCACGCGGCAACGCCAGCTCATCTTGCCCTTGTGCGCGACGACCAACTGCATGCCGGTAGGCTCGCCGACGATGCAGCCCGTGGGCCGGATGCCGCGCTTCACGACGTCGTCGATCAGCCGGTGCACGCCGATGCAGCCCACTTCCTCGTCGTACGACAGCGCGAAATGCACCGGCCGCTCCAGGCCGTGCTGCTTCCACGCGGGCACGAACGCGAGTGCCGTGGCGATGTAGCTCTTCATGTCGGTGACGCCGCGGCCGTGGATGCGGTCGCCGGCTTCCGTCACCGTGAACGGCGGCGTGTCCCAGGGCTGGCCGTCGACCGGCACGACGTCCGTGTGGCCGGACAGCACGATGCCGTTGGTCGTGGTGTTGCCGTGGCGGTCCGGCAGCGTGGCGAAGAGGTTGGCCTTCTTGCCGGTGTCGTCGAACGTCAGCATCGACTCGATGCCATAGCCGGCCAGGTAGTCGCGCACCCAGTGGATCAGCGCCAGGTTGGAATCGCGGCTCGTCGTGTCGAACGCGATCAGCGTGCGGATAAGGCCGGCGGCGCGCAGGTCGTCGAAGCGGGCGACGTGGGGCGTGTCATCCGGGCGCACATGGAGCGGCGAGGCGGGCGCGTTCATGGCGGCGATCCTGATGGGAAAGCGGCCAGTCTAGCACCGGGCGGCGCGTGCCCGGGAGCGCAGCGACGCCTGTGGCATCGGGACGCCGGAAAGACATCGGCCCGCATGCCAGGGGAGTGGACAAGCGGGCCGATGAGTTGAACGTCGCCGCGCGAGCAACGCGTTCAACAACGGGGACGCGGGGCGTCAGCGTCGATAGGCGTAACCGCCGTAATAGCCGACGGCGGCTACCGGTGGGTAATACGGGCGTGCAACGGGCGGGCCGTACACGACGGGAGCGGGACGATAGGCGTACGCGACGCGCGGCGCCGGCGGTGCGTAGTACACCGGTGCCGGATAGGCCACCGGAGGCGGCGCGTAGTAGACCGGGGCCGGCGCGTACGCAGGTGCGTAATAAGCGGGCGCACCGACGTAACCATAGCCCGTCACGTGGTGGCTGTACGCGGGCGCACCGACGGCGAAGCCCAGGCCCGGCAAGCCGAGCGAAACGCTCCAGCCGACGTTCGAGGCGTGGGCGGCCGGCGCAGCGGCGACGGCGGTGGAAACGGCAACGGCGGACAGGATAGCTTTCAGCATCGGTTTCACCTCCACGGTCGGGCCCTGCGAACGTCGAATCGTTCGCGGCCCTGCAAGCCAATAACGCAGGCCAACCGCGGCGGGTTGACCACAGTGTCGCGCAATTGCGCCGTACCGGGCGTGTCGGGCTGTTACAAGCCGTAACCCGCCGCGTTGCTGCGCTATGCTTCGACGCTTCGGATATTGGGGAGTTCGCAATGGCGATCAAGCGCTGGGCAAGGCTGCTGGCGATGCTGGGATGTGCGTGGGGAGCGCCGCTCGCCGCTGCCTCGACGCTGACGGTGGGACTGGCCACGGACATCACCGCGCTGGACCCGCACTATCACAACGTGACGCCCAACAACAGCGTCGCCTCGCACGTGTTCGGCTACCTGATCGAACGCGACGACAAGTCGCATCCGATCCCGGGGCTCGCCACCGAATGGAAGGCGATCGACGCGACCACGTGGGAGTTCAAGCTGCGCCGCGGCGTCAAGTTCCACGACGGCAGCGACTTCACGGCCGACGACGTCGTGGCCACGATCGAGCGCGTCCCCACCGTACCCAACAGCCCCGCGTCGTTCTCCGCCTACACGAAGCAGATCGTGAAGATGGACGTCGTCGACCCGTACACGATCCGCTTCCACACCGCGCGGCCCTATCCGCTGATGCCGTCGGACATGACGCAGGTGCTGATCATCAACAGGAAGTTCCGCAACGCGACCACCGACGACTTCAACTCGGGCAAGGCCGCGATCGGCACCGGCCCGTACAAGCTCGTCCGCTACGCGAAAGGCGACCGCATCGAGCTCGCGCGCAACGACCAGTGGTGGGGCGGCAAGACGCCGTGGGACACGGTGACGATGAAGATCATCACGCAGGATGCGCCGCGCGTTGCCGCGCTGCTGTCCGGCGACGTGCAGGTGATCGAGGCCGTGCCGCCGCAGGACGTGCCCAAGCTGGCGTCGGACAAGCGCGTCGCGATCTACAAGACGGTGGCGGACCGCCTGATCTACCTGCACCTGGACAGCAACCGCGACGTGTCGCCGATGGTCACCGACAAGGCCGGGAAGCCCATGGACCGCAATCCGCTGAAGGATGCGCGCGTCCGCAAGGCGATGTCGATGGCGATCAATCGTCCGGTGATCGTGGCGCGCATCATGGAAGGCGAGGCGATTCCTGCCGGCCAGCTCGTGCCCGACTTCCTGTTCGGCGCTACGAAGAACCTCGCCGTCGAGAAGTACGACCCGGAAGGCGCGAAGAAGCTGTTGGCGCAGGCTGGCTGGCCCGACGGCTTCGGCATCACGATCGCGTCGCCGAACAACCGCTACGTCAACGACGCGAAGGTGGCGCAGGCCGTGGCGCAGATGCTGACGCGCGTGGGCATCGACACGAAGGTGCTCGCGATGCCCTCCGCGACCTACTTCACGCAGGCGTCGGACTTGAAGTTCAGCCTGATGCTGCTGGGCTGGAGCACGGGCACGGCGGAAGCGTCGTCGTCGCTCAAGAACCTGATCATGACGTTCGACAAGGACAAGGGCTTCGGCAACGCGAATCGCGGCCGCTACTCCAACGCCAAGGTCGACGCGCTGACCGAGGACGCGCTGCAGACCGTCGACGACACCAAGCGCGAGGCCTGGCTGCAGCGCGCCACGGAACTCGCGATCAACGACACCGCCGTCATCCCGCTGCATTTCCAGCTCAACCTGTGGGCCGCGCGCGACGGCATCCGCTACGTGCCGCGCACCGACGAGACGACGCTCGCGTGGAAGTTCATGCCCGCGAAGTGACGGCATGCTGAAGCCGGGCAACCCGGCGCTGACGCTGCTGCTCGGCGCGCTGATCGCGATCACGCCGGTCGCGATGGACCTCTATCTGGCGTCGCTGCCGTCGATGGCGGCGGCGCTGCAGACGACGCCCGCGCGCGCGCAGCTCACGTTGTCGCTGTACATGTACGCGCTGGGCGCCGCGCAGCTGGTGGGCGGCCCGGTGTCGGACCGCTTCGGGCGCCGCCCCACGCTGGTCGTCGCGCTCGCCTGCTTCGCGGTGGCTTCCACCGTGTGCGCGCTGGCGCAAAGCGTCGAGGTCTTGATCGCCGCGCGCATCGCGCAGGCGATCGCAGGCGCGGCCAGTGCCACGGTTCCACGTGCGGTGGTCCGCGACCTCTACAGCGGCACCGACGCCGCGCACATGCTCTCGGTGATGGGCATCGTGCTGGGCGTCGCGCCGATCGTCGCGCCGATGGCGGGCGCGCAACTGTTCCTGCTCGCCGGCTGGCGCGCGCCTTTCGTGTTCGTCGCGGCGTTCGGCGCGGTCCTGTTCGTCGCGGTGCTGGTGCTGCTGCCCGAGACGCTGCGCGCCACCGACCATCGCGCCATTCACCCGGGCACGATGCTCGCCAACTTCGGCCGCCTGCTGCGCTCGCGAACCTTCCTGCGCTACGCGTTGACGGCGAGCTTCGGCTTCTGCGGGTTGTTCGCGTTCCTCGCGGGTGCCGCGTTCGTGTTCGTCACCGTGCTGGACCGCGGAGAGGCCGGCTTCGGCGTGCTGTTCGGTGCCGTGATGCTGGGCAACCTGACCGGCGCGATACTCTCGAGCCGCATCGGGCGGCGCGTCGGCATCGACCGCGTCGTCGCGGGCGCGACCTGGATGGCGCTGCTTGCCGGCGCCGCGATGGCCGCGTGTGCGTGGGGCGGCGTGCGCCATCCGGCCGCGATCGTCGTGCCGATGTTCGCCTACATGGTGGCGCTGATGATGATCGTGCCGCAGGCGATGGCCGGCGCGCTGACGCCGTTCGCGCAGATGGCCGGCGCCGCGTCTTCGTTGCTGCAGTTCATGCAGTTCACGCTGGCGTCGACGGCGGCGCTGATCGTCGGCCTGGCGTTCGACCACACCGAGCGGCCGATGGCGACCGTCATCGCAGTGTCGGCGCTGCTGGCTTTCCTGGCGTTCCGCGTGCTGCGGCCCGGCGCTGCGCGTGGCGCGGCGGCGTAGCGGGGCGGGCCGGCTACTTGCCGCTGATGAACCAGACCTTGCAGATGCCGGCCGGCGTCACTTCATAGATCACGGCGACGTCCAACGGCGCAGGCTCGACGCCGAACACGCGCTCGTGGTCGATGACCTTGTTGCCCAACACCATGCGGTTCACCAGCTCGGCGCGCAGCGCGGGGAGCGTGAAGCGGTTCTTCCGGTAGTGCTCCGCGAACGCCGCCTTGCCGGAGAGGAGCGGTTCGGCGCTCCCCAGGCGGTACGCGACGACGTCGTCCGTGTACTCGTCGATGAAGCGCTCGAGATCGCGGACGTTGTACGCGTCGAGTTGGCGCTGGGCGAAGCCCGCGGGATCGAAAGGGGAGGTCATCGGGAGCCTGTGGGTGTTGGGGCGTCGATGCCGCGCGCGTCAATCGCGGGCAGCGTTTCGCGGCTTCGCCTTCTTCGCCGCTTTGGGCTTGGGCAGCGGCATCAGCGCCGCGGTCTCGAGCAGCAGGCGACGCAGCGCTGGTGGATCGTCCAGCAGTTCGTCGGCGACGGGATAATTCCTGGCGCCCGGATACGGCGGCCGCTGCGGCAGGTCCGGCGCGAGCTTGCTCGCCGCCGCCGACGGCTTGACGAACAGGCTGTTGTCGCAGGCGAACGCGACGACCTTGGTGTCGACGTACAGCGCGTATTCGCCGAACATCTTGCGCCGCGTCAGGCGCGCGCCGAGGCGCACCTGGTCGGTGACGTGGTCGACGAAGTCGGCGTCGGTGGCCATGGGAAGGACCGGCGCTTCAGTGCGTGAACAGACCGGGACCGTCGACCGGCGCCGAGCGCGGATCGACCGCGAGCTCGACGTGCATCGGCCGTGCGCCGCCGAGGTCGAGCACGGTACGGCCGGCGCCCGTGTCGAGTTCCAACGACGGGCGCGGCGCGAAGGCGCCCGTGCCGCTCGACACCGAGCCCTGGAACTCGGGTGCGCGGCAGTGCGCGCCGTAGCTGAAGCTTGCCCCGGCGGGCGACTGAGTCACCTCGCAGCGGAGATCGTCGCTGCCCAGAACGACCGTCGCGCCGCTGCGGATGGGCCCGCTCTCGAACAGCGCGAGGTGGCCACAGGCGACGACGACGTGTGCCCGCAAAACGCTGCTGCCATCGCCCGCGAAGGTGCCGCGCACCGTGCACGCGGTTCCGGGCGCGACGTAGATACCCTCGCTGGACTTCGCCGTGCCGTTCCACTGCACGGCGACTTCGCGATCAGCCGTTGCCGTGCGCGCGGCATTGACGAGCGGCAGCCCGAAGTAGACGAGCGCGGCGACGACGAGCGGCGGGATCACGAGCTTGCGGGCGAGAGCGTACTTCGGATCGCCATCGCCGAATGCCGTCAGCGGCATGCCACGCCCGGCCAGTGCGACGTTGAGGCCTACGCTGATCGAGTAGAGCGCCGCGCTCACGCCGCAGGTGAAGCTCACGAGGCCGACCGCTGCGCCGCAGCTGGCGACGACGATGCCCCGACCGGCCCCGCAGGCGATGGCGACGACGCCGATGGGAAGAACACCGATGGCCACGACGCCGATGGGCTGTGTGCCGACCGCGATCCATGCGGGTTCGCCGTCGGTGCTGGAGAAGAGCTTCATGGGCGAGACCGACTAATTGCGCGATTCGAGCTGGCGCAGCAGATCTTGCGAGGGACTCCAGATCTCTTTGGCATCGCAGGTCCAGTCGGTTGCCATGGAACAATTCAAATTAACCAGGAACGCAGGGCCCGTGTCGGCAAGCATGTAGGTGCGATCTTGATGGATGACGGTCCAGGTGGAGCCGGTATTTGCGCACACGGCCCACGGAAAGTACGCGTGTGCCATGACAATCATTACCCAGGAGAACGTACGGATGGGAGGCGCGTAGAACTCGCCGTTCGCGTTTGTCTGAAACTCGACGTTGCGGCCGGCGCACGGCTGATCTTTCAGTTCGACGACCACAAGTCGCAAAGGAAGCGAACTGACGGGTTGCCCGTTGGACTTCATTGAACCGGCTACGCCAGGGGTGAGATTGGCGCTATGCGGCACCGGTACACAGCCCGCGATAGCGACGATCGCAAGAACGATGGTGGCCCTCTTCATGTGCGCTTGCGCCTCTGACGTTCCCGTTCAGCAACCGCCCAAGGCGGCCCGCTGAAACGCCGGGTTAGACCGCATTTGCAGGATGTGCCGTGAGTTTTACTCCGAGTGCGCGCGCGACCTTCATTACGGTGTCGAATCGCGGCTTGGCGCCTGGTGTGAGCGCTTTGTACAGGCTCTCTCGACCCATTCCAGCGTCCTTCGCCACCTGAGCCATTCCCTTCGCTCGCGCTACGTCGCCCAGCGCCAACAGGAGCAGGTCGGGATCGTTCGCCTCAAGCACCGCGGTCATGTACTCCGCAATCGCCTCCTCGCTATCAAGATAGCGGGCGGCGTCAAACGCATGCAATTTCAGCGATCGCTCCATCTTGGTCATAGGTCATCTCCAATCTGCGCTGCCAGCGTCAACGCCCGAAAGTCTCCAAGAGTCCCCGCTTCGACTTGGCGAAGCCGCGCGGCTATGCGGACCTTTGCACGGTTGTCCCTCAGACCATCGAGCCACGCAAGAACTCTTCAGTCTGCCGGACGATGAGCACACGCCATTGTATCCGAGTGGATACGGCATGTCAATCTACGCCGGCACATGCGGCCTGACGGGGCAATCGCGCCGCATCATCGCAACGCCACCCAGAACAGCGAGAGCCCGGACGCGAGCATCAACGCATCGACGAGCCGGCGAAACGCTTCCGGCGAC
Organism: Casimicrobiaceae bacterium; assembly: GCA_044225845.1. Lineage (GTDB taxonomy): Bacteria > Pseudomonadota > Gammaproteobacteria > Burkholderiales > Casimicrobiaceae > VBCG01. The sequence continues at coordinate 69,392 of JBGAIC010000005.1, forward strand.
ATGCGCACCACGAACCGGCGTGCAACGAACGCCCCCACCATCAGCGACGAGCCGACGATCAAGCCCGCGAGCACGATGTCCCACGGCAGCGCGTTCGCCGCGCGAAATGTGACGACCTTGGCGACATAGACCGCGATGGATGCCGCTGCCTCTGTCCCGAGGAACGCGCCCTTTTCGAGACCGAAGCCGACGAAGAGCGGGACGCTGAGTGGACCGGTCGAGACGACGATGCCGGTCAGAAAGCCGATGGGGCCGCCGAGCAGCGCCAGTTGCGCCAACGTGATCCGCAGCGCACGACGATGCAGCCATCGTCGCATCGGGATCATGGCGATGAAGAAGATGCCGAGTGCGATCTCGATCGCGCGCGGCGGAATCGCCAGCAACGTGTGCACGCCGAGGACGGCGCCGGGAATCGCGGTCGCACAGTAGGCCGCGCACGCGCGCCAATCCACCGATCGCCACCACGCGAGCACCTTGCCCAGATTGCCCATCACCGCGGCCACCGCCATGATCGGCACCGCGCGCTGCGGCCCGTACGCGATCACGAGTACCGGCATCAGCAACATCGACGAGCCGGTGCCGACGATGCCGCTCAACGTGCCGGCCGCGAGCCCCACGACGAGGACGATGACAAGCTCCACCGTGGGCGGCTCGATGCGTGGAGCAGGCGTGGAAGGGGGACGAGCTAAGCCACCGCGCCGCTTGCGCGCAACGCGGCAATGCGTGCCGCGTCGTAGCCGAGTTCGCCGAGCACCGCATCGGTATGCTCACCCAACGCAGGCCCGCCGCCATCCACGTCCCCGGGCGTCGACGACAGCTTGGGCACGACGCCCGGTACCTTCAGCGTTCCGCGCCCCGCGCGTATCTCGCGGATCATCCCGCGCGCGGCGTAATGCGGATCGGTGGCGATGTCCGCCACCGTATAGATGCGCGACACCGGCACGTCGGCGGCCGACATCGCGGCAATGATCGCGTCGGGTGTCTGCGTCACGGTCCACGCCTCGATCTGCTCGTCGAGCCAGGCTTGCCGCGCGGCACGGCCATCGTTGCGCGCGAGCGTGGGATCGTCCGCGAGATCGGGCCGCCCGATCGCCCGCGCAAGCCGCTGGAAGATCGAGTCCCCGTTGCCGGCGATCAATACGAAGCTGCCGTCGCTGGCGCGATACGCGGACGTGGGCGCGATGCCGGGCAGGATGGACCCGGTGCGTTCGCGGACGACGCCGAACGCGTCGTACTCGGGCAGCAACGACTCCATCACGGAGAACACGGATTCGTACAGCGCGACGTCGACCACCTGGCCGCGGCCGCTCGTGTGCCGCTGCTCGATGGCCATCATCGCGCCGATGACGCCGTACAGTGCGGACAGCGTGTCGCCGATCGAGATGCCGGCGCGCGAAGGCGGGCGGTCGGGCGTCCCGGTGACGTAGCGCAGGCCGCCGACGGCTTCGCCGATGACGCCGAAGCCGGGCCGCTTGCTGTAGGGACCGTCCTGGCCATAGCCGGAGATGCGGACCATGACGAGGCCGGGGTTCAGCGCGGACAACGTGCCGTAACCGAGTCCCCAGCCTTCGAGCGTGCCGGGCCGGAAATTCTCGACGAGGATGTCGGCGCGCGCCGCCAGGTCGCGGACGATCGCCTGGCCCTCGGGCTTGCGCAGGTCGAGCGCCAGCGAACGCTTGCCGCGCGACTGCACGTGCCACCACACGGACGTGCCGTCCTGCAGGTGGCGCCACTTGCGCAACGGGTCGCCGTCGCGCGGCGGCTCGACCTTGATGACGTCGGCGCCGAACTCGGCCAGGATCTTGGCGCAGAACGGGCCCGCGATCAGCGCGCCGAGCTCCAGCACGCGCAGGCCCGCGAGCGGCCGCGGGCCGCGTGCGGTGGACGTCACGTCAGCCGCGCAGCGTGGCTTCGAGCGCCTCGACGATCGGCGTCGCGCGCTCGAGGCCGATGCGCTTGACCAGCGCCTGCGCCAGGTCGGGCAGCAGTTCGTGCAGGTCGCGCAGGCCGCTCGCGCGCTGCAGCCGCAACATGAGGCCGTAGCCGCGCAGGCCCAGGTGATCGCTGATCGCCTGGTTCATCGACTTCTGCAGCGACAGGAAGCGCTGGACGTCGTCCTCGCGCGGCGCGGCGGGCGCGCCGGTCGTGGCCGCGGCGGCGGATGCGCGCGCGCCGAAGCGGCGCTCGATGAGACCGAGCTTCTCGAGCTGCTCGAACGTATCGGGACCGGCGGCGAGCGCCTGCGAGCGGGCGACCACCTGCGCCACGCTGTGCAGTCCGTCGACCATGATCAGGATGCTGCGCAGCTGGACGGGCAGGTTCATCTGGCGCGTCTTCAGCTCCTGCACGCCTTTTTCGGTCTTGCTGTAGATGTCGTCCAGGTCCATCGTGCGTGACGCGCGAGCGAAAGCCGAAACGGTCGGATTGTAGCGCCATGCGCCCCGGCATCGTGCAAAAACGGCCGGGTTTGCGCCTTCGTGTGGAATAATGGCAACAATCCGGCGTTTTCCGTCCCCGCGATGCTCGACGCAGCCCTTGCCAGCCGGCTTTCCTCGGTCCTGCCGCCGGCCGCATTCCTCGATGCGCCGGAAGCGACGCGTCCCTATGAATGCGACGGCCTGACGCTGTTCCGCGAGCGGCCGGGCGCCGTGCTGCTGCCGCAGACGGAGGCCCAGGTCGTCGAAATTCTCGGAATCTGCCACGAGGCACGCGTGCCGGTGGTGCCGCGCGGCGCCGGGACGGGGCTCTCCGGCGGAGCGTTGCCGCATGCGCAAGGCGTCGTGCTGTCGCTGGCGCGCTTCAACCGCATCCTGTCGATCGACCCGCTCGCGCGCACGGCCGTCGTGCAGCCCGGCGTGCGCAACCTGGCTATCTCGGAGGCCGCTGCCGCGTACGGCCTGTATTACGCACCGGACCCGTCGTCGCAGATCGCATGCTCGATCGGCGGCAACGTGGCCGAGAACTCCGGCGGCGTGCACTGCCTCAAGTACGGGCTCACCGTGAACAACGTGCGGCGCGTGCGCGGCGTGCTGGTCAACGGCGATGTGGTGGAGTTCGGCGGCGATGCGCTCGACTCGCCCGGCTACGACCTGCTGGCGCTGATTCACGGCAGTGAAGGCCTGCTCGCCGTCATCACGGAGATCACCGTCAAGCTGTGCCCCAAGCCGCCGCTGGCGCAGTGCGTGCTCGCGGCGTTCGACGACGTCGAGAAGGCCGGCGCCGCGGTGGCCGCGATCATCGGCGCGGGCATCGTGCCGGCCGGCCTCGAGATGATGGACCAGCGCGCGACACGGGCGGTCGAGGATTTCGTCCACGCCGGCTATCCGCTCGAAGCCGCCGCGGTGCTGCTCGTGGAGTCGGACGGCACGCCGGAGGAAGTGGCACACGAGATCGCGGAGGTGAGCCGCGTGCTGACGGCGGAGGGCGCGACGGAAATCCGCGTGTCGAAGGACGAGAAGCAGCGCCTGCTGTTCTGGTCCGGGCGCAAGGCCGCGTTCCCGGCGGTGGGCCGCATCTCGCCGGACTACTACTGCATCGACGGCACCATCCCGCGCGCCGCGCTGCCGCTGGTGCTGCGCAAGATCGACGAGTGGTCGGCGGAATGCGGGCTCGCGTGCGCCAACGTGTTCCATGCCGGCGACGGCAACCTGCATCCGCTGATCCTGTTCGACGCCTGCAAGCCCGGCGAGGCGGAGCGCACGATCGCGTTCGGCGATCGCATCCTGGCGCTCTGCATCGAGGTCGGCGGCACGATCACCGGCGAGCACGGCGTGGGCGTCGAGAAGCTCACGTCGATGTGCTCGCAGTTCGGCCAGGACGAGCTCGCGTGCTTCCATGCGATCAAGTCGGCGTTCGATCCCGCGGGCCTCCTCAATCCCGGCAAGGCCGTCCCCACGCTCGCGCGCTGCGCGGAGCTGGGCGGCATGCACGTCCACCACGGCGAGTTGCCGCACGCCGACCTGCCGCGGTTCTGACCGCCGCGGCCAAGGAGAATCACGATGTCCCTTTCTTTCGATCCCGCCGCGGTGCGCGAGCGGCCTTCCACCGAGACGGTGGCGACGCTCGTCGGCACGCTGTCGCGCGATTACGGCGCGCGCGCCGTCACCACGCAGGCCATCCGCGAGCAGCACAGCCATGGCGAAGGCCTCGCCGATCCGGCGTTGCCGGACGTCGTCGTGTTCCCGCAGGGCAACGAGGAAGTCGCGGCCATCGTGCGCCTCTGCAACGCGGCGCGCGTGCCGGTGGTCGCATTCGGCGTGGGCACGTCGCTCGAGGGCCACGTGGCCGCGCTGTATGGCGGCGTGTGCATCGACCTGTCGCAGATGAACCGCGTGCTCGAAGTGAACGCCGACGACCTCGACTGCCGCGTGCAGGCCGGCGTCACGCGCGAGCAGCTCAATGCGGAGCTGAAGGGCACGGGGCTCTTCTTCCCGATCGACCCGGGCGCCAACGCGACGCTCGGCGGCATGACGGCCACGCGCGCGTCGGGAACCAACGCCGTGCGCTACGGCACGATGCGCGAGAACGTCCTCGGGCTCACGGTGGTCACCGCGGAAGGCAACATCGTGCGCACCGGCGGCCGCGCGCGCAAGTCGAGCGCGGGTTACGACCTCACGCGGCTGTACGTCGGCAACGAGGGCACGCTGGGCATCATCACCGAGATCCAGGTGAAGCTGTACGGCATTCCCGAGTCGATCATCGCAGCCGTGTGCCAGTTCCCGGACCTGGGCAGCGCGACGCGCACGGTGATCACGGCGATGCAGCTGGGCATTCCCGTGGCGCGCATCGAGATCCTGGACGACGTGCAGATGGACGCATGCATTCGCTACTCCAGGCTCGAAGGTTACGAAGCCAAGCCGACGCTGTTCTTCGAGTTCCATGGCACGGAAGGCGCCACGCGCGAGCAGGCGGACCTCATGCAGCAGATCGCCAGCGAGCACGGCGGCAGCGCGTTCCAGTGGGCGAGCGCGCCGGAAGATCGCAGCAAGCTGTGGAAGGCGCGGCACAACGCCTACTATGCGGCGCTGGCGCTGAAGCCCGGCGCGCAGGCCTTCGCCACCGATGCCTGCGTGCCGATCTCGCGGCTCGCCGATTGCCTGCTCGAGACCAAGGCGGACGTCGAGCGTGAAGGGATGACCGCGCCGATCGTCGGCCACGTCGGCGACGGCAACTTCCACCTGGTGCTGCTGTTCGACCCGCAGGATCCCGCGGACCGCGAGCGCGCGGAAGCGATCGCGCAACGCGTCAGCGAGCGCGCCATCCGCATGGGCGGCACGTGCACCGGCGAGCACGGCATCGGTATCCACAAGCTCGATGCGCTGGTGCGCGAGCACGGCGACGCCGTGGACCTGATGCGCCGGATCAAGCGCGCGCTGGACCCGCACATCATCCTGAACCCCGGCAAGACGGTGCCGCTCACGCAGGCCTGAACGTTCATGTACACGCTCTACGTCGGCAACAAGCTCTATTCGTCGTGGTCGCTGCGCGGCTGGCTCGTCACCAAGCTCGCGGGCGCGCCGTTCAACGAGGTGAACGTGCCGCTCGGCGTGCCGCCTTCGACGCGCGGCTTCTCGCCTTCGGGCCTTGTGCCGGTGCTGCATGACGGCGACGCGGTGGTGTGGGACTCGCTGGCCATCGCCGAATACCTCGCCGAGCGCCACCCGCACATGTGGCCCGCGGACCCGGTGGCGCGCGCCTGGGCGCGCTCGCTGGCCGCCGAGATGCACTCCGGCTTCGGCGCGCTGCGCAACGAGATGACGATGCACGTGCGCGAACGCGTCGACGTGAGGCCGTGGTCTCCGGCGCTCACGGCGAATGTCGCGCGGATCGAGGCGCTGTGGAACGAATCGCGGCGCCGCTTCGGCGCGGGCGACACCTGGCTCTGCGGCGCGTTCTCGATCGCCGACGCGTTCTACGCGCCGGTGGCCTTCCGCTTCCGCACCTACGGCGTCGAGCCGAAAGGCGAGGCGGCAGCGTATCTCGCGGCACTGCTCGCACACCCGTGGATGCGCGAATGGGAAGCGGCCGCGCTGCAGGAAACGGCGGTGGTCGAGGACGACGAGCCGCGGATCATCTATCGCGACAAGCTCGCGGCGGCCGGGCGCCTGTGACGCACGCCCGCATCGACGCGCGCGGGACGCGATGAGCGACGCCGTCGTCGCCGAATGGCAGGACCGGATCCGCGCGGCCTCGGCCTCGCGGTCCGCGCTCGCGATCACCGGCGGCGGCACCAAGGGCTTCTACGGCAATCCCAGCGAAGGCGAGTTGCTCGACACGCGGGCCTGCGCGGGCATCGTCGACTACGAGCCGACGGAGCTGGTGCTCGTCGCGCGCGCAGGCACGCCACTCGCGGAAATCGAGGCAAGGCTCGCGGAGGCGGGGCAGATGCTGGCGTTCGAGCCGCCGCACTTCGGTCCGGGTGCGACGATCGGCGGCGTCGTCGCCGCAGGCCTGTCCGGGCCGCGTCGACCCTGGGGCGGCGCGGTGCGCGACCTGGTGCTGGGCATCACGCTCGTCGACGGCAACGGCACGTTGCTGCGCTTCGGCGGCCGCGTGATGAAGAACGTCGCGGGCTTCGACGCCACGCGCCTCATGGTGGGCGCGCTCGGCACGCTGGGCGTGATCACCGAGGTGGCGGTGAAGTGCCTGCCCGCGCCACGCTGCGACGCGACGCGCGCGTTCGAGTGCGGCGCGGACGCGGCGATCCACATGGCCAACGACTGGTCGGCGCGCGGCTTGCCGCTGTCCGCCACGTGCTGGTGGCGCGGCACGCTCGCCGTGCGACTGTCGGGCGCGGATTCGCGGTGCTGCAAGCGACGCGGACGATCGGCGGTTCGCCGATCGACAACGCCGCTCCGTTCTGGGACAGCGTGCGCGAGCAGACGCACGGCTTCTTCGCCGAGGGAGCGCAGGGCCGCGATGCGCTGTGGCGGCTATCGGTGGGCGCCACGTCGCCGCACGTCGACCTCGGTGCCGAGCAGTTGATCGAGTGGGGCGGGGCGCTGCGCTGGCTGTGGTAACCTGCTGCTGCCGACGTACAAGCGTGCGCCGCGCGCCGCCACCGCGTATGCGCGCGGCCAGACGCTGTTCCGCGCAGCGGACGTGGTGCGCAGCGCGCGCGGGCGTTCGCGCCGCTGTCCGCGCCGCTGCACGCGATCCACGAGCGCCTCAAGGCCACGTTCGATCCCGCGCGCATCTTCAACCGCGACCGGCTGTACGCGGGCCTGTAACGCGCCGTGGAAACGAACCTCGCCCCGGAATACGCCGCGACGCGCGAAGGCCGCGAGGCGGAAGCCATCCTGCGCGAACGCGTGCTGCGGCTTCGGCACGGCCATGCGCCCGACCACGGTTGCTGGGCGACGAGCTCGAGGCCCGCGTGGCCGCATCTACCTTGATCAAGCAGGGTGTTGAAGTACGACCCCGACGGCGACGACCCAACAGCACCTCGACGCTGTCTACCCACGCGCAGCTGGTTGCGACGACGCCCTGCAGCGGCGGCGCTGCGGCCGCTGGCCAGCTCGATTACGGACGGCGTCGTCGACGGCATCGTCGGCCGCGCCTGCTGCTGCGCCGGAGCGCATGCGCTGCGGCGGCCGTAGGAGCCGCATGGGCTTCTGGGTACGCTGCTCGCGCTGGGCCGCGCCGCGCGGCCCCTGCTGCCACGCGCGGAGCTTGCGCAGCGCGTTGCAGGCGCGAGCGGCCGGCGCGTGGCCGCCCGCATCCGCGGCTATCGCTGGCGGATGCAAGGTTGCGCAGCTCGCTCGCGCCGTCCATCGATGCCGCGCCTTGCGCGCGTGCTCGACCGCATCGGCATCTCGCTGCAGCTGGCGCCGGCGGGCGGTGGCTGCTCGGGCGCGCTGTCCGAGCACCTGTCCGCGCACGACGAGGCGAAAGCGCTCGCGCGGCGCAACGTCGACGCATGGTTCCCGCTGCTCGACGCGGGCGCGGAAGCGCTGGTCGTCTCGGCCAGCGGCTGCGGCGTGGCACGCGCGACCATGCGCACTGTCGAGGACGATCCGGCCCATGCCGAGCGCGCGGCCTACGTCGCCGGGCGTGACGCGTGCGACCCGGTCGAAGCTATCGGCGACGAGTGGCGGCGCATCGCGAAGGCGATCGCGCCGATCCGGCCCCGCAGCGCGTCGCCGTCCATCCGCCGTGCACGCTGCAGCACGGCTTGAAGCTCAAGGGCCGCGTCGAGGAACTCGTCGACGCGATGGGATACCACCAGCGCCTGCCGCTCGCCGACGCGCACCTGTGCTGCGGCTCCGCCGGCACGTACTCGATCCTGCAGCCGGAGCTGGCGGGCCAGCTCGTACCACCGCTGGCGGCGCTGGAGGAGAAGCCGCACGTGATCGTCACCGCCAACATCGGCTGCATGACGCATCTCGCATCGGGCACGTCGCGTCCCGTCCGCCACTGGGTCGAGCCGCTCGACGAGCCTGACGCTCGACATGCCGCGAGAGCGCTCGCGATGAACGCGCGGCGCGCACGCCGCCAACGCGCGCGGATTTCGCGCTCGCTATCCACGCGCTGGATGGACAACGACACGTACGGCCACGTCAACAACGTCGTCTACTACGCGTATTTCGACACGGTGGTGAACGAGCACCTCATTCGCGTCGGCGGCCTCGACATCCACGGCGGCGGCGCGATGGGCGTCGTCGTCGAGACGCGCTGCCATTTCCGGGCGTCGCTCGCGTTTCCCGACATCGTCGACGCCGGCCTCGTCGTGCGCGCGGGCCATCGTCGGTGACGTATGCGATCGGACTCTTCCGCGCGGGCGACCACGAGGCCGCGGCGTTCGGGCGCTTCGTCCACGTGTGGGTGGATCGCGCGACGCGGCAGCCGGTGGCCATCCCGGCGCCGATCCGCGCCGCGCTGGAGCCACTCCTCGCGCGCGGAGGCCGCGTGAGCGCCGCCGCGCGTGTTCGTCGTCGTACCGGCCGCGGGGCGTGGCGAGCGCTTCGGCGGCGCGTTGCCCAAGCAGTACGCGCTGCTCGCCGGCAAGCCATTGGTCGTGCATGCTATCGAGCGCCTCGCCGCGCTCAGGCCGGTGTCGATCACCGTGGCGCTGGTGCCCGACGATCGCCATTGCGCGACTGCGCGCCCGCGCGACACGTCCACGCGCCTTGCGCTGCGGCGGACCGACGCGCGCGGCAACGGTGCGCGCCGCGCTGGCCGCGCTCGCGGATCGCTGCGCCGCCGACGACTACGTGGCGATCCACGACGCCGCGCGCGCGTTGTGCCCGGACGACGCGCTCGCGCGGCTCAAGGCGGCGCTCGCGGACGACGCGGTGGGCGGCCTGCTCGCGTCGCCGGTGGGCGACACCGTCAAGCGCGCGGCGGTCGACGAGCGCGCAACGATCGCCGAGCGCAGCGCCGCCACGCTGGACCGCCGCGACCTGTGGCTCGCGCAGACGCCGCAGATGTTCCGCTACGCCCTGCTGCGTGCCGCGATGGCCGCGGACGCGGGCGACACCTGCACCGACGAAGCCGAGGCGATGGAGCGCGCGGGCCACGCGCCGCGGCTGGTCCGCGGCAGCCCGCGGAATTTCAAGATCACGCATCCCGACGACCTCGCGCTTGCCGAAGCGTTGTACCGGCGCGAGCGCGCACCCGCGACGAGCGCACCATGAGCCAACCTCCGTTCCGCATCGGCACCGGGTTCGACGTCCATGCACTGGTTGCCGGACGCAAGCTGATCGTCGGCGGCGTGGACGTCCCTTACGAACGCGGCCTCGACGGCCATTCGGATGCGGACGTGCTGCTGCACGCGATCGCGGACGCGATCCTGGGCGCGCTGGCGCAGGGCGACATCGGCAAGCATTTCCCGGACAGCGACCCGCGATGGAAGGGCGCCGACAGCATGCAGCTGCTGGAGCACGTGGCGCTGATCATGTCGTCGCTGGGCTATGCGGTGGCCAACGTCGACGCGACGCTGATCGCCCAGGCCCCGCGCTTCGCGCCGCACGTGGACGCGATGCGCCGGAACATCGCGCGCGCGACGCGCGCCGAGTTCGACTGCGTGTCGGTGAAGGCGACGACGACGGAGCAACTGGGCTTCACCGGCCGCGGCGAAGGCATCGCCGCGCAGGCCACCGTGCTGCTCGCGCGCAGCGCGAGCGAGCCGTCGCCGGGCGGGTGAGCCGTCGCCGGGCGGGTGAGCCGTCGCCGGGCGGGTGAGCGCGGCGCCGCTTCAGGCGCGCACGAGCGCGCGTCCCGGCGCCGCCGCCACGCCGCGCGGCAGCGCGACGCGCGCCACCGTGCCGCCGCCGTCGCGGGCGAGCAGGTCGAACGTGCCGCCGTGCATGCGCGTGACGCGGTCCACGATCGCAAGGCCCAGCCCCGCGCCGGCAATGCCGTCGGCGCGCGAGCGCGACACGCTGCTGCGCGTGAACGGCTGCTTCAGCCGCTCGACGTCCGCCGCCGGGATGCCCGGGCCGCGATCGGCCACCTCGATGACGACGGAATCGGCGCGCTCGCGCACCGTCACGTCCACCGGCGGACCCGCGTAGGCGAGCGCGTTGTCGACGAGGTTGGCGATGAGCCGCGACACCGCGGTGGGACGCAGCGCCATCGTCGCGGTCGCGGTGCCGGTATAGCGCACGTCCTTGCCCGCCGACCGGTAGCGCGCCACCGCGCGTTCGGCCAGCGCCGCGACGTCGACGGGCTCGACGCCGGACGCGTCGTCGCCGCGCGCAAACTCCAGGAACTGGCCGACGATGCGGTCCATCTCCTCGATGTCCGCCACCATGCCTTCGCGCGTCGACGGATCGGCGCCCATCTCGACGCCGAGCCGCAGCCGCGCGAGCGGCGTGCGCAGGTCGTGCGAGATGCCGGCCAGCAGCAGCGCGCGGTCCCGCTCGCTCTGCCGCAGGTTGCCCAGCATCGTGTTGAAGCCGTGGTTCAGCGCGACGATCTCGGACGGGCCCGATTCGGGCAGCGGCGCCGGCGCCTCGCCGCGGCCGACGCGCGCGACCGCCGCCGCCAGGTTCCGCAACGGCAGCGCCAGCACGCGCGTGAAGCCGTAGGCCGCCGCGAGCAGCAGCGCGGCGACGATCACCGTCCACGCGAGCGCACGCGTGGGCATCGCGTCGTGCTCGTCAAAAGAGCGCAGCGGAAAGCCCACCCAGTAGCCGGTGCCCGCGGCGTCGAGCTTGACGATCAGCAGGCCGCGGCCCGGCGCGACGTGCAACTCCGTGCTTTCGCCCAAGGCCTCCTTGAGCCGCGCGTCGAGGCCGGCGAGGCTGGTGCCGGCAGGCGCGCCGAAGCGCGGCCGGTCGAGTTCCGGCACGATGCGCACGCCGTACTCGCGCTCGAGGCGCGCCGTGTGCTCGCGGCGCGTCTCGCTGTCGCTGTTGGCTTCGAGTGCCGCGCGCAGCGCCTGCAACTGGACGATCTTGGTGTCGCCGAACTGGCGCGCCAGCAGCGCGGAGCGGTCCTCGCGGAAGATCAGGAACGTGGCGGCCGCCGCGATGGCGACGACAGCGATCAGCAGCAGCACCAGGCGCCCGAACAGCGAGCGCGGCCACAGCCTCACGACGTCACGACCCCTTCGCTGTCCGGGACGTAGACGTAGCCGAAGCCCCACACCGTCTGGATGTAGCGCGGGTTGGCCGGATCGGGCTCGATCAGCTTGCGCACGCGCGACACCTGCACGTCGATGGCGCGGTCGAAGACTTCATGGTCGCGGCCGCGCGCGAGCAGCATCAGCTTCTCGCGCGCGAGCGGCTGGCGCGGTGCTGCGCGAGCACCTTGATCAGCGAATACTCGCCGGTGGTCAGGTTGACCACGCGGCCGTCCTGCGTCAGCGTGCGCGCGGCGAGGTCGAGTTGCCACGGCCCGAACGCGACGACGCCGTCCTCCGTGGGCGTGCCGGGGCGGGGCGCTCCGCGTGGCGGCGCAGCACCGCGTGGATCCGCGCGACGAGCTCGCGCGGGTTGAACGGCTTGGCGAGGTAATCGTCGGCGCCCATCTCGAGGCCGACGATGCGGTCCACGTCCTCGCCCTTGGCCGTCAGCATGATGATCGGCACCGTCTCGCCGGCGCCGCGCAGGCGCCGGCAGATGGCGAGGCCGTCCTCGCCGGGCAGCATGAGGTCCAGCACGATCAGGTGCGGCGGGTCGCGTTGCAGCCGCCGGTCGAGCTGCGACGCGTCGGGCAGCGCCTTGACGTCGAAGCCCTGCTCGGCGAGGTAGCGGGTCAGGAGGTCGCGCAGGCGGACATCGTCGTCGATGACCAGGATGCGCGAAGGGGCGGGGGTGGGCCGGTTGTTCATGCCGCATTGGACCGCGAGAGGCCGTGCGACGGCACGCGCGCGAGCGTAACCGATTGTAACCGCCGCCCTTCCGGGCAACCCGCGGTTGCATCGGAACGCGGTCGGGCGCGGAACGGGTGTGGGCCGTTATGCTCCAAGCACCGTTCCTCCACAACCCGCTCCACGGTGGCGCTCCCCGCGCCCCTGGCCGAAAGGATTCCATGTACTCGATCGTCCCCACCCGCACGCTGGCCGCCCTGCTGTTCGCCGTTGTCGCCGGCGGTGCCTGGGCGCAAGCCGCTCCGGCCGCGGGCACTCCGCGCTACACCGGCAGCAGCGGGCCCGCGCTGGTCCAGGCCCTCGAAGCCGCCAAGGCCGACCTCAAGCTCACCGCCAGCCAGCAGGCGCTGTGGGACCAGGCCGAAGCCACCTCGCGCGACGCCCGGGCCAAGGGCAGGGCGCTGCGCCAGGAGGAGGCCGCGTCGGGAGCGCCAGCCGCGGTGGCCGCCGCGCAGACGACCGACCAGCGGAGCGCCTTGCGGCAAGGCGTGCACGAAGCCTGGCAGCGGGTGTACGCGAGCCTCGACGCCGGGCAGCGCGGGGTCGTCGACACGGCGATGCGCGATGCGCGGGCCCAGCACAAGGCTGCACGCGCTGGCACGGATGCTGCGTCGCCCAAGTGACGATGGCGGCAAGCACAACGGCGCGGCAGCGCCTTCCAATCCCAATGTCATGAAAATCGCTGGCGGCCCCTTATTGGGTTGCCGTCCGCCGCATCCCGCGCAAATTGCCGTTTTTGCGCAGCCTCCGATGCCGTCCTGCGGCGCATCGGGTGATGTGTCGTTGTCATTTAACGTGCGCTTGCCGCGGAGAACGGCGGGGAGCGCGGCCGGGTTTTATTGATCTTCAACAACGAGTTGGAGCACAACGTTCGCATTCGCCTTGCATAATTCATAACGCAATCGACCGTTCGTCGCCGAACACGGCACGAGTCTTGCAAACCGCAAGTCTGGAGCGAATAATCGCGCCGGGCCGGGGGCAGTGACTGCGTCGAATGCGCCGTGATCGGGCGCACGACACCCCGGGCGGCAAGAGCCAGGGAGAGCGTCAGATGCAGCGCGGAATGCGGACGTGGGCAGCCGTTTGCGGCTGGGGGGCGTCGTGCTGGCGCATGGCGGCGGTGACGCTGGCGTTCGCGCTCAGCGTGGCGGGGGGTGCCGCGCACGCGGACACGGCGCAGCCGGTCTTCCGCTTCTTCAACATCGACACCGGCACGCATTTCTACACGACGTCGGTCTCCGATCGCGACACGGTGCTGCGCCTGTGGCCGCAGTTCCTGTACGAAGGTCCCAAGTTCTACGCGTCGATCACGTCGCAGCCGAACACCGTGCCGGTGTTCCGCTTCTACGACACGTCGACGTCCACGCACTTCTATACGTCGTCCACCAGCGAACGCGACCAGGTGCTCGCCACCAAGCCCACGTTCCTGTACGAGGGCCCGGTCTACTACGTGCCGACGAGCGACGGCACCGATCGCGAGCCCCTGTACCGCTTCTACAACACGCGCACCAACGCCTATTTCTACGCGGACGGCGACGTCAACCGCGACATCGTGCTGGCCAACTGGCCCTGGTTCCAGCTGCAGGGCATCGCGTACTACATCTATACGTCGGCAAACCCGGCTGCGGTCACCAAGGGTACCGGCGTCATCACCACGCTGTCGCTGCTCGCGGGCGGCACGCCGGACGAGGTGATGCTCACGGCCACGGCGACGCCCAGCAACGGCTACATCACGCGCGTCGATTTCCTGATGGACGGCGCCGTCGTCGGCACCTCCACCAAGTCGCCGTACTGGATGCTCTACGACATCCCGTCCGGCGGTGCGCATTCGTTCAAGGCCGTCGGTTACGACAGCGTCGGCGCCAGCGGAGCGTCGGACGTGGTGTCGTATTCGCCCGGCGGCACGCCGTCCTCCAAGACCTCGGTGACGCTGTCGGCATCGGCGGCCACGGTCAACGTCGGCGACACGGTCACGCTCACCGCCAATCCCACGACCACGGGCGGCACCATAACCAAGGTCGAGTTCTTCGCCAACGGCGCGAGCATCGGCACCGCCACGGCGTCACCTTACGTCGCGTCGTATGCCGCCAGCAGCGCGGGCACCTTCGTGTTCACCGCGGTGGCTACCGACAGCGGGGGCGGCACGGCGACGTCGGCGGGCGCGACCGTCACCGTGAAGTCGACAACCACCGCGACGCCACCCGTCGTCACGCTGTCCGCGTCGACGACGTCGCCGACGGTGGGCGCCACGGTCACGCTGACGGCCGTGCCGTCGAGTTCGTCCAGCACGATCAGCAAGGTCGATTTCTACCAGGCTGGCAGCAAGGTGGGCACGGCCACCGCCGCGCCGTGGCAGTACGCGTTCGTCGCGTCGACGACGGGCACACTGTCGTTCACGGCCATCGCTACCGACGCCAAAGGCCTGACGGGCACGTCGGCCGCCACGGTCGTCACGGTGTCCGCCGTCACGTCGTCGACGCCCAAGATCTCGCTGTCCGCGTCGCGCACCTACCTGCAGGTGACGGGCACGCTGACGCTCACGGCCAGCGCGTCGTCCACCGGCGCCACCGTGTCGAAAGTGGCGTTCTACCGCGACGGCAGCAAGATCGCGGAACTGACGGCCACGCCGTACACCTACCTCGACACGCTGACGAGTGCCAGGACCTATGCGTACACGGCGGTGGTCACCGATAGCCTCGGCGCCACCGCAACCTCCACGCAGCTCAACGTGGTCGGCACGACGGCGCCGCCGATCGTCGCGACCACGCTCGACAACTGGCGGTTGCTGACCCAGGCGACGTTCGGCCCCACGCCGGCCGACCTGCAGGCGCTGAAGTCGACCACGCCGACGGCCTGGATCAACGCGCAGTTCGCGAAGTCGGTGTCCGGCTACCCGGACTCGCGCTACAACCACATCCAGCTCGGCGCCACGGCCGACTGCACGACCACCGACCCGTCGGGGGCCGCTTACCCCGGCAGCTCGCCGCAGGCGCAGTGCGCGCGCGACCACCTGTCGCTCAACATGGTGCAGCGGGACCTGTTCACCAACGCGGCCACGGCCTCCGACCAGCTCCGCCAGCGCGTCGCCTGGGCGCTGTCGCAGATCCTCGTGACGTCCGCGGTTGAAAGCGACCTCGGCTACGCGTACGTGATGTCGCGCTACCAGAGCATCTTCTTCAACAACGCGTTCGGCAACTACAAGGACATCCTGCAGCAGGTCTCGCTGTCGCCGGCGATGGGCAACTACCTGGATTCGGTCACCAACGACCGCACCGACGGCAAGACGCGCGTGCCCAACGAGAACTACGCGCGCGAGATCATGCAGCTGTTCTCGATCGGCCTCACGGAGCTCAACGACGACGGCACGGAGCTCAAGGACGCCGACGGCAATCCCATCCCCACGTACGACCAGGACGACATCAAGGAGATGGCGCGGGTGTTCACCGGCTACACGTACCCGCTCGCGACGGGCGCGGCGCCCACGGCCAAGAACTACACGCGCTACTATGCGGCGCCGATGGTCATGTACCCGGGCACGGCGACCACGGGCCACGACACCGACGTCAAGAACATCATCAACGAGGTCACGCTGCCCGCCGGGCAGACGGCGGCGCAGGACCTCGCCGGCGCGGTCAACGCGGTGTTCACGCATCCCAATACGCCGGCCTTCGTCAGCAAGCAGCTGATCCAGCGCCTCGTCACCGGCAACCCGTCGCCGGCCTATGTGCAGCGGGTCGTCAACGCCTTCAAGAACACGTCCGGCGTGCGCGGGGACATGAAGGGCGTGATCAAGGCCATCCTGCTCGACAGCGAAGCCCGCGGCTCCGGCACCAAGGATTCGTCGTTCGGTTCGTTGCGCGAGCCGGTGCTGGTGATCACGTCGCTGATCCGTTCGCTGTCCGGCATCACGGATGGCGCCTCGCTCGGGGACCGCGCCAACGCGCTCGGCCAGCGGCCGTTCTACTCGCCGACGGTGTTCAACTACTTCCAGCCGGACACGACGATGGTGGGCTCGACGCTGGTGGAGCCCGAGTTCGGCATCCACAACAGCTACTCCGCCGTCGGCCGCGCCAACCTCGTCTACACGCTCGTGTACAGCGGCGTGGCGCAGGACGCCAACCTGACGGGTGCCATCGGCACCAAGCTCAACATCGAGCAGTTCGAGACGTTCGCCGACGTCCCGTCCAACCTCGTCGACCAGGTGAGCACGGTACTGACGGGCGGCTCGCTGCCGTCCGCGGCGAAGGCCGCCGTCACCACCGCCGTCACGGCGATCGCGAGCAGCACCGACACGACAAAGACGCAATGGCGCACCGACCGCGCGCGCATGGCCGTCTACCTGATCGCGTCGTCCTACTTCTACCAGGTCCAGCACTGACATGAACAACGATCGACGCAGGTTTCTCCGCCAGACCAGCGCGCTCACCGCCGCCGGGCTCGTCGGCAATCTCGGCACCTGGGCCGTGGAGAGCGCGCAGGCCGCCTCGACGGATTTCCGCGCCGCCGTGTGCGTGTTCCTGTTCGGCGGCAACGACAGCAACAACATGGTGATCCCCAACGATTCGCGCTACGCGGACTACGCGCTGACGCGGACCACGGCGTCCAACGTCGGCATCGCGCAGAGCATGCTCGCCGGCACGGCGATCACCGACAAGGCCACCGGCCTCAAGTACGGGTTGCACCCGAACATGGTCAACCTCGCGGGGATCTACAACAGCAACCGGATGGCCGTGCTGGCCAACGTCGGCACGCTGCTGCAGCCGATGACGGTGGCGCAGTACAAGGCAGGCACGGGACGGCCCGCCAACCTGTACTCGCACTCGGACCAGCAGGTGGCGTGGATGGGCCAGCTGCCCAACGTCGTCGTGCGGACGGGGTGGGGCGGGCGCGCGGCGGACAAGCTCAAGTCGCTGACGGCGGGCAGCGAGGTGTCGCCGACGATCTCCACGTCCGGCAACCAGATCTTCACGGTCGGCGGCTCGACGATGCCGTTCGTGATTCCCGGCAGCGGTGGCGTGAACCTTTCGGGCCAAGGCACCGACGCGGTCTCGGTGGCCCGCTACAACGCGTTGCGCAGCCTGCTGGCGAGTTCCAGCGGCAACCAGGTGGTGGACGGCGCGGCCGACGTGCTCGACGGCGCCCTCGACATGTCCGAGGCCGCCAACCCGGTGCTCACGGCTACGTTGCCGACGGTGATCAGCACGGCGTTCGTCGATCCCGCCGACTCGACCAAGCAGCTCAACACGTCGCTCGCGCAGCAGCTGAAGCAGGTGGCGCGCCTCATCGAAGCGCGCGCGACGCTGGGCCTCACGCGCCAGTTCTTCTTCGTCAGCATCGGCGGCTTCGACAACCATTCGGCGCTGCTCACGAACCAGGTGAGCCTGTACAAGCAGGTGGACGACGCCGTCGGCGCGTTCTACGACTACACGGTGAATGCCGGCGTCGCGAGCCAGGTCACCACGTTCACCGCGTCCGACTTCAACCGCACGTTCATCGGCAACGCCAACGCGGGCACCGACCACGCCTACGGCGGCCATCACTTCGTGCTCGGCGGCGCGGTGAACGGCGGCCGTGTCTACGGCACGTTCCCGTCGCTGATCGTCAAGGGTGTCGACGATGCCGGCACCAACGGCGCGTGGCTGCCGACCACCGCCATCGACCAGGTGGGCGCGACGGTCGCGTCGTGGCTCGGCGTTGGCAGCGGGGACATGAACTACGTGTTCCCCAACCTCGCCAACTTCTCGGTCAAGAACCTCGGGTTCGTCTGACCGCGCCGCGCGCGGTGCCGCTAGGGCGCCGCGGGCGCGGCGAGCATCGCGCCCTGCGCGACGAATGCGGCGGCGGCCGTCCTGAGCGCGGCCGCATCCACGGGCTTGGCGAGCAGCGGGAAGCCCGCCGCGTGCACGTCGCGCGCGGCCGCCGCGCCGAGGTCGCCGGATACGACGAGCGCGGGCACCGGCAGGCCCAGCTCGTCGCGCAGCCGCGCGATGGCCGCGAGCCCGCTCTGACCGCCGCCGAGACGCAGGTCCGCGACGATCAGGTCCGGGTAGCACTCGAGGCTCCCGAGCGCATCGAGCACCGCGCCCGCGTGCACGCCGCCGGCCACGCGCGCGCCCCAGGCCGCGAACAGCGCGCGCATGCCCTCGATGGCGGCGGGATCGTCGTCCAGCACCGCGACGAGCGCGCCGTCCAGCGTGCCGGGCGTGCGGCGCGCCGACGCGCGTAGCGTCCGCGGCGTGCCGGCCGTCGATTGCGCGCGCGGGCAGGTCACGCGGAAGCAGCGACCCGCGGCCGAGCCGCGAGGCCACCGTGACGCGATGCCCCAGCAGCGCGCAGAAGCGCCGCACGATCGCCAGGCCCAGTCCCATCCCCTGGCCCTGGCGCTCGCCCGCGGCATCGCGCACCTGGTAGAACTCGTCGAAGATCCGCTCGCGATGCTCGGCCGCGATGCCCGGGCCCGTGTCGATCACGTCCAGCGCCACCTCGCCGTCCTGGCGGCGCGCGCCGACGAGCACGCCGCCGCGCTCCGTGTAGCGCAGCGCATTGGCGACCAGGTTCTGCAGGATCCGTTGCAGCAGCGCGGGGTCCGAGTCAACGGCGAGCGTCGTCGGCATGATGTGCAAGCGGAGGCCGCGCGCCGCCGCATGCGGCGCGAACTCCGTCGCCAGCCGCGCGAACAGCGGCGCCAGCGCGACGCGCCGGCGTTCGGCGGCGAACGCGTTCGACTCGAGGCGCGACAGGTCCAGCAGCTGCGCGAACTGCGCCTCGAGCGCCGCGGTGGCGCGCTCGACGCTGGCAATCAGCGGCGCGAGTTCCGACGTGCGCCCGCGCGCCGCCAGCGCCGCCGTGAACAGCGCCAGCGCATGCAGCGGCTGGCGCAGGTCGTGGCTCGCCGCAGCGAGCAGCTGGCTCTTCGCGCGGTTGGCCGTTTCCGCCGCTGCACGCGCGCTCTCCGCCGCGCGCGTCTGGTCCTTGGCCTCCGCGATCAGGTCCATGTTCGCGTAGCGGATCGCGAGCGCGTGCGTCAGCACGTCGTTCAGGTGATGGCCGAACGCGACAACGAACAGCAGCACGACGAGCATCACGACCGCCGTGTACAGGTGCACGGGACCGCCTTCGAATGCGACGCGCACGATCAGCGGCAGCAGCGCCGGCAACACGAAGCCGTAGAACGACGCCTTGTACACGGCGGTGAGGTTGAGCCCGCCGAGCACCACGCCGAACAGGCACACGATCAGCAGCGCCTGGTGCGGTGGCGACGCCGACGGGAACAGCATCACCGACGCCACGCCCCACAACGCACCCGACAGCGCGGCGCCGAGCGTCCAGTAGCGGCCCCAGCGTGGCGCCGCGTCGCGACCCGGCTGCAAGCGCTGCCATGCGCGCGCGAGCGATGCGCGCCACGCCTGGTTCACGAACACCAGCGCGAACCAGATTGCCATCGGCAGCCACGCCACCTCGTGCCAGAACGCGCCCCACAGGATCAGCGCGCCGAGCATCACGGACAGCGTCGTCTTGTGCCAGCTCTGGTAGAGCATCGCCACTTCGTCGGCGCGGGCGCGCGCGACCAGGGCGGGCGGCAGGGCGGCGAGCGCACTCATGGCAACTTCATGGCAACCTCGCGGCGGCGTCCGTCGCCGCGGCGGATCAGTTGCGCCGCGTGTCGACCGCGACGCCGCGCCGCGCGAGCTCGACCACCGCCTGCGTGCGGCTGTGCACGTTGAGCGCCTTCAAGATGGCCGACACGTGAACCTTGACCGTGCCTTCGGACAGCTCGAGGTCGCGGCAGATGAGCTTGTTCGGCTTGCCTTGCACGAGGAGCCGCAGCACGTCCGCCTGGCGCTCGGTGAGGCCGAACACGCCGGGCAGGAAGTCGACGCTGGTCGCGGCGGGCCTGGCCGCCACCGAACCGGCGACGGGCCGCTTGCCGGCAAGCGCATCGCCGATCGCGCGGATCACGTCGGCGGGGTCCGCCGTCTTCGCGATGTAGCCGTGCGCGCCGGCGGCCAGCGCCGACTGGATCGTGGCGCGGTCGTTGGTGGCGGACAGCACGACGACCGGCAGCCGCGGGTGGTCGCGGACGAGGGCGCCCAGCAGCTCCATGCCGCGCGTGCCCGGCAGCGCCAGGTCCAGCAGCACCAGCGCGGTGTCCGGGTGCGCTGCCAGCATCCGCTCGCAGGCTTCGCGCGTGCCGGCGGCGAGCAGCGTGATCGACGGGTCGAACTCGCGCAATGCGTGGCCTACCGCCTGCGGGATCAGCGGGTGGTCGTCGACAACGAGCAATTTCATGGCGCGTCCCCTGGCGGCTCCCCGGTCCGCCTCGCACCTAGGATGGCACTTCCACGTCTATCCCGCACCTGTCAAAAATGACAGGTATCCACTCGCGCGCCGGCCGTCAGCCGGCGTTCTTGAGCGTTTCCTTGTCTTCCTCGTCGGCCTGCTTGCGCAGCGCCTTGAGTCGCGTCTCGACCACCGACGACGAGTAGAAGTCGCCGTCCGTCGCCTTGCTGGCGAGTTCGAACTGCGTGATCGCGCCCTTCAGGTTGCCCATCCACGCGTAGTACTCGCCCTGGTGCTGGTGCTGCTTCTGCTCCTGGCCCGTTGCGCCATAGGCCTGGGCCGCGATGCGGTGCAGCTCGCCGTCGTCGGGAAAGCGGATCAGCGCGGCTTCCGCGGCGGCCGCGGCCTCCTTCGGCCGGCCGGCCTTGATCAGCGAATCCGGATAGTCGTACGCGAACTGCATCTTGTTGGGCCAGCGCGCGGCGCCGTCCCGGAAGAGGGTAACCGCGCGCTCGACGTCGCCCGACTCGAGCGCGACGTGGCCGGCCATCGACTGGATCATCGGGTGCGCGGGGGCGGTTTTCTCGAGCGTCGCCAGCTCCGCCTTGGCGCGCGGCCAGTCCTTGGTCCGCAGCAGCGACGCGACAAGGCCGTAGCGCGCGGCGGTCTCGCTGTTGTACTGGTGCTCGGCCAGCGCATGCTCGAAATACGCGACGGCATCCTTGGGCTCGCCCTGGTAGCTGCGCAGCAGCGCGCGCACCATCTGGAAGTCGAGCGAGTCCTTCACCTGGCGATAGGGCTGCGACGCGGCGCGCGCCTGGGCTTCGGCGATGCGCTCGAACGTCACCGGGTGCGAGCGCAGGTACGAGGGCGCGTTGCCGTCGGCGAAGCGGTTGGCGCTCTGCATCCGCGTCATGAACGTCGCCATCGCGCTGGGATCGAAGCCGGCCGCGACCATGCGCTGGAAGCCGATGCGGTCGGCCTCGTACTCGTTGTCGCGCGTGAAGTTGAGCTGCGTCTGGATCGACAGCGCCTGCGCGGACGCGATGGCGGCGGACGCCGCTTGCGCGCCCTGCGCGCCGCCGCCTTTCGCGGCGAGGATCGCGAGCGCCAGCGCCGCGAGCGACATCAGCAACGTGTCCTTCTGCTTGGCGAGCGAGCGCGCCAGATGGTGCTGCGTGACGTGCGTGATTTCGTGGCCGAGCACGGCGGCAAGCTCGGATTCCGACTGCGTGAGCAGGATGAGGCCGGTGTGCACGCCGATGTAGCCGCCCGGCAACGCGAATGCGTTGATCGTCGGGTCGTTGACGGCGAAGAAATAGAAGCGCGACGTCGCGTCCGGCACCGCGGCGACGAGGCGGTTGCCGATGTCGTTGAGGTAGTCGGTGACCTCGGGATCGTTCATGATCGCGCCCTGCGCGCGCGCCTGCTTCATGATCATGTCGCCGAGCTTGCGCTCCTGCGCGGGCGACAGGTCCGCCTGCGACACGTCGCCCATCTCGGGCAGCCCGCTGTTGGGCAGCGGCGGCGGGATCACCGGTCCGGTGGGCGGATCGGCCGGCGGCACGCGACCGAACACGGCGCCGTCCGGGATGTTGCCGGCCTTGGGCATCAGCGACGACAGCGGCACCGTGGGTGCGGCACCGTCGCCGGTGGTCGCGGGAGTGGTGCTGGCCGGAGGCGTGCTCGTGGCAACTGCCGGGGCGGTGGCGGATTGCGCTTGCGCGGCCGTCAGCGGTGCGAGAGCCAGCGCCACGGACACGGCCGCACAGACGCATGCGCGCCATCCGCGCTTGCGTTCTTCGACCTGCATCCCGATGCCACTCGTCGCCACTGCCCGTTACCGTCTCGCTCGATCGGCCCGATGCTAAGATGCGCCGGGGTCGCGATAGTTTCGACGCCCCGCATTCCGTGCCGGACAAGCCACGCCCACGCCGCGCAAGCGCCGCCCAGTTGAAGGCGGCGGACGACGCGCATTTTACCCACTTCGACGCCGCCGGCCGCGCGCAGATGGTCGACGTCGGGGCCAAGGCCGCCACGCATCGCGTGGCGCTCGCCGCCGGTCGGATCACGATGCTGCCGGCGACGCTCGCGATGATCGTCGACGGCCGTGCGAAGAAGGGCGACGTGCTCGGCGTGGCGCGGATCGCCGCCATCCAGGCGTCCAAGCGGACGTCCGACCTGATCCCGTTATGTCATCCGCTGGCGCTGACGCGCGTGAATGCGGACTTCGACGTCGATGCGAAATCTTCGTCGATCACGTTGACGGTGACGTGCGAGACGGTGGGGCCTACCGGGGTCGAGATGGAGGCGCTGACCGCGGTGTCGGTGGGCCTGCTGACGGTCTACGACATGTGCAAGGCTGTCGATCGTGCGATGACGATCGCCGCCGTGCGGCTCGTCGAGAAGCGCGGCGGCAAGAGCGGCACCTACCGCGCCGCGCCGCGCTGACGCCGAGGCCGCGTCACCAGTTCCACATCGCGCCGTCTTCCAGCCGGTTGACCGGCAGCGAGGCGGGCTTGTACGGATACTTCGCCGCAAGCTTCTCGTCGATGTCGACGCCATGGCCCGGCGCTTCGCCGGGATACATGTAGCCGCGCTCGAACGTGTACGCGTGCGGGAACACGGCGTCCGTTTCCTCCGTGTGCCGCATGTATTCCTGTACGCCGAAGTTGGGCACCGAGAGGTCGAAGTTGAGCGCCGTGCCCATGCAGACGGGCGAGAGATCCGTGGCGCCGTGGCATCCGGTGCGCACGTGATAGAGATCGGCGAGCGACGCGATGCGGCGCAGGTGCGTCGGGCCGCCCGCGTGCACGATCGTCGCGCGGATGTAGTCGATCAGCTGCTCGGTGATCAGCGTCTGCGCGTCGTAGATCGTGTTGAAGACTTCGCCGACCGCGATGGGCGTCACCGTGTGCTGGCGGATGAGGCGGAAGCCTTCCTGGTTCTCGGCGGGCGTCGGGTCTTCCATCCAGAACAGGCGGTAGGGCTCCAGCGACTTGCCCAGGCGACCCGCTTCGATCGGCGTCAGCCGGTGATGGATGTCGTGCAGCAGGTGATGCTCGAA
The DNA here is from genome assembly GCA_044225845.1 of Casimicrobiaceae bacterium. Taxonomy (GTDB): domain Bacteria; phylum Pseudomonadota; class Gammaproteobacteria; order Burkholderiales; family Casimicrobiaceae; genus VBCG01. The sequence continues at coordinate 93,055 of JBGAIC010000005.1, forward strand.
GCCGAAGCGCGCGCGCAGCGCCTCGAACAGCTTCGGGCAGAAGTCGAGGTACTTGGCCGTCGACCACATGTTCTCGGTGGCGAGCGCCGCATCCGCCGGCTCGTAGAACAGCCGGTCCTTGGCGACGCCGTACGTCGACGCGAGGCCGGGGATGCCGGACTGCGCACGGATCGCCTTGTAGCCCATGTCGATGTAGCGCGCGACCTCGTCGATCGTCTCAGCCAGGTCCTTGCCGTTGGCGTGGCCGTAGACCATGACGCCGTTGCGGCTCTTGCCGCCCCACAGCTGGTACAGCGGCAGGCCCGCGACCTTGCCCTTGATGTCCCACAACGCCGTGTCGACGGCGGCGATGGCCGACATCGTGACGGGCCCGCGGCGCCAGTACGCGCCGCGGTAGAAGTATTGCCAGATGTCCTCGATCTGCGCCGGGTCGCGCCCGAGCAGCGCCGGCACGACGTGCTCTTCCAGGTAGGCGACGACCGATTTCTCGCGGCCGTTCAGCGTGGCGTCGCCGAGGCCGTAAGCGCCTTCGTCGGTCTCGATCTTCAGCGTGACGAAGTTGCGGCCCGGGCAGCAGACGATGACGCGCGCGGCGGTGATTTTCACGGCGGATTCCTCCTCGGGGGCGGGCGGCGTCGGCGCCGCTCGGTTTTTGGTCCTGTGGCCGGACCACTAGACCACTTGACCCGATTATAGGCGGAAGCTAGCATTGGCGGAAGCGGTGCCTCCGGCGCCGGCGCCAACGGTGCCGGGCGGACGGGCGCCGTGGACACGAGGCTCCGGACAAGGAGCCCGCCACCGGAGGAGCAGTTCGCCGTGCCTTTGCAGGTCGTCGGCAATACCCGCCTGTACCGCCAGATCGCGGACCAGCTCTCGCAGCTGATCGCGAGCGGCGAGTTCGCGCCCGGCTCGCGCCTGCCGGCGGAGCGGGAGCTCGCGGCCGCGCTGGGCGTGAGCCGCGCGTCGGTGCGCGAGGCGATCATCTCGCTGGAGATCGCGGGCTTGATCGAAGTGCGCGTCGGTACCGGGATCTTCGTCACCGCGCCGGCCGCGCAAGGCGCGTCCGAAGGCGAGGCGGGGCCGGGTCCGTTCGAACTGCTGTCGGCGCGCAGCCTGGTCGAAGGCGAAATCGCGGCGCTCGCCGCGCGCGAGGCCAAGCCCGACGATCTCGAAGCGCTCGACCAGGCCATCGCCAGGATGGTCGAGCACAACGAGGATTTCGCCATCCGCGAGGACAGCGATCGCGAATTCCACCTCGCGCTCGCGGCGGCCACGGGCAACGGCTCGCTGTCGCTCGTCGTCGAGGGCCTGTGGAACCAGCGCGCCGAACTCTGGCGGCGCATGCAGCACCACTATCACACGCCGGAACTCGCGTTGCAGACCATCCGCGACCACAAGGCGATTGCGGCGGCCGTGCGCGCGCACGACGCCGACGCCGCAAGGCGCGCGATGCACCGGCACCTGTCGCGCGTCACCCGCGAGTTCCAGCGCGAAGCCGGCGAAGACGCGCGGGTCGCGTCGCCGTCCCCCAACCGGGCCATGCGTGCAGGCAAGGCGCAAGGCTCCAAGCCCCAGCGGTCCCATCAGCAGGTCCCATCAGAAGCACCGAGGAGGAGAACGTCATGAAACGCTTCAACGCAACCGCACTGGGTGCCGCGCTCGGCACCGCCGCGCTCGCGGCGCTCGCGCCGCTGTCCGCCACCGCGCAGACGATGCCCACGAGCCCCGTCACGCTCAACATCGTCGACGTCGCGGGCAACCTGGCGCTCACGCAGGATGCCATCGAGCTGTACAAGACCAAGCACCCGAACCTGGTGGCCAAGGTCAACTTCACCAAGGCGCCGGCGCCGGAACTGCCGGGCAAGCTGAAGGCGATGCAAGCCGCGGGTCGCAGCGACATCGACCTCGTGCTCACCGGCACGGACGCGCTCGCGGCCGGCGTCGAGCAGGGTCTCTGGATCCCGGTGCTGCCGCAGTATGCGAGCAAGTTCCCCAACCTGATGGCCAACTACCTGCCGGGCGCCGCGAAGATGCAGGACCTCGCCGCCAACCAGGCGATTACGGTGACGTTCATGCCGGCCGGCCCGCTGATGGAATACAACCCGGACAAGGTCAAGACCGTGCCGAAGACCGCGGCGGAACTGCTCGCCTGGTGCAAGGCCAATCCCAACCGCCTGATCTATGCGCGTCCTGCCAACTCGGGTCCGGGTCGCACGTTCATCATGGGCCTGCCCTACATCCTGGGCGACAAGGATCCGAAGGATCCGGTCAAGGGTTGGGACAAGACCTGGGCCTACCTCAAGGAACTCAACAGCTGCATCGAGTACTACCCGACGGGTACCGGCGCCGTGTTCAAGGAGCTGGGCGAAGGCTCGCGCGACATGACCGTGACGATGACGGGCTGGGACCTGAACCCGCGCATCCTCGGCATCGTCCCGAAGAACTTCCGCGTGCAGCCGTTCGAGAACATGACGTGGGTCAACGACGCGCACTACATGGCCATACCCAAGGGTGTCGCGCCCGAGAAGGTGGCGGTGCTGCTCGACCTGATGGCCTTCATGCTGACGCCGGAAGCGCAGGCGTTCACGTACGACAAGGGCTACTTCTACCCGGGCCCGGCGGTGAAGAACGTGCCGCTCTCGATGGCGCCGCAGGCGAGCCAGGACGCGATCAACGAGTTCGGCCGCCCCGAGTACGCCAAGTGGATCGCCGAGTTCCCGCACACGCCTTCGCTGCCGCCGGCGGCGCAGGTGGCGGCGTTCAAGATCTGGGACGAGCAGGTCGGCGCGCAGAAGACGAAGTAAGGCTGTAACCGGCGGCGGAAATGGGGTCAGACTCCATTTCCGCCGTGTCCGTCCACTCCGAAATGGGGTCAGACTCCATTTCCGCGATGTCCCGTTGCGCGCAAGCGCGCGGGCTCGTGACGTGGAAATGGAGTCTGACCCCATTTGGAATGACCCGATGAGCAGCGATTTCAAGGAACTCCGGCTCGACAACGTGACGCGACGCTTCGCGCACGCGGACGGCCGCACGATGGCAGCGCTGAACGGCCTGTCGCTGACGATCCCGCGCGGCGAGTTCGTCGCGCTGCTGGGGCCTTCGGGCTGCGGCAAGTCGACGGCGTTGAACTGCATCGCCGGCTTGCTGCCGCTGTCCGACGGCGCCATCTGGCTCGACGACACGCGGCTCGACACGCGCCCGCCGGAAGCGCGCGGCTTCGGCATGGTGTTCCAGAACTACGCGCTGTTCCCGCACATGACCGTGCGCAAGAACATCGCGTTCGGCTTGAAGATGCGTGGCGTGTCGGCGGCCGAGCAGGCGTCGCGCGTCGAGTCCGCCGTCAAGCTCGTGCAGCTGCAGGGCCACGAGGACAAGCTGCCGGGGCAACTCTCCGGCGGCCAGCAGCAGCGCGTCGCGATCGCGCGCGCGATCGTCGTCGAGCCGGCGCTGGTGCTGATGGACGAGCCGCTGTCGAACCTCGACGCCAAGCTGCGCCTCGAGATGCGCGCAGAAATTCGCCGCATCCATCGCAACCTGGGCCGCTCGACGATCTACGTCACGCACGACCAGGACGAGGCGCTGTCGCTCGCCGACCGCATCGTCGTCATGAAGGACGGCAGCGTGCGCCAGGTGGCGCCGCCGTCCGAGGTGTACGCGCAGCCGGCGGACCTCGACGTCGCACGCTTCATGGGCTATCGCAACGAGCTCACCGGCACGCTGCAGGATGCGGGTGGCGTCGTGCGCTCCGGCTCGCTGATGTTCAACGGCACGAACAAGGGCAAGCTTGCGAGCGGCGCCGCCGTGCGCATCGCGCTGCGGCCGGACGACCTGGTCGTCGGCGACGGTCCCAACGCGTTCGCGGCCACCGTGGACGGCGTCGAGTACGGCGGCCGCGAATCGCTGGTCGACGTCGTCACCGCCGACGGCGCGCGCCTGCACGTGCGCACGCCGGTGGCCGTCCGCATGGGCGAGTCGGTGCGCGTCAGCGTGCCGCCCACCCGCACGCTGATCTACGCCGCATGACGCCCACCGGACACGCCGGCGCGGATCGCACGTCGTGGCTCGTGGCCCCGGCCGCGATCTTCATGCTGCTGTTCTTCGTCTACCCGTTCCTGTACGGGCTGTGGCTGTCGTTCGCGCCGAAGGAAGGCGGGATGCTGGCCAACTACGTGAAGTTCTTCTCCGATTCGCGGCTCTGGCCCACGATCTTCACGACGCTGAAGCTCGCGCTGCCCGCGACGATCATCAACGTCGGCATCGCGCTGCCCATCGCGTACCGGATGCGCATCAAGACCAAGCGGCAGAAGTGGATCACGACAGCGCTGGTCGTGCCCATCACGCTCGGCACGGTGCTCGTCGCCGAAGGGATGCTGACCTACTTCGGCCCGCGCGGCTGGCTGGCGCAGACGTTGCAGTTCCTGCACCTGTACGACGGTCCCATCCGCCTCACGCACAACTTCTGGGGCGTGCTGATCTCGCTCGTGATCTCCGGGTTCCCGTTCGCGTTCCTGCTGCTGCTGTCCTATGTGACGGGCATCGACCCGGTGCTGGGCCGCGCCGCAGCGACGCTGGGCGCGGGGCCGTGGGCCCAGTTCAAGAACGTGTACCTGCCGCTGCTGATCCCCGGCATCGCGATGTGCTTCTGCCTCGCGTTCGTGCAGGCGTTCTCGGTGTTCCCGTCGGCCGTGCTGCTGGGGGCGCCCGCGGGACCGACGCGCGTGATCTCGATCGCTGCGTATGAAGCCGCGTTCGAGCAATACGATTACTCGCTCGCATCCGCGATCGCGATGATGATGGGGCTGGTGCAGCTGATCATCGTGGCGGCGGTGCTGGGTGTCCGCCGGCTCGTGTATCGCGGCCCGGTGACGGGAGGCAAGGGATGAGCACGTTGGCGACCACGGCCGCGCCTTACGACGCCGAGCGCGAGGCGCGCGCGCGCCGCCTCCGCGGCAAGGTGTGGAGCGGCTTCCTGTACGGGCTGATGACGATCTTCCTCGTCAACGTGTTCCTGATGATCGCGTCGGTGGGCTTGAACTCCATCGCCAAGGTGTGGCGCGGCACCTGGCTGCCGGACGGGTACACCACCAACTGGTACTTCGATGCGTGGAAGGAATTCCAGCTCGGCGACGTGCTGTGGGTGACGTTCGAGGTGGTGGGCGCCGTCGTGCTGCTGTCCGTGCTGCTGGGCGTGCCGGCGGCGTACGCGCTGGCGCGGCGCGAGTTCTTCGGCAAGCGCTGGCTCATCTTCCTGTTCCTGCTGCCGCTGATGGTGCCGTCGATCACGTACGGCATCCCGCTGGCCACCGTGATGTACCAGGTGCATCTCGCCGGCACGATCTGGGGCGTGATCTTCGCCAACCTGATCCCGGCGCTGCCGTTCGTGATCCTGGTGATGACGCCGTTCATCGAGCAGATCGATCCCAACCTCGAGTCCGCCGCGCGCGTGTTCGGCGCGCGCACGCCGCAGATGTTCCTGCACATCCTGACGCCGCTGCTGGCGCCCGGCATCCTCGCCGCCGCGCTGCTGGTGCTGGTGCGGACGATCGCGATGTTCGAGCTCACGTTCCTCACGGCCGGGTCCGATTCGCAGACGCTGGTCGTCGCGCTGTACTACGCGGTGTTCGCGGCAGGCGTGCGCGCGCCGCAGTCGGTGGACGCGATGGCGATGGTGTACATGGCCGTCACGCTCGTGTGGCTGCTCGTCGCGCTGCAGTTCGTGAACCCGACGCAGCTCGTGAGCCGCGTCAAGGAACACCCACAACCGGCCTAGGGGTCCGCCCCTGTTTATTTCGACCCTGCTCGATAGGCGGACCCTGCGAACTGGGGTCCGACCCTGATCAATTGGAGTCTGACCCCATTTCTCCGCTCTCGCTCGCCACGCTCGGCGGATTGCCGCCCGCAGTCCTGCGGCCCCGCTACGATCCCGCGGCGGTGCAGACGGGCATCATCCACCTGGGCCTCGGCGCGTTCCATCGCGCGCACCAGGCGGTCTATACCAACGTGGTGCTCGCGCGCGATTCGCGCTGGGGCATCTGCGGCGTCTCGCTGAAGACGCCGCGCGCCACGGCCGAACTGGCGCGGCAGGACGGCCTGTACACGGTGCTGTGGAAGAGCCCGGAAGCGACGCGCGCCGAGGTCGTTGCGAGCGTGCGCGAGACGCTGTTCGCCGGCGACGAGCGCGCGCGCCTCGTGCAGCGCTTCGCCGATCCGCGCATCGCCGTCGTCTCGTCGACGGTGACGGAGAAGGGCTATTGCCACGATCCCGCCACCGGGAAACTGAACTTCGCCCACCCGGACATCGTGCACGACCTCGCGAACCCGGACCTGCCGGTGTCGGCGGTGGGACTCATCGTCGCGGGCCTGGCCGCGCGCCGCAACGCCGGCGGCGGTGGCCTTACGGTCGTCTGCTGCGACAACCTGCCGCATAACGGCCACACGCTGCAGGGCCTCGTCGCCGCGTACGCGGAGGCACGCGACAGCGCGCTCGCGAAATGGATCGCGGACCACGTCGCATTCCCCGACACGATGGTCGACCGCATCGTGCCCGCGGCCACGGACGACGACCGCACGCAGGCTCGCGCGCTCACCGGCGTCGACGATCCCGCAGTGGTGGCGGCCGAGCCCTTCGGGCAGTGGGTCATCGAGCGCCGGTTTGCCGGCGCGCATCCCGCATGGGACGAGGCGGGCGCCCAGTACGCCACCGACGTCGGCGTCTACGAGACGATGAAGCTGCGGCTCTTGAACGGCAGCCACTCGGCGTTCGCCTACCTCGGCTTCCTGATGGGCTACGCCACCGTGTGGCAGGCCTCGGGCGATCCGCTGCTGGCGGGCTTCGTCGAGCGGATGATGGCCGACGAGATCGTACCGACGGTGGTGCCGCCGCCCGGCATCGACCTCGCGCAGTACCGTCGCTCGCTGCTCGAGCGCTACCGCAATCCCGCGCTGCCGCACCGCACGCAGCAGATCGCGATGGACGGCTCGCAGAAGGTGCCGCAGCGCTGGCTCAACACGATCCGCGACCGCATGGCCGCGAGCGGTTCATGGTCGCGGCTCGCCATCGCGCTGGGCGCCTGGTTCCGCTACGCGAGCGGCGTGGATGAGCAGGGCAAGCCCATCGACGTCGTCGATCCGCTGGCACCGACGTTCCGCACGCTGGCCGCGCGCCGCGACGATCCCGCCGCGCTGGCCGACGGCTTCCTGGACCTGGCCGCCGTGTTCGGCGACCTCTCGTCCAATGCGGCCTTCCGCGCCGACGTGCGCAATGCTACCGTCGCGGTCTTCCGGAACGGCGTCAAGGCGACGCTCGCCGCGCACCCGGCCTGATTCGAACACGCACAACATGGCACGCCCGCTCGTCCTCCATCCCGACCGCCTGTTCCCGCCCGGCACCGGCACGCGCAACCTCGCTCGCCGGCTGTATGCCGAAGTCGCCCACCTGCCGATCGTCAGCCCGCACGGCCACACGGACCCGCAGTGGTTCGCCGACGACACGCCATGGGCCAACGCGAGCGCGCTGCTGATCACGCCGGATCACTACGTGTTCCGGATGCTCTACAGCCAGGGCATCGGCCTCGAGGAGCTCGGCATTCCGCGCCGCGACGGCACGCCGTCGACGGCGGACCCCCGCAAGATCTGGCGCACGTTCGCGTCGAACTACGAACTCTTCCGTGGCACGCCGTCGCGGCTGTGGCTGGATCACGCGTTCTCCACGGTGTTCGGCTTCACCGAGCACCTGGACGCCGACAACGCGGACCGCTACTACGACACGATCACCGACGCGCTCGCGAAGCCGGAGTTCCGCCCGCGCGCGCTGTTCGAGCGCTTCAACATCGAGGTGATCGCCACCACCGAGTCGCCCACCGACCAGCTCGTGCATCACCGCAAGATCCGCGAAAGCGGCTGGAAGGGCCGCGTCGTCACCGCCTACCGTCCGGATCCCTGCGTCGATCCCGAGTTCGAAGGCTTCCGCGCCAACGTGCAGCAACTGGGCGCGCTGACGGGCGAGAACGTGCTGCGCTGGAAGGGTTACCTCAACGCGCATCGCATCCGTCGCGACTACTTCAAGACGATGGGCGCCACGTCCACCGACCACGGCCACCCGACGGCGCGCACGTTCGCGTTCGACGCGACGCAATGCCAGCGCCTGCTGGACCGCGCGATGGACGGCTCCATCACCACCGACGAAGCCGAAGCCTTCCGCGGCCAGATGCTCACCGAGATGGCGCGGATGAGCCTGGACGACGGGCTCGTCATGCAGATCCACCCCGGCGCGTATCGCAACCACAACGCGCGCGTGTTCGCCGACTTCGGGCGCGACAAGGGCGCCGACATCCCGACACGCACCGACTACGTCCGCGCGCTCGCGCCGCTGCTGGGCGAGGTGGGCAACGACCGCCGCCTGTCGATCATCCTGTTCACGCTCGACGAGACGAGCTACTCGCGCGAGCTCGCGCCGCTGGTCGGCCACTACCCGGTGCTGAAGCTCGGCCCGCCGTGGTGGTTCCACGACAGCGTCGAGGGCATGCAGCGTTTCTTCTCCAACGTCGTCGAGACGGCCGGCTTCTACAACACGGTGGGCTTCAACGACGACACGCGCGCCTTCCTGTCGATCCCCGCGCGCCACGACGTATGGCGGCGCATCGCGTGCCGCTTCCTCGCGTCGCTGGTGATGGAGCACCGGCTCGAGGAAGTCGAGGCGCACGAGCTCGCCGTCGACCTCGCCTACGGCCTCGCGAAGAAGGCGTACCGGCTGTAGGCTGGCGGCGCCGCTGGCTTGCGGCGGCCTCGCGCATTGCTAGAATCGGCGCTTTCCAACCGCCTCGAGGGGAAGTGCGATGAGCAAGGACCTGTCTACGCTGCTGGGCCGCATCCTGATTGCGCTGCTGTTCGTGCCGTCCGGCTTTGGCAAGATCACCGGGTTCGAAGGCACCGTCGGTTACATCGCGTCGAAGGGACTGCCGCTGCCGCAGGTGGGCGCGATCATCGCGATCGCCGTCGAACTGGGCCTCGGCCTGCTGCTGCTCGTTGGCTGGAAGGCGCGCTGGGCCGCGCTGATCATGGCGATCTTCACGGTCGCCGCCGCGATCTTCTTCCACAACTACTGGGCGGTGCCGCCGGAACAGGTCATGGGCAACCGCATCAACTTCTTCAAGAACCTCGCCATCTCCGGTGGGTTGTTGTTCATCTACGCGTTCGGGCCGGGGCGGTTGTCGGTCGACAAGGCGTAACAACGCGCTCGGCGCGGCCGGGTGCCCGCGATTGCTTCGCTTCGGCGCGGGCTGCTTGCGCAGCCCTGGTCCCCAGAGGCGCAATCCCGGGCACCCGGCCGCGCCGAGCGAAACTCGCGTTTCATGGGGCGCTGTTGCGGGAAGCATTGCCCGCTTGCAATAGGCTGCGCGCTTGATCCTGTGATCCGGGTGGGATGCCGCCTATGGGCTTCGAAAGCCTGATCGCTCAGATCGTCGCGGCGTTTCCGGAGCGACCGCTTCCCGCCTTTACGCTGCGGCAAGCGCAGCTCGCCGATCAAACGCTGTCACGGCAGATACCCGACGAGGAATGGGACCGCGAAGGTGCGCGGGATCACGGCATCGAATGGACACGGATCGGTGATGAGACGCTGCGGGAGTGCAATGCCGCGCTGAGCTTCCTGGAAGAGGACGGCTTCGTGTACTACCTGCCCGCCTTCATGTGCGGCGCGCTTCGTGAAATCGAAGCCCGCGCGAATGACGCTGCCCCAGCATCCCCGTCATTCCCTCATGACGCTGTCGATCATCACCGTCACCGGTCCGACGTTGACGATCTCGACGACCATGTCCGCCCCGAAGCGGCCGGTGGGCACGGGCTTGCCGAGCGCGCGCGACGCCGCGGCGACAAAGCGCTCGAACATGGGCTGGACCACCTCGGGTGGCGCGGCCCCCGACCACGATGGCCGGTTGCCCTTGCGCGTCGACGCGTAGAGCGTGAATTGCGACACGGCGAGGAGCTCGCCGCCGGTGTCGAGCAGCGAGCGGTTCATCACGCCGGCGTCGTCGTCGAACACGCGCAGGCCCGTCAGCTTGCGCACCAGCCAGTCGATGTCGTCGTCGGTGTCCGCGGGCGCCACGCCGACCAGCGCCAACAGGCCGGGACCGATGGCGCCGCACACGTCGCCGCCGACGCTCACCTGTGCGCGCGACACGCGTTGCACGAGCAACCTCATCGCACCATCTTGCGCTCGATGTCGCTCACTTCGCCGTGCGCGAACGTCAGTGTCGTGATCATCTGGGGATCGTTGGGTTGCGGCAGGTAGGACCAGCGGCCGCCGCCCTTGCCGGAAGGCGAGCCGCTCTTGACGTCGGGCGGCCCGATGCGCGCGAGGACTTCCGCCTCCGACATGCCGCGGTGCAGGAACCGGCGCTCGCCCGCGTTGGCATTGGGGTCGGCCTTGCCGTTGCGCACGACGGTGGATGCGCGGCGTGACGACTTGGCCTCGCCCGGGCTCGACTTGCTGGTCGACTTGCGGCCGGTCGCGGGCGGTGGCGCCGGCGGTTTCTCGAACGGCACGACGGAGACACTGGGTGGGTCCGCCTGGAAATCGCGGAGCTCGGTGCCGGCAGGACAAGCGCTGTCCTGGTAGATGGGCGTGCCGTTGGCGCCGCGGCATTTGTAGTGATCCGCGTCCGCCGCGGGTGCGTCGAGCGCCAGTGCCGCGCCGGCCCTGGCGAGCGCCTTGCCGTTGCGGCGGGTGGGACGGGCGGACGTGGCAGGGTGTCGCATGATGGTGAGGTAGGGGCGCCCCGCGCGCGCTGGCAAGGGATCGGCGTGCGCAGGGATTACGATAACGCTTTTAGACGTGATTTCGGCAGCCCGCCTTCAGCCGGATGGCCTAATGGCGACTCCGGATTCACGCTTCGCGCTTCATTCCGACATGTCTTCTCCCGAGCACGCCCCCATCGCCCGCCGCGTCGCGGGCATCGCCCCGTTCCACGTGATGGAAGTGCAGACCGCCGCACGCGCGCTGGAGGCGGCCGGGCGCAGCGTCATCCACATGGAGATCGGCGAGCCGGATTTCCCGACGCCGGAGCCGGTGTGCGATGCCGCGGCGCACGTGCTGGACGAGAAGGGGATCTACTACACGTCGGCGTTGGGCATCCCGGCGCTGCGCGAGAAGATCGCGGAGCACTACCGCACGCATCTCGGTGCCGACGTCGACGCGCAGCAGGTCATCGTGACTGCCGGCTCGTCGGCCGCGCTGCTGCTGGTGCTGGCGCTGATCATCGACGACGGCGACCAGGTGCTGCTCGCAGATCCCAACTACCCGTGCAACAGGCACTTCGTGCAGACGCTGGGCGGCGAGCCGGTGGGGGTGCAGGTGGGTCCGGCGACGCGCTACCAGCTCGATGCGGCGCTGGTCGCGCAGCACTGGACGCCGCGCACGCGCGCGGTGTTGATCGCGTCGCCGTCCAATCCGACGGGCACCGAAGTCGCGCGCGACGAGCTCGCGTGGATCGCGGCAGAGACGACGCGGCGCCGCGCGCACCTGATCGTCGACGAGATCTACCTGGGCCTGTCGTATGCCGGCGCACCGCGCTCGAGCGTAGGCCTCGCGGCGGACCAGTTCGTCATCTCCAGCTTCTCGAAGTATTTCAACATGACGGGCTGGCGGCTGGGCTGGGTGGTGGCGCCGAAGCGCCACGTGCGCGACCTGGAGAAGCTCGCGCAGAACCTCTACATCTCGCCGCCGACGCTGTCGCAGCGCGCGGCGCTCGCGTGCTTCGAGCCGCGCACGCTTGCCATCCTGGAAGCACGGCGCGAGGCGTTCCGCGAGCGGCGCGACTACCTCGTGAGCGCGCTGCGCGAATTGGGCTTCCACATTCCGGTGGTGCCGACGGGCGGCTTTTTCCTGTACGCCGACTGCTCGCGCTGGACCGACGACAGCCGCGCGTTCTGCCGCGAGGTGCTGGAAGCCACGGGCGTGGCGTTCACGCCGGGCATCGACTTCGGGCAGTATCGCGCCAACGTGCACGTGCGCTTCGCGTACACGATCGAGCGCGCGAAGCTGGAGGACGGCGTTGCGCGGCTCGCCGCCTACCTCGCCACGCGCGCCGCGCCGGCGCTGCATGCCTGACGTCGTGCGCGCCGTGCGCGCGGCGGCCATCGCCGGCGTCGCGCTGCTGGCGTCGGGTTGCTCGACGCTCGACTTCTACTGGCAGGGTGTCGAAGGCCAGTACGCGATCCTGCACGCGGCCAAGCCGCTGGACACGGCGATCGCCGAGCAGACCGATCCCCGCATCAAGGCGCGCCTCGTCCAGGCCAAGGAAATCCGGGCGTTCGCCAGCGACTCGCTCGCGTTGCCCGACAACGGCAGCTATCGCCGCTACGCCGACCTGGGCCGTCCCTTTGTGCTGTGGAACATCTTCGCGACGCCGGAGCTGTCGCTGAAGCCGCGCGAGTGGTGCTATCCGATCGCGGGCTGCGTCAACTATCGCGGCTACTTCGACGAGAACGAGGCGCGCGCGGCCGCGGCGGGCGAACGCGCGAAGGGCGACGACGTCTACATCGGCGGCGTGCCCGCGTACTCGACGCTCGGCTGGTTCGACGATCCCATCCTGTCGTCGTTCATCCGCTACCCGGACACCGAGTTCGCGCGGCTGATCTTCCACGAGCTCGCGCATCAGCGCGTGTACGTGAAGGGCGACACGGCGTTCAACGAGTCGTTCGCGGTGACGGTGGAGGAAGCGGGCCTCGACCGCTGGATCGCCGCGCAGCCCGCCGACGTGCGGCCGCGGCTCGAGGCCGAGCGTGCGCGCAGCGAGCGTTTGCGCCGCGAGTTCCGGCGCATGGTCGCCGACACGCGCTCGCAGTTGACGGCGATCTACGCATCCACCGACGCGGACGCCGTCAAGCGCGAGCGGAAGTCCGCGGCGTTCGTGGCGTTGAAGGAGCGCTATCGCGAAGCTCGCGCCAACGACGCGACGCTCACCGGCTACGACCGCTGGTTCAACCAGGAAGGTGGCCCCAACAACGCGAGCCTCGCGGCCATCGGCCTCTACACGGACAAGGTCCCTGCGTTCAAGGCGTTGCTCGCGGAGGAAGGCGGCGACCTGCCGCGCTTCTATGCGCGCGTCGAGTCGCTGGCAGCGTTGCCGCGAGCCGAGCGCGACGCGGCGCTCGAAGCGCTCACGCGCGCGCCGCTGTCAACGGCAGCGCATGAAGCCGCGTTGTCGGGGGGAAGCCTACAATGCCGTGCGGCTTGCAAGCGTGTGCAACAGCTTGCCGCTGCGGCACCATCGTAACGTGTTACGTCCTTTTTCGACGGGAGTTGCAGCGACGATGAAAATTTCGATCAAGCGGTGCCTGCTGGCCGCGGCGATGCTGCCGGCCACGGCGATGGCGCAGCAGGCGTTCACGTCGGGCGACGTCAACATGCGGGCAGGGCCCTCGCAGGGCTATCCGCTCGTCGCATGGATCCCCGGCGGCACGCCGCTGACGGTCTACGGTTGCCTCGACGGCTACACGTGGTGCGACGTCGGCGCGCCGAATGCGCGCGGCTGGGTCTATGCGAACTATGTTTCCTATCCCTACCAGTCGAGCATGGTGCCGGTGTACACCTACGGTCCCGCGCTGGGCATCCCGCTGATCTCGTTCGCGCTTGGCACCTACTGGGGCAGCTACTACGTCGGCCGCCCCTGGTACAACAACCAGGCGTACTGGTCGTCGTACCGCCCGCCGCCGTACCGTCCGTACTATCGTCCGCCGAACTGGACGCCGCCACCACCCCCGCCGCCGCGGCCCGGTTATCCGGGCGCGCGGCCGCCAGGGGCCGGTGGTCCCGGCGGTGGCGGCGCGCACCAACCACCGCGGCCGCCGAACACCGGCGGTCCGGGCAACCCCGGCGCACGGCCGCCCACCAACGTAAGGCCGCAGCCGATGCCGGCGAGGCCGGCCGGTCCGTCCGGTGGCGGGGCGCGTCCGCCTTCCGGCGGTGGTAATCACGCCGGCGGTGGCGGAGGCAAGCCCCCGTCCGGTGGCGGCGGCAAGCCCCCGTCCGGTGGCGGCGGTGGCAAGCCACCAGGCGGTGGTGGCGGCCCCGGAGGGGGTGGGCCTGGCGGCGGCGGTCCGGGCGGACCTCAGCCGCGATGAACTCCGGCCGGTCGCGATGCGAGTCGCGGCCGGTTTTTCATCCGGCGTAACGCGGAATCGCCAACCGCATCCGCCGGCCGGTGCGCTTCACCCCACCCAGGCGATGGTCCACGCGAGCCAGCGCGGGCGCCACGACAGCGTGAGTGCAACGGCAACGGCGCCGGCGGTCAGCGACATGATCCACATCAGGACCGCGATCGACGCGTGATCCGCACGCAGGCACAGCAGCAGCGCGCCGACGATCGCCGCGGCACCGAACAGGCGCAGCACGCGCGCCGCACGCGCTGGCGGGCCGGCAGGGTCGCCGCGCGCGTCACGCCAATGCGCGCGCATCGCCAGCGCGATCCACGCCATGCCGAGCGCCGACAGCAGCATGGCCAGCGCGATCAGGGC
>JBGAIC010000082.1:0-11921 GCA_044225845.1 Casimicrobiaceae bacterium
GTTGAGGCGGATGTCCTTCGCGTAGTCGGGGATGCGCGACTTCAGCGCATTGACGAATTCCCTGGGATCTCCGGGAGGGATGCCGGCCGCCCGCGCGCAAGGCGCCGGGCGGGCGGGTGTTGCGAGCGGCGCGCGCGGCCCTGCCGGCAGGCGGGCGGGCGCGCCGGACGACGCGACGTTACGCGGCCTTCAGCGTGTCGCCGCCGACGTTGCGGTTGCACGGGCACAGCTCGTCCGTCTGCAGGCCGTCGAGGAGGCGCAGCACTTCCTCGGGGTTGCGGCCGACGTTCAGGTTGTTCACCGACACGTGCTGGATGACGTTGTCCGGGTCGACGATGAACGTCGCGCGGAGCGCCACGCCTTCGGCCGGGTCGCGGACGCCGAGCTGGTCCACCAGCGAGCCCGACGAGTCGCCGAACTGGTAGTGGTTGAGCTTGGACAGGTCCTTGTGGTCACGGCGCCAGCCGAGCTTGCTGAACTCGTTGTCCGTCGAGCCGCCGAGCAGCACGGCGTCGCGGTCGGCGAAGTCACCGGCGAGCTTCGCGAAGCCGACGATCTCGGTCGGGCACACGAACGTGAAGTCCTTCGGGTAGAAGTAGATCACCTTCCACTTGCCCGGGAACGACTTCTCGGTGATGGTCTCGAACGCCGACTGGCCGTTCTCCTCGTGCTGGTTGAAACCCGGCTTGACGCCGGCGACCTTGAACGCTTCGAGCTTCTGACCTACGGTTTTCATGGGGGTTTTCCTGGAAGGTTGCGAGGAACTGACCCCTGAATGATATGGCGCGGTGCAGCATCAATCAAATCGTATATCCCTAACCGGCGGATAAACGATGTTTATGACCTGCCCAGAGGGCGCGCTCAGTGCTTCTTGCCCTTCTTGCGCTTCTTGCCGAGCATCGTGCCGCGGCACTTTTTGGCACCGCACCGGCACTCGTAGGCGGCCTTTTCCTTCTTGCTGAGCTTGCCGTCGAACGTCAGCTGGTAGTCGTACGTCAGCTCCTCGCCTTCGGCGATCCTGCGCCGCGCGCGGATGAACACGCGCCCGTCCGCGTCTTCCTCCGTTTCGCAGTTGGGCTTGCACGAGTGGTTGATCCAGCGCGCCTCGTTGCCGCCGACGGCCGCGTCGATCACGGTGCCGTCGTCGAGGCCGAACAGGAACGTGTGGTAGGGATTGTCCGGATCGGAGTCGGGGCGTTCCTGTGCGTCTTCCCACGACGTGCGCTCGCCCTGGTACTCGATGACCTTTTTCTTCTTGCGGATGTCGCGCGCCGCGAACACGCCGCGGCCGTGGATGTCGGAGAAGCGCACGACCCACAGCGGTCCCTTCTTCGGCACCGCGTGCGCCGGCGCCATCTCCGCGACGGGCGCGTCGCGTTGCACGCGGCGCGCGGGCGCCTTGCGCGGCGCTTTGGCGGCGGGCGACGCGCGCTTGCGGGACGGCGTTGCAGGGGCGGCGGCTTTCTTCGCGGTGCGCTTGCGGCGCGGGGCGGAGGACTTCGGGGTGGACTTCGAGGCAGGCTTGGGGGCGGCGGATCGAGCGGAGGGCGCGCGGGGCATCGGTGGGTCGCGAGGGGAAAAAGCCGATTATGCCGCGTGCACGGCCGGCGCGTGTGACAGTCAGCCCAGCATGCGCACGATCACCAGCGCCGCCGGCGTCGTGAACGCCGCGAGCGCCGTCGACATCACCAGCGCGGACGCGACCGGGCCCTCGACGACGTTGAACGCGCGCGCCATCAGGTAGGTGTTGGCGCCTGTCGGCAACGCGGCGAGCAGCACGACCCCCATCGTCTCGTTCGGCGGCAGCCGCGCGGCGCGCGCGAGCGCATAGACCACCACCGGCAGCGCGAACAGCTTCAGCGCGACCACCCCGATGCTGACGCGCGCGCCGGCGCGGATGCCGTAGGCGGCGAGGCTCATGCCCAGCGCGATCAGCGACATCGGCAGCGCGCTCTGCGTGACGAGCGCCAGCGTGCGGCCCAGCACGTCGGGCAGCGTCCATCCGGTATAGCCGAACGCGGTGCCGAGCAGGATGCCGGCGACGATGGGGTTCAGCAGCACGCCGCGCGCCGTCTTGCCGAAGCCCTGCAGCGACACGTCGCGGTGGCGTGCCCACTCGATCGACACGCTGACCAGCGTCCACAGCAGCAGCGAGTTGAAGATCAGCACCAGCGAGATCGCCGGCATCGCGGCAGGCGGCAGCGTCATCTGCGCCATGGGCACGCCCAGCAGCACGATGTTGGAGAAGATCCCGGCGACGCCCAGCACCGACTGGCTCTCGGCATCCATGCCGAACACCCAGCGCGCCAGCGCGCGGCCGAGCGCATAGACGACGAGGCAGCCGCCGAAGTAGACGAGGAGCAGCCGCGCGTCGACGTGCGGCAGCGTGGCGAACTCGCGCATCGTCTGGAACAGCAGCGCGGGCAGCGCGACGGCGAACACGAACTGCGTCAGCGCGTCGGCGGCCGCGCGCGGCCAGTGCAGCCAGCGCGTCAGCGCGAAGCCGAGCAGCACCAGCAGGAACAGCGGCGACGTCAGCGAGAAGATGTGGAGCGTCGTCTCCATCACGCGCCGCGTGCCCGCGGCTCCCGGCACCCGGCGTCCCGCGCGCGCGTCACACCAGGTCGCGCAACGTCAACACGTACGACTTGCCCGCCTTGTCCGTCAGCTTGACCTTGGTGCCGGGCGCGCCCCGGAGCCGGCGCCGGAAGTCGTCGAGCGAGACGTTGCGGATCGGCACGCCGTCGACGGCGGTGATGACGAGATCCTCCGTCACGCCGGCTTCGCTGGCCGGCCCCTGTTCCATCACGTCCACCACGCGGATGCCGTCCTTGCCGCGCTCGACCCACAGGCCGGAGCGGTCGTAGGTGTCGACCTCCGCGTCGTTGGCGTTGGGCTCGAGCCACAGCGTCTGGTGCGGGTAGTCGAACACCAGGTTGAAGCGGCGCAGCACGCCGTAGCCGATGTTGCCCGCGAGCGTCGGGTCCGCGAACGGCCCCGCGGTGGCGGTGGCGAGCAGCGTCACCGGCTTCTGCACGGTGGCGCCGCCGAGCTTCAGCGCGTCCGCGCGCGCGAGTTCGGCGCGCAGCGGCCCCGACACGCCGGCGCCGATGACCGCGATGCCGCCGGCGTGGTACTTCGCGGACAGGTTGTTCGCCTCGACGAACGGCCGCGTCAGCGTCAGCGACGTGCGCGCGCCGGTGTCGATGGCGAACACCCCGTCGATGCCGTCGAGCGAGCCGTCGACGAGCGGGATCTGCTCGCGGAACTGCAGCGCGAGCTGCGTGCCGCTGCCCGCGTAGCGGAACGTGGCCGGGTCGTACAGCGTGGCGATGCCCTTCGCGTAGTCGAGGCGCACCGGCATCCGGCGAAACACCTCGTAGCCGACGATGCCCGCCACCTTGTCCACGCCTTCGATCCGCGCCAGCTGGTCCGCCAGCGGCGCGACGATGAACGACGGTTTGTCGATGCGCACGCCAGCGAGTTCCACCGCTTCGAGCGCCACCGTCGGCGCCACGTTGGCGGCCGCCGCGGGCGGCGCGATGGCCAGCGCCTTCAGTGTTTCCGGGAAGATGACGTTGGAGCCGCCGGCGTCGAACAGCATCAGGAACGGGCCCTTGCCGTTCAGCTTGACGTCGACGTACAGGTGGCCGTTCAGCACCGTGAACGGCAGGTCCACGGCGCTCTTGCCCGCGGGAAACACGAAATCGGCCTTCGGCGGGGCGGGCGGCGAGAACGATATGCCGGTGGCCGGCTGGTCGAACTCGATCGAGTCGACGGACACCACTTCGTCGTAGCGCGTGTCGCCGCGGCTCGCACGCACGCGGAACGGGATCTTCACGCCGCCGACGTCGCGGAAATCCATGTAGTACTCGGTGCGCGTCGCCGTCGCCTCGTGCTCGACCAGGCGCTCGATCAGGTTGGTGTCGGTGTTGATCCACAGGTCGAACTCGCGGCCTCCCTGCGGCGTGATGCCGACGACGTAGAAGCTGGCGCCGTCGCGCTGCTCGCGGCCCTTGGCCACGATGCGCGCGGGGCGCCGCTCCGGGAACCAGAACGCGAGCTGGTCGCGGAACGCCGTGTTGACCGCGAGCTCGCGCTGCGTGCGCCCGAGCTCGAGCCGCGCGAGCCCCGTGCCTTCCTGCGTCCAGCCCTGCGTGCCGTCGAAGCCCACGACGCCGCTGATCGTGCCCAGCGAGTAGGAGAGCCACGAGCGGCCCGTCTTGAACTCGCTCCAGCGCTCGACCGGCCCGGACAGGCCCGACGTCGACAGCGTCACCTTCGAATGCTGGGTGGTGAGGTCGTTCACGTCGACCCGCCGGTGGCGACGCCTTGGCCGCGCCAGGCGACACCCGGCAACCAGGTCGAAGCCGGCGTCAGCCGCCTGCGCCTGCGCATGCCGTTGGCGCAGCGCAAACGAACGCCAGCGCGCACGCGTTGCGAATATTCAACAAATGCATGACGGACGGGACGCGAACGCGCTACATTGCGCGACGCGGGCAGGAAAGAATAATCCGGCATTGTCCCGCAGGCTGCGCGTGCGGCACGGCGAGCGCAGGCCGCGGACGGACGGCGCCGGCCATCAGAGAACAGCAATGAATTGCAACATCTGCGGTTTTGCCAATGCGGCCGAAAGCCGCTTCTGCCAAGAAATGCGGCGCCGCGCTGATCGTGCCTGCGGGCGCCGCATCCGCGCCGCCCGGCGTTGCCGATGCCTCCGCCGGCAGCGCCGCCCGGCGTGCGCCGCAAGTTGCCGCTGCTGCCGTTCGTCATGCTCGCGATCGTGCTCGGCATCGCGATCTTCGCCGCGTTCCGGATGATGTACTACGGCAAGTCGGAAACGACGACGGTGGCCGATACGACGACGGCCACGCCGCCCGCCGCCACGCCGGCGCCGGTGGAGACGCCGGCCGCCGGGGCCACGGCGGCGCCGCCCGCCGACGCCACCGCTGCGCCGCCCGCGGATGCGGCGCCGGCGGCCGCGCCCGGATCGTCGGCCGCCGCTCCGGAAGCCACGCCAGTGCCCGCGGCGCCTGCGCCCGACGACGCGAAGGCGGGCGCGAAGCCCGCTCCCGCGAAGAAGGCCGCGGCCCCCGCGAAGGGCAAGGCGGCGCCGCCGCCCCCGGCTCCCGCGCCGAAGCAGAACCTCGTGGCGGCCGTCACCGCGCCCGCGACGGCGCAGATCGCGCCGCAGCCGCAGAAGGACCGCTGGGCGCAGATGGTCGATGCGGTCGCCGCGCAATGCGCGAAGGAGACCTTCCTCAACAAGGTGATCTGCGAGCAGAAGGTGCGCGCGCAGTACTGCGACGGTTACTGGGGCAAGGTCACGCAATGCCCGATGGGCATGCGGGACGCCGACAAGGGCCAATGACGGCGCGGGTGTGAACCCTGCGCGCTTGCAACGGTCCTTCGCGCTGCCGCGCTCCGGTGTAAGCGCTTGGGACGGCCCTGCGCGCTTGCAACGGTCCTGCGCGCTTATGCGGTCATCGGGGCCGGCATCGCGGTGCCGGCCGCCTCGCCTTCCTTCGGCGGCGCCACCGTCGCCAGCGTGTCCAGCGCGGCGCTGACCGCGCGATCGAACAGCGGCACCGGCTCGACCACCAGCGCCGCCTTGCCCGAGCCCAGCTGGTAGGCGAGCTCTTCCGGCGAATAGACGAACGCACGCCGGCGCGCGCGGCTCGTGAAGATGTACTTCGTGCGCATCGGGCTCACCCACGCCAGCCGCGCGTTGACGGTTTCCTCGCCGCGGCGGAACGCGAGCCACGTGCCGGTGGGCATCTCGCTCACGTAGTCATGCACGTTGGTGATCGCGTGCGACAGGATCGGCGGCGGCGGGAGTTCCGGCTGCGCTTCCTCCACGGGCGGCTTGATCGCCGCGATGTGCAGGTCGTAGAGCGTCTTCAGGAACTGCTCGGCGCGCTCCTCGGGCACGCTCTCCGACTTCAGTCCCGCGCGCAGGTTGCGCACGAGCCCGGGGATCATCTTCGTGAGGCGCGCCTTCTGCCCGGCGCGTTCCTTGGCGACGATGCTCCACAGCATCTCGTCGAGCGTGGCCACGCCCATCTGCCAGTGCGGGCTGTCCTCGCCGTAGTGAGCGCGCAGCCGCGCGAGGAAATCGGCCCACGTCGTTTCGGCGAAGCTGCGCACCTCGAACGGCAGGTCCAGGCCCGCCAGCTTGTCGCGGACCAGCGCGCGCGTGAACGAGCGGTCCGCTTCCTGTTCCTCGGCGGCGAGCGCGGCGTCGACGTCCGGCTTCATCGCCTCCGTGGCCTGTGCGCGCTCGGCCTCGATGAATGCGGCGAGCTCGGCGTCCGCCGTGTTGAACGCGGTGACGTCGATCTCGAAGTCGCGGCAGATCGCGTCGATGACGCGCGTCGCCTCGGCTTCGAATGCGGTGCGATAGGCGTCGTCGTTCTGCGCGCCGACCGCGCCTTCGGCGAGGTGGTCGAGCAACAGGCGCGCGGGATGCGCGCGGTCCGAGAAGAACGTGCGGTCCAGCAGCGCGACCTTGACGATCGGCACCTGCAGCCGGCTGAACAGCGCGCGCAGCGAGTCCGGGATCGACGGGTCGCGGAAGATGTAGTCGAACAGCAGCGCGATCACGTCGACGGTGATCTTGTCCGCCGGGTTCGTGATCTGGTCCGCGATCGCCGTGCGGATGTGCGGCACGAGGTTCAGCGGGATGACCGTCGCCGCGCCGCCCTGCTGCGCGACGGTGGCGTCGACGGCTGCCGTGCCCGCGGCGCCGGTTCCGGCGACCACGTTGCCGTTGAGGATCACGACCGGCGTGCCGGCCGGCACCGACGACGGCGCCACGGCCAGCGCCGGTTGGCGGTCGCCAGCGCGCTCGCGAGATCCAGCCGCCGCCAGCGTCCCAGCGTGTTGAACAGCGGCGTCGACGTCCCGAGCGCCATCAGCGGGTCCAGCGACGGCAGGTCGCCGAAACCGGACGGCGCGATGGGCACCAGCGGGATTCCCGGCGGCCACCGGCGCCACCTTGGCCAGCGCCTCGAGGCCCGCGATGATCTCCGGCGCGATGACGGGCCGCACCGTCGCGGCCTGTACCGCCCGCCGCATGGGCCGCGATGTCGCGCTCTTGTCGACGAAATTGAACGTCGACGGCGCATTGGGATCGGACAGCACCTCGGGGACCACGACGTTCGTGGGCAGGTCGCCGGCCTCGGACAGGAGCTTGCTGAACGCGGGCAGCAGGTCGCGGTCGTCGGCGGGCCGGTGCTCGCTGCGCAGCCGCAGCGCGGCCTTGATCTCCGGCAGCACGCCGCGGTCGGCGAGCAGCCGGTTGAGCGAGATGTAGATCTTGTTGATCGACGGCGTCAGGTCCGCGAGCAGGCGCTCCATGCCGGGACGCCACGCGCGCGTTGGGCCACACGGCGCGCGACGTCGAGCCGATCGCGTCCAGGATGTAGGCGGGTCCGAACGGGTTGTCGAGGTCGCCGCGATCGCCTTCCAGCAGGAGCTCCAGGCGCAGGTCCAGCGCGTCCAGCTCGCGGCGCGTGAGGCGCAGGATGAACGACGACGACGACTTCAGCGCGTCCTGTTTCTCGTGGTCGAACGCGGTGAGCACGCGCAGGCTCGCGAGCGACGCGTCGAAGTCCGGCCGGCGGCCCTTCCGCTTGACGCCGGAGAGGCGCCGCTCGAACAGATCGTCCAGCGCCTTCGCGAAGCGCGGGTGCCACTCGGCCCGCTTGGTCTTGAACTCGGTGACGTCCTCTTCGCTGACGTAGTCGTTCTTCTCGAACAGGTCCGTGGCCTGGTCAGCGACGAGTGCGCGATCTCGATCAGCCGCTTGCGGTATGTCGCGAAGCACGCGCGCAGCAGCGCCTGCGCCTCGTCGTGCGTGTACGTGCGGATGCCGTCGCTTTGCGCCAGGGGAGCCGCCATGGATGGGGAGTTCGCGTTGCCGTCGTTCATCGCCGAACGCGCATTATGCCGTTGGCATCGCGCGTGCGGCGCGCGGGGGCGGCAACGACTTACGCGCGGCGGCCGATCGGTATAGGCTCACCGACATGCGGCAGGCGGCATGGCGAAGCGGCGGCTGGGCACTGGCCATCATCGGAGGGTGGGGGCTCTTCGTGTCTGTCGGCTACGCGGATGCCATCTACAAGTGCGCGGACGCGACAGGTCATGTGACCTATCAGTCCGAGCCTTGCAAGGCGGTGCCACTCGACATCGAGGCGGGCCGGCAGGACCCTGCCGCGGTGGAAGACTGCAGGAGGACCAGGCCGCATTCAGCGCGCGTGACGCCGAGCGGCGCGAACAGGCGACGCGCGCCGCCGTCGCGCGCGACGAACGCGCGCCGCCGGGCGCGCGCGCGGACGGCGGACGCCGCGCCGGTGCCGCCGCGGCGGCTGCCTGCCTCGACTGCGGCTGGGGCACCGTGCTCCCGTGGTGGCCGGATCCGTGGCGCCCGCCCGCCGCTGAAGCCGCCGGCCGCGGCCGGTCGCGAAGCCGGAGGGAACGATGCCGCCGATCCCCGCGCGCCGCGCCGGGACCTGCTCGTGTCGTCGCAACCGCCGCGCCCGTTCCAGCCGCAGCCGGCGGCCATCGTCGCCGTGGCCGCTAGCCGCGGCCGATGAACGGCATCGCGGTGGCCATCACCGTCATGAACGGGACGTTGGCCGTCAGCGGCAGGCTGGCCATGTAGACCACGGCACGCGCCACGTCGGCCACGTCCATCACGGGCTCGGGCGCCAGGCGGCCGTCGGCCTGGGGCACGCCCTTGGCCATCCGCACCGTCATGTCGGTGGCCGCATTGCCGATGTCGACCTGCCCGCAGGCGATGTCGAACGCGCGGCCGTCCAGCGCGATCGACTTCGTGAGTCCCGTGATCGCGTGCTTGGTCGCCGCGCGCCGTGAGCCGGGGCGCGGCGCGTGCGCGGAGATCGAGCCGTTGTTGATGATGCGCCCGCCGCGCGGCGACTGCGCCTTCATCATCCGGAACGCCGCGCGCGCGCACAGGAACGAGCCGGTGAGGTTGACGGCGACGACGTCGTTCCACTGCTCGAGCGTCAGCGTGTCGAACGCGCCGCCGCTGCTCATGCCCGCGTTGTTGAACAGGAGGTCGAGCCGGCCGGCGGGCCGCAATGTCGGCGAACAGCGCGTCGACGTCCCGCTGCGCGTCACGTCGGTGGCCCGTTGACGCCTGGTTGGCCGCCGCTTCCGCCACGACGGCCTTGAGCGCGTCGGCGCGGCGTCCGGCCAGCACGACCCAACCGGCGTCGACCAGCGCGAGCGCCACCGCCTTGCCGATGCCGGAGCCGGCACCGGTGACCAGCGCAACCTTCATCGTTCGAGGCCGGTGCCGGGCTGTAGACGCGGTCGTCGCGTCGATGCCGCGCATCGTGATCGGCGCGTCGTCGGCCGGTGTCGGCTTTTGATCGCGGCGGACGGCCTCGTCATCACCTTGTACGGCTTGATGCCGGCGACGATGTCCTCGACCGACGCTTCCGCGGTGCCGCCCTTGCCGACGGTACGCGCCGGGACAGTTGGCCGCATCGAAGTTGATCGTCTTGCTGGCCTTGCGCAAGGCGTCGCGCGCGGCGCGCCGGCCAGGCTCAGGTCAACCGGCGACTGCAGGCTCTGGTAGACCCGATCCGTCGCTGCAGTCGAAGCACCACTGCCCAGCAGGCCGCGGCCGCAGGCGCGGCGAGCGCCGCCATGGCGGCGGCGACGGCCAGCAGCGGATGGCATGGTTCGGAGGGAACGGGCATGGTCAGTGCGCGGGACGGGCGGCGTCCGGTGGCCGACAGCGGCATTGGCGTGGACAGGCCGTGCGCCGTGCAACCGCCGGGCGACCCTGCGCGGCGGCATTATGGACTGTGGGCCGGCGCAGTCGCCGGGCCCCGGCGCGGATTCCGCTGCCCGGCGCCTGATCGCGCTCGGCGGCTGCCCGGTCGCAGCGGGCGGCATCCGGTCGGCGGGCGCCGCCCGCGCGACAACGTTATGATCGCGCCTTCGCGGCATGCCCGCCGCCTGCGCGGCCGGTGGCCGGCGTATCGCTCACCGATTTCCGAGAGGTTTCCCATGAGGGTATCGCATCCTGGCGGCCCTGCTGACGCTGGCGGTCGCTACATCCGCCACGGCGGCCGATCGCAAGCGCATCGAGAAAGCGGCCGACATGCCGCGCTTCACGTACACGGTCAGCGGCAAGCTGGACGACGTCGTGCGC
This sequence comes from Casimicrobiaceae bacterium, assembly GCA_044225845.1. GTDB lineage: Bacteria > Pseudomonadota > Gammaproteobacteria > Burkholderiales > Casimicrobiaceae > VBCG01. Next base: position 10,190 of record JBGAIC010000082.1, read on the forward strand.
GATCCGAAGCTGTTCGCGCCGTTCGCGGCCGCGCGCAAGCGCGACCTGGAGTCGGTGCTGGCCGACTACGACATCGCCGACGCGGCGACGCTGCGCGGCCTGCACGGCGAGCTCGCCGCGCTGGCCTTCCTCAACGGCGACTACGCGGCGGCACGCGTCCAGCTCGATCGCGTGAAGGCGCTGACCGAGAAGCCGGCCGACAAGCTGCTGTCCGGCCTCCAGATGCGCGCGATCCTCGACGCGAAGGCGGCCGGCGCCACGGCCGACACGCCCGCGTACCGCGACGCCGTCGCGCGCGACATCGCGAAGGTGCTGGAGCCGATGCCCTACGACGTCGTGAAGAACGACGTCAGCGAGATGAAGGAGCGCGCCGAGATCATCAGCGAGTCGCTGGTGCTGGGCCGCATCCGCGAGGTCATCCAGCCGACGGTGGACAAGGCCGGCGGCGTGCTGTCGTCGGACATGGCGCCCGCGCTCACCAACGCCCGCTACGCGATCGTCGCCGTGCTGCCGCTCAAGCAGAACCTCGCCGACACGTACGGCGCCTACCTCGCCGCGCACAAGGTCGAGAAGGCCGACATCTGGGCCGCGCGCCGACGTCGCGCTCGAGCTGGGCAAGCCGGCTAGGTACGCCGGTGACGATCGCCGTGTGGGACACGGCGTCGATACCAAGCTGTTCCCGAACCAGGTCGTGATGGACGGCGGCAAGCCGGCGGTGATCGCGTTCGACAGGTACTCGAAGCCGGCGAGCGGCGAGCTCTATCCGGTGCCCGACGCGATGCGCGCGAAGGTGCCGGCGCTGAAGGCGACGATCAAGGGCTTCTCGGACCTGCAGTCGAACATCGACAGCCCCGAGGCGACCGCGGTGAAGAAGCTGCTGTCGGGATTGAAGCCCGACGAGTACAAGTCGACGATCGAGGAGATCTCGATGATGGGCAACTACCTGCACGGCACGCACGTCACCGGCATCGCGCTGAAGGGCGACCCGTATGCGAAGGTGGCCGTCGCGCGCATCGAGTTCGGCTACACGCTGCTGCCGGACCCGTGCCCGAGCGATGAGCTCGCCGCGCGCGACGCCGCCGCGTCGCAGGCCTACGTCGACTTCCTGAAGGCGAACAAGGTGCGCGTCGTCAACATGAGCTGGGGCGGCGAACGTCCAGGCCTACGAGCACGACCTCGAGGTGTGCGGCATCGGCAAGACGCCGGACGAGCGCAAGGCCATCGCACGCAAGTACTTCGACATGTCGAAGAACGCGCTCACGAAGGCGTTCGCGAGCGCGCCGGAGATCCTGTTCGTCGCCGCGGGCGGCAACGAGAACTCGGACGCGACGTTCACCGAAAGCATCCCGGCCAGCATCAAGCTGCCGAACCTGATCACCGTCGGCGCCGTCGACCAGGCGGGCGACGAGGCATCGTTCACCAGCTACGGGCCGACGGTCGTCGTGCACGCCAACGGCTACCAGGTCGAGAGCGTGATCCCGGGCGGCGAGAAGCTCGCGGAGTCGGGGACGTCGATGGCCGCACCGCAGGTGACGAACCTCGCTGCCAAGATCCTGGCGGTCAATCCGACGCTGACCCCGCCGCAGGTAATCGCGATCATCGTGTCCACGGCCGGACAAGACGGCCGACGGGCGGCGCATGCTGATCAATCAAGAAGGCCGTCGCCGCCGCGGCGCTGCGCAAGGCCGCCTGGACGCGCCAGCCGCGGCGCCGGGCGGCTCGGTGTCGGCCG
>JBGAIC010000083.1:0-12011 GCA_044225845.1 Casimicrobiaceae bacterium
GGCCGCCAACCCGCGCGCGCGCAGCGCCGTGCTGCGCGTCGCCGCGCGCACGGCCGCCGCGTGGCCGGATGCCGCGCACGGGGCCCGCGCATGACGCGCGTCAACCTCGTGCTGCTGGCCGTGCTCGTGGTGTGCGCGCTGTCGCTGGTCACGTCGCGCCACCAGGCGCGCAAGCGCTTCATCGCGCTGGAACGTGCGCAGGCGCAGCAGCGCGCGTTCGATACCGAGTATGGCCAGTTGACGCTGGAGCAGTCGACGTGGGGCATGCCGGCCCGCGTCGAGCGCATCGCGCGCGAGCAGCTCGGCATGCAGATCCCCGGCCCGGGCCGCGTCGAGGTCGTGCCTGCGGGAGCCGGCAAGTGACGCCGCGCCAGATGCGCGACAAGGCAGCCGCCGAGCCGCGGCTGCCCGGCTCGCGCGCGATGCTCCTGTTCGCCGTCATCGCGCTGATGTTCGCGACGCTCGCCGGCCGCGCGCTGTACCTGCAGGCCTTCGACAACGCGTTCCTGCAGGAGCGGGGCGCCGCGCGCTATTCGCGCGAACTGGAGGTGCCCGCGCACCGCGGGCGCATCCTCGACCGCTTCGGCGACCCGCTCGCCGTATCGACGCCAGTCAAGTCGCTGTGGGTGTTCCCGTCGCAGTTCCAGGCGTCGGCACCGGAGCTGGCCGCGCTCGCGCACATCCTGGACACGACGCCGCAGGCGCTTGCGAAACGCGTCGCGGCGGCCGACGACTTCGTCTACGTCGCGAAGCAGATCGCGCCCGAGGCCTCCGAGCGCGCGATGGCGCTGAAGATCCGCGGCCTCAACGACGAGAACGCGTATCGCCGCTACTACCCGGGCGGCGAGGTGACGAGCCACCTCGTGGGCTTCACCGGCGATCGCGACGCGGGCCAGGAAGGCATGGAGCTCGCGCAGCAGGTCTGGCTGGCCGGCACGCCCGGCAGCCGCCGCGTGATCGTCAACCGGCGCGGCGAAGTGGTCGAGGACGTGGCGTCGATCCGCGCGCCGCAGGAAGGCCACGACCTCGCGCTGTCGATCGACTCGCGGCTGCAATACCTCGCGTTCCGCGAGCTCAAGGCTGCGATCGAGAAGAACAAGGCCCACGCAGGCGGCCTCGTGATCCTCGACGCGAAGAGCGGCGAGATCCTGGCGCTGGCCAACTGGCCGACGTACAACCCGAACGGCCGCGAGAAGCTCGCGCGCGAGCGGATGCGCAACCGCGCGCTCACCGACGTGTTCGAGCCGGGGTCGACGATGAAGCCGTTCACCGTCGCGGCCGGCCTCGAGGCAGGCACCGTCACGCCGCAGACGGTAATCAACACGAACGGCGGCGTGTGGCAGCTCGGCAGCAACACGATCCACGACGACCACAAGGAAGGCCTGCTGACGGTCGAGCAGGTGATCCAGAAGTCGTCGAACATCGGCGCCGCGAAGATCGCGCTGGGCCTGCCGGCTGCGACGATGTGGAACGCGCTGTCCGACGACGGCTTCGGTTCGCCGCCCGGTACCGGCTTCCCCGGCGAAGTGTCCGGGCGCCTGCGTCCCGCGAAGACGTGGAAGCCGATCGAGCAGGCGACGATGGCCTATGGCCACGGCCTCTCCGTGAACCTGGTGCAGCTCGCCCGCGCGTACACGATCTTCGCCGGCGACGGCGACCTCAAACCCGTGACGCTCTTCCGCACCGACGGTCCCGTCGCGGGCAAGCCGGTGATCAAGCCGCAGACGTCCGCGGCGATGCGCAAGATGCTCGAGATGGTGACGCAACCCGGCGGCACGGCGCCGCTGGCGCAGGTGCCCGGCTATCGCGTGGGCGGCAAGACCGGCACCGCGCACAAGCTCGAGAACCGCGTCTACGTGAACAAGTACGTCGCGTCGTTCGTGGGCCTCGCGCCGCTGTCGAACCCGCGGCTGATCGTCGCCGTGATGATCGACGAGCCCGCGGGCACGTACTACGGCGGCAGCGTGTCGGCGCCGGTGTTCTCGACGGTGATGGGCGCGGCGCTGCGGATGCTGGGCGTGCCCACCGACGCGCCGGTGAACAACGTCGTGCTGCCGCCCGACGCCGCGACCGTGAAGGAAGAGACGTGATCGACGCGTCGACGCGCCCGGCCGCGACGGCGAGCCGCATGACCACCCGGATGACCACTGAAGTGGCCGCGATCCTGTCGCGGCTGCCGGTGAAGCCGCGGCGCGTCGTCAGCGACAGCCGCCGCGTGCAGGCGGGCGACGCGTTCGCCGCGTACAAGGGCACGCGCGCGGACGGCCGCGCGTTCATCGGCGACGCGATCGCGCGCGGCGCGGTTGCCGTGCTGTGGGACGACGACGCGTTCGCGTGGAAGTCCGAATGGGTGGTGCCGAACACGCCGGTGCCGAAGCTCGCGCAGCGCCTCGGCTTCGTCGCCGACTTCATCTACGGCCATCCGTCGGCCGCGCTGTGGACCGTCGGCGTCACCGGCACCAACGGCAAGACGTCGTGCACGCAATGGATCGCGCAGGCGTTGTCGGCGCAAGGCCGCGCGACCGGCGTTGTCGGCACGCTGGGCAGCGGCATGCCCGGCGCGCTGCTGCCGTCCGCGAACACGACGCCGGATGCGGCCGAGCTGCAGGCTCTGCTCGCGGCGATGGTGGCGGAAGGCGCGCGCGGCGTCGCGCTGGAGGTGTCGTCGCACGGCCTGGACCAGGGGCGCGTCAACGGCGTCAAGTTCGACGTCGCGGTGTTCACGAACCTGACGCGCGACCACCTCGACTACCACGGCACGATGGCGGCCTATGGCGCCGCGAAGGCGCAGCTCTTCAGCTGGCCGTCGCTGAAGGCGCGCATCGTCAACGCCGACGACGCGTTCGGCCAGCACCTGATCGAGACGCTGCGCCGCGAGCGCCGGCCGGTGATGACCTATGGCCGCACGCGGGCCGACGTGCGCAGCACGGCGGTGGCGATGACCTCCGCCGGCATCGTGATGGACGTCGAGACGCCGGCGGGGCGCGGCACGGCGACGACGGCGCTGATCGGCGATTTCAACGTGCACAACCTGCTGGCGACGCTGGCGGCACTGCTCGCGAGCGACGTGCCGCTCGCGGATGCGCTCGCCGCGCTGTCGGCGCTGGCGCCGCCGCCCGGCCGCATGCAGCGCCTGGGCGGCGATCACCAGCCGGTGATCGTCGTCGACTACGCGCACACGCCCGACGCGCTGGCGCAGGCATTGTCGGCGCTGCGGCCTGCGGTGGCGGAAGGCGGCGAGCTCGTCGCCGTGTTCGGCGCCGGTGGCGACCGCGATCCCGGCAAGCGCGCGGAAATGGGCGCGATCGCCGCGCGGCTGGCGGACCGCGTCGTGGTCACCAGCGACAACCCGCGCAGCGAGGACCCGGGCGTCATCGCGCAGGCGATCGTCGACGGCATCAACGCGACGCCCGCGCCGCACGCGCCTTACCGGCTCGAGCTCGACCGTGCGAGCGCGATCGGCGCGGCCGTCGAGCGCGCCGACGTCGGCGACGTCGTGCTGATCGCGGGCAAGGGCCACGAGGCTTACCAGGAGCAGAACGGCGTGCGCACGCCGTTCTCGGACGTCGAACGCGCGACGGCTGCATTGGCCGCGCGGGCCGCGCGGTGAAGGACGTGACGACCGCCGCCACGCTACCGGCGCACGACGCGGCGATGACCGATCTCGCAACGGTCGCGCGCTGGACCGGCGGCGCGCTGCGCGGCGCGGACGCTGCGTTCGCGCGCGTGACCACCGACAGCCGCGACGTGCGCGCGGGCGACCTCTTCGTCGCGCTGGCCGGCGAGCGCTTCGACGGCCATGCGTTCGTCGCGGGCGCGCTCGCGGCCGGCGCGGTGGGCGCGATCGTCGCCGCCGAGCATGCCGTGGCGTTGCCCGGGAACCTCGTGGTCGTCGCCGACACGCTGTCCGCGCTGCAGACGCTCGCGCAGCACTGGCGCGCGCAGTTCGTGGCGCTGGTGATCGTCGTCACCGGCAGCAACGGCAAGATCGACGGCCGGCGAGATGACGGCGGCCATCCTGCGCGCGTACCAGCGCGCCGGTGCTCGCGACGGCCGGCAACTTCAACAACGCGATCGGGCTGCCGCTGACGTTGCTGTGGATGCGCGGCGCCGATCGTGCCGCGGTCATCGAGCTCGGCATGAACCATCGCGGCGAGACGCACGAGCTGGCCGCCCGCGCAAGCGACGATCGCGCTCGTCAACAACGCGCGCGAGCACCAGGAGTTCATGGCGACCGTCGACGCGGTGGCCGACGAGCACGTGATGGATCCGCTGGCGCGGCGGCCATGCACTGGCCAATCGCGGACGACGCGCGCGCCGACGTGCTCCAGGCCGCGCGCGCGACGCGGGCGCGACGGTCGTGTCGTTCGGCCTGGACGCGGACGCCGACGTCGCCGCGGACATTGTCCTGGATGCAGCCGGTACCGAGCTCGCCGTGCGTACTGCGCGGCGACTTCGCCGCGCGCCCGCGCTGCCTGGCGTCGCGATGGCGCAATGCGCTCGCGGCCACGGCCGCCGCGCTGGCCGCCGGCGCGACGCTCGCCGCCGCCGCGGCCGCGCTCGCCGCGTTCCAGCCAGTCGCGGGTCGCCTGGCGCGCACGTCGACGCCCGCCGGCGCCGCGGTCATCGACGATACGTACAACGCCAACCTGATCTGGTCCGCGCCGACATCGACGTACTCGCGCGCGACGGCGCCGCGCTGGCTCGTGCTGGGCGACATGGGCGAGGTCGGGACCGAAGGCGCCGCGTTCCATCGCGAGATCGGGGCCTATGCGCGCGGCCGGTATCGAAGGCGACGGCGCCGCGGGGGCCGGCGATGCGCGACGCGGTATTGCCTGGCGAAGCGGCGGCGACGGCATTCGACGACGGCGCGGCGCTGGCCGCGGCGCTGCGGCCGATGAAGGCCGCCGCGCGCGGCCACTGCGCTGGTCAAGGGCTCGCGCTTCATGCGGATGGAACGCGCCGTGGCCGCGCTGACCGGCAATACCGCGACGGGAGCGCACTGACATGCTGCTGTGGCTCGCCGACATCCTGTCCCGCGACGTCCGCGCGTTCAACGTCATCGGCTACCTGACGCTGCGCGCGGTGCTCGCGTGCATGACGGCGCTCATCATCTCGTTCGTCGTCGGCCCGCGGATGATCGCGTGGCTCACGCGGATGAAGATCGGCCAGTCGGTGCGCAACGACGGGCCGCAGACGCACCTCACCAAGGCCGGCACGCCGACGATGGGCGGCGCGCTGATCATCGTCGCCATCGTCGCCACGACGTTGCTGTGGGGCGACCTGTCCAACCGCTTCGTGTGGGTCGTGCTGCTCGTCACCGTCGGCTTCGGCGCGGTGGGCTGGGTCGACGACTACCGCAAGGTGGTCTATCGCAACCCGAAAGGGCTGTCGGCGCGCGCGAAGCTCGGCTGGCAGTCGCTGATCGGCCTCGTCGCCGCCGTGTACCTCGCGTTCGCGATCTCGGCGCCCGACAACCTGCGCTTCGTCCAGCAGCTCACCGCGTGGGCGGGCTCCGGTTTCTCGACGGCGCTGTCGCCGAAGGCGGACCTCATCGTGCCCTTCGTGAAGACCGTCAGCTATCCGCTCGGCGCGTTCGGCTTCATTGCGCTGTCGTACTTCGTGATCGTCGGCACCAGCAACGCGGTGAACCTGACCGACGGCCTCGACGGCCTCGCGATCATGCCGACGGTGATGATCGGCTCGGCGCTCGGTGTCTTCGCCTACGTGTCCGGCAACGCGGTGTTCGCGCGCTACCTGCAGTTCCCGATGATCGCGGGCGCCGGCGAGCTCGCCGTCATCTGCGGCGCCATCGCGGGTGCGGGCCTGGGCTTCCTGTGGTTCAACGCCTACCCGGCCGAAGTGTTCATGGGGGATGTCGGGGCGCTGGCGCTGGGTGGCGCGCTGGGCACGATCGCCGTGATCGTGCGCCAGGAGATCGTGCTGCTGATCATGGGCGGCGTGTTCGTCGTCGAGACGCTGTCGGTGATCGTGCAGGTGGCCTCGTTCAAGCTGACCGGCAAGCGCGTGTTCCGGATGGCGCCGATCCACCACCATTACGAATTGAAGGGCTGGAAGGAAACGCAGGTGGTCGTCCGCTTCTGGATCATCACGATGCTGCTCGTGCTGTTCGGCCTGTCCACGTTGAAGCTCCGCTGATGGACTACCGCAACCGCAATGTGGTCGTATTGGGCTCCGGCCTCACCGGCCGCTCGCTGGCGCGCTTCTTCGTGCGCCGCGGCGCGCGTGTGCGCGTCGCGGATTCGCGCACGGCGCCACCGGACGCCGCGACGTTCGCCGCCGAGTTGCCGGCAATCGCGCTGGCGACGGGGCCGTTCACCGACGCGACGTTCGCCGGCGCGGACCTGATCGCCATCAGCCCCGGCGTGGCCAAGGACCAGCCCGCGATCGCGGCGGCGGTGGCCGCCGGCGCGGAACTCGCGGGCGATATCGAGCTGTTCGCGCGCGAAATGCCCGCGGGCCAGAAGGTGCTCGCGATCACCGGCACCAATGGCAAGACGACGACCGCGGCGCTGACCGGCGAACTCGTCCGCGCGGGCGGGCTCGCGTGCGACGTGCTCGGCAACATCGGCGAAGCGGTGCTCGATGCGCTCGCCGGTTATGAAGCTGCCGGCCGCTGGCCCGACGTCGTCGTGCTCGAGCTGTCGAGCTACCAGTTGGAGACGACGGCGAGCCTGGCGCCAACGGCTGCGACGGTGCTCAACGTGACGGCGAACCACCTCGACCGCTACGCGGGCCTCGCCGACTACGCGGATGCGAAGGCGCGGATCTTCGAGCGCGCGGGTGTCGCCATCGTCAACCGCGACGATGCGATCGTGCGCCTGATGCGCCGCGCCGGCCGCACCGTGCAGACCTTCGGCGCATCGGTGCCGGCGAGCGAGGAGGAGTGGGGCCTCGTGCAGCGCGGCGGCGACACCTGGCTGGCGCGCGGCGGCGAGCTGCTGCTGCCGCAAGGCTCGCTCGCGCTCGTCGGCCGCCACAATGCGATGAACGCGCTCGCCGCGCTGGCGCTCACCGCGGCCGTCGCGCGGATCGACGCGGCCGTGCTCGCGGCGCTCGCGCGCTTCCAGAGCCTGCCGCACCGGATGCAGCGCGTCGCCGACGTCGACGGCGTGCTGTACGTCAACGATTCGAAGGCGACGACGGTGGCCGCAACGGCCGTCGCGCTCGACGGGCTGGACCGCCCGGTGATCCTGATCGCCGGCGGCGACGGCAAGGGCCAGGGCTTCGTGCCGCTCGCGCCTGCCGTCGACCGGGCCTGCCGCGCCGTGCTGCTGATCGGCCGCGACGCCGAGCGCGTCGAGGCCGGCCTCGCCGGCACGCGGGCGACGATCGAGCTGTGCGGCACGCTGGACCGCGCGCTGGACCGCACGTTCGTGCTGGCGCGCGCCGGCGACGTGGTGCTGCTGTCGCCCGCCTGCGCAAGCCTGGACCAGTTCCCGAACTACATGGCGCGTGGCGATGCGTTCGCCGCGCGCGTGCTGGCGCATGCCGCGGAGGTGACGCATGCGTAACCGTCTGCTGCAGACCGCGACGCTGGTGATGGGCCGCGCGGCGCCGGACCCGGTGGAGGCGAGCGTCGCCGCGGCCACGCGTCGGATCGGCCGCAGCACGACGCAAGCGACGTCGCGCGCGATGATGACCTACGACGCATCGCTCGCGTGGACCGTGCTGCTGCTGCTCGCGATCGGCCTGGTGATGGTCTACTCGGCGTCGATCGCCAGCGGCGAGGCGTCGGCGCAGACCGGCTACCGCCCGTGGTACTTCCTGGCGCGCCACGCGATGTTCATCGTCGTGGGCCTCGTGGCCGCGTTCGTCGCGTTCCAGGTGCCGATGAAGGCCTGGCGCGCGCTGGCGCCGTGGCTGTTCGTGGCCGGCATCGCGCTGCTCGTGCTCGTCCTGGTCCCGGGCGTCGGCCGCGTCGTCAACGGCTCGCGGCGCTGGCTGTCGCTGGTCGTCGTGAACGTGCAGCCCTCCGAGTTCATGAAGCTCGCCGTCGTGCTGTACGCGGCGAGCTATGCCGTGCGCAAGGCCGCGTTCCTGCACGCCGAGCAACCGCTGCGGCAGACGCTGACGCGCGGCTTCCTGCCGCTGTTCGGTGTCATGGTGATCATCGGCGGCCTGCTGCTGATGGAGCCTGACTTCGGCGCCTTCGTCGTCATCGTCGCCATCGGCTTCGGCATGCTGTTCCTGGGCGGCCTCGACTGGCGGCTGTTCGCGGGACTGTCCGCGCTGCTGCCGCTGGCACTCGGCGCGATCCTCGTCGCCGCGCCCTACCGGATGCAGCGGCTCACGGCCTTTCTCGATCCGTGGTCCGATCCGCTCGGCAAGGGCTACCAGCTGTCGCACTCGCTGATCGCGTTCGGCCGCGGCGAGTTGCTCGGCGTCGGCCTGGGCGCCAGCGTCGAGAAGCTCCTGTACCTGCCGGAAGCGCACACCGACTTCCTGCTCGCGGTGATCGCGGAGGAGCTGGGCTTCGCCGGCGTGGCCGTCGTCGTCGCGCTGTTCGTGTGGCTTCTGTATCGCTGCTACGCGATCGGCCGCCAGGCGGCGCGGCTGTCGCGGCCGTTCGCGGCGCTCGTCGCGCAAGGCATCGGCATCTGGATCGGCGTGCAGGCCTTCATCAACATCGGCGTCAACGTGGGCCTGCTGCCGACCAAAGGGCTGACCTTGCCGCTCCTGTCGTTCGGCGGCAGCGGCATCGTCGCCAACTGCATCGCGATGGCCATCCTGCTGCGCGTCGACTACGAGAACCGGCTGCTGCTGCGGGGGTTCGCGCCATGAGCGGAACGGGCGCAATGGCCGCGACCGTGATGATCACCACCGGCGGCACCGGCGGTCACGTGTTCCCCGGCCTCGCCGTCGCCTCGCACTTGACGCGCCGCGGCGCGCGCGTGTTCTGGCTCGGCACGCGCGACGGCATCGAGGCGGACCTCGTACCCAGGCACGGCGTCGAGTTCGAGGGCGTCGCGTTCAAGGGCGTGCGCGGCAAGGGCTGGCGCACGCTGGTGACGGGTCCGTTCGCGCTGGCGGCCGCGTGCCGCGAAAGCGCGGCTATCCTGAAGCGCCGGAAGCCCGACGTCGTGCTGGGTTTCGGTGGTTTCGCGTCCTTCCCCGGCGCCGCGATGGGAGTGGCAACGCGGCGCCCGCTGGTGCTGCACGACGCCAACGCCGTCGCGGGACTGGCGAACCGGATGCTCGCGCCGGTCGCGACGCGGTTGTGTGCCGGCTTCCCGAATGCATATCGCGGCAAGTACGCGGCCAAGGTGGAGTACACCGGCAATCCGCTGCGCGACGACATCACCGCGTTGCCGCCGCCGGCCACGCGCTTCGCGGGTCGCACGGGACCGCTGCGGCTGCTCGTCGTCGGCGGGAGCCTGGGCGCGCGTGCGTTGAACGACGTCGTCCCGGCCGCGCTGGCGACGCTTGATCCCTCGACGCGGCCCGTCGTCGTCCACCAGTCCGGCGCGCGCCACATCGACGCGCTGCGCGTCGCGTATGCGCAGCACGGCGTCGCCGCCGACTGCGTCGCGTTCATCGACGACATGGCCGCGCGCTATGCATGGGCCGACTACGTGATCGGCCGCGGCGGCGGGTTGACGGTGGCGGAACTCGCGGCGGTGGGCCTGGGCTCGTTGCTCGTGCCGCTGCCCGGCGCCATCGCCGACGAGCAGACGGCGAACGCGGGCTTCCTCGTCGCTGCGGGCGCGGCGACGTGCCGCGCGCAGGACCGCGTCGACGCGGCCTGGCTGGGCGCGCACCTCGCGGCGCTGACGCGCGAGAGCGCGCTGACGATGGCGGAGACGGCCTATGCAGTCGGCCGGCGCGATGCGGCGGAGCGGATCGCGGGCCTCTGCATGGAGGTCGGCACGCGATGAAGCACAAGGTCAAGCGCGTGCACTTCGTGGGCATCGGCGGCGCCGGCATGAGCGGCATCGCGGAGGTGCTCGCGACGCAGGGCTACCAGGTGTCGGGCTCGGATCTCGCCGACAACGCGGCCACCGCGCGGCTCGCGAAGCTGGGCGTCGCGATCATGCAGGGCCACGCGGCGGCCAACAGCGCCGGCGCCGACGTCGTCGTCGTGTCGACGGCGGTGGCCGCCGACAACCCGGAAGTGCTTGCGGCCCGCGAGCGCGGCGTGCCGGTGGTCCCGCGCGCGCTGATGCTCGCCGAGCTGATGCGACTGAAGCAGGGCATCGCTGTGGCCGGCACGCACGGCAAGACGACGACGACGAGCCTCGTCGCGTCGGTGCTCGCCGAAGGCGGCCTCGACCCGACGTTCGTCATCGGCGGGCGCCTGCTCGCCGCCGACGCGCACGCGCGGCTCGGCGGCGGCGACTACCTGGTCGCCGAAGCCGACGAATCCGACGCGTCCTTCCTGCTGCTGACGCCGATGATCGCCGTGGTGACGAACATCGACCAGGACCACATGGAGACGTACGGCCACGACTACGCGCGGCTCGCGAAGGCGTTCACCGACTTCGTGCAGCGGCTGCCGTTCTACGGTGTGGCGGTCGTGTGCCACGACGACGCCAACGTCCGCGCGCTGCTGCCCGAGTTCGCGCGGCAAACGGTCACCTACGGCCTCGACGAAGGCGCCGCGTTGCGTGCGGTGGATGTCGCGAACATCGGCGGCCGGATGCGCTTCACGGCGCAGCAGAAGGGCCGCGCCGACCTCGCCGTGGAGCTCGCGCTGCCGGGCGTGCACAACGTGCGCAACGCGCTGGCCGCGATCGCCGTCGGCCGCGAGACCGGCGTCGACGACGCCGCCATCGCGCGGGCGCTCGCCGAGTTCCGCGGCGTGGGTCGACGCTTCCAGCGCTACGGCGAGGTCGCGCTCACGGGCGGCACGTTCACGCTGATCGACGACTACGGCCACCACCCGGTGGAGATGGCCGCGGTCATCGAGGCGGCGCGCGCGAGCTTTCCCGGCCGCCGCCTCGTGCTCGCGTTCCAGCCCCACCGCTACACGCGCACGCGCGACCTGTTCGAGGACTTCGTCCGCGTGCTGTCGACGGCCGACGCCGTGGTGCTGACCGAGATCTACGCGGCGGGCGAGGCACCGATCGTCGCGGCCGACGGCCGTGCGGTGGCGCGCGCGCTGCGCGTCGCCGGCGCCGTCGAGCCCGTGTTCGTCGAGTCGGTGCAGGACCTGCCGGAAGCCGTGCTGCGCGTCGCGCGGCCCGGCGACGTCGTCATCACGATGGGCGCCGGCTCGATCGGCCAGGCGCCCGCCCGCATCGCCAAGGGATCCCGATGAACATGGTCGAGCCGCGCCACTTCACGAACCTCCGTGGCACGTTGACGCTGGATGCGCCGCTCGCGCGCCACACGACGTGGCGCGCCGGCGGCCACGCGGACGCCGTGTACGTGCCGGCGGATCGCGACGACCTCGCGCAGTTCCTGCGCCAGCTCCCGGTGTTCGAGAAGGTGACGGTGCTGGGCCTCGGCAGCAACGTGCTCGTCCGCGACGGCGGTATACGCGGCGTCGTCGTGCTCATGCACAACCCGGGCGCCGCGCTCGCCGTGTCGCAGGGCCTGCTGTACGCGGACGCGGGCGTCGCGTCGCCCAAGCTCGCGCGCTTCGCCGCGCTGCACGGCTGTGTCGGCGCCGAGTTCCTGGCGGGCATCCCGGGGACGATCGGCGGCGCGCTGGCGATGAACGCGGGCTGCTACGGCGGCGAGACGTGGAACCACGTCGCGAAGGTGGAAGTGCTGTGCCGCGACGGCACGTTCCACGTGCGCACCGCCGCGGATTACCGGATCGCGTACCGCAGCGTGAAGCGCGCCGACGGCGCGGCGCTGACCGCGATCTTCACGGCCGCGTGGTTCCGCTTCCCGCAGGGCGACGGCAGCGCCGCGCGCGAGCGCATCCGCGAGCTGCTGGCGAAGCGGATTGCGACGCAGCCGCTCGCGCTACCGAATGCCGGCAGCGTGTTCCGCAACCCGGACGGCGACCACGCGGCGCGGCTGATCGAGGCCTGCGGGCT